>CACPLG010000001.1 GCA_902634775.1 uncultured Pelagibacteraceae bacterium
CTTTTCATTGTTATAAAAACTTACATATTGTTTTGGTGAGAAGAAAGTCGAAATTTTTATTAAAATCTAATTCGTTGTCTTTAGAAAATTTTTGAAAAAATTGATGTGCTTGCATCCTCCTTTTCCACCAATTTTTAGAAAACTTATTAAATCTCGAAGACACATTAGAAACAGTTTTTCTATAAAAAGTTAAATTTTCATTTATTATTTGAAAGTCTTTTAGAATATATTTAGAAAATAAACAAATTCTTAAATCTAACCAAACATCAGTAAATTCTTTGTAGGAAACCATTTTTAATAACTCATTAAAGCAATCTTTTCTTATTGAAATACAACTAGTGGGATGAATATATGGCCAATATGTTTTGAAAATTTTGTTTTTTGTTTTATCTGAAAAAACATTGTTATTCTCAACGATTAGCGGATAGTCAAAAACTATTTTTGCTTTTTTATTATTCTCAAAGTAATCAACTATTTTTTCAATTTTTTCTTTATTAAAATAATCATCACTGTCTAACAAAAAAATTAACTCTCCTTTACTAATTTTGATTGCTTCTTTAAAAGCGTTTAATTGGTTCAATGAACCAAATTTAGTTTGAATTTTATTTTCAATAATCTTGACATTTGTGAATTGTTTAATGATATCCAGAGAGTTATCTGATGAATTATCATCAAAAAAAATTATCTCTAAATTTTTATAAGTTTGTGAATTTAGAGACTCAATACATTGTTTAATATATTGTGAACTATTATAGTTAGCTATCAATATGGATGCTAAAATATTTTTTTGAACCATCTTATATTTGTTTTCAAAATTTTTTTTAAATCTAAATACTTAGGTTTATAATTTATAAATTTAGATATATCATCTCCTGATTTAATAATTTGAGTAATACTCTCCTTTTTGTTTATCTGTTTAATTTCATACTTTGGTTTAATTTTCATTATTTTTGAGAGTGCCTCTAAAACTTGAAAATTTGAATATTGTTTCTTATTTGATAAATTAAATATATAGAAATTTTTCTTAAACTTTTTATAATTATTTATAACAGCTATATTTATATTAGAAACATCATTAACGTGCATATAACTTCTTCGGGGATAGACTTTTTTCCTAAAGTCATAAAATAATAAATTTTTTTTCTTTTTTAGAATATTTTTGTAAAAAAAAGGGACAATACGACTTATAAAATTATTTTTTTCACCTAATTTACCAGATGGATCTGATCCTATTATATTGGGATATCTCAATATAATTACTTTAAAGTTTTTTGAGGAGATTTTTTTTAAAAATCTTTCTAATTTTAATTTATAATTTGAATATGGTGACAAATTTTTTTTTAATTTATTTCCTTCAAATACTGATAAAGAGCTTGAAAAAATAAAGTATTTAATACTTGTTTTCTTTAGTAACTTGATAAATTTCAACTGAAATTTGAAGTTTTTATAATATTTTTTTTTATTATTTATACTTTCTCTTACGCATGTAAGTGCCGCAAGATGTAAAATAGTGTTAATTTTTTTATCTTGTATAAGTTTTTGAGTTTTTCTCTCAGAGACATTTAGTATTTTGTAATTTGAATATTTTTTTGCAAAATTATTACCCCTTGATAAGTCATCTATTACATAAGCTTTTTTTTTATTTCTGTTAAAAATATTCTTGGCAGTGAAAGATCCTATGTAACCTAAACCACCTGTGATAAGTAGGTTAATTTTCATAAAGTATATAATTACAAACTCTTTAAGATATTATTTTTTATAAGATCTTCTTTTATTTCATCTAAAATCGCTGGATCATCTATAGTTGCAGGCATTTTGTAATCTTCTTTATCAGCAATTTTTCTAACAGTTCCTCTTAAAATTTTTCCCGATCTTGTTTTTGGAAGTCTCTTTACAATTATAGCAATTTTAAAAGCTGCAACGGGACCAATTTTATTTCGCACCATCTGAATACATTCTTTTGAGATACTATCATTGTCTTGACTTACACCAGATTTTAAAGTTAGTAACCCAATAGGTAATTGACCTTTGAGTTTATCAGCAATTCCAATTACTGCACACTCTGCGACAGATTTATGCTCTGACAAAACTTCCTCAATCGCACCCGTTGAAAGTCTATGGCCAGCAACATTAATTATATCATCTGTTCTTGACATGATCCAAATGTAGCCATCTTCATCAATGTGCCCAGCATCGTATGTTTGGTAAAATCCATCATAGTTTGACATGTAATTTTCTTTGTATCTTTTATCAGCATTCCATAAAGTAGGAAAAGTTCCCGGGGGCAGAGGTAGCTTAACTACTATGTCACCCATCTCATTTGCTTTTGCGATAGTTTGGTCTGGTTTAATTATCTTTACATCGTACCCTGGAACAGCTTTACATGCAGAGCCATATTTTGTTTTCATCATTTCTATTCCAGTGCAATTAGAGCTTATTGCCCAACTTGTTTCTGTCTGCCACCAATGATCAATGACTGGAACCTTAAGTAAATTTTCAGCCCATTTAATTGTATCAGGGTCAGCTCTTTCTCCAGCTAAAAATAATGACTCGAAAGAACTTAAATCATATTTTGAAAAAAATTTTCCCTCTGGATCCTCTTTTTTAATAGCTCTAAACGCAGTAGGTGCAGTAAATAAAGATTTAATCTTATAGTCTGAAATTATTTTCCAGAATGCACCAGCGTCAGGAGTACCCACTGGCTTACCTTCAAATAAAACAGTTGTACAACCTTTAAATAAAGGTGCATAAACAATATAGGAGTGACCAACGATCCAACCAATATCACTTGCAGACCACCAAACGTCACCTTCATCTATGTTATAAATATTTTTCATTGTCCATTTGAGAGCCACTATGTGGCCCCCAATATCTCTTACAATTCCTTTGGGCACACCTGTGGTACCTGAAGTATAAAGAATATATGCATATTCATTTGAATTCATTTCCACACAATCTGTATCTTTTGCGTTTGACAAAGATTCATCCCAACTAATTTCTTTTGGCGCGTTCAGTTTTATTTCATGGCCTTTTCTCTGAAAGAATATGACTTTTTCAATCGAATGTTTGGCAAGTTTTAGGGCCCCATCTACGAGCGGTCTATATTCTACTGTTCGTCCAGGTTCAAAACCACAAGACGCGGTTATTAATATTTTTGCTTTGCTGTCGTCTATACGACTTGCTAGCTCATTAGAAGCAAATCCCCCAAAAACAACTGAGTGTATAACCCCAATTCTGCCACAGGCTAACATAGCAACAACTGCTTCAGGCACCATAGGCATATAGATGATAGCTCTATCACCTTTTTGAAGTCCTTGATTTTTTAAAGCTCCTGCAAACTTTGAAACTTTTGACCTTAATTCATTATAAGTGAACTTTGCTTTATTACCTGTAATTGGACTATCGTAAATTAGTGCAGTTTTTTCTCCTAAACCGTTATCAATATGGAAATCTAAAGCATTGTAGCATGTGTTTGTAGTTCCATCCTCAAACCATTTGTAGAATGGGGGATTAGTTTTATTTAAAATCTTAGTTGGTTTTTTAAACCAGAATATATCCTCTGATATTTCCCTCCAAAATTCTTCCGGTTTCGTTAAAGATTGGTTGTAAATTTGCTCAAATTTCTTACTCATAATAATTGACTCAAAATACTGTTATTCAAGGCTTTTTCTACGTGTTAGTTGCATTTAATTTCAAAAAGCGAGTAAAATCAACCTAAATTAGTCCTAAAAAACTCTTCTAATAACTCTTTATATTTGATATTAGGACCCCAACTTTGGTCTAAATTGTATTTAGACCGTAGTTTAAATTTAAACTAACAAAAAACTAACTAAAGAGGGAGTTTTTTATGAATAAACTAAAACTGTTTGCATTAGCAGCATTAGCTCTAGTGGGCTTCGCTGGTACGGCAAACGCAGCAGACACTGTTCTGTTAGCTACGGATGACCTTGTAGGAATATCATTTTGGTTGATTTCTATGGGTATGGCTGCAGCAACTGTCTTTTTCTTCATGGAAAGAGGTTCAGTAGCTGGTGGTTGGAAAACATCTATAACAGTTGCAGGTCTAGTAACAGGTGTTGCATTTGTTCACTACATGTACATGAGAGAAGTATGGATCATTACAGGTGACTCACCAACAGTGTACAGATACATTGACTGGTTAATTACAGTACCGTTACAAATGATTGAGTTTTATCTAATATTAGCAGCGATAAGAAAAGTACCTTCAGGAATTTTCTGGAGATTACTAATCGGATCAGTAGTAATGCTAGTAGGTGGATACTTAGGAGAAGCAGGTTACATCAACGCTACACTTGGTTTCGTAATCGGTATGGCTGGATGGATCTACATCTTATATGAAGTATTCTCAGGTGAAGCTGGTAAAGCAGCATCTAAGAGTGGTAACAAAGCACTTGTTACAGCTTTCGGTGCAATGAGAATGATCGTGACAATCGGTTGGGCAATTTACCCATTAGGTTACATTTTTGGATACCTAACAGGTGGAATTGATGCAGCTTCATTGAACATCATTTACAACTTAGCTGACTTTATTAACAAGATCGCATTCGGTCTAGTTATTTGGGCAGCTGCAGTTTCAAGTACACCAGCGAGAGCTAGATAATTAGAATTATCTTAATTTTAAAATAGGGCGAGTTTAACCACTTGCCCTATTTTTTTTTGTGCTTATATAAATTTAATGGCAAAAATTACTTACATAGAACATAATGGAACGAACCATACAGTAGACGTTCAAAACGGACTAACCGTTATGGAAGGTGCCGTTCAAAATGATATACCTGGAATTGATGCAGATTGTGGAGGAAGCATGGCTTGTGCAACTTGCCATGTTTATGTCAAAGAAGATTGGTTTGATAAGATTAACAAAAAAAATGAAGGTGAAGACGATATGTTAGACCAAGCTTATGAGCCAAAAAAAAATAGCAGACTAAGCTGTCAAATAATTGTTTCAGATGATTTAGATGGTTTAGTAGTAGACATGCCAGAAAAACAAACTTAATGATAAAAACAGATGCGTTAATTATTGGAGCTGGACCAACTGGTCTTTTTACTGCACACCAATTAAAATTAATTGGTTTAGATTGTGAGATCGTTGATAACTTAGATAAAATAGGCGGACAATGTATAGAACTTTACCCTGACAAACCAATTTACGATATTCCAGCAGTACCAGAATGTACAGGTGAAGAGCTTACTAATAATTTAATTAATCAACTAAAACCATTTGATATTAAATTTCATTTATCTGAAAGAGTTGATGAAGTAAAAAAAGATGGTGACAAGTGGATTGTTAAGACAAATAAAGGAACTTCGTTTACTACACCAAATGTCATAATTGCGGGTGGAGTTGGATCATTTGAACCAAGAAAATTTTCAGTTGAAGGACATGAAAAATTTGAAAATAAATCAATTTTATATTCAATAAAGGATAAAAATATTTTTAAAGACAAAACAGTTTCAATTTTTGGTGGTGGGGATAGCGCTTTAGATTGGGCTGTTGAATTGTCAAATAATTGTAATGTTAATCTGATACATAGAAGGGATGAATTTAGAGGCGTTCAGGCAACTGTTGATAAAGTTCATGAATTAACAAAATCTAAGAAAATAAATCTTTTTACCAAGTTTCAATTAAAAAAAATTAATGGTTCAAGTAATATTGAAAGTATAGATATTGAAGATGATGATAAAAATATTAAAAATTTAAAAACAGACTATGTGCTAGGTTTCTTTGGGCTTATTATGCAGTTGGGGCCAATCGCAAATTGGGGGCTGAATATTGATAAAAAAACAGTTGAAGTTGATACTGAAAAATTCGAGACAAACCAAAAAGGAATTTATGCTGTTGGTGATATTTGTAACTATCCAGGGAAATTAAAACTAATTTTATCAGGTTTCCACGAAGGGGCTTTAGCAGCAAGGGCATGTTTCAAATTAGCTAGGCCAAATGAGAAATATCGTTTTGAGTTTACAACATCTTCAAAAGCTATAAAAAACAGACTTGGCGTTAAAAGTGATTGAGCTTTTTACAGCAGATACGCCTAATGGAAAAAAGATCTCAATTATGCTTGAGGAAATTCAATACGATTACAAAGTTACGAAGGTTAATCTGTTTAAAAATGAACAATTTAACCTTGAGTTTAAAAAGATAAGCCCATTTAATAAGATCCCTGTAATTAAAGATCATGATAACGATAAAACAATTTTTGAGTCTGGTGCAATCTTGATCTACCTAGGTAATAAAAGTGGTAAGTTTTATGACGAAAAAAATAGAGACCAAATCAATCAATGGTTAATGGCCCAGATGGGATATGTTGGACCAATGTTAGGTCAACATCACCAGTTTCATCATTATAATCCTGGAAAAAGTAAATTTGGGGAAGATAGATATTTTAAAATTTCAAAGGCAATCTATAACGATTTAGATCTAAGATTATCACAATCAAAATTTTTAGCAGGTGAAGAGTACACAATTGCTGACATAGCTACATGGCCATGGATTGCTAGGCATGACTGGCATGATATCGGTTTAAAGAAATACAAAAATTTGACTAGATGGTATAATGATATTGCAGGAAGAGCAGCGGTTATCAAAGGTTACGATTTTATGAATAAAGGAGAAAAAATACCCTCCCCTTAAACATCACTTGCGTAAACTTTTTCCTCTTTTTCATGTTTTTCTTGAGCAGAAATACTTAATGTTGCTACAGGACGAGCAATTAATCTCTTAATTCCAATTGGTTCACCTGTATCTTCACAGAAACCATATGTTCCATCTTTAATTCTTCTTAGCGCAGCATCGATTTTAGATATAAGTTTTATCTGTCTATTTATAGCTCTCATCTCAACATTTTTGTCAGTGTATGAACTTGCTTGATCTACAATGTCTGCTGATGTGCTATTGTCATCCATTGAGCTATTATATAGAGCTTCGTTATTTGATCTTATAAGATCTTTCTTCCACTCCGATAATTTGTTTTTAAAAAACAGCTTATGTTTCTCACACATATATTTTTCTGATTCTTTTGGAACGTAGTTTTTTGAAATTTTAACCATTTTAATTTCTAAAGCGCTCGCAGTATATTCAGCAATTAAATGGTGTCAAGAAACCATTAATTGTATAAATATATAGATATATGTTTAAAAAAAAGAACATAAGTAATTTATTCTATCTTTTTTTAATTGCACATTTATTTGTTTGGACTTTGATTCCCTCAATAACAAATAATAATTTACCATTAGATACAATAGAAGCATTAGCCTGGGGTAGTAATTTAGATTGGGGATATAACAAGCATCCACCAGTGAGTGCTTTCTTCGTTGAATTTTTTTATTTTTTCTTTGGAAGCAATGACATTGCATATTATTTTTTAAGTCAAATTTTTGTAATACTAGCTTTCTATATTGTATGGGTATTTTCAAATGAATTTTTTCAAAATAAAACTCTAAGTTTTTTTTCTGTTTTAATTCTAGAGGGAATATACTTTTACAATTTTACTACGCCAGAATTTAACGTAAACGTTTGCCAATTACCTTTTTGGGCTCTTACGGTTTACCTTTCATGGAAATTATACATGAAGAAAGACACAAATACTGTAATACTAATTTTGTTAGGTGTTACAGCTGCAATTGGTTTCTTAACAAAGTATTTGTTTGCTTACTTACTTTTATCAGTAGTAATGATTTTTGCCTATGAGTTTTTCATAACAAAAACTAGGAAAATAGATTTTAAACATTATTTACCAATTGAAATATTTTTTGTTTTATTAGTCCCTCACTTAATTTGGCTTTTTCAAAATGATTTTATAACAATTAAATATGCTTTTAATAGAGCAGGACAAGTAGATTATAGTTTTTTAAATCACCTCAAGTTTCCAATTATATTTTTGATAAAACAAATTGGAATATTAATTCCTTTTTTTGTTCTTTGTTATTTTATAATTAAAAAAATAAAAATAAGATTAGATTTAAAAGATAAAAAAAAATATTTTATTTTACTCATAAACTTTCTTCCAATAGTTTTAATGTTTGTAACTTCAGTAGTAACTGGCTCAAAAATAAGAACAATGTGGATGACACCTTTTTATCTTTTTTTCGGTGTTCTTATTTTAAGTATGTTTGATATTAAAGATGACGAACAAACGTTTAAAGAATTTTTTAAACCATTTTTAATTTTGTTTTTATTATCTCCAATTACATATGGTCTGGTCTCACTCATTTATGAAGATAAAAGAACTGACTATAGGGGAAAGGTTGAAGCTGATAAAGTTCTTCAAGTTTGGCAAAAAGATTTTACGGAGTCAATTAATGTAGTTTTAGGAGATGAGTGGCATGCAGGCAATATATCTTACCACATGGAAGGAAGGCCTGTCTGGCTTGGTGAAATAAACCAAAAAAATGTTGATTTACTAAATGTCTATATTTGTACTAAAAAAGTTTGCGTAGGTTATAGATGAAAAAAATAATAATCTTAATTCCAGTTTATAACGATTGGCAGTCTCTTGAAAAACTTGTTGAAGATATAAATTTGAAGGTAAAAAACATTAATTGTAAGTTCTCAATTTTTATAATTAATGATGGTTCAACTGAGAAATATGACGATAAAAAATACTCTACTGAGGAAATCAAAGTTGAAGTTATCAGTTTATTAAAAAATGTTGGTCATGCTAGATCAATTGCGACTGGTTTGAAATATATTTATGATAAAGAGGATTTTGACTATGTAATTCCAATGGATGGTGACGGGGAGGACAGACCTGATGAAATTACTAAATTTATTGAAAGCACAGATTATTACTTTGAAAAAGCTATAGTTGGTGAAAGAATAAAAAGATCTGAAGGATCAGTTTTTACCTTTTTTTATGTAATCCATAAATTTTTGACATATTTCTTTACTGGAAAAAATATCAAATTTGGAAATTTCACCTGTTTACCTAAATCAGTGGTTAAAAAGTTTATCATAGAAAAATCTTCCTGGAATAGTTTTTCTGGATCGCTTGTTAAAATTGAAAAGAGTTTTGGATCTATTAAATCAACTAGAGGCAAACGTTATTTTGGGCCATCGAAAATGAGTTTTTTAAATCTAGTTAAACATAGTTTATCTATTATCTCTGTTTTTAAGCTTAATGTTACTATAAGATCAATTTTATTTTTTGTAATTTATTTTGCCATCATAAATAAAAATATTTCCTTAATTACTATCTTTCCTTTACTTCTTCTTGTTTTGTTTTTATTTATCATTTTCAATTTATCCAATAGAGAAAACATTAAAGAATTCGATGCTTCACTCTCTAACATTGGGGATGTACGTCCGCACTAGTTTGCTAGTATTTTAGGCAAAGAATAAAAATCTGCAGTATCGATTTTTGAGGAATATTGTCTTCTCATACTCCATTTTTTATTTATCCCTGCACTTGCCAAGCTAATTGTTGATCTTCCATACCTGTAGTTAGTACTATCAATAGATTGCATTAAATTTTTGATCTTCTCGTCTTTTGTAGACTTAAACAAACTATTTCCTTTTTCAGAGTCGGATAAACCTGACAAAATTATACCAGCTTTTTGATACTTGAATCCATCTTTGTATATTAGATCAAGACCTGTAAGAGCGTTTTTAACTATTTCAATACTATTATTTGTGGCAATAGGAAAATCGATTGTCTTTGAATTTGAATAGAATATACCTTTATTTTGAAAAGGACTTGTTCTTATAAAAACTGTGATAGACTTAGAGACTAGTGACTCGGATCTAATTTTTTCTGCTGCATTTAAACAGTAGCTTGTTACAGACTCTTTCAGTTCTCTGAGTTTTTCTACTTTCTTTCCAAATGATCTCGATACACAACAACTTTTTCTTTTTGCTTGTTTAGTTTCAATTTCAATACAAGGAACACCTCTAAGCTCCATAGCAGTTCTTGAACTAAGAACGTTTTTTGTTTTTTTAATCCAAGTATTTGAAGCATTCTTTAATTGTTTTGCATTATAAATTCCATTTTTGATATAAAACTTTGATAGTTGTTTTCCAACTCCCCATATATCTCTTACTTCAACTTTTTCTAGTATTGGGTCTAAGTCCTTAATATTGACCAAGCTTACAACACCCGACTTTTGTTTTTTTGCTATATGATTTGCAACCTTGCTTAAAGTTTTAGTCTCAGCTATTCCGATACTAGTTGGTATACCAGTCCACTGTAAAACAGTGTTTCTAATTTCTTTACCAACATCCTTTACGTCTTTGTCCGAAAAATTAGATAAATCTAAAAAAGCTTCATCAATAGAATAAACTTCTATTTTTGAGTTAAATCTTTTTAGTGTTCGCATTACTCTTCGTGATATGTCCCCATATAGAGAATAGTTTGAAGAAAATACCTGAACATTATTTTTTATAATAATATTTCTTGCTTTAAAATAAGGCTCTCCCATTTTAATCCCCAGGGCTTTAGCTTCGTTAGATCTTGATATTATACACCCGTCGTTATTAGAAAGAACTACCACAGGTAGCCTTCTTATTTTTGGGTTGAATAATCTTTCACAAGAAACATAGAAAGAATTACAATCTATCAATGCAATTTTTTTAGTATACAGAGTGGATGACATAAGTTACGACCCCCCAAACAAAAACATCTGCTTCTTCATTTATTAAAATTCTATCCTCAAATTTTTTAGATCCAGAGGTTAGAAATTGTTTATCTTTTTCTTTGACAAAACTTTTAACAACAAGTTCGTCGTGAACATTCGCTATAACAGTAGAAAAGTTTTTAGGCTTTAGGCTTTTGTCTACAACTAATAGATCTCCATCATAAATTCCAGCATTGACCATAGATTTTCCCTGCACCCTAATTATAAATGTTGCAGGAACATTCTTTATGAGGTGAACATTTAGATCTATGTCTTCCTCAATGTAGTCTGTAGCTGGCGAAGGAAAACCTGCTCCAGCTTTGTGTAAATAATAGGGTATAGTTAGCTTCATAAATGTTCTTATTTTGTTCTTTTGTAATTAATAACCTAATAAATCGATATAGTCAAATAGGTTGTATTTTGAGTCTGAAATTGAATCAAAAGTGAATCAAAACGAGAACACTGAAACTACATTTTGATACGTTGTGGATAACTTTTACAAGGGATAGACTAAAAAGAGATGAAAAAATTAACGTGCCACTGTGGAGAGATAGAAATAAAAATAAAATTAAAAGAAAAATCAAATGATTATTACAGATGCAACTGTTCTATTTGTAAAAGAAAAGGCTCCATAACAACAATAGTGGATAAGAAAAATTTAGAAATAATTAAGGGTGCAGGAAAAATTAAATTTTACCAATTCAATACAAAAGCTGCAAAGCACTTTTTTTGTTCTGTTTGCGGAATAAACACTCATAATTTAAGAAGGAGTGATCCAAATACATATGGAGTAAACGTTGGGTGTTTGGAAGATATGTCGACTAAAGAATTATTTGAACTTAATGTAAGAGTAAATGATGGCAAAAATCATAAAATGGATAAAATAGAAAAATGATAAAAAAATTAAAGTGTCACTGTGGTGAAGTTGAAGCTGAAGTAAAGATACCTGAAACAGGTATTGAAAAATTCATGAGATGTAATTGCTCTTTATGTAAAAGAAAAGGATACATAATTGGCGTAATAGGAGAGAACGACTTTAAATTAATTAAAGGTGAAAAAATGTTAAAGCTTTATCAGTATAATACAAAAGTTGCTAAACACTATTTCTGTTCTATATGTGGTATTCATACTCACAATAGACCAAGAATTAATCCAAAAATTTACGGAATAAATATCGCATGTATTGACGACATAGATACTTTTGCTTTAAAAGATGTTCCAGTCAATAATGGTGAGAACCATCCATTAGACCAAAAAAAATAATATGCAAAATTATAAAGAGTGTTTCGAAAAAGTAAGAAAAGATTGTGTAAAATATATACAGTCACAAGAAACAAAAAAAGAAAAGTTTAAAAACAAAGATCAAATGATAAAATCCCATATAATTCCTTTATGTTTTTGGATTAACAAAAAAAGGAAAAATAAAAAAACTTTGCTGGTGGGTCTTGCAGGAGGTCAAGGTACTGGAAAAACAACAATTTCAACTTTATTAAGATTAGTACTTATCAAGTATTTTAAATTACAAGTTTTCAAAATTTCTATAGATGATTTTTATAAAACTAGAAAAGAAAGAATTCTATTGTCAAAAAATAGACATCCCTTGTTACTTACAAGAGGGGTTCCAGGTACGCACGATATACAATTAATGATTAACCTTTTAAAGAAAGTCAAAAAAAGTACATTTAGATCAATTAACGTTCCAAAATTTGACAAATCAATTGATGATAGGTGTAAAAAAAATAGTTGGTTTAAATTAAAAAAGAAACCAGATATTTTAATTTTGGAAGGTTGGTGTGTTGGTGCTAAACCTGAAGGTGGTAGATCTTTAAATAGACCAATAAATATTCTAGAAAAAAATGCAGACAAAAAGAAGATTTGGAGGAGTTATGTTAATAATCAACTTAAATTGAAATATTCAAAACTCTTTGATCAATTAGATAGTCTGTTATATTTAAAAGCCAAAAATTTTAAATTGTTAAAACGATGGAGATTGAAACAAGAAAAAAAACTAAAAATGAAAAGTGGAACTAAAAAAAACTCTAAGATAATGAATGAGAAAGAAGTCGAAACTTTCATGATGACTTATCAAAGAATTACTCAAAACATGTTTAAACATGCTCCAAAATATTCTTCAGCGGTTATTGATCTTAATGAAAATCATCAAATTAAAAAGGTAAGATTTAAACATGCTTAATTTTTTAAGAATAACAATTTTAATTTTATTTTTCTCTATACAAAATTCATATGCTGCAGATTTTTACAAAGCATTACAAGACGCTTATTTGAGTAACCCTGAGCTAAATGCAGAGAGAGAAAACATCTTAGTTTCAGAAGAAGATTTAAAAATATCAAAAAGTGAGTTTTTACCTTCCGTTACAATTACAGGCACTAAAAGTGAGGCGACCACTAAAAAATTAACAGATCGTGATGGAACTAGTGCTGCTATTACTGATGTAGATACCGAAACACAAACCGTCACGATAGAGCAAAAAGTTTTTCAAGGTTTAGGTGGAAAAGCAGAACTTGATAAAAGTAAAATTGGTATAAATTTAGCAAAAGCAAAATTATTAAGGAAAGAACAAGAAGTTATATTAAGTGCAGCTGAAGCTTTTACAGGAGTTATTTTAGCTAACAAGAAATTTAAAATAAATAAAGAAAACTTAGATTTATTAGAAAGACAAGTAGAAACTGATCAAAATAGACTTGAAAGTGGAATAATAACTTTAGCAGATTTAGCTCAATCTGAATCATCTTTAGCTGGAGCACAAGCACAATTTATCAACTCCCAAAATGATTTAGTTACCGCCAAACTTCTTTATGAAAAAATTATAGGCCCACTTAATGATATTGAAAGTTTAAGTGAAGATGTAAACATAGAATTTGATATTCCAACATCCCTTCAAAACGCTATTCAAATTTCAAAAGGGAATAACCCAGATCTTACCATTGCTAAACTAGAGTATGACCAATCTGAAAAGGATGTTAAAATTGCACTTTCAGAATTTTCACCTTCAGCAACTATTTCAGCTAAGTCTTCAAAATCAGATGACTTTAGCTCATCGTATGATGAAAGAGAACAAGAGACAGTAAGTGCTGAAATTTCTTGGCCAATATTTCAAGGAGGAAAAAATTCAGCATCTCTTGAAAGGAGCAAGAATTTACAAAATCGAAAACAATTACTTTTAGATAATGCTGTTAGAACTAATGAAACAAGCGTTGCAAGCGCTTGGTCTAAGTTTCAATCTTCAGATAGTTTGTTATCTTCAGTTCGTGCGCAGGTGAAAGCCGCAGAAATTGCTCACGAAGGGATAACAGTTGAATATGAAACTGGACTTGGAAGAACCACTCTTGATGTTATTCAATCAAATACAATTCTTTTAACGGCTAAAATCAATTTAGCTAATTCAGAAAGAAACCTCCTATTGTCACAGTTAGAGCTTTTAAAATCAGTAGGTCTTTTGAACGCAAAATATCTCAATATTATTAAGTAATTTAGAGCTTTTTATTTAATCCTTGCCAATGAGAACAAAATGTGTACATTTAAAAGCATGATTCGTATGTTAACAATTAATAAAAAAGAGGCATCAAATGACAAAAAATAACTTAAAAGTGGTCAAAACCGCGAAAGATAAAGACTTGGAAAATAAAGAAAAAAATAAAGCTTTAGACGCAGCTATCAGTCAAATTACTGATAATTTTGGAAAAGGTTCTGTAATGAAGCTTGGCCAGAAAAAAGCTATGGATATAGAGTCTATCTCTACAGGCTCTTTAAGCTTAGATTTAGCTTTAGGTATTGGTGGATTACCGAAAGGAAGAATTGTCGAAATTTATGGTCCAGAGTCTTCTGGAAAAACAACACTTGCTCTTCAAGTAGTCGCTGAAGCTCAAAAATCTGGGGGAATATGCGCATTTGTTGATGCAGAGCATGCTTTAGACCCAGTATATGCAAAAAAATTAGGTGTAAATACAGAGGAATTATTAATTTCTCAACCTGATGCTGGTGAGCAAGCACTCGAGATAGCAGATACACTTGTTAAGTCAGGTTCTATTTCTGTAATAGTTATTGACTCAGTTGCAGCATTAACACCAAGAGCTGAAATTGAAGGGGACATGGGTGATCATCACGTAGGTCTTCAATCAAGATTAATGAGTCAGGCATTGAGAAAATTAACTAGCTCAATATCAAACACAAACACAATGATGATTTTCATTAACCAAATCAGAATGAAAATAGGTGTTATGTTTGGAAGTCCTGAAACTACATCAGGTGGAAATGCATTAAAATTCTACTCATCTGTAAGAATGGACATTAGAAGAATTGGTGCGATAAAAGATAAAGATGCAATCATTGGTAATTCTACAAGAGTTAAAGTTGTTAAAAACAAAGTATCTCCACCATTTAAAGTAGTTGAGTTTGATTTAATGTATGGAAAAGGAATTAGTAAAGTAGGTGAATTAATCGACCTTGGTGCAAAAGCAGAGATAGTTGAAAAATCTGGCGCTTGGTATGCATACAAAGGTGAGAAAATTGGTCAAGGAAGAGAAAATGCCAAAATCTACTTAGAACAAAATCCAAAGGTTGCCGCTGAAATAGAGATGGCAATTAGAGAAAAAGCAGGTGTGATTACTAAAAAAATTGAAGGTAACCCACTTGATCAGGAAAAAATAGAAGCGAGCCAAAAAGAAGAGACTCCTCCTGTAAAAAAGAATTAGCTAAATAGTCATTATTAGTTAAGAAAAGGCGCTGTAACAGGCGCCTTTTTCCCCTTAAGATTATAGACATCATTTAAAAAAGCTGTATTTTAAAAATATGGCTCAAAAAACCTTAAATGAAATAAGAAATACTTTTCTCAAATATTTTGAGAAAAATGATCATAAAATAGTTGAGTCTAGCAACCTTGTTCCAAACAACGACCCAACGTTGATGTTTGCCAATTCTGGAATGGTTCAATTCAAAAATGTTTTTACTGGATTAGAGAAAAGAGATTACAAAAGAGCTACCACTTCTCAAAAATGCGTTAGGGCAGGTGGAAAACATAACGATTTAGAAAATGTTGGATATACCCCAAGACACCATACATTTTTTGAAATGCTCGGAAACTTTTCTTTTGGGGATTATTTTAAAGAGAGAGCAATAGAGCTTGCATGGAATTTGATAACTAAAGATTTTGGATTAGATAAAAATAGACTTTATTTTACTGTTTTTAATGAAGATGAAGAAGCATTTAAACTTTGGAAAAAAATATCAGGCTTAAATGAAAATAAAATAATCAAAATTTCTACTTCAGATAATTTTTGGTCAATGGGTGAAACAGGTCCATGCGGACCATGTTCTGAAATTTTTTATGATCACGGAGATCATTTAAAAGGTGGGCTTCCTGGAAGCAAAGACCAAGATGGCGATAGATATATTGAGATTTGGAACTTAGTTTTCATGCAATATGAACAGGTTTCAAAAGATAAAAGAATAGATTTACCTAAACCTTCAGTAGATACAGGTATGGGTCTTGAGAGAATGGCAGCACTTCTTCAAGGTACACATGACAATTATAAAACAGATCATTTCTTAAAATTAATAAATTCAATTTCAGAAACTGTAAAAGTTAAACCAAACGAAAATAATTTATCAAGTTTTAGAGTGATAGCTGATCACTTAAGAGCAAGTTCATTTCTACTTGCTGAAGGAGTTTTACCTTCTAATGAAGGAAGAGGTTATGTCCTCAGAAGAATTATGAGAAGAGGAATGAGACACTCACATTTACTAGGATCTAAAGAACCAATTTTTTTTAATATTTTCAAAACTCTTTTAGATGAAATGTCTCAAAATTATCCAGAGTTAAAAAGGGCAGAGTCACTTATCAAAGAAACCTTGAAAATGGAGGAAGAAAAATTTTTGGTTTTATTAGAAAGAGGCATGAAAATTCTGGTTGATGAAATCTCAAAAATAGACAAGGTTCTTCCTGGAGAAGTTGCTTTCAAACTTTATGATACTTACGGATTTCCGTTAGATTTAACTGAAGATATTCTTAAGAACAAATCTCTCAAAGTAGATAACACAAAATTTGATGAGATGATGAAAAAAAGCAGAGAACTTGCAAAAAAGAATTGGAAGGGTTCAGGGGATAGTTCAGTCAGTGAAATTTGGTTTAATCTAAAAGAGAAAATCGGTCCTACTGAATTTTTAGGTTATGAGACTAATCAGGCTGAAGGTAGTGTTACAGCAATAATTAAAGATGATAAAGAAATTCAACAATTGAAAGAAGGCGAAGAAGGACAAATTATTTTAAATCAAACCCCCTTTTATGGTGAATCTGGTGGTCAGGTTGGTGACAAAGGCACGATAACTTCGGGTGAAAATGAATTTGAGGTAACTGATGTTCAAAAAAAAATAGGAAACTTATTTGTACACTTTGGTAAAGTTTCAAAAGGATCAATTAAACTTAAAGATAATGTTGAATTAAAAATAAACACAGAAAGACGTCAAAACATAAGAGCATATCACTCAGCAACGCATTTATTACATGAGTCTCTTAGAAGAACTTTAGGAACACATGTAATGCAAAAAGGATCATTAGTTGCGCCGGACAGATTAAGATTTGATTTTAGTCATATGAAACCAATTACCGATGAAGAAATGAAAAAGATTGATGAAAATGTAAATAAATTTGTAAACTCAAAGACAGAGGTTGTTACACGATTAATGACACCTGAAGAGGGAATTGAACAAGGAGCGATGGCTTTATTCGGAGAAAAATATGGAGATGAAGTTAGAGTTGTGTTTATGGGTGAAGAAGGTTACAAATATTTTTCAACAGAACTTTGTGGTGGAACACATGTAAAAAACACTGGTGAGGTTGGTCAATTTAAAGTAGTCAGTCAGTCATCAATAGCAGCAGGTGTTAGACGGGTTGAAGCATTAAGAGATAAACAACTTGAAGAATATCTAAAGTCAAAAGATAAGATGTCGAGTTTGTCTTCTCAAAAAAATGAAGAAACTATCAAATCATTATCAAGTGAAATCACTAAGCTTGGAGGAAAACCAATTAAAAAATCTGAAGATCTTAAAACTACTATTAAGGAGCTGACAAAACAATTAGAGGAAATAACAGTAAAGAGTATTTTATCAGATAAGAAAAAAAATATTGTTAAAGATCAAAATATTGAAAAGATAAATATAAGATTTCAAAAAATAGATGACTTACCTTTTAAAGAATTAAGAAGACTTATTGATCAAGGCAAGAAAGATATCAAAGAGGGAATTGTAGTTATATATGCAATTAAAGATGATAAAGTTGGTTTAGCAGTAGGAGTTACAGACTCTTTAACCAAAAAGTACGATGCAATAAAATTTGTAAAATCTGGTTCAGAAATTCTTGGTGGAAAAGGCGGTGGAGGTAGATCTGATTTTGCTCAAGCTGGCGGAGTTCATTCAAATAAAATAGAAGAAAGTTTTGAAAAGATTAAAAGCTTAATTTAACTTCTTTTTTAAATTTCCATCAATTGAATCAAGAAATTGATTTGTAGTTAAGTACTTTTGATTTGCATCAATTAAAATTGCTAAATCTTTGGTCATTGATCCAGTTTCAACACAATCAATACAAACCTTTTCTAACGTATTTGCAAATTTTATTAGCTCATCATTTGCGTCTAATTTTCCTCTATGAGCAAGTCCTCTAGTCCATGCAAAAATTGATGCTATAGGATTTGTTGAAGTTTCTTTTCCTTGTTGGTGCATTCGAAAATGTCTCGTTACAGTTCCATGAGCAGCTTCTGCTTCCATTGTTCTTCCATCTGGTGCGAGCAAGACACTTGTCATAAGTCCAAGAGAGCCATATCCCTGAGCAACAGTATCTGATTGAACGTCGCCATCATAGTTTTTACAAGCCCAAATATATTTACCGCTCCACTTCATTGCGCAGGCAACCATGTCATCTATAAGCCTATGTTCATAGGTTAATTTATTTTTTTCAAATGACGATTTAAATTCTTTTTCAAAAACACCTTGAAATATATCTTTAAATCTTCCATCGTAAGTTTTTAAAATAGTGTTTTTTGTTGAAAGGTAAACTGGCCACTTTTTAATCAAACCATAGTTAAAACAAGATCGAGCAAAATCTTCTATTGATTTATCTAAATTGTACATCGACAAAGCCACCCCTGATCCAGGGAAATTAAATACTTCATAATTTTTGGTATCTTTGCCATCTTCAGAAGTCCATTTTATTTCAAGTTTTCCTTTACCAGGAACTTTAAAATCGGTTGCTCTATATTGGTCACCAAATGCATGTCTTCCAATGATTACAGGATCAGTCCATGATGGTACCAGTCTTGGAACATTTTTACAAATAATGGGCTCTCTAAATACAGTTCCTCCAATGATATTCCTAATTGTACCGTTTGGAGATCTCCACATTTTTTTTAAATTGAATTCTTTTACTCGTGCTTCGTCAGGTGTAATTGTTGCACACTTAATACCCACACCATTCTTTTTAATTGCATTCGCACAATCAATGGTTATTTGATCTGAGGTATCATCTCTGCTTTTCATACCAAGATCGTAATATTCAATACCCAAATCTAGATAGGGTAATATCAGTTTATTCTTTATAAACTCCCAAATTACTCTTGTCATTTCATCGCCATCCAACTCGACGATTGGGTTTTTGACCTTAATTTTGCTCATATTTATGTATAAATCTTAGTAATTGAATTTCTGCTTTTTATATACATATTAATCAGAAATTATCAAATAAAGGATTATGATAGATAAAGTTTTTCCGAAAATACATAACGAGGGTTATAAATTTTTAGTAATCTTTGGACTTGGAACACTTGTTTTATATTTAATAAGTGGTTTCTTAGGTTTAATAGGTGTTATTCTTACAATATGGGTTTACTATTTTTTTAGAGATCCAGAAAGATTTCCAATAAATGATGAAAATTATCTTGTAAGTCCGGCTGATGGATTAGTGATAAAAGTAGAGGAAGTTAATGGTCCTTCTGAACTTTCCTTAGATAATAAAAAATTTACCAAAGTAAGCGTATTCATGAATGTTTTCGATTGTCACGTAAATAGAATTCCATGCAGTGGTGAAATTGAGGAAATTTTATATAAACCAGGCAAATTTTTAAATGCATCTCTAGACAAAGCCAGCGAAGATAATGAGAGAAATTATTATAAAATAAAAAATAGTAATGGTGATCAGGTTGTAGTTGTTCAAATTGCTGGTTTGATTGCTAGGCGTATTGTTACTGAGACAAACAAAGGAGAAAAACTAAACCAAGGTGATCGGATAGGAATGATTAGATTTGGTAGTAGGGCAGACATTTATTTTGAAAATTACAAACCTTTGGTAAAAGTAAACCAAAGAGCAGTAGCTGGTGAGACATTAATTGCAAAAAAATAAAATGGAACAACAAAATAAAAATTTCAAGTTAGTTGCGAACAAAAAAACAAGATCAATTTTACCTAATATGTTTACACTAGTAGGCGTGTGTATAGGCTTAACGTCTATTAAATTTGCTTTTGATGGCAGCTTTGGTTTTGCAGTGCTAGCAATTTTAGTTGCGGGTATTATAGATGGTCTTGATGGAAGAATTGCAAGACTTATCAAAGGAACATCTGAAGTTGGTAAAGAACTAGACTCATTAACAGATGTTATAAGCTTTGGGGTTGCTCCTGCTTTTATAATGTATTTTTGGTCCTTAAATAATCTTGGAAGAGTAGGGTGGTTAGTTTGTTTGATTTATGTAATTTGTGTCGCTTTAAGATTGGCGAGATTTAATATTACCTCTAATACAAACGCAAAGTGGAAAGATAACTTTTTTGAAGGCGTCCCTTCGCCGGCTGGAGGTATTTTAGTTTTATTTCCATTAATTTATAGTTTTAGTGAATTTCAACTTTTTTCATTTGAAAACAAATATCTAGTCCCTGGTTTTTTTATTTTAACTTCAATATTATTAATCAGCAAAATACCAACTTACTCTTTCAAAAAGATTGTAGTCCCTAGAAGATTAACAATCTTTTTATTATTTACGTTAATTTTATTTTTTGGGTTGTTATTAATCTATACTTATAACGTTATAGTAATATCAACTTTAATATACTTACTTCTTATACCAATTAGCTTTTTCCATTTTCGTAAACTGTCCAAAAAATTTAGCCATGTTAATCAAGATGGTGAAGATCAAGAAGATGTCCTTTAAATGAAAACAAAAGCTATAGTTTCTTTAGCAGATGAAAAGTATTTTGATTTATTAATTGAATTAATTGACTCAATTAAAAAGAAAACCGAGAGCAAAGATATAGCAATTTGTGTACTAGATGCAGGAATGAATGATAATCAAAGAGAACAATTAAAAAACAAGGTTGATGAAGTTACAAAAGCAGAGTGGGATATTGAAGTTTCAAATTTAAAAGTAATGGGAAAAGAATGGCTCAAAAGTCAAGTGTCTCGAGCATTTCTGCCAAGATATTTTCCAAATTATGAAAAGTATCTTTGGATAGACTGTGATGCATGGGTCAATGATTGGAAGTGTGTAGAATTATATTTCAAAGCATGTGAAAAAGGAAAATTAGGAATAACCCAAACAATGGGCCCAGGCTACAAAGTAATATCAAAAGTTAAATGGTTACTTGGAAAATTAGCGATTGTTAAAAGCCAAAATTTCAAACATGCTCTTTCATCAAATATTGATATATCAAAATCAAGAAAACTTGCGTTTGCACCTCATATTAATATTGGTGTATTTTCACTTCAAAAAAATTCACCATGTTGGGAGGTATGGCAAAAAAATCTAAGACAAACTTTGAAAAGTGGAAAAATTTTTGGTTCAGAAGGGCTAGCAATAAATCTAAGTGTTTACATAGACGAAGTAGACACAGAATTTTTACCTTTAAATTGTAATTGGATTGCAAGCAACCTACTTCCAAAATACGATAGCAACCAAAAAACATTTGTGGAGCCTTACTTACCAAATAATAAAATCGGTATCATGCACTTAGCTGCAGGAATTTGGAAAGATAATGTCGATATGAGATTGGATAAAAGCGTAAAAATTGATATTTATAATCTTCAAGATCAAAAAGAACTTAAAAGTTTAAGGTTTAACTATAATTGAAAAAAAATAAGATTTCTAAAAGCTGGGTTATAAGACAGAGAAGAGATAAGTATGTTCGTCAATCAAAGTTAGAAGGTTATAGATCGAGAGCAGTATATAAACTAAAAGAGTTAGACGAAAAATTTAAAATTGTTAAAAATAATTTAAGTATTTTAGACATAGGTTCTGCACCTGGAAGCTGGACACAATATCTATCTGAAAAATCAAAAGGCTCAAAAATAATGTCTATTGATCTTAAAGAAGTTGAAAAAATAAAAGACGTTTATCATGTTGTCGGTGATTTTTTGGATAATGAAAACCAAAAAATAATTACAGATTATTTTCCAAAAAAAATAGATCTTGTAGTCTCTGATATGGCGGTTAATACCACTGGCAATAAAAATTTAGATTCAATTCAAACGGGTGAACTTTCTTTAACAGCAATGCACTATGCTGTTGATATGCTGCGACCAAAAGGAATTTTTCTATCGAAAATTTTTATGGGTTCAACATTTAATGAAATTGTTGAAAATGCAAAAAAAAACTTTAAAGAAAGCAAAATCTTTAAACCACCCTCTAGTAGAAAAGATTCGAAAGAAAGCTTCATCATCTGTAAAAATTTAAGATAGTCACTTTTAAATTTTCAGGAATCGTATATAAATTATTATGGATCCTATAAAAGAAGCGCTCACCTTTGATGATGTTACTTTAGCACCAAAGTATTCTTCTGTTCTTCCTTCCGAAGTAAATACATCTGTCAAACTGTCAAAAAACTTAAATCTTAAAATACCTTTACTTTCGTCCGCCATGGACACAGTCACAGAGTCTAAAATGGCTATTGAAATGGCAAAGGCAGGGGGCATTGGAGTTATTCACAGAAATCTTTCCATTAGTGATCAAATATTAGAAATAAAAAAAGTTCAAAAAAAAGGGGTAGTAGTTGGAGCAGCAGTTGGGACTAATGATACCGAACTATCTCGTGCAGAAAAAATTATTAGGTGTAAAGTAGATTTGATTGTTGTGGATACTGCGCATGGCCATACTAAAAGAGTGGCAAATATAATTAAATTTATAAAAAGAAAAAAATCGAGCAAGACATCTCTGTGCGCCGGAAATATAGCTACAGCCGAAGCAGCAAAATTTTTATGCAAACTTGGAGTAGATATAGTAAAAGTAGGAATTGGACCAGGATCGATTTGTACAACTAGACTTGTTGCAGGTATTGGTGTTCCTCAGTTAAGTGCATTACTAGATGTAAAAAAAGGTTTAAACAAAAATGTTAAAATGATTTCAGATGGCGGAGTTAAATTTTCTGGAGATATTGCAAAAGCACTTGCTGCAGGTGCAGATGCGGTAATGGTAGGATCAATGATCGCTGGTACCAATGAGGCTCCAGGTAAAATTATAAAAAAAAATGGAAAGTTATTTAAACTTTTCAGGGGAATGGGTTCAGTTGGAGCAATGAACAAAGGGTCTGCTGACAGATATTTTCAAAAAAAACAAAAGGATAGTTCAAAATATGTTCCAGAGGGAGTAGAAGGTTTAATTAAATATAAAGGCGACGTATCTAAGATAATTTTTAAACTTATTGGAGGACTTAAATCATCGATGGGCTACTTGGGTTCTAAAAATGTAATTAATCTAAGAAATAAACCAAGATTTGTTAAAATTACAAAAGCCGGATTTTATGAGAGTATGGTTCATAGTATAGATGAGGTGAAAAAAACCAGCCAATATTTATGAGGAATATAACTAAATTATTTTTAATTTTATTGTTTTTTAAAACAACTGCTTATGGTTCGGAAAATTTTTATGACCAAGCAGTAGATAAATTCAATGATAAAAAATTTGATGATTCAAAATTTTTGTTTCATAGAAATATTGTATTTAACCCTACAGACGCCAAATCTTATTTATATTTAGCTAAGATTTTCAATTCTGAAAAAAACCAGAAAGAAGAAGAAAAAAATTTGAATACTACTCTTCTACTTGAACCAAATAATGAAGAAGCAATTTATATGCTTATACAAATTAATCTTGATAAATCAAATTTTTCTAAAGCAAATGAATTGTTAACAAAACTAGATATAGTTTGTAAGGATTTTTGCTCCAAAAAAAAAGAAATTAAAAAATCACTCCAAAATCTTGAAGCAAAAAATGAAAAAAAACAGTAGAGCTAAGAAAATTCTTATAATTGATTTTGGTTCTCAATATACTCAATTAATTGCAAGACGTGTTAGAGAGCTTGGTGTATTTTCTGAAATATCAAATCATAAACAAATTAAAAAAGTTAATGTGGAGGAACTGTTTGGAATTATTTTATCAGGTGGTCCTTTAAATGTTTATGAAGATAAAAAAATAAATTTTAATAAAAAGATTTTAAACTTGAAAGTTCCTATTCTAGGTCTTTGCTTCGGCCATCAGTTAATCTCAAGACATTATGGTGGCAAAGTTATAACAGCAAAAAATAGAGAATTTGGTTTAGCTACTTTAAAGAAAAAATTAAACTCTAAATTAACCAAAAACTTTTTTGATAACCGTAAACAAAGGAATGTGTGGATGAGCCATGCAGATCACGTAACAAGACTACCAAAAGGTTTTAAAGCAGCAGCATCAACAAAAGGTTCAAAATTTACAATAATTGAAAATGATGTAATCAAGAGATATGGTGTTCAATTCCATCCTGAAGTAACTCACACAGAAAAAGGAATTTTATTACTTAAAAATTTTGTTTTTGGAATATGCAAGTCAAAAAAAAATTGGTCAACAGATCATCAAAAAAAAACATTAATAAAAAATGTCCAAAATCAAATTGGTAATAAAAAAATAATTTGTGCATTGTCTGGAGGTGTAGATAGCAGTGTTGTGGCACAACTATTAAACAAAGCAGTTGGTAAACAATTACACTGTATATTTGTTAATACAGGATTGTTAAGACTTAATGAGGAAAAACAAGTAGTAAATACTTTTAAAAAAAAACTAAAAATGAATTTGATATACGTAAATGCAGCAGATGAATTTTTAAAGAAATTAAACAATATTACGGAACCTGAGAAGAAAAGAAAGATAATTGGAAATCTATTTGTCAAAATTTTTGAACGCTATGCAAAAAAACTTAAAAATGTGAAATTTTTAGCCCAAGGGACCTTATACCCAGATTTGATTGAAAGTAAGTCAGTGACTGGAAGTCAAACATCTAAAATTAAATCACACCATAATGTTGGTGGATTACCAAAAAAAATGAAATTGAAATTGTGCGAACCATTAAGATTGCTTTTTAAGGATGAAGTAAGAAAACTTGGAATAAAATTGAATTTATCTAAGGATATAATTAGTCGTCACCCATTTCCAGGGCCAGGATTGGCAATAAGAATGCCAGGCAAAGTCTCGAAAGATAAAATAGAAATATTAAAGCAGGCAGATAATATTTTTATTTCTGAACTTAAAAAAGAAAAATTATATGATAAAATTTGGCAAGCATATGCTGCTTTGTTACCGGTAAAAACTGTTGGTGTTATGGGCGATAATAGAACTTATGAGTATATTTGCTTGTTAAGAGCAATAACTTCTCAAGATGGTATGACAGCAGATTTTTTTGATTTTCCTAAAAATTTCATACAAAATGTATCTAATAAAATTATTAACAACATTAGAGGGATAAACAGAGTAGTGTATGATGTTACTTCAAAACCACCAAGCACTATTGAATTAGAGTAATGAACAATAAAATAAAAAAAATTTTAAAGAAAAAAAATAAATCTAAGATTGTTTGCCTTACAGCATATTCAAAAAATATTGCCGAAATAATTGATGATCATGCAGATATAGTTCTAGTTGGAGACTCTCTTGGATCTGTCCTTTATAATTATGATACAACAAGAAAAGTAAGCCTTAATATGATGATTGAACATACCAAAAGTGCTAGAATGGGTGTTAAAAAAAGTCTTTTAGTAATTGACCTTCCTTATAATACCTACAGAAATAAATCTGAAGCACTTAAAAATTCTAAAAAAGCAATTAAAGAGACAAAATGTGATGCTGTCAAAGTCGAGGGGGGAACAAGGGTTAAAGAAATAGTAAAACATTTAGTCAAAAATAAGATACCCGTATTAGGCCATATTGGTATAACTCCACAAACAACAAAAGGAAAATTTAGGTCTAAAGGTAAAAATGAAAAAGAAATAAGAAAACTTTTAAAGGATGCTCGAGATTTAGAGCAAAGCGGGGCTTTTGGAATGGTTTTAGAATGTATTTATAGCGATATCTCTAAACAAATAACAAGTGCAATTAATATACCAACAATAGGAATTGGCGCTTCAGTAAATTGTGATGGCCAGGTTCTTGTAACTGATGATTTAATTGGTTTGAATGAAACGAAATTTAGGTTTGTTAAAAAATTCGGGAATATAAAGAAAGACATTAAAAGTGCAGTTATAAAATATAAAAACTCAGTAAAACAAAAAAAATTTCCCTCTAAAAAAAACAGTTATTAATTAAGAACTACCTTTGCTGTCTTGTCCTAAATTTACCTTTGCTAACCTCTTTTTCTAAAAATGTTCCAAAAGCATCACCATTTATATCAAATTCAACATTTGTAGCCCCCTCATAGTCAATTTTTTTTCCCTTTTTTAGAAGTTTTAAACCTTTAGCAATCTCGCCTGGATAGATTTTGGTACCTGGAGAATTACTCACTGACATAATATTTTTAGATAAATTATTATTTGATTTAAAATATTTTTCCTGCAAGGCAAGAACGATAACTGCCGCTGCATCGTAAGACTCACCGATAAATGGTCCTGAAGTATTAATGTTATTTTTTTTGGCAATTCTATAAAATGAGTTAATATTTTTAGTATTTGAACCTGAAATTATTCCAAATGAATTATTAATTAATTTGCCGAACTCTTTTTCGGTAGATTCATTTATCATCCTATCCGATAAAATAAATTTTTCGAAAGCACCTGAGTCAAGAATTGACTTAATTAATCTTTCCCCATCTTGTTCAATTTCAGTAAAAATTGCAACAGCGTCTCCTCCTGCAGCAGCTAAGACTGATACTTCATTTGAAAGATCAGTTTTATTTATCTTTATGGGTACGCTTACAGTAATCTCTACATTGCTATCAGTAAGTGTTTTTTTAAAATTTTTCTCAAGTTCTTTTCCATAATTTGTGTCTTGGAATGAAACTGCAATTCGTTTGATGCCCTTATCTTTTGAAATTTTAGCTAAAACTTCACCATCCCTATTACTTGGAGTAGTAGTTCTAAAAAATAAGTTTTTTTCATCTAACATTGACAACAAAGGAGTGGTAGCCGATGGAGAAATCATAGGAATATTTTTTTCGTTAGCCGACCCCAAAAGAATTCCTTCAGATATTCCAGGGCAGGCAGCACCAATGATTCCAATAATATTATTTTCATTAATTGTTTTGTTTACTGATTTAATGTTGGACGTGTCACATTTTGTATCTATTTTAATTGAATTGACTTTTTCCTTACCATTTAAAAATATTTTTGAGGAATTCGCCTCTGAAACTGCCAACTCTGCTGAAGACACCATACTTGGAACAATAGATTCTGTTGGACCAGTAAAACCAAGAGCTATACCGATTGTTATTTCATTCGCCTGAATTTCTGTTTGATTTCCTATGAAACAGAATAAAAAAAGGATACTTAGAATTTTTTTTCTCATGATTAGGTAAAATAAAAATATGCCATGATTAATACTTTTTCAATTAGGTTATTTTACCTTTTGAATTAAAAACACAGATCCAATTACAATTATTCCTCCTAAAGTCATTATCAAACTAGGGATTTCATTAAATATTATAAATGTTTGGATTAATCCAAATACAGGAAATAGAGCATAAAAGGGAAGAACTTTTCCAACTGTATAAAACTTATATAAGTAAAACAAAGACATATGGGCGCCTATTGAAACAATTAAACCAGAGTAGATTATAAAAAACCACATATCTAGCTGAATGTTCTTTAGAATAATCATTGTATTTCCCTCAAAGAAAAATGATAAAAGTATTAATACAACAAATCCAATAGATGCCATGAAAAAATTCGTAGTTACGATGCTTAACTTATTTGTATCTCTACTAGCTACATTTGCAATAGCGTAAGAGAATGCCATTAGAGCTGTGAGCACAAGTGCAAAAATGTTGTTTATTAACTCTGGATCAAAACCAATAAAAATTATCCCCAAAAAAGATGTAATTACAAAAAACCATTTTTGAAAACTAAATTTTTCATTTAAGAAAAAATTACTTAAAATAATTGCAAATGGAATAGCAAGCTGAGAACCTATTATAACGGGTGAAACTATATTAGACTCCTGTAAAGATAGATAAGTGAAACCTGTAACACCAACCCCCATTGAGAAAGAAAAAATAAATAAAGATTTCAAATTTTCTTTAGGGATCTTAAAATCAAAAAAGGGTAATAAACAAATTACGACTACCAACATTCTAAGCGATCCAAAAAGTAAGGGTGGTACATTTGTGTTTAAGACAAGTTTTCCAAAAACAAAGGCACTTCCAAATAGTGCCATGATTAATAAAATTAATAAGTAATGTTTAATAGTCAAAAAAATCCAATTTTAAAATGATTTATAGAATGACATTCATATTTTTTAAGTTATCCTATGTCAATTAATATGAATTCAAAAAAGATTAAAGCTCAATTTGCAAAAGAGACTAACCCAAAAGTGGGTTTAATTGTTTTATCGACCGACAACATGATAGAAAAAGATTTCTCAAAAGTCTTAAGTGATAAACCAGTAGATTTATATGTTAATAGGATTAAAAATTATAATCCTGTAACAGCTGAAAATTTAAAAAAAATGTCAGAAAACATTACTTCAGTTGCGGACAACATATTACCCGGTGAAAAAGTGGATTGTGTTGTTTTTGGATGCACATCAGGAACAATAGTTTCTGGTTTTGATAATATAAAAAAAAAAATTAATTTAGCTAAACCAAATGCTTTAGTTACAGCTCCAAGCACTGCAGCTTTAAATGCCCTTAAGAAAAAGAATATTAAAAGAATATCTGTAGTCACACCATATATTAAGTCTTTAAATGATGATGTTGTAAATTTTTTTAAAGAAAATAACTTTGATATAGTTTCAAATACATATTTTGATATTGAGTCAGATGTGGATATTGGAAAAGTAGATCAAAATAAGCTATTTGAGATATTATCAGAAATTGATCATAATCAAGCTCAGGCGCTATTTGTTTCTTGTACTTCATTACCAGTTTTAAACATAATTGAAAAACTTGAAAAAAAATTAAATATGATTGTGTTATCAAGTAACCAAGCACTAATTTGGGAAACTCTAGAAAAAATAAATGAGAATAAATCTGTAACTGGATTTGGAAGCTTATTTAATTAATTTTATATATGAATTTCACAGTCAAAGAATATAAAAATCGTTTTAAAAAAGTTCAATCAGAAATGCAAAAAAAAGGAATTGAACTTCTTATTTCACAGGATACTGCAAACATAAACTATTTGACAGGATATGATGCTTGGTCTTTTTATTATTCTCAATGTGTAATAGTTCATGTGAATTCTGATGAGCCCCTATGTTTTGTTAGAGCTCAGGATGCTGGCGGGGCTTTTATAACTACCTACCTTAAAAAGGAAAATATTATTATTTATGATGAAAAATATATTCATACCTGGCCGACTCATCCATATGATGCGTTAGTTGATTTAATAAGGAAAAAAAAGTGGGATAAAATTAATATAGGAGTTGAAATGGATGCTCATTATTTCACAGCTTATTGTTATGAAAAGTTAAAAAAGGGTTTGCCAAATGCAAAAATTTTAGACTCTGAGAGATTAGTCAATTGGGTAAGAGTAGAAAAATCCATCGCTGAAATTGAATATATGAAAAAGGCAGCAACTATTTCTGAGATGGCGATGAAAACTGCAATGGAAACAATAAGTCCAGGTGTAAGACAATGTGATGCTGTTGCTGAAATTCAAAGAACTTTATTTAGAGGTACCCCAGAATATGGTGGTGAATATGCAAGTATTGCAACTTTACTTCCTACTGGAAAAGGAACATCAGCTTCACATTTAACTGCAAGCGACAAAAAATTTGTTAATGGGGAAGCAACAATTATTGAGTTATCAGGTACTTATAAAAGGTATCATGCTCCAATGGCAAGGACAATACACTTAGGAAAACCAGATCAAAAAAAACTTGATGCTATGAAAGCAACTAATGAAGCTCTAGAGGAGGGTATTAATGCTAGTAAACCAGGTAATACCGCTAATGATGTTGCGGAAAAATTTTGGGGAGTCTTGGATAAGTATAAAATTAAAAAAGAATCTCGAACAGGTTACTCTATAGGTATTGGGTATCCACCAGATTGGGGCGAACATACTTTAAATATTTACAAAGGAGACATGACTGAATTAAAACCTAATATCTGTTATCACATGATTGCTGTTATGCAATTTGGTAATTGGGGTGTTGAGTCATCAGAGTCTATAAGGATAACTGAGAGTGGAAATGAACTTTTATGCAATTTTTCAAGAGATTTACACGTAAAATAAGTTCTTGAAATAGATCTCAACAAATGTTTTAAACCTTATCTTATGTCAAAGAACTTAGATTTTGTTAAATTCGATAAAGTTGACAAAAGTTATGATGGAAAAGTACTTGTTGTTAAAGATTTAAATCTAGATATTGCTGAAGGCGAGTTCATAACGATGTTAGGGCCATCTGGATCAGGTAAGACAACTTGTTTGATGATGTTAGCTGGTTTTGAAACCCCTACAAATGGAGAAATTTATTTAGATAAAAATCCAATTTCAAATATACCCCCACACAAAAGAGGAATAGGAATGGTCTTTCAAAACTATGCCTTGTTTCCTCATATGACAGTATATGAAAATTTAGCCTTTCCTTTAAAGGTAAGAAAATTTCAAAAGGACGAGATTGATAAAAAAGTAGATAAAGCTCTTTCAATGGTATCGCTATCTGGTTTTGAACATAGAATGCCAGGACAGTTATCTGGTGGTCAACAACAAAGGGTAGCGGTTGCGAGATCTTTGGTGTTTGATCCTCAACTAGTTTTGATGGATGAGCCACTTGGAGCTCTAGATAAAAATTTAAGAGAGAGCATGCAGTATGAAATTAAACATATTCATGAAAGCATTGGGGTTACGGTAGTCTACGTAACACATGATCAAAGTGAAGCATTAACAATGTCTAATAGAATAGCAGTGTTCAATGATGGAAAAGTTCAACAACTTTCATCACCAGACAAATTATACGAAGAACCGGTAAACTCTTTTGTAGCTGAATTCATTGGCGAGAATAATACTTTTGCAGGACAAGTAACCAACATGTCTGGTAAAGCATGCAAAGTTAAGCTTAATGATGGAACAGAAATAGTTGCAAATCCAATTTCAGTTAAGTCAAATGGAGACAAAACTACTGTATCTCTTAGACCAGAGCGGGCCTTAATTAACACAAAAGAAAAAATGGACAATAACTTTAAAGGAAAGATTGAAGAAGTTATTTATCATGGAGATCATACTAGAGTAAGACTTGATCTACTCGGAAACAAAGAATTTATATTAAAAGTACCTAATAGCTCTGCCAATATGGATATTAAAATGGGCAACCAAATTAATGTAAGTTGGAATAGCCATGATGCTAGAGCTTTAGATCCAAAATAAACCTCAGGTTTAATTTTCAATTATTTAATAAAATAAAGCCCTATTTTAGCCAAATGTCAGGTTGACTCCTACTACATATCTTGCTGTAATTAGATTTTATAAAACGTTTAAACGGAGGAATAATGAAAAAACTAAGTAAATTGTTACTAGTTCTATCTTTTGCACTTTCTATCAGCTCATCAGCATTTGCAGTTACAGTTGCATCATGGGGTGGAGCTTATACAGAGTCACAAAAGCTAGGATATGGTGACCCTACTGCTAAGAAACTTGGTGTACCGATCAATTGGGTCGACTACTCAGGTGGATTATCAGAAATTAAAGCACAAAAAGAGGCTGGCAAAATTACGTGGGATATAATTGACGTATTTGCTATGGACACTATCACTGGATGTGACGAAGGTTTATTTGTTGAATTTGATTTTGACAAAGACTTCCCAGCAGCTCCAGATGGTACAAAAGCAAGTAAAGACTTCTTTGCTCCAATGCCAAGTAAATGTGCTGTAGGAAACATTTTATATTCTTGGAACTACGCGTACAACACAAAAAATGTAAGCGGAACACCAAAAACTATAAAAGACTTCTTTGACACTAAAAAGTTTCCAGGAAAAAGAGCTATCTACAAAAGCGCTTTAACAAATTTAGAGATTGCTTTAGCTGCAGATGGTATTAAACCAGGAAAAGGTGGAAAGAAAATCTACAAAGCTCTTAACACAGAAAAAGGTGTTAACAGAGCAATGGACAAAATCAAAGCATTATGCACAGACCCTAACGGTGGATGTGTATTTTGGTCAGCAGGTGCTCAACCACCAGAACTATTAGTTTCAGGTGAAGTTGTTATGGCAACTGGTTGGAACGGAAGATTCTTCAACGCTGAAATCGGTGAAGGTGCTCCAATCAAACAAGTTTGGGATGGTCAAGGTCTTGACTACGAATATTTCGTATTAGTTAAAGGTGGACCAAACGAAGCTGATGCTAAAAAAGCACTAGCGATGATGACAAGTACAGAAGGTTTAGCAGGAAGTGCAAAATACATTGCATATGCACCTTGGAGAAAATCATCACTTAAAGTTATGGCAGCAGGTGAGCCATGGTACAAAGACGGTAAGACTAACATGGTACCACAAATGCCAACTGCGCCAGCTAACACTAAAAATTACTTCTTAGTAGATCCATTATTCTGGGCTGATAACGGCACAGAGCTTGGAGAAAAATGGGAAGCAATGAAAGCTGGTCTATAATTTTAAGTTTTAAAGACTAAAATTATATATTATATTAAGGGCGGTTATTTTTAGCCGCCCTTTTTTATTTATGAGCAGTGAAACAGGAAAAATTTTAACGACAGACGGCATACCTCTTGAGGTAAGTCTAAAAAAAGCTGAAAGAAAAAATAAAATTAAAGCATTTCTTTTAGTAGCTCCTCTATTACTCTTTTTGCTTATTACATATATTTTCCCTATCGGTGACATGCTCATGAGAAGTGTGGATGATAAAATGGTTACCGAGATGTTGCCAAAAACATATAAGTCAATGGAAAAATGGGATGGTAAAGAATTACCACCAGAAGAAGTTTTTGAATCTTTCTATTTGGATTTTCAAAAACTTGTTGAGGAAAAAAGGGATGGAAAACTTTCTACACAATTAAATTATACCAAGAATGGATTTAAAAGTATTTTAAAAAAATTACGAAGAAAAGCTAAAAATTTTGAGGAAGGAAATTATAAAGAACAAATAATGGCTGTTCACCAAAGATGGGCAGACGTTGAATATTGGCGAGCCATACAAAGACGTGCCCCAGCTTATACAAGTCAAAAATATTTAAAAGGAATTGACATGTATAAAAATGAAGAAGGTAATATTGTAAATGTAGAAGAAGATCGAAGAATTCATAGGATTTTATGGCTTAGAACTTTAGAGATAGCTTTCTTTGTAACTCTTTTATGTTTTTTAATGGCTTACCCAATAGCCCATTTACTTGCTACTTTGCCAATGAAATATAGTAACCTATTAATGATTTGCGTTCTTCTTCCATTTTGGACATCACTATTAGTAAGAACTGCAAGTTGGATGATACTCCTACAACAACAAGGAGTTGTTAACGATTTTTTTGTTATGATAGGACTAGTCGCAGATGATAACAGACCAGAAATGATGTTTAATAAAACCGGAACTTATGTAGCAATGACACAAATATTATTGCCGTTTATGGTTTTACCTTTGTACAGTGTAATGAAAACAATATCCCCAAGTTTGATGAGAGCTGGAAAATCTTTAGGAGGAACCCCATTCATTGCTTTTTGGAAAGTATACTTTCCTTTAACGATACCAGGTATTGGGGCAGGATGTTTATTGGTGTTTATTTTGGCGATTGGATACTACATTACACCTGCATTAGTGGGTGGCGCATCAGGAACTTTAATTAGTAACCAGATAGCCTATCATATGAAAAGTACATTAGATTGGAGCTTTGCGTCTGCAATGGGACTAATGTTACTTGCAGGAGTTTTAGCAATTTATTGGGTCTACAACAAACTTGTTGGAGTAGATAATATAAAACTAGGATAATTATGGCATTACCAAAGTATACTGAGACACGTTATAGAGTTTGGCACTACTTCTATATTACTATTTGCACATGCGTATTTTTCTTTTTAATCGCGCCTCTGTTCGTGATATTTCCATTATCTTTTAATGCTGAAGAATTTTTAAGTTTTTCTGAAGGAATGAAAAACCTTGATCCTGATGCATTTTCTTTAAGATGGTACAAAGATATGATCTACGGGACGAAAAATCCATGGGGTCTTGCAGCAAAAAATAGTTTTATAATTGCAATATTTGCTACCTTAGGGTCAGTTATTCTTGGAACTGTAGCGGCGCTCGGATTAAGTAGCAGACATATGCCATATAAGGGATTAATCATGGCTACTTTAATATCACCGATGATAGTGCCATTAATCATTTCTGGTGTTGCAATTTTTTTCTTTATGGCAAAGGCAGGACTTGCTGCTACGCATACAGGAATTGTATTAGCGCACATTATTTTAGGAACACCTTTCGTTGTTATTACTGTAACAGCAACTTTATCAGGCTTTGACCACAGTGTTACACGAGCCGCATCAAGCTTAGGTAGCGATCCAGTAAATACATTTATGAAAATTACATTACCATTAATTCTACCAGGAGTAATATCTGGAGGCTTGTTTGCTTTCGTTACATCTTTCGACGAAGTTGTTGTGGTTTTATTCTTAGCTGGTCTAGAAAATACAACAATTCCAATTCAAATGTGGACCGGGTTAAGAGAGCAGTTAAGCCCAACAATATTAGCTGTTGCGACATGTTTAATAATTTTATCTACATTAATTCTTGTTACAGCTGAGCTATTAAGACGAAGATCTGAAAGGCTCAGAGGAATAAATAGATAAAAAATGGAAATCAAAAAGGTTGTTGTAATAGGCTCTGGAACTATGGGTAGTGGAATCGCTGCTCATTTATGTAATGCGAATGTACCAGTTACTTTATTAGATCTTACGACTGACATAAGCACTAAGGCAAGAGAGCGAATACATAAATCAAGACCGCCATTATTAATTGATAAATCAAAAATTGATAATATTAAAGTTGGCAATATCAACGATGATTTTAACGTTGTAAAAGAGGCAGACTGGATAGTCGAAGCTGTGGTTGAAAGAATAGATATTAAACATCAAATTTATAAACAAATCTTTGATAATAGAAAGGATGGAGCTATTGTTTCATCTAATACTTCCTCAATTCCAATTAAAATTCTATCCGAAAATATGACTGATGAGCAAAAAAAAGATTTTTGCATAACACACTTCTTCAATCCAGTTAGATACATGGGTTTGTTAGAAATAGTAAAAAATGAAAATAATGATTTAAAAAAAATTAATTCTTTGAAAGTCTTTTGTGAAAAAGAACTTGGTAAAGGAGCCATTGTTTGTAACGATACGCCAGGTTTCCTTGGTAATAGGGTAGGAGTTTATGCAATGCAAGTTGCTATGACTGAAGCATTTAAAATGAAATTGACCATTGAAGAGGCTGATGCAGTTTTTGGAAGACCTATTGGAATACCTAAAACTGGAGTGTTTGGTTTATATGATCTAATTGGAATTGATTTGATGGCAGATGTTTTAAAAAGTTTTGTAAAAGAACTTCCAGAAAATGATAAATTTAAGGAGGTCGCTAAAGAAATACCACTTGTAAAAAAATTGATCGAAACTGGTTATACTGGAAGAAAAGGTAAGGGTGGTTTCTATAGAATGAAAAAATTAGAAAACCAAAAAATTTTGGAGGCAATTAACCTTCAAACAGGAGAATATTCTGAGTCTAAAAAAATTGATCTTAAAATTGATACTGTGAACCTTAACACTATTATTAACAGGAAAGACAAATACGGAGAATATGCTTGGTCAGTAATTTCTCAAATTATTAAATATGCATCATCTTTAGTTCCAGGTATAACTGATAAATTCAATGACATTGATGAAGCTATGAGATTAGGATTTAACTGGGCTATGGGACCCTTTGAAATGCTTAAATCAATCGGTGTAAAAAATTTTTTCAATCGTGTTGATGAATTTAAGGGAAACAAATTTTTAGAGGAACTTTCAGTAAAAAAAGATGAAAACTTTTATGGTGAAAGACAAATTTACACCGAAATAGAAACACTTGGCAAGGTCAAGCCTAAAGCTTTGAGTTTAGATAAAAACAATTCAGCAGAGATTTACAGGTTTAAAGATTTTAACATTGTAGAGTTTACCACTAAAGCATGTGCACTAGATTACGACTCTATGGATAGTTTAAAAAAAGCAACAGATAAACCTCTGATCATTATAAATGAAAGTATGCAATTTTCTGCTGGTGTTAATTTGTCATATACAATGGACTTCGCTGAAAAAGGGGATTTTAAATCTATAGAAAAATTTATTAAATATTTTCAAGATACTTGTAAACAACTTAAGTATTCAAAATTTCCTGTTGTCTCAGCACCCTCTGGGCTTACTTTAGGTGGTGGATTTGAAGTAATGGTTCAAAGCAATTTTGTAACATCTCACACAAATATAGTAGTAGGTTTAGTAGAGACAATGGTTGGACTTGTACCCGCTGGCGGTGGATGTAAAGAGATGCTGTGGAGATGGGCTCAAAGCGAGGAGTCCAAGAAAGATTTAGATTTTGCACCACTTAAAGTATTTGAAATAATAGGTTATGGAAAAACTGCATCTTCTCCAATTGAAGCCGAACCCCTGAAATACTTGTTACCAACTGATAAAAAAATAATGAATAGGAATAGCTTATTTTCAGAGGCAAAAAAAGTTATAGAGGAAAATAAAAATTTTAAACCAAGTAATGAGTGTACTTTTAAATTATCGGGAAAATCAGTAAGAGAAAAAATGTTTAAAACTTTGGATAAACTTTATAATGATAAAATTATCTTTGATCATGGTATGACAGTAGGAAAAGAACTTGCAAATGTTTTAAGTGGTGGTGATACGAATTCTGAAAAAACATTGACTGAGGATGATATTTACAAATTAGAACTAGACTCTTTTATGAGATTGATTCAAAATAAAAAAACTCAAGATAGAATTAAGCATACATTGTCTACTGGCAAACCTTTGGTCAATTAGAAATCTCAGGTAACATCCTTAAAGAATTAATAAAGTCAGGCCGCAACACATACTCAGACTTATTTCCGGATTTAATTTTTGTTAATGCTGCAAATCCATGAGTTACATTTCCAAGCGGAGTGTACTCACCTTCAAATAAAGGCGCGTCTGAAAGAAGTATAAAAAATTCGCTATCCTCCATGTCTCCATTTTTACTTTTCGCAAATCCAACAGAACCTTTTTTAAAATCAAATGGTTTACCTTTTTCTGGTTTAATCAAACTGTATTTTGATTTACCGCTACCAATATAAGTGTAATTTATACTTCCTTTTTTGCCAAATTCTAAATCTCCCGCTTGGACTAAAAAATTTTCTACAACACGATGAAAAGCTACATCATCATATTCTTTGTTAGCTATCATATTTTTAAATCTCGCAACTGCATTGGGTGAGACCTTAGGTAAAAGTTCGATTATAACATTTCCACAATTTACATTCATGACAACAATATTTTCTCTATTCTCAAAAGTAAGTTTATCAATTTTAACATTTTCTACAAAAAGACATTTATTTTTTATCAATACAAAAGATGAGAAGGCAAAGATTGCCAATAAAATCAAAAAAATAAGTAAAATTTTTTCAGATTTACTTTGTTTTATTTTTGTAAGCATTTTTAAAATTTATAAAGATTTTTTAATATTTAACATTCCTTCTTTTATAAAAATTACTTTTTTATTAAGAATTTTGTCTAAGTTTATAACTTCGGAAACATATTTTTTCCTAGAATTGATAAAGGAAAAGGTTTCAGCCATGTCCTCTGATATTGAATATTTTGCATATTCTGAAAAGAAACCATTAGTATTACTAAGTTTCACCAGACTATACGCCTCTGGATTTGTTGAACTACCAGAGTAATAAAAATTTGGATTATTAAATTTAGCCCAAACTGTATCTGGGAAAAATTTTTTATAATTATTTTCTACAATATGAAATACTTCATGATGAATTACTCTTTCAAAATCATCATCGTTTGTATTGATATTTAATAAAATTGTTTCCATCTCTGGGTTAGCAAAACCAAGAGCATTAATTTCACCAACTTTTAATTCCTCGCATAAAACGATATATTTAAGTTTAATTTTTTCAAAAAATTCCTTTTTAAAAATATTAAACTCATTTTTAGTTTTTATATATTTTTTCTCAACTTTATAGTTATTTGATTTTTTACAGCTAACATTATTTATTCCTGAATTAGTAACGAAGTCTTTTTTAGGGGTAAGGTATCTCAAATTATTTTCTTTATCTATTTGATAGATCTTCAGATTAGGTATTTTAATTAGTTCATAGATTTGGTCAGCTTTAGACTGAAAAATTGTGAAGAATAATAATAATATTAAAATATTTAATTTCATTTTTTGAATATAAACATATTAGAATTTAATATCATATGGTACATTAAAGAAATGAAAAAAAAGAAAAAGAGAGAGTCAGATCCTAAATCAGTTCCAAATCTTTTTACTAGTAAATATATTGTATATTATTACGGGTTTTTTTGGACAGTGCTTATATCGATTGTTGTATTTTCGTGAAAAAAAAAAATAAAAATCCTATCCAACCTGTAAGTGGAACAGTAGTTCCTAGGTTTGCTGGTCCGAGTACTTTTGCAAGGTTACCAGAGTTAAGAGATGTAGAAAGTTGCGATGTAGCAATTGTTGGTATTCCTTTTGATGCAGGCACAAGCTATAGACCAGGCGCAAGATTTGGTCCCCAAAGCATAAGACAGGCTTCAAGGCATTTAAGAACTAACTACCACCCAAATTATGATGTTGAACCATTTAAAGTTCAGCAAGTTGCTGACGCTGGGGATATTACTTGTAATCCATTTAATATTGATGAAGCAATAAAACAAATAGAAAAAGGAGCTTACGATTTACTTAAAAAAACTGGGAGAATTATAAGTATGGGAGGAGATCATACGATAGCATTTCCACTTTTAAGAGCAATCAACAAAATAAATGGAGGACCGGTAGCACTTGTTCATTTCGATGCTCATTTAGATACATGGGATACTTACATGGGCGCTCCTTATACTCATGGAACACCTTTTCGTAGAGCTAGAGAAGAAAATTTATTTTTAGATGATGCATCAATGCACGTTGGTATAAGGGGACCACTCTACAGCAGAGATGATCTTAAAAACGATGAAAGTTTTGGATTTAAAACAATTCATTGCGATGAATTTCAAAGCGAGGGAGTTGATAAAATTGTTCAAAGAATAAGAAAAAGAGTAGGCGACAATCCATTATATTTATCAATAGATATAGATGTACTTGACCCAGCATATGCACCAGGTACGGGAACACCTGAGATAGCAGGTATGTCTACAAGAGAAATGGTAAACGTAATAAGAGGATTATCGGGAATGAAACTGATTTCAGCGGATGTTGTAGAAGTCTCCCCTGCTTATGATCACGCTGAGGTAACATCACTAGCCGCAGCAACAATAATCTATGAAATTACTAATTTATTTGCAAAAGTAAAAGGATAAGTTAATTTCTCGTCATGTCTGACAAAAAAAAATTTTATATTAACGGTAAATGGGTTTTACCGAAAAGTAATAAAAGCATTAAAGTAATTAATCCAGCAACCGAAGATGTATGTGCGGAGATATCCTTAGGATCAAAAGAAGATGTTAATGATGCAGTTTTGTCCGCAAAAGATGCTTTTAAAACATGGGCATTCTCATCAAAAAAAGAAAGATTAGAACCATTAGAAAAATTATATGAATTATATAAAAAAAGATGGTCAGATATAGCCGGGACCATAACTACAGAAATGGGAGCTCCAAAAGATTTTTCAACTAAACTGCAAGCAGGAACTGGCGCAGCACATATTAAAACTTTCATTAGATATCTTAAAGAATTTGACTTTGAGAAACCTCTAGGGGAGCATGCAAAAAATCAAAGACTTATTTATGAACCTAAAGGTGTATGTGCTTTAATAACACCTTGGAACTGGCCAATGAACCAAACTTGTTTGAAAGTGATGCCTGCTTTAGCGTCAGGTTGCACTATGATACTAAAACCATCTGAAGTAGCACCATTATCAGCAATGATATTAACAGAACTAATTGATGAAGCAGGTTTTCCACCAGGAGTTTTCAATTTAGTTAATGGAGATGGCGCAACAACTGGAGATGCTTTAACAAGTCATCCAGATATAAACATGATCTCATTTACAGGATCAACAAGAGCTGGGGCTTTAATATCGCAAAATGCTGCTAAAGATTTCAAAAGAGTTAGTCTTGAACTTGGTGGAAAAGGAGCAAATATAATTTTTAAAGATGCAGACCCTGAAGCTATCGAGAGAGGAGCTTTGAGATGCTTTAGAAATTCGGGACAGTCATGTAACGCTCCAACAAGAATGCTTGTCGAAAAAAGTATGTATGACGAGGCGGTCGAAAGAGTAAAAAAATTTACAAATAGCATGAAAGTTGGAGATCCTAAAAAAGAAGGTGAACATATCGGTCCAGTAGTATCTGAAGTACAGTACGAAAAAATACAATCACTTATTCAAAAAGGTATTGATGAAGGTGCTAAACTTGTAGCAGGAGGAGTTGGAAAACCTGATGGAATAGATAAAGGTTACTTTGTTAAACCTACAGCCTTTGCCGACGTTAATAATCAAATGGAAATTGCAAGAACTGAAATTTTTGGTCCAGTGCTTTCAATTATATCCTTCGAAAACGAGGAAGAAGCAATAAGAATTGCAAATGATACTGATTACGGTCTAACTAATTACATTCAAACAAAAGATAAAGAAAAAGCCAATAGAGTTGCGAGAAGACTTAGATCTGGAATGGTAGATGTTAACGGAGCTGGTATAGCAGTCGATGCCCCATTTGGAGGGTTCAAACACTCTGGTATAGGTCGTGAGGCAGGAAAAGAAGGCTTATTAGAATTTTTAGAAGTTAAATCAGTTGGAGGATGGGCTAATTAAATTTTGATTTTTCTTTAACACCGTCTAAAAATTTAAGGCATTTTTTCAATTCTTCTAACTTAATAAATTCATCAACTTTGTGCGCTTGTTCAATTGATCCAGGACCACAAACGACTGTGCTAATCCCAATTTCTTGAAAAAGGCCTGCCTCTGTACCAAAAGACACAACCTCACGTGAATTATCTCCAGTAATGCTAGATACTAATTCACAAGCTTCCGAATTTTTTTCTCTATCAAAACCTATGATTTCTCCGATTACTTCCTTTCGTATATCAGATTTTGGATAAACTTTTTGCATTTCTGGAAGTAGTTCTTTCTCTATGAATTTATCTATTTCGTTATTAACAAATACTCCATCCTCTTTTACAACTGGTCTTAATTCCCAATCAACCTTACATTTGTCAGCAATTACATTTCTAGCAATTCCACCTGAAATACCTCCTATTTGTAAAGTAGTATATGGTGGATTGAATACAGAATTTTTAGGTTTTCTTTTTTTTAAAACTTCTCTTAATTGCATAAGTTTTTGAATAAATTTCGAAGCATACTCTACTGCATTAACTCCTTGTTCAGGCTGTGAACCATGACCAGCAAGACCATAAAAATGTGTTGTGTATTCATAACAACCCTTGTGAGCATCAATTATTTTCATACTAGTTGGTTCTCCAACAATACACAAAGAGTCTTTTATATTTCTTTTTTTTAATTCATCTATTAAAAGGGGCGCTCCTTGGCACGCTGTCTCTTCATCAAAGGTAAAAGAAAAATGGATATCTCGATCTAATTTTTCAGAGGAAAATACTGGTGCATAGGCTAACACACAAGCTAAAAAACCCTTCATATCACACGATCCTCTTCCAAACAATTTCCCATCCTTAATTGTTGCTTTAAAAGGGTCTGTTGACCAACTTGTTGTTACAGGCACCACATCAGTATGACCCGAAAAAATTATAGATTTTTTTCCATTCCTTTTTTTTGATTTTAAAGTTGAAAATAGGTTCACTCTTTTTTTATCATTATCAAATACTTTAAATGATGATGCTCCGAGATCATCTAAAATTTTTTCACAATAATTTATAATTGAGTTATTATCTTCACCTGAAATAGTTTTAAATCCTATCAAATCAGAGAGGATTTTAATTGAATTGTTGTATAATTTATCTGAATTATTTTCTGTACTCATTCGTAAAAAGAATTATATATTAATTCCATGAAAGAACAAATATCCTATGATCAATTTGATAAGATAGATTTAAGAATCGGTACTGTAATTTCAGTCAAAAAAAATGAAAAAGCTCGAAAACCTTCACTAGTTGTAAAGGTTGATTTTGGAAAAGAAATAGGCATAAAACAATCTTCTGCCCAAATTACACATTATTATAATGAGGAAAATTTGAAAGATAAACAGGTTATTGGTGTCTGTAATTTTGCAGAAAAAAATATTGCTGGAATTGTTTCCCAGGTTTTAATACTTGGTGCAATAGACCAAGAAGGAAAAGTAGTATTGCTTCATCCTTCTCAGAAAATTGAAGACGGGTTACCGGTAGCTTAATTTGTTAGTAAATTTGCGACAAATGATAAATTTATTTAATTATTTTATTATGTTATGTCAGCTTACTTTTTACTCAAAAATAATTTGATATGAAACCAGGAAATAAAAACTCTTATAAATCACTTACTTCGATTAACATTAATGAAAAAGAATATAATTATTTTTCTTTAAAAATTGCAGAACAAAATGGTTTAAAAGGTATAGTAAAACTTCCAAAATCATTAAAAGTTTTATTAGAAAATTTATTGCGGTATGAAGATGGTAAGACAGTCACCAAAGATCAAATTCTTGCTTTGCAAAAGTGGTTAAAAGATAAAAAGTCTGAGACAGAAATTGCATATAGACCTGCTAGAGTACTTTTACAAGACTATACAGGAATACCTGCAGTTGCAGATTTAGCCGCTATGCGTGAGGCTGTTAAAGAAAAAAATAAGGATCCACAAATAATTAATCCATTGTCATCTGTTGACTTAGTAATCGACCATTCGGTACAAGTCGATAAATTTTCAACACCAGACTCATTAAAAAAAAATGTAGAGATTGAATTCCAGAGAAATGCTGAAAGATATTCTTTTTTAAAATGGGGTCAACAAGCTTTTGATAATTTTAGAATAGTTCCACCAGGGACTGGGATATGCCATCAAGTTAATCTTGAGTATCTTTCTAAAGTAGTATGGAAAGAAAAATTTGATGATAAAGATTACATTTTTCCAGATACTTTAGTAGGAACTGATAGTCATACTACCATGGTAAATGGTTTGTCTGTTCTTGGATGGGGAGTAGGAGGTATAGAGGCTGAGGCTGGTATGCTGGGGCAACCTATTTCTATGTTAATACCTGAAGTAATTGGTTTTGAAATAACAAATAGACTTCCAGAGGGCACAACAGCTACAGACTTAGTTTTGACAGTTGTCAAAATGTTGAGGGATAAAGGGGTTGTTGGAAAGTTTGTGGAATTTTATGGAGAGGGACTTAAAAATTTAACTTTAGCTGATAGAGCAACTATAGCTAATATGGCTCCAGAGTATGGAGCAACTTGTGGTTTTTTTCCGATTGATGACGAGACTTTAAAATATTTAGAATTCTCTGGCAGAGACAAAAATCAAGTAGAGATAGTTAAAAGATATGCAAAAGAACAAGGGTTATGGGTAAGTGACGATATAGTTTTTACTGATACTCTTAAGTTAGACATGTCTACTGTTGTTCCAACCATCTCAGGGCCTAAAAGACCTCAAGATAAAGTTTTGTTAACAGAGGCTTCAAAAAATTTTGATTTAAATTTTAAGAATATTACTAAAAGAGATACATTTTCTACTTCAAAAGTTGATGGGACAGATTATGAAATCAAAGATGGTTCTATTTTAATAGCCGCAATCACTTCGTGTACTAATACATCAAATCCTAATGTATTAATTGGCGCAGGTTTGCTTGCAAAGAAAGCTTGTGATCTTGGATTAATGACAAAGCCTTGGGTAAAAACTTCTCTTGCACCAGGATCTCAAGTAGTTACAGATTATTTAGAAAAGGCTGGGTTGAACGTTTATTTGGATAAGTTAGGGTTTAATCTTGTTGGCTATGGTTGCACAACTTGTATTGGTAACTCTGGTCCATTGCCTGAAAATATATCCTCAGCTATACAAAAAAATAATATTTATGCTGTTTCAGTTCTATCTGGTAATAGAAATTTTGAAGGGAGAATTTCACCATTGATTAAAGCTAATTATTTGGCATCACCACCTCTAGTAGTAGCCTATGCAATTGCCGGACATATGAAATTTGATTTTTATAAAGATTCGTTAGGAAAATTCAAAGATGGAAAAGATATTTTCTTAAAAGACATTTGGCCGTCTAATAAAGAAATTGAAAATACGTTAAGCAATTCTCTAAACGCAGATATGTTTATAAACAGATACTCAAATGTATCTAAAGGACCATCACAATGGCAAAATATCAAAACAAAAGAAAGCAGCATTTATGAATGGGATGACAATTCAACTTATGTAAAAAAACCTCCATTCTTTGATAATCTTAAAGATAGCCCAGATGGATTTAAAGATATTATAAACGCAAGACCCTTATTAATTTTAGGAGATATGATTACGACAGATCATATTTCACCAGCTGGCTCTATTCAAAAAGAAAGTCCTACAGGCGATTATTTTATGAAAAATCAAGTTTTACAGAAAGATTTTAATTCTTACGGTTCTAGGAGAGGCAATCATGAAGTAATGATGAGAGGAACTTTCGCAAATATAAGAATTAGAAATGAGATGGCACCAGGGACTGAGGGAGGGTTTACTAAACTTTATCCAGAAGAAAAAATAATGCCAGTTTTTGAAGCAGTAGAGGAGTATAAAAAAAGAAAAACTGATTTAATAGTTATTGGTGGTAAAGAGTATGGAACAGGCTCTTCAAGAGATTGGGCAGCTAAGGGTACAAAACTTTTAGGAGTAAAATCTGTATTTGCTGAAAGTTTTGAGAGAATTCATAGATCAAATTTAATTGGGATGGGAATATTACCATTGCAATTCATAGATGGCATGGACAGAAAAAAATTAAGTCTTAAAGGTTCAGAAATTATTTCAGTAAGTGGAATAGAAAATGGGTTAAATCCTGGAGATAAATTATCTGTTGAATTCAAGTATCAAAATGGAGAAATAAAAAAAATCAAAATGCTGTGTAGAATTGATACTAACAATGAGTTGGAATATTATAAACATGGCGGAATTCTTCAATACGTTTTAAGAAATACAATTTAATAATGTCTGAAGATATAGAAATAATTAATCAAAATACAAGAATTGAAAAAATTAAAAATTTTTTTTCTAATAACTACAAAAAACTAATCGGTGGAATAATACTTATATTATTATTTCTATTTTTATATTTTGGTTACCTAGAATACAAAAAAAGACAAAAAGCTGAAATTGCTGAAATTTATAACCAAATTACTCTAAAAGAATTAACAACAAAAGATGTTGGCGACATTAAAAGATTAATTGAAATTATAGAAAAGAAAGATCCAGTTTATTCTGCATTATCATTATACTTTATTGTTGAAAACAAGTTGGTGAATGACCAAAAAAAAATTAATAATTTTTTTGATTTAGCAATAGATTCTCAAATAGAAAATGAACTTAAAAATCTCATTATTTACAAAAAAGCTTTGTATAATTCAGATATTGTATTAGAGAATGAATTACTTGAAATATTAAATCCTATACTAAAATCTGAGAGTGTATGGAAATCTCATGCACTTCTTCTTATGGCTGATTATTTTGCCCATAATAAAGATCTGATAAAATCTAAAGATTTTCTGGAAGAGATCTTAAATTCTGAGATAGCTAATAAAGAAATTAGATTAGAAGCAGAAAGAAGGCTTAAGAGGAGCTTTGGTGGTTAAAAAATATTTTTATTTTGTTTTATTTCTGTCTCTTATTAACTGTTCACTGAATCCAAATTCAAAGTTTTGGACAAAAGAAAAAAAAATTCTTGTTGATAAAAGCTCGGAAACAATATCATTAATAAAAAAAAATAAATCCTTAAATGAATTTAATCAAAATTTTAAAATTTCGCTTCCAAAAAATTTGAAACAAGAACTTAACCAACAACTAAATAATGATGGATATATAAATTTTGATGCAAATCTTGAAAAAATCTCAAAATTCAATTTTAAAAAGATAAATTCATTTTCAAATTTTGAGCCTGAAATATTATTAGACAAAAACAACTTATTTTATTTTGATAGCAGCGGGTCTATTGTAAAATTTAACAGTAATTCAGATTTAGTATGGAGAATTAACCACAACTCTAAACCAGACAAAAAGTTACAACCAATATTATTTTTTGGCATAAGTGAAGATAATTTGTTTATCGCTGATAGTATCGCAAATTATTACGTAATTAACAAAAATAACGGTGAACTTAAGTGGAAAAAAAAACACTCCTCATCATTCAACTCACAAATAAAAATTTTTGATAAAAAAGCTTTAGTCATTGATATGGAAAATCAACTAAGATGTTTTTCTATAGAAACAGGTGAATTAATTTGGTCAGTCAAAACTCAAGGATCTATTTTAAGATCTCAAAAAAAACAATCTTTAATCTTAAATAAGGGCAGAGTCTATTTTAGTAATTCTATAGGCGATGTAACTGCAGTTGATATTCAAAGTGGAAAAATAATTTGGCAAACTCCCACTCAATCAAATATTACTTTTGCCAGCACATATTTCCTTAAATTATCTGATATAGTGTCTGACGAAAAATCAATTTTTGTTTCAGACAACAATAACCAATTTTTTTCAATTGATTTATTGTCAGGCACTATTAATTGGAAACAAGATTTAAGTTCTGAGCTAAGATCAGCATTAATTGGTGATTATTTAGTTACAATTTCTGACGATGGTTTACTTATAGTCATGAATAAAGAAACTGGCCAGATTATAAGAATTAACGATCTGCTTAAAAATATTAAAGAGAAAAGAAAGAAGAATTACCAGCCAATAGGTTTTTTGATTGGAAAATTTAACATTTATGTTTCAACGAATAATGGAAGAATCTTAGTGGTGAATTTTAAAGAAGGTAAAATTGAAAAAACATTAAAATTAGATAATAATAAACTTCAAAGACCTGTTTATTTTAATAAAAGTTTATATATTGCAAAAGATAATTCGATCATTAGATTAAAATAATGTTTCTTAAAATTCTCGAAAAGCTAGGAAAAAAAAAAGTTGTCTTAGACAGAGGACCTTCCCACCCTCAATTTGAAAAAGCAAAACCTTGGATGAACAGATATTATCTTATTTTTCGACATAGACCCAAGTGGTTCCCTTTTAATATTTTAATACATGAAATGTTAGACGATGATCATGGAGAAGGAGTTCACAATCATCCATTCCCATTTATGACAATCATATTAAGAGACGGATATTATGAAACTTTAAAATCTGGAAGATTCTGGAGACCAGCAGGATATATTGGTTTTAGATCTGCTAATACTCATCATAGAATTGATATTAAACCTGGGACAAAGCCTCTTACTTTATTTATAGCAGGGCCATATGGACTAAGAAAAGGACCAAGGTCTGAGTATGGAATTGATTTTAAAACTAAAAAATGAAGCAAAAATTTTTTGAATTAAAATTAAAAACAAACGGACAAAAATTATATAATTTTACAGATCAAACTGTAAATTGGATCAACGAAAATTCTTTTAATGATGGAATTTTAAATTTAAGCATTCAACATACAAGTGCCTCCCTGATTGTCCAGGAAAATGCTGATCCAGATGTTCAAACAGATTTATTAAATTATTTTGATAAATTAGTTCCTATGGATGAAAAATCTTATATTCATAAATCAGAGGGCAAGGATGACATGCCCGCACACATTAAATCCGCTCTAACAAATAATCAAATTTCTCTTAGTGTAAAGAAAAGGGAATTATTGTTAGGTACATGGCAAGGAATTTATTTGTTCGAGCACAGAATTGAAAGTCAAGAGAGAAAAATTATTCACCATTTTATAGGCGATTAAATGTGAGGATCGTATGCCCATTGTAAAATAGCTTGCCTCTGTCTTCTTCTGCAAGTTAAATTTCCCTTTTCGCAATTTTTTTCAATAGCAGTCACATGTCTCCTAAAATTTTTCCATCTTTTAATTTGAGTTATATCTACACTCGGTATTCTTCTACCCATTGAGAATCTACAATACCATTGGAACCAACCCAATGGATCTTCTTTGAATATCCACCCTTTCTCAATCCAGTGTTCTCTGGAAAGTCCAGCTTTCACCTTAAATCTATTTATATTCACATCAAAAGTCTTACTCAGTTTAGCTTTTACAAACCAATTTTTTGGATACTCTTTAATGTTATTTCCAAAATAAGATCCGCCAAAAACTCCTAACTCAAGCATTTTTTTTGGGGAAAGTTCCGGTTTAAATAATCTATAAATCTCTGCGTCGCTTAATTTTTTCATATAATTAAATCAATTTTTTTCCTTCACTTAATAACTTCTGGTAAAGATCTATATCTGCAGATCCCTCACAACCTATTAATAATATATTTGAATTTCCATTTATTCCTAGGGCGCTCTTCGCTTCTTCAGTATTACAACATGAAATTAAACTTGTGATACCGGGTGTTGAACATTCGCCTCCTTCAATTGAAATATCACTTAATACTTTATCTGCTAACATTGCTACAGTCTGTGAGACGAACTTATCTGAAACACTTATACAATTATTTACAGAATTTTTTAGTATTTGCCATGGGACTAATGATACATCTCCACAAGACATGCCACCCATTATACTTTCTTTCTTAATATCTACACTTGTAGGAGTATTATTTTCAATACTCTGCATTACACAATTTGCATTTTCAGGTTCAACAATAATAATTTTTGGCACCTTTTTAAAATAATTAGCTACACCTGCAACTACACCTGCGGCCATACCCCCGACACCAGCTTGTAAAAAAATATGTGTGATATATTCATTAGTTTGAACTGAAATTTCTTTTATCATTGTCGAATATCCAGCCATTGTAAGTTTTGGAACGAGTTCGTAATCCGGCCATGCAACATCTTGAATAATTTCCCAATTATTTTTTTTTGACTCTTTCTTACAAACATTAAGAGAATTCTCATAATTTCCTTTAACTCTGATTACTTCAGCATTCAAATTTCTCATTTCTTCAGCTCTTGTTTCACTTACATTTTCACTAATAAAAATTTTACAATTTAATCCCAAATTTTTTGCTCCCCAGGCGACTGATTTACCATGATTTCCCGCTGTAGCTGTTGAAACCGTAATATCTTTTCTCCCTTTAGTTATTTTTTCTACAGCATAAGCGCCACCAAGGGCCTTAAAAGATTTGAGGCCAAATCTCTTAGATTCATCTTTGTAAAATATATTTTTTAACTCTAATTCTTTAGAAAGTTTATTTAAACTTTCTAATGGGGTAGGTTGATATTTTTGCCATTTTGAAATTGTTTTATAAGCATCTTGTAATAAATCACTATTTAAGATTTTTAATATTTTTGAACGATCAAATTCAAAATTTTTATTATTGATAAACTTTGTAAATTTTTGATTCAGGTATAGATTTTTCTGCATTTGTTTAAATAGTAAGAAACTATAAGGTAACTCTTAGGCTAGACTAAATCAAATAATTAGTGCATAGAGATTATCATATATGTCTAAAATTATTATAATTGGTGCTGGTGCAATGGGCTCGGCTTTCACGATCCCTTGTATTGAAAATGGCAATGATGTTACCTTAATTGGTACTCACCTCGAAAATAATTTAATTGATGAAATTTCGAAATCGGCTCATCCTGCATTGAAAGTAACTTTGCCCAAAAAACTCAAACTTGAAAAATTTGAAAAAATTAAGGATTATTCAGATGCCGATCTAATTGTATGCGCGGTAAGCTCTCCAGGAGTTGATTGGTTTATTGACCAAATTTCTCAAATGGAAAGTAAGAAACTTAATATAGTTTTATTAACCAAGGGTTTGAGTATCGAAGCAGGGAAATTAATAACCATTTCTTATAAGATTAAAAATGAACTTAAAAAAAATGGTTTTGATGATGTGGTCGTATCAGCAATAAAAGGACCATGTCTTGCCGCTGGGCTGGCAAATAAAATTAGGACAGGCACAGTAATTGCAAGTGAAAACAAAGTCACAGCAAATTTAATACAGAAAATAATAACAACTGAATATTATTCGACAGAGACATCAGAAGATGTAATGGGAGTAGAATTTTGCGGTGCAATTAAAAATATCTATTCTATGTTAATCGGTGCCTCTGAAGGTTTAAGTAACCCAATTGCACCTGAAAGTATAAAATCAAAATACTTTTTGAATACCTCAGCATCTTTAATTCATCGCTCAATTTCTGAGATGGTAAAATTTGTCAAATACTTTGGTGGCAATGAAACAACAGTTTATGGACTTGCTGGTTTGGGGGATCTTTATGTAAGTGCCATAGGTGGGAGAAATAGTCAAATGGGTAAATATTTAGGACAAGGAACTTTATATAAAGACGCTAAAGAAAAATTTATGAAAGATATTACTGTTGAAGGTGCGCAGTTAGCACTTGAAATTGGTCCAATTCTTTTAAAGGAACTTAAAAAAAATGAATTTCCTTTAATGTTCAACATACTTGAGACTATCTGCAATAATAAGAAATTAAGTATTAATTGGTAAACTAAAAAAGTCCCTCAACTTCACCTTTTTTATTTAGCTTAATATTATTAGCCGCAGGAACTTTGGGTAGACCAGGCATTGTCATAATAGATCCACAAACAACTACAATAAACTCAGCTCCAGATGATAATCTCACTTCTCTTATTGGAATTTCGTGATTTGATGGAGCTCCTTTTAACTTTGGATCTGTTGAAAAACTATATTGGGTTTTAGCTATACAAACAGGTAAACTCTTGTAGCCGTTATTCTCAAAAACTTTTAGTTGTTCTTTTACATCTTCGTTCGCTGTAATTCCATGGCCTCTGTAAATTTCTTTAACGATTTTTTCAATTTTATCCCAAAGATTTAAATCATCTTTATATAAAAGTTTGAAACTACTTTTTTTTGAGTCTTTACATGTTTTGACTACTTTTTTAGCCAAATCAGTTGCGCCTTTTCCTCCCATTGCCCAGTGTTTACATTCACTAACCTGAACACTCATATCTTTACAAAAATCAAGAACAACATCTATCTCTTTTTTGGTATCTAGAGCAAAATGATTAATTGCTACAATTGGTTCTAATCCAAATTTTTTAATATTTAAAATATGCCTTTCTAAATTAACTAAACCTTTTTTTAAAGAGTCTGTGTCTTCTTTTTTAAGATTTTCTTTTTCTACACCTCCATGCATCTTTAATGCTCTTATAGTCGCAACAATCACAACACAGCTGGGTTTTAATCCAGCCTTTCTACATTTAATATCTAAAAATTTTTCAGCACCAAGGTCTGCACCGAACCCTGCTTCAGTAACAACATAGTCAGATAGCTTGAGAGCTGCTGTTGTAGCGATTACAGAATTACAACCATGAGCAATATTAGCAAATGGACCTCCATGAATAATAGCTGGGTTATGTTCTAAGCTTTGAGTAACATTAGGTCTAATTGCCTCTTTTAAAAGAACAGTCATTGGTCCTTGGGCATTTAAATTTTTTGCAAAAATTGGCTGACCATCTTTGTTGTAAGCTATGGTTATATTTCCAATTTTTTTTTCTAAATCATTCAAGTCTTTAGCTAAACAAAAAATTGCCATGACCTCAGACGCAACAGTTATATCAAAACCGTCTACTCTTTTAAAATCTTTTGCAACACCGTTGGTATTAATGTCGATAAATCTTAATGCACGATCGTTCATATCCATTACTCTTTTCCAAACTATTCTTTTTTCATCAAAATTAAGTGTGTTTCCCCAGTAAATATGATTGTCAATCATTGCAGACAATAAATTGTGTGCAGATGTAATTGCATGAAAGTCTCCAGTGAAATGGAGATTTATTTGTTCCATGGGAACAACTTGAGCATACCCGCCACCAGCAGCTCCGCCTTTCATACCAAAAGAAGGGCCGAGACTAGGTTCTCTTAGACAAACGATTGATTTCTTGCCAATTTTATTTAAACCGTCATTTAAACCAACAGAGGTTGTAGTCTTACCTTCGCCAGCTGGTGTTGGTGTGATAGCTGTAACAAGAATAAGATGACCATCTTTTTTCTTTTTAAGTTTATTTAAAAAATCAAAATTTATTTTTGCTATGTGTCTTCCCATAGGGCTGAAGGCACTTGGGTTATCAGGAACATTTATTTTTTTTAAAATTTTTGAAATTGGTTTTAGTTTGCAGTTTCTAGCTATTTCTATATCAGATTTAATTTTTTTCATTTACGTCGTTTTTCTGCGTATTTATACTTTATTTGTTCACTTTAAAAGAAATAAATTACAATGGACATTTAATTATTTAATACATATCTTGAAGTATGAAAAAAAATTTCCGGTTTTTTGATAATAGACAAAAATATCTCCTTTTTGTAACCACAACTAATGAAAAAAATAAAATTGCTGATGCTTTAAAACCACTTGTTCAAAATTTAAAACCTAAAAACCCTGCATTAAAAATTTTTGATGCCGGAATGGGAGACGGCTCTTTACTAATGAGCGTGATGAGGCAATGTCATCAAAAAATGCCTAACATACCACTGCTGGTTTCTACAAAAGAAATAAGTATGGAAGATGTAAGACTAGGTCTAGAGAAGCTCCCTGATAGATTTGCTGAACATAAAAATACTGTTTTTGTTATTTCAAATTTAAATTATGTTGAGTCAACTTCTTTAAAATCAAGAAATATAAAAAAACAAAAAAAAATGAATTGGAAAGTTGTAAAGTTAAAGGGAAACTCATCTTTAGATTTTTCAAATCAATTAAGGAAACTAAATCAAGAATTTTTAGCTAAAAAATGGCAAGTTGAAACAAATCCAAAAACAGGTACATCAACTTATAAAGAACCATCTGTAATTGTAATCTATAGGAAAGATCAAGAATTCGTGCTGCAAGATGTAATACCAAAAAAAAATAATGGGAAAACTGATTATGATTTAATTATTGCATCCCAACCTTATAGGTCAAGAGTTACTGCAGAAAAAAAGGTAAAATACGTGATTGAACCTATGATCAAATCTTTAGCAAAAAAAGGAAAACTTGTTGTAGTGCATGCCTGTGGTGGGGATCCAGCAAACAAGATAGTAAAAAAAATATGGCCTAAAGAAAATCCATTTCCATATTTATACTCGTCTATTGAAAAATATATTAAGTCAAATTCAGATAAGTCTTTTTTAAAAACTCTTAAGTTTCATAAAGTAAAAAAAATAAGCTACGTCTTGCGTGCTTTGCCTAATGAAATTAGCGGTGGAATAGCTACTTCGTTAATATTTTCTGCTTGGAATGCTGCCGTTTACGTAAATCAAATATCAGATGAACAAATAATGAGTGCAGAAAAACATAAGAATTATCAAAAGGTTGTCCAAAACGTTGTAAATAAACATAGAGGTTTACACTTTAAAAACGAATTATTTGTAATAGAAAAAAAATAGTTGTTTTTTTTCAACTTCAGTTCGAAATTTTAATTTTTTTATACACTCAAATTGATCAGTCATTAAAACTTTTATTTATTGTATAAATTTTGAAAGATCGTATTAGAGACGATGTTTAATAAAACATTTTTTTTTATCGCTGTATTCTTAATGCTAGCTAGTTGTTATCAATCAACTGCTTCATTAATTGGTCCAACAATAACATTAAGAACCTCTGGTAATCTAGCTCAATCTGCTCTTTCTTACTCTGTAAATGAGTCAGTAAAAAAAATTACAGGGGATTACCCTGCCGAACACATTAAAAGAAGATTTAAAGAGTAAAAATCATACGCTTATTTTCATATAACAAGAATTTGGATCATTTTTATAATGACTAAACGGATCACAGTCTTTAAAGCCACAAGATTTAAATAATTTTCTTGCAGGTTCAAAAAATTTGCCTGATCCAGTCTCAATAAAAATATTTTTTAAACCAATGTCTTTAGATTTTGATATCAAAACTGAGATAATTTTTTTACCATAACCTTTTTCTCTAAATTTATCATTTACCCTGATAGATTTAAATTCACCATGGTTTTGATTCAAAATTTTTATTGCTCCGCACCCAATGAGGTCTTCATCTTCCCAAATACTCCAAAACTTTATTGTTTTATTTTTAAGCCCTTCTATATCAAGAACATGAGTACTCCCAGCTGGAGAAACAGATCTTAATTCCGTAAAGTGTTTTTTCAAAAGTTCATTTACTTTTATGTCGTCAAAGTTATTTTCAATTGCTTTCATTGGTACCTAAAAAATATCTTTTAAGTTTTTAAACTCACCTATCTTAAAGATAATAGCTTCATTGCTTTTAAAACCATATTTTTTTGCATTTTCTAAAAATCTTTTCCGAGGCTCCATTATCGGCTCTAATGATAAAACGAAAGTTCCCCAATGCATTCCAATAACTTTTTTACTGCCCAAATCTTTGGCGACCTGCAGTGCTTCTTCAGGGTTTGTATGGTAAATAGATTTATCAAACATAGGTTTGAAATTATAAGCGCCAATATTAATAATAGTAAGATCAATTGGCCCAAATTTTTTACCTATTTCTTTATAAATATTTCCATAACCAGTATCGCAAGCAAACAAAATTTTCTTATCTTTATATTCAATTAAAAAACTACCCCAAAGAGTTTTATTAGTATCTGTTAAACTTCTTTTTGACCAATGAACTGCAGGTAGCATGGTTATTTTTAAATCATTTTTTTTTATTGATTGATACCAGTCAATTTCGTTTACATTTTTATAATTATTTTTTGTAAAATATTTTCCAAGTTTAAGAGGAACGATTACTTTTGCATCTTTGTAGGGAAATTTTCTAATCGTATCCATGTCTTGATGATCATAGTGATTATGTGTCAGCAAAAATAAATCAATTTTTGGAATTTCATTTAAATTCAAAGCTGGTTCAACATATCTTTTAGGTCCAAAAATTAGCGGTCCTGCATTTTTCGAAAAAACTGGATCTGTTATAATAGTTGTTTTACCAAGTTTAATTAAAAAGGTTGCATGGCCAATCCAGCCAATATAATCGCCATCTTGTTTCGAAGTTAAACTTTCTAATACATCTTCTTTTTTCAAAACATGATCTTCCGGAACTGAAATATCTATTTTTTTTTTCTCTTTATTAAAGGTAGAGTATGAAAATTTTACATTATCACCTCTTATTGGGGAGCCTTCAGGGTTTCTAAAGGTATTGTCTGGCAAATGGTGATAGGGCTTTTTATCCATAGAATTTATATTCGAAAATATGAAACAACAGAAAACTAAAACTATAAGATTTTTAATCATTGATCTTATTGATTTCTGTAAAATGTCCCATTTTTCTTTTTTCTTTAATTTCCTTTTTTAAATAATCGAAAAAAAATTCATTATTTTGTAATTTTTTTCCTTTAAATTTTATTATTTCTTTACCCAGAATATTTGTCATTTCTGCATTGTAAAGTTTTAATATTTTTATCTTTTCGAGACCACAAACTGCTCGAATATGGTTTTCGAATTGACTTACGTTGTGCGAATTAATTGTCATATGACCAGAATTATGTACTCTGGGTGCGATTTCATTTACTAACAAATTGTCTTTATCATCTATAAAAAATTCTACACATAAAGTTCCTACATAATCTAATTTTTCACTTATTTTTTTTGCATATTCAATAGATTGAGAAAAATGTTCCTTACTTATGTTAGCTGGAATTTTTGAAACTCTTAATATTTGGTCCTCATGTCTATTTTCAAAGGGCTCATATATTTCATATTCATTTTTTTTAAATCTTGTAACTATTACAGAGATTTCTTTTTTTAAATTTACCAATTTTTCTAATATATAATTTGTATTTTTAGAAAGACTGATGCTCTTACAGTCTTCAAGGTTATTTAATTTAAACTGACCTTTACCATCGTAACCAAGAGTGGCAGTCTTTAACATTGCAGGTAAAAGATCTGCATTTGACATCAAATCCTCTTTTTTACTAACTTTTTTATATTCAGTAGTTTTTATATTTTGATTATTCACAAAATCTTTCTCTAAAATTCTATTTTGAACGATCTTATTTATTTGAGGTTTTGGCAAAACTTCTTTTATCGAGTTAAGTTTATCCAAAATATCAAATGGAATATTCTCAAATTCAAAAGTAATTTTATCTACCTTTTTTGCAAAGTAATTAATTTTTTCACTATTGTTATAATTTGAAAAAATAAATTCATCTGAGAAATCTTTTGCAGGTGAAACTGGGTCATCACTCCATACAATTGTATAAATATTCAATTTTTTCGCAGCCATACAAAGCATGCTTCCTAACTGTCCGCCACCCAAAATACCAAGATTAATTTTCTTCATTAATTATTTTGGTTTTTTTTTCACTGATTTTGTTTGTTTAATTCTAAGTTTTACCAAGGAATTTTTTATTTTTTTGTCAGTTATTCCAAGTATAGATGCAGCATATAGCGCAGCGTTAATTGCACCATCTTTCCCTATTGCAACAGTTCCAACGGGAATACCTTTAGGCATTTGAACTATTGACAATAAACTATCAAGCCCTTTTAATTTTTTACTTTCAATTGGAACTCCAATGACTGGGACAGTTGTTAAAGAGGCAATCATACCAGGTAAATGGGCAGATCCACCAGCACCAGCAATTATAACTGAATAGCTCTTCTCTGATTCCTTTGCAAATTCATAAAGTCTTTTTGGTGTTCTGTGAGCTGATACAATCTTTACATCAAAACTAATCTTTAAACTCTTTAAAATTTTAACACAATCTTTCATCGTTGAGAAATCAGATTTACTACCCATTACAATTGCTATTTTATGATACATTTTAAGTTTCATTTATGTATTTATTATCAGAAATATAATAAGTATTATATAACTAAACTTATGAATTTCAAAATTGACAACCTACAATATTGCAAATGGGACAGGTCTGTTTTTGAAATCAATCGTGAGGCTGGTCTAGACGCAGTTCACGTCACAATAGTATATCATGAAGATTTTGACGAATTACAACAAAGAATATTAGAATGGAAAACACATTTCAAAAATAATGGTGATTTAATTTTTTTAGGAAAAGATTTTAGAGATATTGAGAAAGCAAAAAAAAATAAAACAACTGCGATATTTTTTGGATTTCAAAATTGTTCACCAATTGAAGATGATATAAACCTTATTGAAAAAGTTCATGAACTTGGCTGTAGATTTATGCAACTTACTTATAACAACCAATCTTTGTTAGCTTCTGGTTGCTACGAAAAAATTGATAGTGGTGTTACTAATTTTGGTAAAGAAGCGATAAAAGAAATGAACAGAGTAGGGGTAGTTGTTGACATGTCTCACTCGGGCGAAAAAAGTACCTTTGATGCAATTGAACTAAGCCAAAAACCGATAGCTATAACTCATTCTAACCCAAATTTTTGGCATAAAGCAAAACGAAATAAGTCTGACGATTTGCTCAAAACATTATCTCAAAGTGGGGGTATGTTAGGATTTTCTCTTTACCCTCATCATCTAAATAATAGTTCAAATTGTAAATTAGATGATTTTTGTGAAATGGTTGCAAGAACTGCTGAAATAATGGATGTAAAGAATCTTGGGATTGGTTCAGACTTGTGTTTGAACCAGCCAGATGAGATTGTAGAATGGATGAGGAATGGAACTTGGACAAAAAAAAAAGTTTACGGCGAAGGGACAGCCAATAATGTAGGCTTCCCTGAACAACCTAGTTGGTTTAAAGATGCTAGGGGATTTGAAAATATTGAAAATGGATTAAAAAAAATTGGATTTAATTCAGATGAAATTAATGGGATACTGGGAAACAACTGGTATAATTTTTATAAAGGTATTAATTAATGCAAATTGAATTAAGAGACCCTAAAAAAATAATGAAATTAAAGCGTCTTGGTTCTTTTCACCAATCAAAACTTTCATTTTTGAGATCTTTTTTGAGAGAGTTTAACTCCTGGGATTATAAAAGGGAATTATTCGAATTAGATAATGATGGATATGGTGTTGCTGTTTACTCTTTTATAAAAGAGCAAAGAAAATACTCCCTAGTTTGTTTTGCAAACAAATTAGACGATAACGAAAGATCAGATAGGGTTATAGCTACAAAATGGGATGCATCATTTACTTTGTATGATGGCATACCAACAAAAAAGGACATTGAAAGATTATCATTAAATGTTCCGAGACAAGAGATAGGAAGAATGACATATAAAGAATTGACTCTATCTAGAGCAAACAAATCAATGAGAGCCTTTAATTATGTTGTAGAATGTTTATCGAATGGCAATCAACCGTCTACTAAAAAGTTATCTGAAATAGGATATCTATACAGAACTACTGCAGTATATGGATCGGGTAAATTTGGTCTAGCTGATCGGTTTAGAATAAAAAATAGACCGGAGATACATGGGCCCTTTAGACTAGAAATGATGTTGGTATATTTTGTAAGACAATTTACAATTGATCAAGTCAATTTTATCTCAAAAAATAAAAATCCGAGAAAAGCTATTGAACTGGATAAAAATATTGCAAGAAGTTTAGGTATTGGAAATTCTACTGGATTAGGAATGGCACCGTTTATAGTCAATCATCCAATACTTCTAAATAATTGGATATTAGCAAGAGAAACTGCCTTAAAAAAAATAAGGGAGATTAAAGATGTAAAACAAGAAGACTTCAATTATTTTTTTGAATGTCTTAAGAATTCTATAAATAATATAAATAATTGGAATACAGATAGTGATTATCAAAAAGAAAAAATAAAAAATCTAAAGATAGATCTGGTCAAATTCATTAAATATTTAGAACAAGAATTCGATAAAAAAAAAGAATACTTATTCAATATAATTTTTAATTGGGTAGATACGAACCTAACAGAAGAGAGTATTGAGTATGTGGTCAGCTTGTTCCTTGAACCTTATGATGAAATTGTTGACCAATTAACTCCCACTATGAGCGCCGACGAAGAAAAATTTTTCAATATTCCAGTTGAAAGAAAGATTGAAGATTTACGAGCAATCATTGAAAAAAATTATACAGAAATATTGAATATTGATTTTAATGAAGATAAAAATATTCAGAACTTTTGGTTCATTTCAAAAAATAAAGAAGAGCCAAGAGTAGCTAACAGGTTTGAAGAAATAGGATCTGAACTAGAACAACCACTAGCAATCGCTCGAGACGTTAAATCTCTTTATCTAAGAATAAAAAATCTTAAGAACAGTATGACAATAAGTAGATTTCTTACGAACAATAACGATCTAAGACATGCTGTGAGACGAGTTTTTATGATAGAAAAATTTCCTTATTCAGAAATTCAGGATAATATAATTGGTTCAGAGTTAATGCCAATTGACATGCTTAGACTTAAACTTTCTTTTTTTGGAGCTTGTAAATTCGATCCGAGATCTGACAAATGGCTTAGAATTTGTATGTTTCAAGGCGCTCCATTACCTGATGAGCTGAAACAATTTAACGACAATTGGATTTATAATTCATTAAATTAATGAGATCCTTTAGTGAAATAGAGACAATATCTAAGAGAGCCTCTAGAGGAGCAGGTTTCTCATGGGGTGTTTCAGAAGAAATTGGGAAGTCAGTCAGATTATTAGAGATGTTTGGTTTGCCAGGTATCTTACACTTGAAAAACTATTTAGAGAAAATTAATAATCATAATTATCAAAAGATAACAATAATATCTCCTGACAACATTTCTAATAACATTCCTTATTGTCCAATCAGCGTAGGTGTGAATTTTTTGGATCAAGCTTATAACTTAGAAAAAATTGAAAATATAAATTTTTCAAATCTTGCTTATCCACTTTTGGTTGTCCCATTTTTATCAAGGTCATCAGAGATAATTGGTAAAAAAATTTTATTGAATTTAGAAAATTTCAAATTTTTATTTAATTTTAACCAATCTATACTTTCAAATTTCGATAATTCACTAATTTCAAAAACAACAAACTTTTTAATTAGTTTTAATCAAAACGAGGATAGCTTTGATGGAAAAACATGGGATTCTTTATATAAAATATCGCAAAAAACTTTTGTTGATGAAACCGAAAGCTCAAAAAAAACTTCAGCTGGCGCAGGGTTGACTGATAATGACTGAGATTAAAAATGACAAAGATCATCTCGATGATTATTGTGAGGAATGTGGTAGTGAAGATGAAAGTGTTTCTCAAAATTTATTAATGTTTGGATATAAAATTTGTGCCTCTTGTAAGATTTCTAAAACAATATTTCCTATTTAAGTAATATTACTAATTGGTAAACTATTTAATCTGCTCATCACAAAAGAAACAGATAGAATTGCTAACATTAAAAAAGATAAAAAGACTATTCCAAAAGCTTTAATATTTGATTTAAAATTTAATACCTCTTTAGTTGAAATTATTAATGAGGCAAATATCCAAAATTGAGTTAAAAAAATTATTGGCATCACCAAGTCAGGAGTCAATGCTATAAATCTTAATAATCCAGGGGCATGAGCAATGCCTACTGCAATTAAAATTTTTTTAAAAGTGACCTTGGTATCTTTATCAGGAAAAATTTTGGCTCCGATTGTAAATATCAAAACTGCCCAAAAAAACCAAGTTAAGATAGCAGTTAATGCAGATAGGCTTAATGATGTTTTGTAAAAATTGTTGGTGGCAATCGCTCCTGCGACGCCATCTAGTATCATTATAATTGCAGCAAAATAAATTGAAACTTCTGAGAAAGTCTTAACTTCTCTATAAAGTTTTTTGTCAAGTTTAATTGATCTGAAAACTAATTCTAAAAAAAATCCAAACATTTATTTTCTATTTTTTTTTTGAGCATAATAGGAAATTAATAAAGGAAAAATGATTAAAATTATACCTATAATAATGCACGTTATTAATAAAAAGGATATCGACATTTAATGAGTTTAAATTTGAAAAAAAAGGGGGATTTCCCCCCTTTTTAAAATTTTATTTAGCGACTTCCCTTGTATTAGGATTGTACGACTCTGTGAAAGGTATATCAACGACTACAGCATCAACTGGATCATTTCCTTTTTCACAATATTTCTTTGGAAGATGAATTTTAAATTTTCTCCCAACTTTACCAATTGGAAAACCGTTTTTATTTAAAGTTCCATCGAACGGTACATACCCCATCGCAATGTTAGTTCCTTTTTCTGGATGGTACCAAGGTGATGTAATAAATCCTACTGGATTTTTACCATCTTCTGAGATTAACCAAAAATCTGGCGCATATTCTTCAATTGGTTTTCCACCTAGTTCCATACCCACTAATTGTAACTTGTAAGGTTTTCCACCAGAAGATACCTCACTTTTCATTTTTTCTAAGGCTTCTTTACCAACATAATCTCCTTGTTTCTCCCAAACACCTTTTCCAGATAATGAAACTTGATAACCTAAGTTACATTGAAATGGATTATGCTCGTTATCCATGTCCTGACCCCAAGATAAAATACCTGCTTGTATTCTTCTGTGGTGAGCAGGAGCAATAACCATAAGATTGTGTTTTTTACCAGCTTTTAAAACTGCATTCCACATGTCCTCTGCATATAAAGTTGCATTTCTTAAATAGATTTCATATCCAGCTTCACCTGAAAAACCTGATTGTGAAATCACACAACTTCTTCCACCAACTTTTGCTTCGGCTAATCCGTAATAAGGCATGTCATCTAAATTTACTTGACCTCCAATTAAATCATTCATCAAGGCCTTTGACTTAGGACCTTGAATTTGAACTGGACACGCATCAATTTCATCTATTTCTACATTAAATCTTTTGTCAGCGTTAACACCTTGTAGATAAAGACCAATGTCACTATCAGATAAACTAAACCAAAATTCATCTTCAGATATTCTTAATAAAATTGGATCATTTAAAACACCACCTTTGTAATTACATAAAATTACATATCTCGCACGCATTGGAGAAATTTTCGTTGCATCTCTCGTAATAACGTAGTCGGTAAATTTTTCAGCATCTGGACCCTTCACTCTTATTTGTCTTTCAACTGCTACATTCCACATTGTTACGTGTTTTTTAATAGCTTCATACTCAACCATTGCTCCACCTTTTTCAGGTCTCACATAACCACGTGGATGATAAATTCTGTTGTAAACAGTTGCCCTCCAACATCCAGCTTTCATAGATAAATGCCAGTAAGGAGATTTTCTAACTCTTGTAGAAATTAACATTTCAACTTGAGTTGGACCACTTTGTCTTAAATTGTAAGGGACATGTCTATCCGATTGATCAACAGCAGTAGAGTGAGAAACTTTTGAATAATCAACTTTCTCAATTATTCTACCTTTAGATTTTGGCTTACTTATTTTTTTAGATTTTACTTTAGCTACTTTTTTTGGCTTTCTTTTTTTCGAACTTACTTTTTTTTTCTTTTTTTTAGGCATAGTTATTATCCTTTAACCATTTGTTTGTTTCCTTAAGTCCTCCAAATGTATAAATATGAAAGTGCTCTGTATGATCTTTTAATTTATCAATTAGATCATTTGGGTCTTTAGGTTTCAATAAATCTAGAGCCTTACTAAAATTAGATTTAAGGAAATTTATGGAATTTTTTGCACCTACAATATTAGCAAATTTTATTAAGCTTGATATTTTAAGAGGCCCAGTAATTCCAACATGTACTGGCACTGTTTGTTTAGAAATAAAATCTATGATTGGCTGAGGATCAAGTAACCACTGAGTCACTATATAATCAGCATAAGGCTTTTTGTCTTTCATAGCTTTTTCTAAATTTGAATCGGATATATCAGGACTCCCCTCGGGATGTCCAGCAATTCCTATCCTCATCTTCTCAAAATAACCAGTCTCTAAAAGTTGAAATGAGCTATCAAATTTACCAGCTGGTTCACGGCCCCCTCCAATAATTAAAGCCTGTTTAACCCCCCCGTCTTTACAGATACTTACATACTCTTTTAACTGGCGCTCATCCTCCATTGATCTTGCTGGAAAATGAGGAATAGGGTTGAAGCCTTTCTTGACTAGTTGGACTGCTTGATTTGCTGTCTCTTTAAAATCCCCACCTGGCAACATTGTTATATATACATCTCTTAGCTCCGGTAAAGTTGCTAGGTCTGTTTTAGGCCCAATTTCTATAGAAAAATTCATCTACCGAATTATTATCTATTTTTAATTTGAGTGTCTATAAAATATAATTAACAAAAATAAATTTATTAATTTAAAAATGGCCCAAAAAGACATCGGAAATAAAGTCCCTTTACATACTCTAAAGAAAGTTGAGGATGTAGCCGCTTATTATGATGAGTGGGCGCTGAATAATAAGTATGACAAAGATATGGAAGCTTGGAGTTATACTGGACCGAAAGAAACTTCCGAAACATTCAATAAATATCAAAAGAATAAGAACATTGAAATATTTGATGCCGGTTGTGGAACTGGTTTAGTTGCAGTTGAGCTAAAAAAAATGGGTTACCAAAATTTTTATGGCGCTGATATATCACAAAAATTGTTAGATTTAGCGCCGCAAGGTCTTTATAAATCTTTAGAAAGGATCGATTTAAACAAAAAATTGATATACGAGGATGATAAATTTGATTCAGTATTTTGCGTTGGAACATTTACATTTGGGCATGTCAAACCTGATGCTTTAGATGAATTTATAAGAATTACAAAAAACAACGGTTTAATTTGTTTTACAATTAATGTTGGTGTTTATAAGGATTATGGTTTTGATAAAAAGATCAATAATTTAATAGATAATAATAAATGGAAAAAACTTGAATTTTTTAAATCAAACTATTTATCCAGCAAAGATGTAAATGCTTGGCTCGGAATATATAAAGTTACAAAATAATTAATATGAATTTAAAAATAATTTTAATAATGGGTTTACCTGGTGCAGGCAAAACAACGCTTGCAGATGCGCTAGCCAAAAAAATAAAAGCAAAAAGACTAAATGCTGATGAGGTAAGAAAAGAGGCAAATGACTGGGATTTTTCAGAGGAAGGAAGAAAAAGACAAGCAAAAAGAATGTCAGATTTTGCACTTAAACTAAAGAATGAAGGCAACAATGTTATTGCTGACTTTATATGTCCTACTCCTGAGGCACGTAAATTGTTTCCTGCAGACTATATAGTTTGGGTTGATACAATTAAGTCTGGAAGATTTGACGATACAAATAAAATGTTTGTTAAACCTGAAAAATTTGATTTTCATGTTACGTCACAAAATGCTAAGGAATGGTCTGAGAAAATTTTAACAGATTTAAGTAAAAATGTATAAGTGGGATAATAAAAAACCAACAGCGCAAATGTTAGGAAGATGGCAGCCTTTTCATGACGGACATTATGCTCTGTTTGAGGAAATAATTAAAAAGACTGGTCAAGTTTGTATTCAAATACGAGATGTTCAGGGCGTAGATGATAATCCGTTTGATTTTGAAACAGTAAAAAAGAAAATTGAAGAAAGATTAAATCCAAAATATGAGGGAAGGTTTAAGATAGTGCTAGTCCCCAATATTACAAATATATGTTATGGAAGAGGAGTGGGCTATAAAATCGAAGAGATAGTATTAAACGAAGAAACCCAAAAAATATCAGCAACTAAAATAAGAGCAAAAATGCGAGAAGATGGAGAGCTTAAATAGAATGACAGTTATTGTTAAAGATAATGGTTTTGGTATCAAAAATATAATTATAAACGAACCCAAAACTTATAATTCCTTGTCGTTTAAAACATTAAATATTTTAATAAATATTTTTAGAAGATTAGAAAACGATAATAGGACTCGAGTAATAATTTTAAGTGGAAATGGCAAAGGCTTTAGTGCAGGTCATAATCTTAAAGAAGTAAAAAATTTAAAAGTGAGATCCAAATACTTAAAATTATTTAATCTTTGTTCAAAATTAATGCTTAACATTGTTGAAGGAAGGAAACCTGTTATTGCTAAAGTTCATGGTTCTGCATTTGCAGCAGGATGTCAACTCGCAGCAAGTTGCGACTTAGCTTATGCATCAACAGATGCAAAATTCGCTACCCCAGGAGTAAATATAGGTTTATTTTGTAGCACACCAATGGTGGCCGTTAGTAGAAAAATTGGAAAAAAAAGAATGATGAAAATGTTGTTAACAGGTGAACCCATTAATGCAAAATATGCAAAAGAGATTGGTTTAATAAATGACTGTTTTCCAAAAAATAAATTAAATTCAAAAGTATTAGAAGTCGCAAAAGTAATTTCAGCAAAATCAAACTTATCAATCAAAATTGGAAAAAAAGCATTTTACAAACAATTAGAAATGCCTCTAAAAAAAGCTTATGCATACACAAGTAAAATGATGACATTGAATATGATGTCGATGGATGCGAGAGAGGGAATTTCAGCATTTTTAGAAAAAAGAAAACCTAATTGGAAAAATAAATGACAAAATTAATTGAAGATATTTTAAAAAGTTCAAAAACTATTGCTATGGTAGGTGTAAGCTCTCTTAAAAAAAAAGAGGATCCAAAAAACTTAAAAAGAAAACCATCAACCATTGTAATGAAATACATGCAGGAATTTGGTTATAGGGTAATTCCAGTAAATCCTTTTGCAGAAGGTGAAATTATCCATGGTGAAAAAGTTTTTTCAAAATTAGAAGATATAAAAATACCAATAGATATTGTTAATATTTTTAGACCCTCAAATGAAACCCCTGATTTAGCAAACGAGGCTGTTAAAATAAATGCGAAGATTTTATGGCTTCAATATGGAATTAAAAATGACGCAGCAGAAAAAATAGCCTTAGATGCAAAAATGAAATATATTTCAAATCGTTGTATTAAACAGGACTATCAAAATATATTTCAAAAAGTAAATCCTGTTTTTCCAGCTTTAAAAAGCTAAACATTTTAAAATTAATGCGTAATTTTATTGTCATTTTTATATTTATTTTTTTTGTTAATAACCAATCATATTCTCAAGAATTGAAAAAAACTTATTTTGGTGGTGGATGCTTTTGGTGCATGGAAGAGTCTTTCGATAAAGTAGAAGGTGTCACCAACGTTGTCTCTGGGTATTCGGGGGGAACAAAACCTAATCCGACTTATAAAGAGGTAACTTATGGTGATACTGGTCATATCGAAGTGGTTGAAATAACATACGATACAAACAAGATCGGTTTTGAGGAATTGTTAAATGTTTTTTGGAAAAATATTGATCCTTTTGATGCGGCAGGTCAATTTTGTGACAAAGGTTATAGTTATAAATCTGCTGCATTCTATATGAACGACAATCAAAAGAAGCTAATAGAAAAAAGTATTAAAGCTATAGAAAACGATTTTAATAATAAAGTTGTAACTTTTGTTAAAAAATTTGAAAGATTTTATCCAGCAGAAGACTATCACCAAAATTATTATCAAACAAATTTTATAAATTACTTACTTTATAAAAAAGGGTGTGGTAGAGAGAGTAGGCTAGAAAATATCTGGCAACAATGAAACAAATTTTTTTAATATACGGGCATTATAACGATAAATCATTCAATGCAGCAATAAGGGATACTTTTATAAAATCTTCAGAAGATAAAGGTAATAAAGTTGATTGTGTTGATCTTTATAAAGAAAAATTCAATCCAATTTTTGCAGGAGAAGAACCAGATAATACTGTTTTGGACCACAGAAAAAGAATTGAGAAGAGCGATGTAATTGTTCTTGTTGCTCCTATATGGAATTTCAGGATGCCTGCGATGGTCGAAGGATGGATTGATAAAGTTCTTTCTCCACCATGGGCTTTTAGTTTTAAAAAATTATTTGGTAATTATGGATATCCTATTGGAAATTTAAAAGGAAAAAAGGCAGTAGTATTTTGTACTTACGGATCACCTCAATTTGCAATTAGAACATTCTTTTTGAATATGCCAACAAAAAGATTGAGAAGAGGAGTTTTTAATATTTGTGGTATAACAGATGTTGTTTATAAAAGATTCTTTGCAGTTCCATTTGTATCAAAAGAAAAAAGAGAAAAATTTTTAGAGGAAGTAAAACGAACAGCTTCCCAAATATAGTTATTTTTTTAATTTATTAGAAAAGATCAAATTATCACTTTTAAAATTTTGTGAATTGCTCTTAATAAATTCTTTCATAATTATTATTTTTTCACTTTCAAATTCTGAAACTTTTCTTTGATCTAAATCAACATAAAGAGACAAAATTTCAATGGTCGATGCTAAAAATTTTTTTTCTTTATGAATCATTTCAAGCTTGTATTGCAACCTTTTTTTATCATGATCAAAATATAGTAAATTTACATCTACCTCGTCACCCTCTTTTACCTCTTGGTTGTAAGTAATATGCGACTCAACCACCATGGTACTTTTTTTTGTTTTCTTAGCTGACTCCTCGCCCATTTTAAATTTGTCCATTAATATTTCAGCACCAAACAAATCAAAAATTAAGACATAATAAGCCACGTTCATATGACCGTTATAATCGGTCCATTCTTTAATTATTTTCTTAGAATTTAAATAAAGCGACATTTTATTTGTAAAATTTATATTATAATATTGTAAAATTAAAGTTCTATTATGAACAAACTTTTATTTTTCTTTCTATTCTTTTATCTTCATGTAGCGATAGTTTATTCCGATATTATTAAACCAAATGCAAAAATCGAACCTTATAACGTAGTTGAAATTCAATTGATCAGTTTAAAGAATAATGATAAACCAGATAAAGATTTTGGCATTGAACAGACGTGGGAATTCGCTCATCCAGAAAACAAAATAAATACTGGCCCATTAAATAATTTTAAAAAGATGTTAAAAAATGAAATTTACTCAATTTTGTTAAACCATAAAGATCATAAAATTGAAGAGATCTTTAATAACAAGAAGATCGCAATTTATGATGTAATAATCTTGGGATCAGATAATTTTTACTATGAGTTTAAGTGGCAAGTAGAAAGATATGATGGCAAAGGATCACTCAACAATTGTTGGTTGACTACTGCAGTTTCTAATCCAGTTTCTCTTGGAGCATCAATTTAGATTATGAAAAAACCAAAATATGAAAATCGTATTCTTATTCTTATGCTCATACTTTGTGTTCCACCTATTTTGACCACTCAAATAACTTGGTACTATTTTGGTCAGGAGATAGGTCTCAACTGCGGAATTGTTGTAGGCATAATTAGCGTGAGTGTCGCAGCTTATTTGTTGTTTCAATTAGATTGGAGAGAACCAGACGATGATTAATAGAATTTTGTTTCGTTCGTTTTAAAAATCTTGTAGAAATCTAATGATGAAATCTAAAGCAAAAGTCGTAATAGTTGGTGGAGGTGTCGTAGGTGTTAGCGCCCTTTATCATCTTGCTAAAAAAGGCTGGTCAGACGTTGTTTTAGTTGAAAGAAAAGAACTTACGTCCGGATCAACTTGGCACGCTGCAGGTTTGTTACCACTTTTCAACATGAGTTACTCTGTTGGTCAACTACATAAATATGCAGTCAATTTATATAAAAAATTAGAGGAAGAAACTGGCAAGAATGTCGGTTTCAGTGTTGTTTCAAATATTAGACTTGCAAACAATAAAGATAGAATGGATGAGTATTTTCAATATGCAGGAGTTGCTAAAACTATTGGCGTTGATGTAAAATTTTTGACACCGGATCAAGTAAAAGAAATTTGGCCTTTATGTAATACTTCAGATTTAGTTGGCGCAATCCAACATCCAGAGGATGGATACATTCAGCCCGCTGATTTAACACAAGCTTTAGCTACAGGTGCGAGGAATAGAGGTGCAGAGATTTATAGAAACACCACGGTAGTTGGTATGAAACAAACTAAAGATGGATGGGTAGTAGAAACAGACAAAGGTTCAATTGAGTGCGAACATATTATTTCTTGTTCGGGAAATTTTGCAAGACAAACTGGAAAAATGGTTGGTCTAGACATTCCAGTAATTCCTGTAGAACATCAATACATTGTCACAGAACCACATCCTGAAATTCAAAAAAGAAAAAAAGAGGGTTTACCTGAAATGGGAGTTTTAAGAGACAGTGATAGTCGATGGTATATGAGAGAAGAAGCTGGAGGCTTAATATTAGGTCCTTATGAGGACGGAGCTCCTGCATGTTATGTTGATGGACCTTCAAAAGATTCTGAATATGAATTATTCCAAGAAGATTTGGATAGACTCGCTCCTCATATAGAAGGTGCAATTCATAGAGTACCAGCTTTTGGTGAAGTGGGAGTTAAAAAAGTTTACAATGGTGCAATTTGTTATACTCCAGACGGAAATCCAATTGTAGGCCCAGCATGGGGACTTAAAAATTTTTGGATAAACGAAGGACATAGTTTTGGAATAACTGCAGCTGGTGGTGCCGGTTGGCAGTTAGCAGAATGGATAGTGGATGGAGAACCAACAATTGATATGCTAGGTGTTGAACCAAGAAGGTATGGAGATTATTGTTCAAAAGCATATCTTAAAGAAAAAAATGAAGAAGCATACAGTCATGTTTTTATAACGCATTTTCCAGATGAAGAGAGACCAGCAGCAAGACCACTAAGAACAGCACCATGTTATGACAGAATGAAAAAACTTGGAGCAGTTTTTGGTCAAAAATTTGGTTGGGAAAGACCAAACTTTTTTGCAACTGATGGAATGGAGCAAAAAGATGATTGGTCATTTAGAAGATCAAAATGGTTTCAAGCAATTGAGAAAGAATGCAAAAATGTAAGAGAGAATGTAGGTTTGTTAGACATGAGTGCATTTGCAAAATGTAGAATAAAAGGACCTAAAGCAGAAGAGTTCTTGGATAAACTCGTTGCAAACAAAATTCCAAAAAAAATTGGAAGGATAAATTTATGTCATGCTTTAAATACTAAAGGTGGTGTTCATTCAGAGTTTACAATAATGAGAGAAGCCGAAGATAGCTTTTACTTAGTATCTGCAGGTGCTTTTCAAAGACTTGATCACGATTGGATTTTAAGATGGATGCCAAATGACGGATCTGTTCAGTTTGAAAATCTAACTAACAGCATGGGTGTGCTAGTTGTCTCTGGACCAAAAGCAAGAGACTTAATGACAAGAGTATCAAAAGACGATTTTTCAAACGAAAATTTTAAATGGCTAAGTGCTAAGAATGTTGACGTGGGTTATGCTCCTGTGAATGCAATGAGAGTAAACTTTGTTGGAGAATTAGGTTGGGAATTACATCATCCAATTGAATATCAAAATCATATTTTTGATAAATTAACGGATGCAGGTAAAGATTTAAATTTAAAACCATACGGCATAAGAGCGATGAATAGTTTAAGAGTTGAAAAGTCTTATAAACTAGTTGGAACAGAATTATCTATAGAATACTCTCCATATGAAAGTGGCTTAGATAGGTTTATACATCCAAACAAAGGTAATTTTATTGGTTTAGACGCGCTGAACAAGTGGAGAGAAAAAGGATTTAATAATAAATTGGTGACACTAGAAGTTCATAATGTTTCAGACGCTGATGTGCTTGGAAATAATCCAATTTATGAAAATGGAACTTGTATTGGTAGAGCTACTAGTGGGGATTTTGGTTTTAGATTAGGAAAATCTATAGCACTTGGAATGGTCAAACCAGAATTGGCAAATGTTGGTCAGAAACTTAAAATTGATATTTTGGGAAAAACTCATGAGGCAATTATTCTTGAAGAAAGTCCTTATGATCCAAAAAACGAGTTGTTAAGGGCATAATGAAAATCTTGGTAGCAGTCAAAAGAGTAATAGATTACAACGTCCAAGTAAGAGTAAAAGAAGATGGTACTGGAGTAGTCACAGATAATGTAAAAATGTCTACCAATCCTCCTGACGATAATGCTGTCGAAGAAGCGGTAAAAATTAAAGAGTCTGGAAAAGCAAAAGAAATTGTAGCAATAACTATTGGTGAAGAAAAAGCTCAAGAAACAGTAAGAAAAGCTCTTGCGGTTGGTGCTGATAGAGGAATACATGTAAAGGTGGATGGAGTAGTTGAGCCTTTGGCTGTTTCGAAAATTTTGCAAAAAATAGTAGATAAAGAAAAACCTGATTTAGTTTTTATGGGTAAACAAGCAATAGATGATGATTGCAACCAAACAGGCCAAATGTTAGCGGCTTTACTCAGTTGGCCGCAAGCGACTTTTGCATCAAAAATTAATGTTAAAGAATCTTCACTTGAGGTCACTCGAGAGGTTGATGAAGGTTTAGAAACAATCGAAGTAAACATACCTGCAATTGTTACCTGCGATCTTAGATTAAATGAGCCCAGATACGCTTCATTACCAAATATTATGAAAGCAAAGAAAAAACCATTAGAGCAAATAAATGCTTCAGATTTAGGAGTTGATACTAAAGCAAGAATCGAGCAAATTAAGGTAGAAGAACCGCCAAAAAGAAAGGCTGGAATTAAAGTCGCAAATGTATCAGAATTGGTTCAAAAATTAAAAAATGAGGCTAAAGTAATATAATGTCAGTTTTATTAATTGCAGAGCATAACAATAAAGAATTAAGACCCTTCACATATAATGCAGTATCAGCTGCTAGCAAAATAGATGAAGACTTACATATTTTAGTTTTGGGCAACAAATCAGAGGCAGTTGCTAAATCTGCGTCTGAGATACCAAATGTAAAAAAAGTTATTCATATTGATAATGAAATTTATGAAAACTTCATTGCAGAAAATTACACCTCAGCAATAGTAAAACATGCCGATGCATATTCACACATAGTTTGTTCAGCAAACACTTTTGGGAAAAATTTGATGCCTAGAATAGCAGCTCTTCTAGATACTTCACAAGTAAGCGATATTATTAAAGTTATTTCAACTGATACCTTTCTAAGACCTATTTATGCGGGTAACGCTTTTGCTACAGTAAAAAGTAATGATAAAAAAAAATGTGTTACTATTAGACCAACATCTTTTGAACCTGCTCCAGCGACAGGTGGTTCTGCAGAAATTGTAAAATCGGATGCAGGGGAGGCCTTTAAAAATTCTAAGTTTGTTAAAAGAGAAGAAATTCAATCAGATAGACCTGAGTTAGGAACAGCAAGAATTGTAATTTCAGGTGGTAGAGGTATGCAAAATTCAGAAAATTTTAAATTAATTTCAGCAATTGCGGATAAGTTGAATGCAGCTATTGGAGCATCAAGAGCAGCAGTAGATGCCGGCTATATTACAAACGATCATCAAGTCGGACAAACAGGAAAAGTTGTTGTACCTGACTTGTATATTGCAGTTGGGATTTCAGGTGCTATTCAACATTTAGCTGGAATGAAAGAAAGTAAAATTATTGTTGCGATAAATAAAGATGGGGAAGCACCAATTTTTAGCGTAGCAGATTATGGGCTTGAGGCAGACTTGTTTGAAGCTCTTCCGCAATTTTTAGAAGAATTAAATAAACTTAATACAATTCAAAAGTAATTCATGACTAGAGAAGTTATGGAATATGATGTTGTCATTGTGGGTGGTGGTCCATCTGGTCTTGCCACAGCCATTAAACTAAAACAACTAAGTGCTAATGTAAACGTATGTGTATTAGAAAAAGGTGCAGAAATAGGTTCACATATTTTATCAGGTAACGTTTTTGAGACTAGGGCATTAGATGAATTAGTTCCTAATTGGAAAAATCTCAATGCACCAATTAAGACTAAAGTAACTAAAGAAAAATTTCTTTTTTTAGGAAAAAAAAGTTCATTTAGCTGGCCGACTTGGTTATTACCAAAAGTCCAACAAAACCATAAAAATTATATAATAAGTCTTGCTAATTTATGCAGATGGCTCGCTGAGCAAGCAGAAGCATTAGGTGTAGAAATTTTCCCAGGATTCCCGGCATCAGAAATCTTATACAACGAAGATGGATCCGTTAAAGGCGTAATAACTCAAGACATGGGTTTAGATAAAGAGGGAAATAAAAAAGATGGTTATGAGCCTGGAATGGAGTTACATGCGAAGGTTACAGTATTTGCAGAGGGCTGCAGAGGTCATTTAGGAAAACAATTAATTAAAAAGTTTGACTTAGATAAAGGAAAAGACCCTCAACAATATGGAATTGGTTTTAAAGAAATTTGGAAGATTGACGAAAAAAATCATCAAGAAGGTTTAGTAATGCATACAGCTGGTTGGCCACTAGATAAAAGTACTTATGGTGGAAGCTTTGTATATCATGCTGAAAATAAAGAGGTTTATTTAGGTTATGTTATAGGTTTAGATTATAAAAATCCTCACTTATCACCTTTTGATGAATTTCAAAGATTTAAAACTCATCCAGCGATCAGCAAAATGCTTGAAGGAGGAAAAAGAATATCTTATGGCGCAAGAGCTTTAATTGAAGGAGGTTTTCAAAGTTTACCTCAAATGTTTATGCCTGGTGCCCTTTTGATTGGATGTGATGCAGGTACTTTAAATATGCCGAAAATTAAAGGTTCTCATACAGCAATGAAGAGTGGATTAATTGCAGCCGAAACTATAATTGAACATCTCAAAGAGTCTAAAGAGCTTTCTATTTACGAGGAAAAATTTAAAAAAAGCTGGGCTTATAAAGAATTACTCGAAGCACGAAATGTAAAACCAAGTTTTAGTTGGGGGTTAATCTTGGGAATTATTTTTACAGGTATAGACCAAATAATTTTCAGAGGGAAATTACCATTTACACTTAAACATAAACACGCAGATCATGAAACTTTAAAACCAGCAAATGAGATGCCAGTAATAGATTACCCGAAACCTGATAATGTGATTACATTCGATAAAACAAGTTCAGTTTATCTAACAGGGACCAATCATACAGATAATCAACCAGTACATTTAAAATTGAAAGATAAAGATCTACCAATAAGGTATACCTTGGATAGATTTGATGAGCCTGCACAAAGGTATTGTCCTGCCGGTGTATATGAAGTGCAAGTCGAAAATGATGTACCTAAATTTGTAATTAATTCTCAAAATTGTATTCATTGTAAGACTTGTGATATTAAAGAGCCTTCTCAAAATATTACTTGGGTAACACCAGAGGGAAGTGGTGGTCCAAGATACGGGAATATGTAATTATGATAAATCTATTGCGTGTTTCTTTAAAATTTCTAATGGAATAATTTTTAAAGTTTTCTCATTTGTTTTTTTCAAATATATCTTGCACTCTTTCCCAGCTTCTATAGCTCTTGCAAACCAAGTGGCGCATACGCACCAATTATCTCCATCTTTTAAACCAGGAAACCCAAACTCAGGATGAGGTGTAACTAAGTCATTCCCAGCAGATTTGCACCATTCAAGAAAATCATTATTCACCTTTGCACAAACTGTATGTAATCCATTATCATTTTCATCTGTGTTACAACAACCGTCTCTATACCAACCCGTCAAAGGATTAGATGAACATAATTCCAAATCTCCTCCTAAAACATTTTTTTGTTTTTTATGCATTGAATAAAGATTGATCCACAGTTGCATTGAATGAAACTGATCGTCTTTCATTATCACTTTGAGAAAAAGGATAAACTGCATGCATTAGATAATGTGGAAAAAAATAAAAATCTCCTACTCGAGGTGTCACTCTAAAGGTTGGTTTACATAAAAAAGCTTTTGACCCATGGACCATTTCAAGCTTACCATTATTATTCATTGCCTTATTGCTTTGACTTGTTTCTCCTAAAGTTTTTGGAACTTTTAAATATCCTACACCCGATACATGACCTGAATGCCAATGAGATGGATTATATTCATTTTTAAATTGCCTTACAATCCAACTGTTTATTATATTGAATTGTGTAATTTTTTTATTATTTGTTTTTAATATCCACTCTCTAACTCCTTCAGCTAAAAACTTTCCCCATCCAATTTTTTCCATAATGTCTTTTTCAATAATAAATTCTTGTTTAACATTTCCAGCAAGCTTATTACCATAATTCAACTCATCCTGTTTATTCTGGTCACTTAGTACACTTTCAGTATACTCATTAAGTTTATCAATTAGATCTTGGGGCATTTTTACTTTAGCAATAGTTGGACCGAAAGGTCTTAAAACTTCTAGATTATCATTAGTAAAATTAGTCATTAAATTTTCGTAGGGTTAAGTTGATCTTTGTAAACTTTTTCAGGGTCAAATTTTTTTTCTTTCTCTTCAAATTTCATTTTTATTTCTCTTGCATTTTCAATTTTTCCTAGAGGGATAGATCTATAAAAACAAGATCTGTATCCAACATGGCAACTAGAGCCATTTCCTATATCAACAGTCAGCCACACCGCATCCTGGTCGTCATCTATTCTTATCTCTTTTATTTTTTGAACAAAACCACTTGTTTTACCTTTGTGCCAAACTTGTTTTCTTGACCGGCTCCAATAGTGTGCTTCCTTAGTTTCAATTGTTTTTTTAAATGCTTCAACATTCATATAGCCAAGCATTAAAATTTCTTTGGTATTTACACAAGTAGTAACGACAGGAATTAAACCATCGTTATCAAACTTAGGCGACAGGAAATTTCCTTCTTCGATTTCTGTGACACTTTCTCTTTTTTTAAACATACATTTTACAATTATTTAACATAATAAATAGTATAATAAATATTTTAAAAACTTAATAAATAGGTATAAGGACTTTATGAAAATTGTTAAAGATATACAAAAACAGCAACCTAGCAGCAAAATAAGTGACAAAGAGGCTGAAGAGGCTATCAAAACAGTTCTAGAATGGATGGGTGAAGATCCAAATAGAGAGGGTTTATTAGAAACCCCCAAAAGAGTAATCAAAGCGTTTAAAGAATATTTTAAGGGATATTCACAAGACCCAAATCTTGTATTAGAAAAAACCTTCGGAGATGTTGAGGGTTATAGTGATATGGTTGTTCAAAAAAATATATCTATACAAAGTCATTGCGAACATCATATGGCACCAATCATTGGCAAAGCACATGTAGCTTACATTCCAAATCAAAGAGTAGTTGGACTGAGTAAAATTGCTAGAGTAGTGGAGATTTTTTCAAAAAGATTGCAAACTCAAGAAAGATTAACAGTTCAAATTGCAAAAACTTTAATGGAAAGTTTAGATGCAAAAGGAGTTGCGGTAACGATAGATTCAACCCACCATTGTATGACAATGAGGGGTATTAAAAAAGAACAAGCAACAACAGTTACAAATTTTTACTTAGGTCAGTTTAAAGATGACTTAAGCTTTCAAAATAGATATTTGCGATTCATCGCGAAATAATATTTACTACTAAAAATGTCTGATAATTTTAATGCATTGGTTATAAGCCAAGAAGGTGAAAAGTTTTTAAGAGAAATAAAAAAAATTGACAAATCTTTTTTAAAACACGGAGATGTTTTAGTAAAAGTAGATTATTCTACGTTAAATTTCAAAGATGCTCTAATATTGAAAAATGGAGCAAGGTTAGTAAAAGAATTTCCCCATATTCCAGGAATAGATTTTGCAGGAACAGTTGTTGAAAGTAAAAGTGATAAGTTTAAAGAAGGTGACGAAATTATCCAAACTGGTTGGAGAGTAGGTGAAATATTTTATGGCGGATATTCACAATATGCTAAAGTTGACTCGAACTTTTTGGTTAAAAAACCAAAAGAAATAACATCTCGTCAAGCAATGATGCTAGGCACAGCTGGCTTAACTGCTATCCAATGTGCTTTTACAACCAAACAAACAAGAGAAATATTATTATTGGGCGAAAAAGTAAATGACGTAATTGTAACTGGTGCCTCAGGAGGAGTTGGAAGTATAGCTGTCATGATTTTAAGTAAACTTGGTTGCAATGTTACTGCAGCAACCACAAAACCTAATGAGGAATATTTAAAATCATTAGGTGCGAAAAACATTATAAAATCAGGAGATTTAGACAAAGAAGCAAGACCTTTGGATAAAGGTTTGTATGATGGAGCGGTGGATACTGTAGGAGGAAATATTTTAGCAAATATTTTAAGTCACATAAAACCAAGCGGTATTGTTGCGGCGTGTGGAAATGCTTCAAGCATAAAATTAAACACTACAGTAATGCCTTTTATCATAAGAGGTGTTAAACTTTGGGGAATAGATTCGGTAAGTGTATCAATTAAAAGAAGAAACTTTTTGTGGGGTGAAATGCATAAACTGGTAGATTTTAATTTGCTTGATAAGTCAATTAAAGAAATAAGTCTAAACCAACTTTTGAACGAATATCCAAAGATGTTAGAAGGAAAAACATCAGGAAGATATATTATTAATCTTAACAAATAATGGATTGGGATAAATTAAAAATTTTCCATGCAGTTGCTGAGGCTGGAAGTTTTACCAGCGCCACAGTTAATCTTAACTTAAGTCAATCTGCAATTAGTCGTCAAATTCAATCTCTCGAAGAAGATTTAAAAGTAAAATTATTTGAAAGACATGCTAGAGGCTTAACTCTTACCGAAAATGGTGAATATGTTTTTAAAACAGCTCATGAAGTCATAAGTAAATTGAGAGAGGTTGAGACCTCACTTGGAGATAAAAAAAATAAACCATCGGGTAAACTGACTGTAACTACAGTTGTAAGTTTTGGTACAACATGGTTAACACCAAGAATACAAGAATTTATGCAGTTAAATCCTGAGATAGAAGTTGAATTAATTTTTGATGATAAAGAATTAGATTTAAGTACCAGACAAGCTGATATAGGGATTTTTATGCGTAGACCTAAACAATTGAATTATATTCAAAAAAAACTTATTGATATTAATTACCACATTTATGGTTCGCCAAAATATCTTGAAAAAAATGGGTATCCAAAGACTGTAAATGACTTAAATAACCATAAGTTTATTTCTTTTGGAAGAGGTGCACCATCACCTGTATTTAATCCAGATTGGGCCCTTAAACTTGGTTTAAAAGATGGATCGAAAAAAAGAAAAACAGCTATGAGAGTTAACAGTGTTTATGGTCTTCTTTTAGCAGTTCAAAGTGGAGTGGGTTTAGCTGCTTTGCCAGATTACATAACATTAAACCAACCAAATATTGTTAAGGTATTGCCTAAAATTGAAGGACCTATAACCGAGGCACACTTTGTATATCCACAATCTTTAAAAAATGTTGCTAGAGTTCAAGCTTTCAGAAACTTTCTATACAGCAAAATATCAGAGTGGAAATTCTAGAATACACGTAAAACGTGAAATTTTTAATGTCAGAGTGTCGCTATTGATTATCATTCTCATTGACAATAATTATCGATTGCATTATTAGCTACTTATGGGATTCGAATATACAGCATTTTTAAGCTCTTTCTTTATACTTCTTAGAGAAGGTTTTGAAGCTATGCTTATAGCAATGCTCGTTTTTATTTATTTAGATCGAGTAAAAGCAAGAGACAAAAGACCCGCAGTTTTTTGGGGATTAGCAGGAGGTGTTTTTGCATCAATTCTAGTTGCAATCGGATTTAAAAAAATTGCAGGTTTAACTCACGCTCACGAGGAACTTTTTGAAGGTGGGGTAATGTTGGTTGCGGCTTGTATGCTGACTTACGTTGCATTCTTTTGTCACCATGCAAAACAACAAATTGAGGGACAAGTTGATAAAGCAGTAGAAACTGGCAGTTCATTTGTCTTATCTTTTACAGTTTTTTTAGCAATATTAAGGGAAGGTTTTGAAATTGTTTTATTTTATGCAGCATTATTTGGTTCAGCTATATACAGCCCGGTTCCAGTTTTAACTGGTGCAGTGGTTGGAATAGTTTCTTTAATTGCTGTATATTTTGGATTAACAAAAATAACTAAACTTATTCCAATTGGATATTTTTTTAGAGCTTCAAGCATACTTTTAGCTATCCTTGCTATTTATTTTGCATACGAAGGTGTGCATGAGCTTAGTGAAGGAATTCAGCAATTAATCTAGATAATAAAAAAAATATTTTTATCAATTACATTTAAAATATTTTCTCTTAGTCAATTTATATATTAGCTTTCCAAAGATTTTAATTTTTTCTTCAGCTTTTCTGGTAGATTTTCGAACCATACCTTTTCTTGACCTGATACAGGTAGCACCTCTCCGTATTCAACCATTTGGGATGGTTCTAAATCAACAATATAAACCCAAACATTTGATTGATCTAATTTGGTTTCTTTCGCTAATAACTTTTTTAATTGATCAATAAGATCGTCTTTGACCTCTTTAGAACGTCCTGCTCTTATTTGGCCATTAAGATAAATTTGTTCATCCTTAATAACTTTGCCCCCCATAAAATGACTATTCTTTTTAGTTTCATTAAAAATGACTTGTGCAAAATATGTATTTGCTCCAGTAGTTTTGCTGTGAATTTTTGTTATACCCTCTGCGATTGATTTTTTTTTAATCTTACCTAATTCAAGGTTTGATGTAATGACTGTGTATGTTGGCATTATTTATTTTAACTAGTAAAATTTTATTTTTCAACTATAATTAATAAATGGGGTGTCTTTAAAGACTGAGATTATACCCATAGAACCTGTCCGGTAATTCAGAAAGGGAGAACAATGGATAAAACATATTTTTTAAGTCAAACTACATCACTTACATTAGTAATTGTTATAAGTTTAATATTTGTTTCTTTAGGCCTATATAATTCAAAAAAATACCAAGGACTAAATAATTACTTAACTGCTAATAGAAATATAGGATTATTTTCTTTAACAACAAGTTTAACAGCCTCAGCGCTAGGTGCATGGATTTTATTTGGTCCAGCTTCGGCAGCTACTTGGGGAGGAATAGGAGCTGTTATTGGATATTCGCTTGGAACAGCTTTTCCAATGTTTTTTTTAATTTATCTTGGAAAAAAAATTAGAAAAGAATTTCCTAAGGGTTCTTCTTTAATTGAATTTATGCGGAAGAAGTTTGGAAAAAGCTTATTCAAACTTATTTTATTGATGACAATTTTTTATATGTTCATTTTTTTGTGTGCTGAAGTAACAGCAGTTGCTGTTTTAATAAATTACATTTCAGGTACAGAGCTTTGGATAACTGCTTTAATTGTCTTATTATCTACACTTGCTTATACTTTATATGGAGGTTTAAGAGCCTCTATATTTACTGATAATATTCAAATGATCGTCATAGGAGTCCTTTTATTAATTTCCTTATTTTATATAAAAAGTTTTATTGGACCTGAATTTTCCTTTGAATTTATAAATAAAAAAAATCCTCAGCTTTTAAGTTCTTCATACATTCCTAGTTATACTGCAGGTTTGACTTTTTTTATTGCAGTTGCTGCAACCAATTTATTTCATCAAGGCAATTGGCAAAGAGTATATGCAGCAAAAAATTCTGAAACTTTAAGAAAAAGTTTAATTATATCTTTTTTTATAATAATACCTGTTGTTTTTTATATGGGTTTTACAGGAATGGTCGCCTTTTCATTAGATCCAACTTCTAGGCCCGATCTTGGATTTTTTATGTTATTGCTAAAAGAACAAAAAGAATTGTTATCGCTATTAATAGTTGTATTAGGGTTAGCTTTAACAATTTCTACTGTTGATACTTTGGTGAATGCAATATCAAGTCTAATAGTAGTTGACGGTAAAGCGACATTCAAATTTAATAAAAAGATAAATTACTTCAACTTGTCTACATATATTATTTTATTTTTATCTTTTATCTCCTTTATAGTTGCATCTAAAGGATATGATATTTTGTATTTATTTTTATTAGCCGATTTATTTTGTTGTGCGTTTGTACTCACAGTTTTTTATAGTTTTTACGATAAAAAAATAAATGAAAATACGGCGTATATTTCAATTGTTTTAGGTTTGATTTTGGGATTTTTATTATTTCCAACACCAGACTTTTCAAAAAGTTTATTAGTTGGAATTATAGCACCTATTGAATTTTTTCCATCGTTTTTAGTTCAAAATTTACTTTTTTGGTCATTTATTGCCGCAACACTAGGACCAATGATACCTTGGAAAATAAAGTAAAATCAGTATTATAAATCTAATGCTGAATTTTATATTACCATTTTTAATTCTTATTCTTGTTGTTGTTTTTATTCACGAATATGGACATTATTATTTTGCAAAAAAATATGGTGTTAAGGTTACTGATTTTTCAATTGGATTTGGAAAAGAAATATTTGGTTGGAACGATAGCTCTGGTACAAGATGGAAGATATGCTGGATTCCATTAGGCGGCTATGTAAAATTTTTTGGTGATAGAAATGTTTTTTCACAAGCTGATCAAGAAGAATTGATTAAAAAGTATGATGAAAAAGAAAGACAAAAACTATTTGTTTTAAAACCTCTTTATCAAAGATCTATAATAGTTGCTGCAGGTCCAATAGCTAACTTTTTACTAGCAATACTTATATTTTTCATGATCAATGTTTTTGTCGGTAAAGATTTTACCCCACCAATGATAAGTGAAGTAACTAAAGAAAGTCCTGCTTATGTTGCTGGACTGGAGAAAAATGACGTAATTTTATCAATTGATAAAAATGAAGTAAAAAGCATTTTGGATGTTTCAAAATTCATAACAATGTCCACCTCAGAATCTATTGACTTTAAAGTCTCAAGATATGATAAAGAGATTTTAATAAAAGTAAAACCTCAGACCTTAGATGGTGAAGATAATCTTGGTAATAAAATTAAAAAAAGAACAGTTGGAATAAAAATTATTCCATATCAAAATACAATTAATCATCAAAAGCTGGGCCCGGCTAAAGCCATTTATTATTCAGTTTCTGAGGTATATTATGTCACCACCTCAACGTTAAAGTACTTAGGATCTATAATTGCGGGTTCAGGGGATAGCTCTCAATTAGGAGGTCCAATAAGAATAGCAAAAATTTCAGGCCAAGTTGCTGAATTTGGAATATTACCATTTTTAAGTATGATGGCTTATATATCTATAAGTTTAGGTTTAATTAATTTATTCCCAATACCATTACTAGATGGCGGTCATTTAATGTTTTATGGATTTGAAAAAATTTTAGGAAAGCCATTGAGCCAAAAAACACAGGAGGGTTTTTTTCGAATCGGAATGTTTTTACTCCTATCATTAATGTTTTTTGCAACTATGAATGACCTTAGAGATTTAGGCCTATTTTAAGTATATATAAAGAGCATCAAAAAAACCAATAAAATAAGGGTTTATTTATATACAATATCTTGTGTTAAAAACCATATTAAACACCAAAAAAAAGCTTGATTTTAAAGGCATTTTGTAAACTATAGTAATTAACCTTTTAAACTGGAGCTAAAATGAACAAAAAACAACTAGTCGCAAAATTAGCAGGTTCTTTAAACCAGAGTAAAGCTGATGCTGAGCGTACTTTTGATACAATCACTAATACTATATTAGATGCATTAAAAGGAGACGATTCAGTAAAAATCGCTGGTTTTGGTACTTATAAAGTAGCTAAGAGAAAAGCTAGAATTGGAAGAAACCCAAGAACTGGTGAACAAATCCAAATCGCAGCATCTCAAAAAGTTAAGTTTTTACCTGCAAAAGCGCTTAAAGAAATATTCAACAAATAAATATTTCCTCTGAACAGCCTTTATTAATCTAAAAGTTAATAAAGGCTGTTTCTATATGCAAAACATGCATACCTATATTATCTAATAAACATTAGTTTTTTAATCTCCTATTTTATAAAGATTGCTTTTTTAACAAGGGAGAAAAATTATGAAAAAACATTTAAAGAAATTAGTTGGTCCCGTAGTAAGTTTATTTTTCTTACTAAGCATGACAAGTACTGGTTATGCGGATTCAACTGTTTCAGCAGAAGTAGGATTCATTTTTAATACTTTCCTTTTTCTAGTTTGTGGATTTTTGGTCATGTTTATGGCTGCAGGATTTGCAATGTTAGAGGCAGGAAGCGTAACATCTAAAAGTGTATCTGTAATTTGTGCAAAAAATATTGGATTGTTTTCAATAGCTGGAATGATGTTCTGGCTTTTTGGATATAATTTAGCATATGGAATACCAGAAGGTGGATATATTGGTAGTTTTTTACCATGGTCTGATGCTAGTAAAGTTGACACTGGTTACTCGGATGGTTCAGACTGGTATTTCCAAATGGTCTTTTGTGCAACAACAGTTTCAATCGTTTCAGGAACATTAGCTGAAAGAATTAAACTATGGCCTTTCTTTTTATTCGCAGCAATATTAGCGGGAATTATCTATCCAATCGTAATGGGTTGGCAGTGGGGTGGTGGCTGGTTAGCTTCCGCTGGTTTCTCTGATTTCGCTGGTTCAACATTAGTCCACTCAACAGGTGGCGCAGCTGCTTTAGCTGGAGCAATATTATTAGGTCCAAGATTAGGTAGATTTACAAAATCTGGTGCACCTGCTCCGATGAAACCATTTGCTGCTTCATCAATTCCATTAATCACAGTTGGTATATTTATTTTATGGCTGGGTTGGTTTGGATTTAATGGTGGTTCTCAATTAGCTATGGGTACTGCTGATGATGCAATTGCTGTTTCAACAATCTTTATGAATACATTTTTAGCTGGTGCAGGCGGTGTAATGGCTGCGGCAACAGTTACAAGATTAGGATTTGGTAAAACAGATGTAATTCAAATGTTAAACGGATGTATTGGTGGTCTAGTTGCTATAACCGCAGAACCATTAATGCCATCACCATTTGCAGCAATTTTAATTGGTGCTGTGGGAGGTGTAATTGTTGTTTATGGAACGAAACTACTATTCGCTCTTAAAATAGACGACGTTGTAGGTGCTATCCCAGCTCACTTGTTCGCAGGTATTTGGGGTACATTAGCAGTTCCACTAACAAATCCAGATACAACTTTTGGAGCTCAGTTTTTAGGTGTAATCTCAATCAATGTATTTGTGTTTATAGTTGCCCTAGCAGTATGGGGAATTATGAAGAGTACAATTGGTATAAGATTAAGTAAAGAAGCTGAACTCAAAGGAACTGACGTCGTAGAAACAGGCGTAATCGGTTACGCAATAAGAGATTAATCATCTCTCCCTCTTGGTTAGACGATTAAAAGGCCTCCTAGAAATAGGAGGCCTTTTTTATTTGTTTGTGATGTAATTCAAAACTTCTTGAGCATGATTTTTTACTCGGACAGATCTCCATTCTTTAATAATCTTTTTGTTTTTGATCAAGAAACTACTTCTTATTAATCCCATAAATTCTTTACCCATAAACTTCTTCTTTCCCCAAACTTTATATGCCTTTATTGCAATTTTTTTTTCATCAGTAAGTAAATCAAATTTAATTTTATATTTTTTTTTAAATTTTTTATGACTTTCCAAACTATCTTTTGATATCCCGTACACACTGCAATTATTTTTTGAAAATTTACTTATAAGATTATTGAAATCCTTTGTTTCTAATGTACACCCAGGGGTATCATCTTTTGGATAAAAATATAAAACAACAAGTTTTGATTTAATTTTGTTTAATTCTACAACTTCATCAGAAGTACTAATTAACTTAAAATTCGGAGCTTTTACGGTCATTGGCCAATTTTATTTTCTTCCCAAAGTTTTTTTATATCTATAAATGGGGATAAACCGTAACTTGAATTAACGTTAGTCATATGTATTGCTAATGATTTAATAGGCGAAATACCAATTTCACTCTCTAAAATTTTATTTAAATATTTTTCAAAAGGTTCGTGTCTTTTCTCGCAAGTTTTTTCAAAGTTATCTATATATTTTTGAAACATTTTCTTTGAGATCATAAATGTGCAAAGCATTTTTGTTATCGTTCGCCAATGTTGTTGACTTCCAATTAATATATTTGTTTTTTCATTATTCATATAATTAAAGGGATAATCGCTTGGACAAACTATAATTTCATCCTTATGTTGAGAGCTTACTCTTTCATAGGTATTCAACATATCAACCAATGAATGCTCATAATGAAGATAATCATCCTCTACAAAATATATGAGATCAGATTTATCTTTATTTGCAACTTCGAAGCATTTTAATAAACTTGAGAGATTTCCAAACGTTTCTTGATTATCTTCAGCTGCTATTTTTTCTTTATGTTCGCTTTTATCGTGATTAATAATTTCACAGTCTATACCATGGGTGTTTATTAGGTCTTTTAATTTTTTGAGATTTTCATCACTTGAATTGTCATCAATAACTTGAAATTTTATCAAAGTATCTGGCTTAAGTTCCTTAGTTTTTTTAATCGATTTAATTACAGAATTTAAACATCTTAAAGCATACTCAATTTTAGGTTTTTCAAATATTCTTTTTTTGTTTTGATCCCAAATTTCAATATTGGTATTTGTTCTAAAAATAATGCTTAAACTTTGAATTTTTCTAGTTAATTTAACTTCACCCAAAGGTAATACTATCGCCTTTTTAATATTTGAGAGTTCTTCATTTAATTCCTTATTCAAAGTAGGAGAATTAAATTCACTCTGATCAATAATTTCAAAACCTAATAATTTAGAAAACTTAATGAATATTTTTTTAAAGATGTTTTTTTTCATTTAATCTGATATTACAATATATATAATTATGACAATTAAATCATCCAAAGAACTTGTAAATGATGCATTGAAAGAAATCAAAACGATTTCTCACACCGAGGCTTCAAAATTACATAAAAATGGTAGTTGTAATTTGATTGATATAAGGGATGTAAGAGAGCTTGAAAAAGAGGGAAGAGTAGAAGGATCATTACACATACCAAGAGGAATGCTTGAATTTTGGATTGATCCAAACAGCGCATATTATAAACAAGGAAAAATCGATCCATCTAAAGAAATAGTTCTTTTTTGTGCAGGGGGATTAAGATCTGCATTGGCAGCAAAATCACTTCAAGATATGGGTTTTAAAAATGTATCTCATGTTGATGGAGGTTTTAGTGCTATTAAAGATGGTGACTTTGAAATTAGCTAGAAAATTCCTCTATAGCATAATCTAATCTATCCTGACCCCAAAATATTTTATCATTACAAATAAATGTTGGTGCCCCAAAGATTTTCCTATCGAAAGCATCTTGCGTAAGTTTGATCAATTTTTCTTTTATCTCTTTTTTACTAATGCTGTTTAAAAAATTATCTACATCTATTTGAAGATCTTTCAGTTTTTCTTTAAAATTCTCATCATCAGAGAGATTTATATTGTCTCTCCAATATGCATCAAAAAAACAATCGATATACTTATCTGATATATCTTTATTCGTAACTAAAGATCCTCTCATTAAATTAAGGGAGCTTATCGGAAAATAATCATTAAATTTGAAATCAATCTTGAGTTTTTTTGAAACCATTTCACAGTCTCGTCTCATAAATTCATTTTTATTTTTTATAAAGGCATTTGCTGTAATTCCTGCTAACTTATGCAATCCTCCTAAAAGCATAGGACAATAAATAAATTTTATAGAATTTTTTTTTTGAACTTCTCTGATTTTTTTATGTGCTATATAAGTGTAGGGGCTTGAAAAATCGTAATAAAATTGAATAGATTTAGTCATACAATGACATTCTTCTTGCAAAAAAAATTCTGATTAACCAATAAATGAATAGCCCAAGAGGGCCTATAAAATAAGTAATTAGCAAAGGGAATAAAGTTAAAAATTTTGAAATTGAGAGCTTAATACTATCAGACACAATCCATGCTCCACAAAATAAGTTTACTGCTAAAAAATGACACCAAAACATTATTAAAAAACCATTTTCTGAAAAAAGATCTGATAAGTTTTCAAGGCTTAAATAAAGTGTAAAATTATTCTGAAAATTGAAATCTGATATAAAAAAATAGTATAACAGATAAACATAAACGAAAGAGAAGATCATAAAGGGAAAAATTGATCTAACTAAATATTTACTCATAAATGAATGAGGAAAAAAAAATAGAATAATCCAAAAGGGTAGAACACCTAAATTCAACCAAAGATAGATCATTTCAATTGTAAAGAAATTATTAATTTGTTCAATCATTTGAGGTTATAATATAATAAAAATTATAATGATTCCCTTAAAAAATAAAAAAAAAAATTTAGAATTTACTGTATCTGAGATACGAGATTTTTCCTTAAAATACATTGAAAAATATGCTCCGTCTAAACAACAACTTAGAACGTATTTATTGAAGAAATATTTAAAGTCTGGTTCCACAAACATGAAAAAGGGCAATTATCAAAACCTGATAGACATTATATTGTCAGATTTGGAACAATCCAAGTTTATTAATGATAAGTTTTATTCTGAGAGCAAAGCAAAAAATTTGATTCAAAGAGGTAGCTCAATTAACAAAATTAGAAGCTACCTGATGTCAAAAGGAATTAATGATAAATTTGTTAAGGAAACTTTAGATAAAATTAAAGAAAATAATGATGACCAAGATTTTTTTTCTGCAATAAAACTTTGTAAAAAGAAAAAAATTGGCCCACATAGATCAGAAGATAATAGGCCTATTTTTTTTAAAAAAGATATTGGCATATTGGCTAGAAATGGGTTTAGTTTTGAAACGTCAAAAAGAATAATGGATTTATCAAAAGATGAATATGAGAAAATTATTCGTCTTTTGTAGTTTTCTCGTTTTTTTTATTCAAATAATAATCTATCTTGGATTTGATGTAGTTTTTTACTATTACGAAAACTATCAAGCCAAAAATAGAGACTGATACAATAATAATTAATATAATTCTTAATTGTTCATCCATTATTTAATCTTGCACTTTTCAAAATTATACCTGGGTTTTTAAAATCCTTTTTTCCATAATAAATTTTTTCTCCATTCATGTCAGTAATAGATCCACCAGAATTACTTAAAATTGCATCTCCTGCTGCGATGTCCCATTCTGATGCCCTTGGCTCAGCCACATAAAGGTCAAACTCACCTGCTGCAATAACACAAAACTTAAGAGAACTTTTCATTTTTGTGTAACTAGTTACTTTAAATTTGTCATGGATATCTTTAATTTCATTTTTAAGTTTATCTGAATAACTTACAGCCTTGATATTTTCTTTGTCACTGGTAATTATTTTTGTGTTTAACAACTGAGCTTTATCATTAATTATTTCAAATGAATTCCCATCGCCATATGTATAAAATAATCTATTTTTCGCTGGAGCGCTGATAATACCTATTTCAGGAACTTTATTAATAATTAGGGCAGCGTTTAAAGTAAATTCGTCTTTGTCATTAATATAATCATAAGTGCCATCTATTGGATCGATAAGCCAAAAAGTTGATAAGTTATCTAAATTTTTGTTTGAGGAAGTTTCTTCTGAAATTATAAGAATATCTGGTGTTAACTTGCTAATTTTATCTATCAATAAATTATTAACCTCAAGATCCCCATTTGTTACAGGGGTATTATCTTCCTTAATGGTTTCTTTAAGACCTTTCTTTCTTAATGATAAAGATAATTTACTTGCTGTTTGGAAAGTACCAATTAAATCTAGTACAATTTTTTTTTTATCTTCTAAATTCATTTTTTATCAAATCTTTGTTAATTCAATTAAATTAGCGTTGATTACTTTTTTACCAACATTTTCAAAATTTACAGTAACTTTTTCTTTTATAATTGATTGTACTTGGCCGATTCCCCAATCTTTATTTTTAGGATTAATCACTTTGTCACCTGGTTCATAATCTAAAATCATTTAATTTAGTTTTTTAAATAAAAATAGTATAATTTTAAAGCTTATGAAAAACAATTTAAACTCAATAGGAATTGATAAAAAGACAAAAGATACAGTTGTAGTTGTTGCAATGTCAGGAGGAGTGGACTCTTCAACGGTTGCTGGATTAATGAAAAAAGAAGGTTACAAAGTTATAGGTATTACACTTAAACTTTATGATGATACCAAACAAGTCTCCCAATCGAAACAATGTTGCGCTGGACAAGACATATTAGATGCAAAAAGAGTTGCCCATAAATTGGATATTGATCATAAAATTCTTTATTACCAAAATAAATTTAAAGAGGGAGTTATTGATAACTTTGTTGAGAGCTACTTAAAAGGTGAAACTCCAATACCGTGTGTTCAGTGTAATCAAACAGTTAAATTTAAAGATCTTTTTATGGAAGCAAAAGATTTAAAAGCAGATGCCTTAATAACTGGCCATTATGTAAGATCGATATTTGATGGAAAAAAAAATGAAATGTATCGTGCAGAGGATCATAATAGGGATCAAAGCTATTTTCTATTTAATACAAAGAGGGATCAGCTTAATTTTCTAAGATTTCCTCTGGGAAACTTACTGAAAGATGAGACAAGGGAAATCGCAAAAAAACTTGATCTAAATGTAGCAGATAAACCAGATAGTCAGGATATTTGTTTTGTGCCAAACGGTGACTATTCATCTGTGATTAGAAAATTTGAACCTAAAGCATTTGTAAAAGGAAATATCAAAAACATTGAGGGAAAGGTAATTGGAGTTCATGATGGAATAGTAAATTTTACAATTGGACAAAGAAGAGGGATAAAGGTTTCTGATAAAGATCCTTTATACGTAATAGAAATAGATCCAAAGAATAATGAAATAATTGTTGGGCCAAAGAAATATTTAGCAAAAAGAATCATTAATTTAGATAATCTTAATATTTTATGTGATGGTAGCGAATTGAATGAAAAAGTTTATGTAAAGATAAGATCAACAGGAAAGTTAATTCCCTCAAAAGTTGAGGTATCGGGTTCAAAAGCTAAAGTAAATTTATTGGAGGATGAATTTGGTGTCTCACCAGGTCAAGCATGTGTTTTTTATCAAAAAAATAAAAATGGCCATAAAGTACTAGGTGGAGGCTGGATAAAAAATTAGTTACTTCTTTTTTTCCAAAGTAAAAAAGTAAAAATATAAAAAGTGATAACTCCTAAAAAATAGTCCCACTCTAATGCATGTTTAAGATGTTTATTACCTGGCATACTCACCAAAGGTAAGGCAAGAACGCCTACAAAAATTAAAATTGACACTAAAACAGCCTTACATTTGAGATATGTTTCATTAATAAATGATTTCAGTTTTGATTTAATAGAGTAAAATATTAAAACAAAATAAGTTTGCGCAGCTATCTCAAATATTATGAATGCTAACATTATTACACGTCTAAAAAGTTTATACGCGTCAATATCAAATTTTATACCAAGAAAAATTGAATGGATTACAAGACAGATCGCAGATCCTATTCCAAAGAAAAGCATTTTTTTTACATACTTATGATTCCCGTGGATTTTCAATATTATTTGCTTTGAGTAAATCCAATATTTTATTAAAAAATAGGCTGTTAAAAACATTGCAGGTTTAAAAATTAAATATGTTGGAAAATATCTTGCAGTTCTACTTATTGAAGCTCCACCATCAAGGTATGGAAATGTGTTATGAATTATATTTTCTGGATTAGGAAAAAGATTGTGAAATTGAGTTATTAAAATTAAACAAGTATTTACGGCGACAAATGGAACTATAAAAATCCAAATACTTAAGGCCTTTACCCTTTTGATATTATCCATTTTGAGCAGAATTATTTCTTTTTATTTTTTTTTCTTGCTCTTCTTTTTTTTGAGCCCATTTTTCTTCGGCCTCTGTGTTTCTTTGGATAACCCATTCTTATCTCCTATTTATTATTTTATTGACTTATATAGGGGATATAGCATTGTCCCCATAAGTATTCAATTTTTTTATGGGCTATTCTTTTAAAACATTTTTGAAACATACTGCAAAAGATTTTCATAATCAGTCGGTAAACCCGCCTGTGGTACGGGCATCAACAATTATTTTCAAATCCATGCAAGATATTAGAAAAACTCAAAAGAAAAATATTAAAGATCCAACCGGTGGTTATCATGATTATGGAAGACAAGGAACATCAACCACACATGTTCTTTCAAAAATTTTGACAAAATTGGAGGAATCTTATCATGTTTTTCTAACACCAACTGGATTTGGTTCTGTTTTTCTAGCAATTTTCAGTATAGTGAGACCTGGGGATGAAATAATAGTTGCTGACCCTGTTTACAGTCCAACACGATTGTTAACTAAAGATTATTTAAAAGAATTTAATATTAAAACAAAATTTTATAATCCTCATGACTTGAATACAATTAAAATGAATATAAATAAAAAAACAAAACTTATATTTGTTGAGTGTCCTGGTAGCAATTCCTTTGAGTTTCAAGACCTATCAAAAATTATTTCTATAGCAAAAAAAAATAAGATTTTTACAGCAATTGATAATACGTGGGGAACACCATATTTTCTTAAGCCAATAAAGTTAGGTTTTGACATGTCCATTGTCTCAGCTACTAAGTATTATTCTGGACACTCTGATGTAATGGGTGGTAGTTTGGCAGTAAACAAAAAAGTTTTCAAAAAAGTTAGATTGGCTGAAAAAATAACTGGACTTAGAATGGGACCAGACGATGCTTACTTAGTAACTAGAGGTTTAAGAACTTTAGATGTAAGATTGGATAGACACCAATCAAATGCCATGAAAGTTGCAAATTTCTTGTCTAAACATAAAAAAATTCAACTTTTATATCCATTTAAAAAAGGCTCCTTAGATTACAACCTTTGGAGAAAATATTATAAAGGAGCATCTGGTTTAATGGGTTTAAGAATTAAATCGAAAAAAAAGAATGTGATAAAATTTGTAAATTCTCTCAAATTGTTTGGATATGGATATAGTTGGGGAGGTTTTGAAAGTTTGGCATTACATCAGGAAATAAAAGAACAAGGTGATAGATTCTACCTAAAATTATCAAAAGATGAGCATTTAGTAAGACTTCATATTGGTTTAGAGGATCCAAAAGATTTGATTGAAGATTTAAGGAGATCCCTTAAATTCATCAAATGAGTTCTGAAAAATTTATTCAAAATAACCTAGCTCTCACCACCTTAATTTGTGCATGCGCAGTTGTTTTAATATCACTTAGTGTGAGACAAGTTTTTGGAATGTTTTTCATTGACTTTAATAATGATCTAGGAATTTCAAGTACTGAATTTGGTTTGGCAATAGGTATACAAATGCTTGGTTGGGGTTTGTCAGGACCAATTTTTGGTATTCTGGCTGATAAATATGGGGGCCATAAATCAATAATTCTTGCATTTCTTTTTTATATTCTTGGGGTTTATTTTTTATACTCAGGTCCAAATACAGGAATTTATTTTCAAATAAGTTTGGGAGTTTTAATTGGTATTGGTTGTGGCGGTACAGCAATAAGTATTCCAATGTCGATTGTCGGGAAACATTTTCCACTTTCAAATAGAACAATTGCAATGAGCATCGTAACAGCTGTAGGATCTTTCGGTTATTTTATTTCACCCCTTTTTACTAATTACTCTTTACAAAGTAACGGATGGGTTAATACTCTCTTTTACTTCTTAGTATTTCTTTTTATTGGTTTATTATTTGCCTATTTCGTCAGATCTCCAAAATTAAATGAAATTAAAAAAACTGTTAACGAGCAAGGGTCGTTAGACGCACTAAAAGAAGCATTCCAAAATAAAAGCTACGTATTGTTAGTTTCAGGTTTTTTTGTTTGTGGTTTTCATATCACATTGGTTGGAACTCATGTGCCAAAATATGTAATAGATAGAGGCTTAGATGATTGGACTGCAGCTATGATTTTATCTTTAATTGGTTTTTTTAATATCATTGGTTCATTATTAAGCGGATATTTATCCACCAAGATGAGTAAGAAAATTATCTTAAGTTCTATATATTTTTTAAGAGGAGTTTCAATTTGTTTATTCATCTTTTTACCTCCAAGTAATATTTCCTCAATAATATTTGGAGCTAGTTTTGGTTTCCTGTGGCTCTCTACTGTTCCAGCTACAAGTGGAATCGTTGCACATATTTTTGGAACCAAATATCTTGGCCTTTTATATGGTTTAGTATTTTTAAGCCATCAATTTGGATCTTTTTTTGGAGCATATCTCGGTGGACTATTCTATGATATTTATGGCTCCTTTGACTATGCGTGGTATTTAGCAATTGCATTATCTGTTTTTGCAGGCTTAATACATTTACCAATTAAAGAGCAAGCAATTGATAGATTACAAAAAGCATAAATCAAATTTTAGTCCTTATCTGGAAAAATTATATCAATCAGACAAACCTATGATCATTTATAAATTTATAGATGGATATAAAATATTTACAGATTTTTCAAAGAGAATAGTACTTAACAAATCAAATATAGAAAATTTTTTAAACAACATAACAAAAAAAAAATTTAAAAGAGAGCAAGATCTCTATGTTGGTTTTTTTGGTTATGAAATATTATGCAACTTGCTAAATATAAGAATTAAAAATCAAAAAAAGAATGGATTTTATAAGGGGCTTTTTTATAAACCAGAAACCATAATTACTTTATCAAAAAAAATTAAAATATCTTCAACACTAAAGAAACAGAATTTTAATTACCACTTTAATCAAACCAAAATATTAAAACCATTTAAAGTCAATATTAACTTTGAAAAGTATAAAAGAATTTTCAATCTTTTTTCAAAAAAAATTAGAGCAGGTGAGACTTATCAAATAAAAATTTGCACAAAGTATAAAAACAAATCTGAGATAGATCCAGTCAGTTTTTTTTGGAAATTAATGAAGGCAAACTCTTCTCCGGAGGCCTTTATGATTAGAGACAAGAATTACTCTATTGTTAGTTGTTCTCCTGAAACTTTAATAGAAAAAAATGGATTAAAGGTAACAACGAAACCAATAGCTGGAACACTAAAAAAAAATCAAAAATTAAACAAATCTAAAGCTCTCAATTTTTTTAAGAATAACAATAAAGAGACAAAAGAACATAATATGATTGTAGATATGGAGAGAAACGATTTATCAAAAATTTGTAAACCAGGAAGTGTAGTAATCAAAAGAAAAAAATATGTAGAGGAATATAAACATTTGTATCACTACGTATCTACAATAGAGGGTAAATTAAAAAATAATGTTAATCTTAAAGACATTATTAAATCTATGATGCCTGGTGGGTCTGTTATAGGTTGTCCAAAAATAAGAACACTCCAACTATTAAATGGTCAAGAAAAAGAGGGACGAAATATTTTTACAGGAAGTTTCGGATTTATTAAGTTTAACATGGATATGCGGTTTAACATAATAATAAGATCAATTTTAAATTACAAAAATGTTTCAGAGATATCAGCAGCCTCAGGCGTTGTATTGGATAGCTCCTCTAAAAAAGAATTTAGTGAAAATTATATTAAAGCAAAATCATTATTAGAATTATTTAAATGATATATATTATTGATCACCAAGACTCTTTCACATGGAATGTAGTACATCAATTTTCTCAATTCGATAAAGTGCATTGTTCTGATTATTTTGACATAAATAAAAAGTTACTTAACAAATCGGATGTGATAGTTTTTTCTCCAGGTCCTGGTTCTCCAAAAGATTATCCAGAAACTTCAAAAATTTATAAAAAATATAAGGGTAAAAAAAAAATGATTGGTATATGTTTAGGATTTCAGTTGATATTATATAATGAAGGTGGAAAAATCAGACAACAAAACAAAATTTACCATGGATATCAATCAAAAATTAAAGTTAATGGAAAAAGCAAGATTTTTAAAAAGAATAAAGTTTTTAATATTGGAAGATATCATTCATTGAAGTTAAATGAGCCATATTTTTCAAAAAATCTAAATATTACAATGCGATGTACAAAAACTAATACAGCGATGGCTTTTGAAGATAATTTAAATAAAATTTATGGATTTCAATTTCACCCTGATTCATTCTTAACTGAAAATGGCAATTTTTTTATTAAAAAAATCTTATCAAGTAAGTAATCAAAAAGAAATAGGATTTAAAGATTTATGGGGATCTCACGGAGTCTTTACAACTATAAGACTTTTAGGAAAACCTGGTAAGCTTGTTTTCTTTAAAAGCCACTTAAAGGGATTAATTAAATCTCTTAAAAAATATAAGATTCATTCAAAAAATATTGAGAAAAATATTAAAAATTTAATCTATTCAAGCATCGATAAAAATATTAATTATGACCATTTACTCCGAGTTGCTTTAACAAATAAAATTCTGTCAATTTCTATCCGCAAAAGACTTAAACCTAAAAAAAATTTTGAACTTAAACTAATAAACTACAGACGAATTGATCCTGAAACAAAAAATCTTTATTATAAAAAGATTTTAAAAGAATTGAGTAAATATGACCCAAGTAAAACCGATATTGCATTAGTCTATAGGGGAAAAATATTAGAAACTTGCACTTCAAATATTTTATTATTTAAAAATAAAAAATATTTTTCACCAAAAAATGATTGTTATATCGGAAATACAATTAATTTTTTAAAAAGAAAGATTAAGATTTCTTTTAAGGATATTTATTATAAAGATTTGAAAAAATTTGATGAGATAATGTTAATAGGTTCGGGAAAAGGTATTACACCTATTAAATATATTAAAGAGATCAATTGGAAGAATAAAAATAATTTTGGATATCGAAAGGTGAACAAACATTTGAATTTTTAATCGTTATGAATAATCCAAACAATCCTTGTATATTCTGTAAAATTAATCATAAAGAATTAATATTTGAAAATGATTACGCATATGCTTCTTTTGATAGTTATCCTGTTTCACAGTTACACTCATTAGTTGTTCCAAAGAGATGTATAGAAAATTATTTTGAATTAGACGAAAAAGAAATCTTAGCTTGTAATGACCTTATTAAAAAATTACAAAAAAAAATAATGTCAGAGGATAAATCAGTAGAGGGATTTAATATAGGAACAAATGCTGGAAATGTTGCAGGCCAATCTATTTTTCATTGCCATATACATGTGATTCCAAGAAGAAAAGGGGATGTAGATAATCCACAAGGTGGAGTTAGAAGCGTTATACCTTCAAAACAACATTATACTCGAAAAATTAAGAAATAATGTTTTTATTAGGCAAATAGTGCGCTTTAATCACTGTTGAACTATTTTTTGTAGTATACTAAGAATAATGAAAATTTTATAAAAATATGTTCACAACCAATCCATTCTCAACTTTAGCCGAAACAATTCCAATGATAGCAATTCAATCTTTTGTAATCATTATGGTCGGTTTAATTATTTTAGGGACAGTAATGGATATGATTCATAAAAAAAATGTTAAATATTTTTTTAATAATGCGAAAAAAGCAAAAAAATCAGCCAAAAGAGAATTGGGCACAGGTGAAAGGTTAGCAGTTATTGGTAAAACAATAATTCATGATATTGGAACCACAGCCGAGCTTGGTTGGGGTAAAAGAAGAATCGCACATGTCTTAGGAATGTATGGAACAATCCTTTTTTGGATTGGTTCTGCTGCAATGATATTTTTTTATACTGATTCTCAAACTCCAAACGTTTGGCCAATTCTTTGGCATGTTGGAGCAATAATGACTTGTTTGGGTGGATACTGGTTTTGGCTTTTTTTAAGAGTAGATGTTGCAGCTGAGGCAAATTCAGTATTTAGGATAATTACTGCAGATTTGTTTGTGTTAGCGCTCTTAGCCTCTGCTACCTTTGGTTTAATTTGGTCTTACTTACAGTTTAATCAAATATTTGTATGGGACACTTTATTTCTAGTGCTTTTTGGAGTTTCAAATATAGTTTTATTCGGGGGCGTATACTGGTCTAAGTTTGCTCACATGTTCTATAAACCTGGGGCGGCAATACAAAAAAATTTAGCTGAAGCTGATGGTTCAAGAGATAATCTTCCTCCACCAGCAGATGCGCCAGAACAGTTTGGGCTTGGCATAAAAAGAGAAGAGCCAAAACACTATTAATATGTTAGAATTTAAAAAGGAGATAAAATAAATGTCAACATTTGTATACATGACCAGGTGCGATGGTTGTGGTCACTGCGTAGATATCTGTCCTTCAGATATCATGCACATCGATAAAAATATTAGAAGAGCAAAAAACATTGAGCCAAATTTTTGTTGGGAATGTTACTCTTGCGTAAAAGCCTGTCCTAATCATGCGATAGATGTAAGAGGATATGCTGACTTTGCTCCGATGGGTCACAGTGTAAGAGTTAGAAGAGAAGAAGAAAAAGGAACGATTTCTTGGAAAATAAAATTTAGAAATGGAACAGAAAAAGATTTTGTATCTCCGATAACAACAAAGCCATGGGGAAAATTCATTCCAAAACTTGCTGATGGTGACAAACCTAATCAAGGAGAAATTAATTCTCAAATACTTTATAATGAACCTCACGGTTTAAACACTGATAAAGATCTTCCAACTTTAGATAAGAACTCCTTTAAAAAAGGAGTTTATTATTAATGCCTAAGAATAAAACTGTCTTTGAAGATTGTGATGTACTAGTTGTTGGCGGTGGTATGGCCGGTACTGGTGCTACTTTTGAAGCTAGACACTGGGGAAGAAATTTAAAAATCATTTGTGTTGAAAAAGCAAACATTGATAGAAGTGGTGCAGTAGCTCAAGGACTTTATGCAATTAACTGTTACATGGGAATGCAGTGGGGAGAAAACCAGCCCGAAGATCATGTGAGATACGCTAGAAATGATTTAATGGGATTAGTTAGAGAAGACTTAGGTTACGACATGGCAAGACACGTTGATTCAACTGTTCATATGTTTGATGAGTGGGGATTGCCTATGATGAAAAACAAAGAGACAGGCAGATACCAAAGAGAAGGTAAGTGGCAAATAATGATTCACGGTGAAAGTTATAAGCCGATTGTTGCTGAAGCTGCAAAAAAGTCAGCTGATAAAATTTACAATAGAATAATGATAACTCATCTTCTTAAAGATGAGGAAAATGAGAACAGAGTCGCTGGAGCAGTTGGTTTTAATATGAGAACTGGAGACTACCATGTATTCAAAGCTAAAGCAGTAATTATAGCTGCAGGTGGAGCATCACATATATTTAAACCCAGAGCAGTTGGTGAAGGCATGGGAAGAACTTGGTATGCGCCATGGAGCAATGGTTCAGCTTACGCATTACCAATTGCTGCAGGCGCGAAAATGACACAAATGGAAAATAGAATAGTACTTTGTAGATTTAAAGACGGTTATGGTCCAGTTGGCGCATATTTTTTACATTTAAAAACTTATACTCAAAATGCAAATGGCGAGAACTATGAAAAGAAATGGTATGATGCTACAAAAAAACTTGTTGGTGAGTACATTGATCATCATCCAACTCCAACATGTCTAAGAAACCATGCTTTTATCCAAGAAGTAGCAGCAGGTGGCGGACCAATCCACATGGTAACTAAAGAAGCTTTTCAAGATCCTCATTTAGAAACTGTTGGCTGGGAAAACTTTTTGGGTATGACAGTGGGTCAAGCCGTAGTTTGGGCATCACAAAATATCGATCCAAAGTATACTAATCCAGAATTAACAACTTCAGAGCCTTATGTTATGGGTTCACACGCAACTTGTTCAGGAGCATGGGTAAGTGGTCCAGAGGATATTGCACCAGATGATTATTTCTGGGGATATAACAGAATGATGTCTGTAGAGGGTTTATTTGGAGCAGGGGACACTGTTGGAGGAAGTGCCCACAAGTTTTCATCAGGTTCTTTTACCGAAGGAAGATTGGCTGCAAAAGCTGCTGTTAAATACATTGAAGATAAAAAAGCCAACAATATTAAGTTAAGTGAGAAACAGTATAACGATTTAAAAGAGGTAATCTATAAACCTCTAGAAAATTACACAGTTGGAAGAAATGAGATAACTGGAGGTACAGTTTCACCAAGTTATATTTCACCTATACAAGGCCTACAAAGACTTCAAAAAATCATGGATGAATATTGTGGTGGTATTACTAACAATTATATGACAAATGATAACCTTCTTAAAAAAGGTTTAGAATTATTAGATTGGCTTCAAGAGGACTTAGAAAATGTAGGGGCTGAGGATTATCACCAGTTGATGAGAGCCTGGGAGTTGAAACATAGAGCTTTAACATCTCAATGTGTTACTGAACATACTTTATTTAGAGAAGAAACTCGTTGGCCAGGATACTATTATAGAGGCGATCATATGAAATTAGATGATGAAAATTGGCATTGTTTAACAGTATCAAGAAGAGATCCTGAAACAGGCAAGTTCACAATGGAAAAAAAACCTGTTTATCACATAGTTGACGATAAAGAGAAAAAAAAGGCATCCTAAAAGGACTTCAAAAATATGAGCTTCACATCAAAGACTGATGATGAAATTATAAAATTGGCTAATCCAATATGGTCAAATCTTATTAAGTCCTCAAATATGAAAGATTATGGTGGTTTTACTAGAGATTTTTCTTCACAAATGCTCTATGGAGCAAATGAGGTTGAGCTAGGTAAGCAATGGGCTAGCAATAAATTAATCTCAAGTTTGACCGATAATTTCCAAGCTTTTGGTTGTTTAAGAAGAGGAATGCACGTAACGGTATTGTTTAAACAGACAAGTACTACAGAAGAGGGTGAGTTCTTAGGAAGACTTGTTCTTGGAGAAGAGGGCGGTGCTGTGAAGGTATTTGGAGCAACTATTTTTTAAAAAATTCTTGCAAAGATCCTTATTAAGGTGTACTTGGTGAGTATGCTTGAATATTTTCAAAAACACACAAACTCTTTCAAGCACATATTTAACTTAAAAATTATATCAAATTTAAATACTAAAATTGCTCTTTATATAGGTTTAGCAGCATACTGGGTAGTAATGTTATCTAGTACTTTTTTTGGATTCTAAATATCAAACAGTTGACTTTAATAATTTTGAGGAATAATTAATCCTAATGGAGTTCTTTCTTCCTATTGCAGAAGTAAATGTAAGCTTACCTTTTATCTTTTTTTTAAGTTTAGTTGTTGGGATTTTATCAGGTTTATTTGGTGTTGGAGGTGGTTTTTTAATGACCCCTTTCTTAATTTTTTTAGGAATTCCACCAGCTTATGCAGTGCCAAACGAGGCTAATAATATTTTAGGTACATCAATATCAGGATCAACAACGCATTATTTGAAAGGAACTCTTGATTATAAAATGGGTTTAATGATTGTGGTTGGTGGTGCTATGGGAACTATCCTGGGTATTTTAACTTTTACTTATTTTCAAGACATTGGAAAAATTAATATCGTTATTTCGCTTGCATATATGTACATACTAGCGATCATTGGAACTATGATGCTGGTTCAAGGTGTTACAGAAATCGATAGAGCTAGAAAAAAAATTATTGTTAAAAAAAAATTACACGATCATAATTGGTTACAAGGTTTGCCTTTTAGAATGAGGTTTAAAAAATCTAAACTTTATGAAAGTGCTTTTACTCCAATTATCATGGGATTTATTGTGGGTTATATAGCAGCTATACTTGGTGTTGGTGGAGCTTTTATACTTGTTCCTGCGATGATTTATATTATAGGAATGCCTACTAAATTAATTCCTGGAACTTCTTTATTTGTAACAATATTTATAAGTGCAATAGTTACTATCCTACATGCGTTTAATTACGGTACGATTGACTTAATATTAGTAACAGTTTTAATTTTAGGTTCCATACTTGGGGTTCAAATAGGCCAAAAGATTGGTGAAAAAGTTGATAGCTCACAGTTTAAAACTATTTTAGCAATGCTTTTGTTATTAGTTGGAATAGCGATAGCATACGATACTTTCTTTGCAGAAGAGATAATTAAAGAAACATCAAATAACGAATCTAAAACATTAGGACCAATCTCCCAATTTGTAAGAGACTTATCTAAAAATGTTCCAGTTCTTTATGGATTGTTCTCAATTGTTTTAGCCCTTGTATTAGGTGTCGGTGCGGCAATTTTGAGAAGGTTTTTATCAAATCTTAAAAAGAAGTTTGTATACACAGCTCCACCTGCTTCACAAAAGTAGTTTAATTTTATAAAATTGATTATAATGTTCACAATATGAAAAAACTATTTGTCTTATTATTGATTGTATTACCTTTCAATTTAGCTGTAGCTGAAAAACAAACAACATTCGATAATGATGTTTTTAATAAAGCTCAGTCAGATGGAAAGACTGTAGTTGTAAGTTCATGGATTAAATATTGCACATCATGTGCTAGTCAAATGAAGGCATTGAAAGATGTTGAAAAAGATTTTGATAATTTAATTTATCTTACATTTGATGTTACAAATAGGGAAATTGCCAAACAACTAAATATTCAGTTCCAAACTACGCTTGTAATTTATAAAAACAATAAAGAAGTCTATCGAAGTTTGGGTGAGTTAACTAAAGATAAAATTTATAAAGCTATAAATTCTGTAATTTAATTAGGCACTTCTATACAACTTAGTCATGACGAATTCTTTATGACCTAGTGCTTCAGCACAAGTTAGTCTCCCATTTGCAACTTTAATAGTAGATCTAATTAATTCATCACCAGCTTGATCAAGATTCATTTCTCTTGATAATATTTTTGAAACATCGACATCAATATGTTCGCTCATAGTTTTCGCTGTTAATGGATTAGCTGTAAGTTTAATCACGGGCTCAATGGGATTGCCAATTATATTTCCTTGACCGGTCGGAAATAAATGAATGTTAAAACCCCCAGCAGCTTGAAGAGTAACACATTCAGCAGCAGCTGATGATGTATCCATAAAATATAATCCTTTTCCTTTAGTTGGTTCCTCAGCTGGTTCTAATACATCTATAAATTTTCTTGAACCTATTTTTTGAAAATTTCCAAAAGCTTTTTCTTCAATTGTTGTAAGTCCTCCAGCAATATTTCCAGCTGTTGGTTGACTTTCTGACAAATCATTTGTTGCTTCCTTTAATATAAAATCGTTGTATGAACTCCAAGTTTTCATAAATTTATCTTGTGCTTCTTTTGTTTTACCTCTTTTTGCGCACACAGTTTCGGCTCCAGTTAATTCTGACGTTTCACCAAAACATAAGTGTACTCCAAGTGGCTCGAGTTTATCCATTAAGTTTCCGACTGTAGGATTAGATGCAAGTCCTGATGTTGTATCTGACTCTCCACATTTCACTGATATCCACAAATCACTTATGGGACATTCCTCTCTTTGTTTTTCAGATGCCCACATTGAAAATTCTTGAGCTTTTTTTGAAACTTTTGCAATTGTGTCGATATCCCCAACACCCTCTATACTAAAACCTTCAACTGGCTTTCCAGTCTTAGCAATCGCATCAACAATTCTTTTTGTCCATTTAGGCTCAATACCAATTACAATTACAGCAGCTACGTTTGGATTACGTCCCGTTCCAATCATTGTTCTAAAGTGAAGTTCTAAGTCCGCACCAAATTGTAATCTACCATAGGAGTGTGGAAGTGCAATTGTCCCCTTAATATTATTGGCCACCGCTTCAGCACATGCATTCGAAATATCATCTACTGGAAGAATAATCACGTGATTTCTCGTTCCCGCTCTACCGTTTTCTCTTTTAAAACCTAAAAAACTTTTTGGAATTTGCATATTACCACTTTTTTGTTTTTACGTTATGAACGTGAACATGGTCGCCTTTTTTTATAGACTTAATTACCTTACCTATATCATGTCCATACTTAATTATAGTGTCACCCTCCTTAAGATCTTCTAATGCTATTTTGTGACCTAGGGGTATTTCTGCCTCGGATTTTACTTTAGATGAGGAGTCGTCTTCCATTATCCAACATCCACAGTCTTGGCCCTTTGATACTTTTTCTATAACAATTACGCCAACATTGTCTTTTTTATCGTGAATAATTATATCTGTTTTAGCCATTGAGACGATTTCTTAGTAGAAACTTGCTAAGAATTTATATATTAATCATGCGATTGCAAACAAAATTGTAGAGAATTTTTATGACCAAAATGACCACAGAAGAAGCTTTTATCAAAGTACTTCAAATGCATGGAGTTGAACACGCATTTGGAATTATTGGTTCTGCTTTTATGCCGATTTCAGATTTATTTCCAAAAGCTGGAATAACTTTTTGGGATGTTGCCCACGAAACCAATGGAGGATTAATAGCAGATGGTTACACTCGAGCAACTGGAAAAATGTCAATGGTTATCGCTCAAAATGGTCCGGGCATCACAGGTCTAGTTACACCTATTAAAACAGCTTATTGGAACCACACACCTTTATTACTCGTAACACCTCAAGCTGCAAACAAAACAATGGGTCAGGGTGGTTTTCAAGAAGTAGAACAAATGAATTTATTTAAAGACATGGTCTGTTATCAAGAGGAGGTAAGAGATCCGTCTAGAATGGCTGAAGTTTTAAATAGAGTAATTGAAAAAGCTTTCAGAGGATCTGCACCAGCACAAATAAATGTTCCTAGAGACTATTGGACACAAGTTATAGATATAGAGCTTCCTCCCATCGTAAGATTTGAAAGACAAGGTGGTGGAAAGGATGCAATTGAAAGAGCTTCAAGTTTATTATCAAAAGCAAAATTTCCTGTAATTCTATCAGGTGCAGGAGTTGTTATTGGTGGAGCGATAGAAGAATGCAAAAAATTAGCAGAGAAATTAGATGCACCAGTTTGTAATGGTTATCAACACAATGATAGTTTTCCTGGAAGCCATCCACTTGCTGTTGGACCTTTAGGTTACAATGGTTCAAAAGCAGCTATGGAACTTATTTCAATGGCCGACGTTGTTTTAGCATTAGGAACAAGATTAAATCCCTTTTCTACTTTACCAGGTTATGGAATCGACTATTGGCCTAAAAACGCAACAATAATTCAAGTTGATATGAACCCAGATAGAATAGGTTTAACTAAAAAAGTTACAGTAGGAATATGTGGTGATGCTAAACAGGTTGCCCAACAAATTTTAGATAAACTTTCATCTGATGCTGGTAATTCGGGTCGAGATGAGAGAAAAAATTTAATTCACAAAACTAAATCTGCTTGGCTACAAACTTTAGCTGGACTAGATCATGAAGAAGATGATCCAGGAACAGTCTGGAATAAAGAAGCAAGAGAAAGAGATAAAGATAGAATGTCTCCAAGACAAGCATGGAGAGCGATACAGGACGCACTGCCCAAAGATGCAATAATTTCGAGTGACATCGGAAACAATTGTGCAATAGGAAATGCTTATCCAACTTTTGAAAATGGGCGAAAATATTTAGCACCAGGTTTATTTGGACCTTGCGGTTACGGATTTCCAGCAATCTTAGGTGCAAAAATTGGATGCCCAGATACACCTGTAATTGGTTTTGCTGGTGACGGTGCATTTGGAATAAGTATGAATGAAATGAGTTCATGCGCTAGGGAAGAATGGCCAGCTATTACTATGGTTATATTTAGAAACTATCAATGGGGAGCTGAAAAAAGAAACTCTATTTTGTGGTTTGACGATAACTTTGTTGGTACAGAGCTAGATCCAGAATTAAGTTACGCAAAAGTTGCTAATGCATGTGGTCTTAAAGGAGTTACTTGTAAAACAATGGAAGAAACTACTAAAGCGATCAAACAATCTTGTGAAGACCAAAAAAAAGGTATTACCACTTTCATAGAGATTATTTTAAACCAAGAATTAGGTGAGCCATTTAGAAGAGACGCAATGAAAAAACCAGTTGAGGTTGCTGGAATTAAGAAAAATGATATGAAGCCTCAAAAGTCTTTAATATAGTTTTTTAAATAACTCAATAATGTTAGATTTTTGTATAATAGGATCTGGTATCTCTGGTTCAACAATTGCTTATCATTTAAAAAAAAAATATTCAATCAACGTTCACGATAAAGCAAGAGGTGTTGGTGGCAGAAGTTCTTTTAAGCGATATAAAGGTAAAATAGGTTTTGATCATGGTCTTCAATATTTATCTCCAAGATCAAAGGAATTTAAATCTTTTACCGATAAACTTATTAAAAAAAAGGTTCTCAAACATTGGAGAGGTAATCATGAATTTTTAAATCAGAAGGTCAAAAGAGACAAAAAACATGTCAAATTAATTGGTGTCAAAGGAAATAACGATATAAGTAAATTTTTGCTTAAAAATATTAATTGTAATTTTCAATCAGAACTATCTGAAATAAAAAGACAAAAAGATTATTGGTATCTTAAATTTAAAGATAATAAGCATATTTATTCAAAAAATTTAATCTTATCAATTCCTTTTCCACAAGCAAAAAAACTTTCATCTAAGTTTGTCAAAACAAAACTTTTTAAAAATAAGGTTATAATGAATTCAAGTCTAACAGTTTTATTAATGACCAATAAAACAGCACTAAAAGCGAGCAGTTTTTTTACCAATGACAAAGTTTTAGGTTGGGTTTCTAAAGAAAATTCAAAAAAAAGATTTAAATATAATAAAGACTTATGGGTACTTCAAAGTACCTTTGAGTATGGAAAAAAACACACTGATAACTACAGAAATAAAAAAAAATTTTACACAAATGTTTTAATTAATAAGTTTAAAAAACTAACAAAAATTAAAATCAGAAAGACGTATTTTACCCACATACATGGATGGAAATATTCCTCTAATTCAAAACCTTTAAATGTGCAAAGTTATTGGGATAAAAAAATTGGTCTCGGTATTTGTGGTGACTGGTTTGGTGGCCCAAGGTTGGAAAATGGATGGTTGAGTGCTAAGGATCTTTTTAAGAAGATTAATTAAAATCATTCCCAATCAAATCTTGGAAATGATTTAAAAACTTTTAAAATTCCTTCTGACCATTCATTTGTCATTGTTGAGAATTCTTTATCATTTAGATTTAAACATTTTTGAGAAGCAATTTTTAATTGATCTTTTTTATACACCACAAAGTCAATTGGTGGACCAACAGTTAAATCACTTTTTAAAGTTGAATCCATAGAAATTAGTGCACATCTTGAAGCATCTCCCAACTTCACATCTGGCGTTATAACTCTATCTAAAATAGGTTTTCCATATTTAACCTCTCCAATTACTAAATAAGGTTTGCTGTCTGCTGGCTTTATGTAATTTCCTTGTGGGTATACCAAAAATAATTCCATGGGCTGACCTTTAATCTGGCCACCAACAATAAAAGTTGAACCCAGCAATACTGTGTCTGTATTCATTCCTTTTGGAGAGGAATGTTTTAGGTTTAAAGACCCAACATATTTTGCAATTTGATCAAAATCTTCACATGAATTAAGATTTTTCCCTCCAGAATTATCTTTAAGATCTTTTTCTATAGATTTATAAACTGCTTGTGACGTTCCAAGATTTCCCGAAGTTACTATTAATATAGTCCTATCACCAACATCATATGTGAACATTTTTGAATAAATATTTACGTCGTCAAAACCAGCATTAGTTCGACTATCTGATGCAACAATTATGCCCTCTTTTGTTTTAATTCCTATGCAGTAAGTCATATAGCTATATGTATTATTTAATTAAACGATGTATTTATAATCGATTTATATCATATCTGATATATCTAAAATGCATTTGCATATTAGGATTAACTATTAAAAGCTATTAAAATGGTCAATAAATTGTGGAAAAATTATAATGCTAAATATGCTTACGATGGATATTTTACGGAAGATAATAAGCTTCGCAAACATGCAACAATTATTTCTAATATTCTTGAAAGATACGGAAAAGAAAAACTTCAAGAAATAGAAAAAAATTGCCAAAGTACTATAAGTGCAAGAGGTATTAATTTTAGAGTATACGCTGCAAATAATAGAGCAGAAGAAAAAAAATGGCCTCTTGATATAATACCAAGAATTATTCCAAGAACTCAATGGAATAAAGTTTCAAGGGGATTACAGCAAAGAGTAAAAGCTCTAAATTTATTTATCGATGATGTTTACAACCAGAAAAAAATATTTAAGGACAATGTTATCCCTAAAGAGATAATATTTAAATCACCTTACTATGTTAAAGAATGTGAGGGGTTTTCACCAAAATATAAAGCATGGTCAAATATTTCAGGAGTAGATTTAATAAGAAACAAATCTGGTGATTATTTAGTTCTTGAAGATAACTTAAGAGTTCCCTCAGGTGTATCTTATATGCTTGAGAACAGAATGGTAATGAGAGATGTTTTTCCTGAATTATTTACAAGATACAAAGTTGCATCCATAAATATTTATACAAATAAATTATTTAATTGTATGAAAGAGTGTATTCCAAAAAAAACAAAAGACCCCCATATGGTTGTTTTAACACCAGGTATTTATAATTCTGCGTACTTTGAACATTCATATTTAGCAGAACAAATGGGTATTGCCTTAGTAGAAGGAAAAGATCTTTTTGTTGATAATGATATAGTTTACATGAAGACTGTTAAAGGTCCTTTAAGAGTTGATTGTATTTATAGACGTTTGGATGATACTTTTTTGGATCCAAAAGCATTCTATAAAGGGTCAGTTATAGGTGTTCCTGGTTTATTCAAAGCTTGGAGAAAAGGAAACGTTGGAATTTTAAATGCCATAGGAACTGGTGTTGCAGATGATAAGGTTGTTTATTCATACGTCAATAAAATGATAGTTTATTATTTAGGAGAACAGCCAATTTTAAATCAAGTTGAAACTTATTTGTGTCATGACAAGACTCAAATGGATTATGTAATAGAGAACATATCAAAATTAGTAGTAAAACCTGCAAATGCATCTGGTGGATATGGAATAATGATTGGTCCAAAGGCACCTCAAAAAGAAAGAGAAGAAGTAATTGCAAAAATTAAAAAAAATCCAAGAGAATTTATAGCTCAACCTTTGGAAATTTTATCTACTGCCCCAACAATTACTAAAAATGATATTGAACCAAGGCATCTTGACCTAAGACCATTTGTACTTAGTGGAAAATCTACATATGTAACAACTGGCGGCTTGACAAGAGTAGCATTAAGAAAAGGCAGTACAATTGTAAATAGCTCACAAGGCGGCGGTTCCAAAGATACTTTAATTGTTGATATCTAAATTTAAGTAAATAAATTCTTAATCATAAATATTACATGATTTCAAAAATAGTTATATTTACTGATTTAGATGGAACCTTATTACACAATGAAACATTTAAATTTGAAAATATAAGACAATATATAAAAAATTTACTGTCTAAAAACATATCAATAATCCCTAACTCAAGTAAAACAAAAGCTGAGATTTATAATTTTTGTCACGAGCTAGAGGAGGAAATTCCTTTTATTGTTGAAAATGGTGCAGCTATATACAAAATGAATTTAGTTAACTCAGATTTTCCGGAGAAAATAATACTTAGTAGGGATAAAGATGAAATATTAAATGTATTCTTTAAAAAAATCCCTAAAGAATTAATCTCAAAATGTAGGTTTGTTTTAAAACTTAAAAAAGATGAACAGCTTAAAATTTTTGGTTTATCTGAGAAACAGCTTAGTTATGCATCTGACAGAGAATTTTCAGTGCCCCTTATATTTAAAGGTAACAAGGTAGAAAAAAATAATTTATTTAGATTAGTTTCTAATATGGGTTTAACAATGCAAGAGGGTGGTCGTGTTATCAATCTTTCTGACAAAGTGAGCAAGTCATCTGCAATGAAAAAAGTAAGTAGAATTTTTGAGAAAACTGAAAAACAAGAATTAAAAATAATAGGAATTGGAGATAATTTCAATGACTTAGATATGCTTAAAAGTAGTGACATAGCATGTTTGGTTTTTAATGAAAAATTTAAGTTAGATACTTTGAATATAAATAATTGTTTAGTTTCTAAAAAGCCCGCTCCAGAGGGGTGGGAAGAAGTTGTCAAAATGGCGCTGGAAAAAATTCAATAATGTTATTAAACTAAAATATGGGTGATTTTTCTCAAAACGGTATAGTTTCTACTCTTCATGATTTTAAGACTAAATCTACTGATGAAATTGAAAAAGAATTATTAGAATTTTCGAAAGAAAGAAAAATGGAATTGATATTACCATGCCTTTACTCAGAATTAGAAGGAGAAGCCCTACCAAAAATTGTCAGTGAAATAAGTAAAACAAAATATTTAAATCATATTATTATTGGCCTGGATAAAGCAAACAAAAATCAGGCAAAAGATGCATGGAAATTTTTTAAAAAACTTAAAACTGATTTTACTATTTTATGGAATGATGGGCCAAAACTTAAAAAGTTAGATGAAGAACTAAAAGAAAAAAGTTTAGCACCAAATCAACCGGGCAAAGGTAGAAATGTTTGGTATTGTCTTGGGATGTCAATTGCAAGAGACACTGCTAGATCGGTTGCTTTACATGATTGTGATATAAAAACTTACGATAGAAGAATGCTTGCAAAACTTTTTTACCCAGTAGTAAATCCAGTTTTTAACTTTGAATTTTGTAAAGGATACTATCCAAGAATAGCTAATGAAAAAATGAATGGAAGAGTAGCTAGATTACTTGTTGCGCCCTTACTAATAGCTTTAGAGAAAACTATCGGTAACAGCAGTTATTTACAATTTATGAAGTCTTTTAAATATCCTTTATCAGGTGAATTTTCATTTAGACGGAACGTTCTTCCAGAATTAAGAATTTCTTCGGATTGGGGTATCGAGGTAGGAGTTCTATCTGAAATGCAAAGAAATTTTTCTCCGAATAACATTTGTCAGGTTGATTTAGCAGACGCCTATGATCATAAACATCAAGACCTATCTTTGAATGATGAAACAAAAGGTCTATCTAAAATGTCAATTGATATTATTAAAACATTTATTAAAAAACTAGCAACCCAGGGTAATTCATTTAGTCGAGAGACTTTCAGATCTTTAAAAGCAACTTATTATAGAAGCGCTTTAGATATGATAGATATATATAGAAGTGATGCAACTATGAATGGGTTAAAATTCGACTCACACACTGAGGAGGAAGCAGTTGAATTGTTTGCTATTAATATAATGAAAGCAGGAGATGATTTTTATGTAAATCCAATGGATACACCATTTATACCAACATGGAGTAGAGTTAAAAGTGCTATACCAGATTTTCTTAACAAATTAAAAAAAGCTGTTAGTGAAGATAACAAAGACAACTCTTAATGTTATCTCAGCAAAGTAAAAAAGATATAAAGAGAAAATTAAATTTTATTTACAAATCAACTAAATCAAAAAAAGAACTAAATATTTATGCTGATGAAATTTTTCAGGTAATAAATAAATATAATAAAATTGGAAAAAAAGGAAAAAAACTTAAAGTGTCAGAAAAGACCTCAGCTTTGATTTGTTATGGCGATAGTCTATTAAATAGCAACAAAGAAAAAACAATCAAAATTTTTAGAAAGTTTTATAAAAAAAATCTTGATAAGTTTTTTGATATAATTCACTTTCTTCCTTTCTATCCGTCAAGTAGTGACAGTGGGTTTGCTGTAAAAGATCATTATCAAGTAGATAAAAGATTGGGTGATTGGTCCGAAATAAATAAACAATCGAAAAATACTAGTATAATGGCAGACGTTGTAATAAATCATGCGTCTTCAAAAGGCTTATGGTTTAAAAACTTTTTGGCTAATAAATCGCCAGGAAAAGATTATTTTTTAACAGTAAGTAAAAAATTTAACATTTCTAAAGTCATTCGACCGCGAGAAAATAAACTACTTAAAAGGATTAGTATATTCAAAAAGAATAATCTTTTATGGAGAACTTTCAGCGACGATCAAATTGATTTAAATTTCAAGAATCCAAAAGTCTTGTTAAGATTTATCAAAATAATTATAAATTTAGCAAATAATGGAGTTAATATTTTAAGACTAGATGCTATTGCTTATTTATGGAAAAAAAGTGGTTCTAATTGTGTAAATTTAAAAGAGACACACGAAATTATTAGATTGTTTAGAATAGTTTGTAACTCACTTAAGTGTAAGCCAATTATTATTACAGAGACTAATTTACCAGAAAAAGAAAATTTGAGTTATTTTGGAGTAAAGAATAACGAGTCTCATTGGATATATAATTTTTCTTTACCACCTTTGTTGATCCATTCATTTCTTTTTGAGGACAGCACCTACCTAAATAAATGGAGCAAAAATCTACCTACAACAAAGATTGGAAACAACTATCTAAACTTTATTGCATCTCATGATGGAATAGGCATGAGACCTGTCGAAGGGTATTTAAATAAGGATAGATTATCAAAGTTTTTCAAACGTTTAAAAAAAAATGGTGGACAACTGTCCTATAGAAAAATTCAAGGATCATCAAAAAAAGTATACGAAGCAAATATAACACTTTTCAATGCTTTTCAAAAAACTGATTATGATAAAAGAGGAAAATACTTCTTAGAAAGATATATTTCTGCACACGCTATTATGATTGCTTTTGAGGGAATTCCAGCAATTTATTTTAATTCTATATTTGGAACTTCAAATGATGAATACAAATATATTATTTCTGGAAACAAAAGAGATTTAAATAGGTATAAATGGAATAAAAATAGACTAGAAAAATTACTTAATGATAAAACTTCTAAACAAAGTGTATTTTATCAAAAAATAATGAATCTAATTTATATTAAAAAACAAAACAAAGCGTTTCATCCTAACGCAAAAAGAGAAAACTTGAATATGGGAAGAAAAATATTTTGTTTTAAAAGAATTAGCTTAGATAAAAAACAAGTTATTTATAACATTACTAATTTATCCTCAAAACCACAAAAATTGAATTTAAACAGCAAATTTAAGAAATACAAAAATTTGTTAGGTAGACCAAACATTAGTCATATGTTAGAGCTAAAACCACATCAAACTCTGTGGTTGACAAATTAAATCTATTGAGCAATTTTCAAAGAAAAAGACCTATAGAAAATTTACTTTATAAAAACTCATTCCTAAAAAAATCAAATAAAGAATATAATAATTTTTAGTGATATCTAAAAAAGATCTTTGGTTTTTAATTTCATTTTTTGACATTAAAAATAAAAAAATAAATAAGATAAGAGGGTCAAAGTATTTGTGATATATTGAGACCTGTAGGTTATATAATATTAAGCAGAAAAATAATAAAATATTGTCAGGTTCAATTAGTTTCGATGCTTTAAATAAAAATATTGATAGAAAGAAGATTATAAAAAGAAGGAAATTATTTCCGAAAATATATTGTGAAAAGTGATAAAAAATTCCTCCTCCAAAGTTTCCAGATGGAAAATTAAAGAGAAATAGGCATATAAGTAATAAAATAACTAAAAGATATTCCTCTTTTAAATTTTTTAAAACATCTATGGTTCTAATGATTAATTTTTTGTTTAAAAATGGAATGAAATAAAAGGAAATTAAAGACGAGATTATTATAATTTTATTGAAAGGATTTAGCTTTACACTTAAAGCAAGACTGCCTACTGAATATTTAATCAAATAAAAATCATTCACAAAATAATAGGCTATAGCGGGTGCTGCTAATAAAAAATTAAGGACTAAAATATTAAAAAAATCTTTTGAATTTTTGAATTCTAAAAAAAATTTATATAAAAAGAAAATTACAAATACAGAAAAATTTGGTGTTATATAAGATGCAAGTGCTAAAAATACAGTACTCTTTAATGCTTCATTGATTTTATTTTTTTTAACTTGATTAAATCTAAGATAAAACTTAACTGAAAACAGAAATAGAATAAACCCATACAAAATTGGATATGGCCAAACGGTTAAACTTCTTACTGTAGGAGATAAAAAAATCACAAATGACATAAGCACCAATGAGGTGTTCGTGATTTTTTTGAATCTTATTTTTAAACAACTATAGAAAATATATATTAATAATGGAATTGATATAATGTTTACATATCGTATTGTATCTAAATCAAGACCAGCTTTATATATTAAGGATAAAAAAATATAAAAAATTGGAGAATTTCTTGCATATAAATCATCCTGTCCATAATTACTAAATGTATTTTTGAAATCTTCAGCGAATAAAATTATAAATTTTTCATGAAAAAGATAATCTTGTTTTGCTCCACCAAGTGTATCTTCTGAAAAAAAATAAGCTAATATTATACTTATACAAAGTAGTGTGTAACAAAAATTTGTTTTATTTATCTTATTCATTTGATTTTATAATAGATACAAAATGATGTTTTTTATTTAATATAAAATTAAATAATCCATCGTGTTGTTGAAAGTTTTTAATGTGAAAGATTTCTCTACAATTTGATTTAATTAAAGTTTTTTTCCAAGAAGCTTTATCAAAGTATTTTTTCGGTATATTTACTCCATATCCATAATTTGCATAGAAATCAACAAATCGTAACAATTGTCTTGATAGATAGCCGTGCTCAAAGTGATCTTTTATAATAATATTATTTGATAATTTAGATAATTTTTTGATCATTTTGTAAGCATCGTCAACACCTATGTGATGAAGAACATCGACTATGAAAATAATATCAAATTTTTCTTTTTTTTTAAATAACTCATCATTATCAACATAAACTATCCTATTTGATTCATATCTATGTTTAAAAATATCTGATCCAACTATTTGTCCTACGTAAATTTTATCTTTAAGTTTTTTTGATATTTCCATTGAGCCACACCCAAAATCTAGAATCTTTAGTTTTCTATTTTTTTCTAAATATTTCTTTTTAAGCAATTCATCAATAATGTTAGTAATTCTTTTTAATCGATCTCCGCCACAGATATACCTAATAAGGTTTGATAAACCTACAAATAATTTATTATAGTTATTTTCTTTGAAACGCATCATTAAATTTTATATACCACAAAAAAGCATGAAAGATAAAATTTTAATTTTCATTATAACTTATAAAGCATCATATAGAGTTAAAAAGGTAGTCCAAAAAATACCCTTTAAATATTTTAAAAATAAAAATTATAAAATTTTAATTAGCGATGATGAATCAAGAGACGACACTTTAAATTATATCAAGCAGATAAAAAAAAAATATAAATCAAAAGTAGTAGTAAACTACATAAAAAAAAATGTAGGTTACGGTGCAAATATTAAAAAGTGTATAAATTACGCCTATAAGAATAATTACTCTCACGCTGTAATGATTCATGGAGATAATCAATACAATCCCAAATATGCAGCAATTATGTTGGAAAAACTTTTTCAAAATAGAAAATTAGCTGCAACGGTTGGTTCAAGAATGACCAAAAAGATTAATGCACTAAAAGGAAGAATGCCATTATATAAATTTATTGGTAATATTTTTCTAACTGGAATTTTTAATCTTCTATATGGGACAAATTTTGCTGATTGTCACACAGGCTATTGGGCATACAATTTAAAATTGATTGATAAAAAAACTTTTAAAAATTTGGACAACAATTTTTGTTTTGATATTGACTTAAGACTCAAACTTGTATCAGAGAAAAAAAAGATTAAAGAAATACCAATTAAAACATTTTATGGAACAGAAAGATCTTCTGTCCATTTAATTTATGCTGTAAGGTTTTTTTTAAAAACAATAATATTTAAAATATTTAATTAGACTATGTCAAAAAGGTATAGTGGAAAATCTTTCAAAGATTCAAGTGTAATGAAAAAACCCAAGTTATCTTTTAAAGAGAAGAGAAAAATTAGAAGAGAAAAAAAGAAAAAAAGATAATAAAAAATGGGCGCTTTGTTCCAAGTACTATATACTTTAATTAGAACTGCTTTGGCTTTAAGTCAAAAGAAACTATAATTCTGTCAGCATTTGTTGAGAAAGGTATAGTTCTATGATGAAGTGAAGATGGAAAAAAAACTATATCTCCTAATTTTGGTTGATGAATTAATTTAGGAGAATTAACATTTGAATAATATTCACCATTTAAGCTAAATTCAATTGCTCCTTCATTTTTATCTAAGGATGGGACAACTTTTAAATAAATCACACCACTCAACCATCCACCTGGATGAATATGTGGATTTTGATACCCTTGTTTTTTTAACACAACATACCATGCATTAAGATAATTTTGGAATGGCCATTTTTTAATAAATGAACAAGACTTATTACTATATTTTTTATGATATACATCTAGTTCATTAATAATAATTGACTTGAGTTGTTCTACTTTACCTATTGGACTTTTAAATAGATTATGTCCAGTTAGTGTTTGAAATCCGCCAACAGTTGTTTTTTTAGATGGCTGCCAAATCTTTTTTACATTATCTAGTTCATTAATTAATTCAGAAATAAAACTATTAGAATCATTTATATGAGTTGATAAGTTAGCGTGATGTACAAAGTCTATAGGATTTGGACAAAAATTATATGCAGTTTCTTTTTTCTCTACTTCGGCTATAAATGAAGCAAAAGCAGCAATAGAGATATTTTCGCTATCAATTTTAGATCTTACTTCAAGCCTTTTATAAATTTCATCTATTCGACCTAAAGCATATAATGTTGTTAAATCAAGCTGTCTTGAACCTTTGGAAATACATAAGTCAGCATCTAATAATGCTTCTTCGAATTTTTTTTGACTAAATAAAAGTAACCATCTATTTTTAATAGCTTGTACAAAGTCAGGCTTCATTGCTATGGCTTTTTTGTAGTTCGCCTCAGCTTCATCTAATCTTCTCAAATCTTGCATTACGATACCCAAATTGTTGTGGGCTTTATGGTCAGGTTTTAATGTTATTGCTTTTTTGTATACCGTCTCAGCCTCATCTAATTTTCCTAGATCTTGCATTACGATACCCAAATTGTAATAGGCTTCAGCATCCTTTGGATTTAATTGTACAGATTTTTTACTAGCAGCTAACGACTCTTCTATCCTTCCATTTTGTTTGAGTACAACGGCAAGAACTTTCCAGGTAAATGGATGTTTAGGAAACTCTTTAGTGATAGACACTGCCAATTTTTCAGCTTTGTCGTATTGTTTAGTTTGATAGTACTTTAAAAGATTATTTAATTGCAGCTGAGATGGTTCTAAAAATTCAGTAGGGTTTTTTTCCATGAGCAGATACTTTAACAAACCTTCAATCAGGTGTCTAGATGACACCAATATGGTTATTATTTTCTAATAATGAAAGGAAATTTTGTAATTTAAATCTGTATAGGGGGCGTTCTGTTGCTAGGTGCCCCCAAACCTCATAATTGAATTTATCCTTTAAACATACCTAATGCTTTGCCAAGTAATTCCTCAGACTTAGCGTGATCACCACTGTCATGAGCTTTAATACCAGCATCTCTGAGTTTTTGAGCTTCTGCAATTTTAGCATCAACTCCTTTTGCCATCATTGGGCAAGAGCCTGCAAATGCAGAGCCTGAGAATAGTAAAATAGATAAAACTAATGCTATTTTTTTCATATTTATCCTTTTGTTGATTGATATATATGCACTTTGATTTTTTATTTAAGCATCAGAGTGTCACACCATTTAAACTTTTAAACTTAAAATAGAATTAATATATTGAATTATGTTTATAGCAATGAATCGTTTTAAAATTGTTCTTGGAAAAGAAAAAGAATTTGAGGAAGTTTGGAAAAATAGAGATACACATTTAAATGATGTGCCTGGATTTAAAGAATTTCATTTAGTTAAAGGTGAAACAAATGATGAGCATACTTTGTACGCATCACACAGTATTTGGAATTCAAAAAATGATTTTATTAATTGGACAAAATCTGAGGCATTTAGGCTAGCTCATAAAAATTCTGGTCAACATAAGGAATTGTACTTGGGTCACCCAAATTTTGAAGGTTTTGAAGTAGTTCTTTAGATTTTAAAGTTTTCCAACACCTAACCAAGCTAGAGCAATAATTATTAACCAAATTATTCCCTTGATTAAAAAGAAAAAAAAACTTCCTGTGATTATGTATTTTCCAATTTTACTGTTCTTTAAAACTTTTTTGATCACCGCTAATTAATGAATTGCAGATTTTACAGTTCCTATTTTTTCAATATTTGCTATGTAATTGCCTCTATTTTTTAGAGGAACAACACCTACCGTTGATCCTGTAAATACAAAAAAATTAGTATATAATTTTATTTTATCTTTTCTCATTTTATTTAGAACAAATCGAAGAGAGTTAAGTGGGTTTATATAAACAGAATTAGTATTTCCATTTACTACATTACCAGTTTTAACATTTTTTATATTACATTTTAGATTTTCTATATTAACCTTTCTAAACTTTTTTTTTGCACCAATTAAGAACTTTATGTTAGCACCAAAATCACTTGCTAAATCACCTAAAAATTTTATTCCTTGTTTTTTTTGTCTGTATCCAACAATTTCGATACAAGGCATCATATGAGTAATGAATTTACTCACATTTTCCATTGTAATTATTTGTTTATTATCAAAAAATTTTTTACTAATTAAATATCCGACCTCAACCTCTATTCCTAAAGTCGAACGATTAATTTTTACACCTTTACCACTTTTTAAAACATTATTTTTAAATATTGCAGAATAGAAAGGTTCTTTTTCTTTTAATTTTTTTAATACTGGTAAGGCAGTGCCACCAGCTTTAAAACCCACCACTTTTGTATTTATTTTAGACTCACAGAGTTTTCTAAGTTTTGTGGCATTTTCAATATTTTTTGTAAACTTAATTGGTATTGGATTTATAAGTTTGTTTTTTTTGTAAGCATAAACTAGCTTATCTGCAATTTTTTCAATTTCTTTTTTCATTAATTTAATACACTTCCAGGATCCAGTTTAACATCAAACCAATTTAATCTAACATCTAAATGAGGTCCTGTAGCGCGACCAGATTTCCCAACGGTACCAATTATATCTCCTTTTTTGACTTCTTGCCCCATTTCAACAAAAATTTCATTCATATGCATATATAAAGTTGAAATTCCATGGCCATGATCAAAAATTAATGTCGCTCCAGTATAATAAAGATCTTTTTCAGCAAGGGTAACCACACCCCTCAACATTGCTTTTATTGGTGTTCCAGTTTTTTGGGCGTAATCTAAACCGTAGTGTGGCCACCTTGGTTTTCCATTCAAAATTCTTTGACTACCATAAACGCCGGTTATAATTGCGTTATCAACTGGAGTTATAAATTCATCTTTAAAATATATTAAATCAGTATCAATAGATCTTGCTCTTCCAATAAGTTTATTTTCTTTTCTAATTCTATCGTAAACCTCTTTGGGCGGCGTTACCTTTTTTTCAGGCAAACCATCTATTCTTTGTATTTTATATTCTCTTTTTAAAACTTTCTTAACAAATTCATTTTTAACTCCATTAAGAGTTTCAGTTATAATAACATCATTTTTTCTGTCTCTTCCAAGGCCAAATGCAAAAAAACCATCCTTTGAGACTCTAACGTTTTTTTTATCTATTTGTATTTTTGCTCCAGGGTCAGTTTTACCTAATATAAAGTGTCCTTGAATGAACTTTCCCTCGAATTCAATTGCTTGGCTATTAAATTGAATAATTAAAAAAATTAATAGGTATTTGATTATTTTGAAGTCCATCCACCATCAACCAATAAAGAGGTACCGGTAATCATTGATGCCTGATCAGAAGCAAGAAATACTACAGCACTCGCAACATCAGACAGCTCTGCAAATCTTCCTAGTGGAATATTCCCTAAAACCTCCCTCATAAATTTTTTGTCTTTTAAAAATTTACTTGTCATTGGAGTAACAACAAAAGTTGGGCATACTGTGTTTACCCTTATATTATGCTTTGCCAGGTCAATAGACATCCCCTTTGTAAGTCCTTCAAAACCAAACTTGGTCATATTGTAAACACTTCTTATGGGGCCGCCTACATGACCCATTTGTGAAGACATATTAATAATTACACCTCCAACTTTTTTTCTATTTTTTAATTCGATCATTTTTAAAGCAGACAGTTGAGCAATATTAAATGTAGCCATTGTATTAATCTTAACAACATATTCCATATCTTTTCTTTTTACTTTAGTAAAATGCTCTGGAATATTTGTTCCTGCGTTATTAACCAAAATGTCAATTCTTTTTTGAGAGTCTATTACTGATTTAATTTCAGAATATTTTGTCACGTCGCAAACATACGATTTAATCTTTGATCTAAATTTCTTAACAATTTTTGAGACTTGGTCTAAATCTTTTTTTGTTCGACTAACAATAATTAAACTTGCTCCAGCTTCAGCAAGAGCAATAGCGCAAGCTTTTCCTATACCTTTTCCAGCTCCAGTAACAAGGGCAATTTTATTTTTTAAGTTTTGTTTTTTAAGAAACATTTTAGAATAATAGTACTTTTATATCAGTATAAATCAATTCTATTGCAACTATTAGAACTGCTAGTAAACCTACCCAAGCAATCCATTTGTATTTTTTTATCCAACCAGAAATTAATGTTGCTGCAGTTGCCATTAATATAATTGATAGAGCAAGCCCAAAAACTAATAAGTAGTAGTGATCTTTTGCTGCCCCAGCAACTCCTAAAACATTGTCTAAACTCATAGTTATATCTGCTAGAATGACTGTTGTGATAGCTTTCATAAAAGATGAGCTATCTATTTTAACGCTCTCTTTTTTTTCACTTTGTTTAACGACATCAACATAGAGTTTATAACAAATGTACAACAACAAAATTCCACCAACTAATCTTAATCCAGAAATTTGCAATAGATAAGCCGTGATAAGCGTAAATATAATTCTCAAAATTACAGCTGCACCAATCCCCCAAAAAATTATTTTTTTTCTCTGTTCAAGTGGAAATTGTGAAGCAACCATTCCAATAATAATTGCATTGTCCCCAGCAAGAACTAAATCAATGAAAATGATTTGAAAAAAAATTAAAACTTGTTCTGATAACATTATGGGTTCAATATCATATCCGCACCCTTTTCAGCAATCATTATAGTAGGTGCATTAGTATTTCCAGAAGTTATATTTGGCATAATAGAGGCATCAATCACTCTCAGTTTATTAAGGCCATGAACTTTTAGTTTATCGGAAACCACAGCTGAGTCGTCATTTCCCATCTTACAAGTGCCGACAGGATGAAAAATGGTTTGGGCATAATGACTACAGGCTTTAACAATTTCTTCTCTATCATTTAGATGTGAACCAGGCCTAAACTCCTCAGGTTCATATTTTTTAAATTCATTAGTTTCCATTACAATTTTCCTAATCAGTTTAATTCCGTCAGCTGCAACTTTTCTATCCTCATCAGTTGATAAATAATTCATCTTAATTTTTGGGTTAACCTTCGTATCGTTACTACTTATAGTTATTTCACCTCTACTCGTTGGTCTTATGTTTGCAACAGTTGGAGTGAAAGCATGGAAATCATGTAGGTTTGCACCCCCCAATTTGTCAGTGCTAATTGGTTGAATATGAAATTGTAAATTTGGTGTATCTCTGCCTGGATCACTTTTAGCAAAACCACAAAGTTGACTTGCACCCATAGTCATTGGGCCTCTTCTTTTAAAGACATACTCAAGTCCAATTAACAGCTTACCAAACACACTATTAATTTTCTTGTTTAAAGTTTTTATATTTTTAACTTTATAAACTGGCCTGAACATCAGGTGGTCTTGAAGGTTTTTACCAACACCCTTAAGATCTTTGACAATATTAATTCCCAAATCTTTTATTTTTGAAGCTTCTCCAACACCTGAAGTTTGAAGTATATGAGGACTTCCAATTGACCCCGCGCATAGTAAAATTTCCTTCTCGGCTCTAACAGTAAAAGTTTCATTCCCTTTTGAATAAGTAACGCTCTCTGCGTTATTTCCATCGAAATTAATTTTTTTAACATGACAGTTGGTTTCGATTTTTAAGTTTTTATTTTTTTTGATAGGATTTAGATACCCAACTGCAGTGCTGCATCTTAATCCATTCCTCTCTGTAACCTGAAAATAACCACATCCAAAGTTATCTCCTTTATTAAAGTCATTTACTTTTGGAATACCTACCTCCTCAGCTGCATTCATAAAAACATCTAAAATATCTAATTTTATTCTCTGATCTGATACAGCTAATGGCCCTCCGACACCATGGAACTGGTCTTTGCCTCTTTCTTGGTCTTCAGCTTTAATGAAATAAGGTAGAACATCTTTCCAGGCCCAACCAACGTTTCCAAGTTGCCGCCATAAATCATAATCTTGTTCTTGACCCCTTATGTATAAAAGTCCATTGATCGAGGAACTGCCTCCTAATGTTTTTCCTCTCGGATAAGGAATTGAAACATTTTCCATAGTCTCATCAGGCTCTGTCTTAAAACACCAATCTGTTTTAGGGTTATGCATGGTTTTGTAATAACCTACCGGTATATGTATCCAAGGGTAGTTATCTTTACCCCCTGCCTCAATTAACAAAACATTATACTTTCCTGTTTTAATTATTCGATTTGTCAAGACACATCCTGCAGAGCCAGCACCAATTATAATAAAATCAAATTTTTCCATTTTGAGTTTTATAACAAAATTTTTGAGTATTTATCACCTAATTAAAGCTTTTTTTATTACCGATAAAGTCAAATGCAACTTGTATAACCTCATTTTTTTTGGTTGGATACGGCTTATTAAATTTAACTTAAGAGAGGAAATAATGAAAAAAATCATTTCGTTAATGTTTGCAGCATTCTTAGTTTTTGGTTTTATATCAAACGCTAATGCTAAAACATTGAAATGTCAGACTGTTCTTAACACTAAGGCTGATGAAGTTAAAATGTTAAAAGACTTTACTGACACTGTAACAGCTCTTACTGATGGCTCACTAAAATTTGAAATTTTGCCAGCAGGTGCAGTTGTTGGAGTAAAAGAAACTTTAGATGCAGTTGACAAAGGTTTAATTGACTGTGGATTTGCTTGGACACACTATTGGTCAGGTGATCACCCTGCAGCAATGTTATTTGGTTCACCAGTAGCAGGCGGTGGAGTAGGTATTGATAACCTAGCGTTTTTATCATGGTTCCAATATGGAGGTGGTAAAGAGTTGTATGATCAATTATGGAAAGAAATGGGAAGAGACATCAAAGGATTTATGCTTCAACCAGTTGGTCCAGAAGCTTTAGGTTGGTTTCCAAAACCAATTAAAGATATGGCTGACTTTAGAAAATATAAATTCAGAACTCCTCCAGGAATTCCAGGACAAACTTACAAAGATATCGGTATAGCATCTGTTGCAATGGGTGGTGGAGATATTCTTCCAGCCTTAGAGGCAGGTACAATCGATGCAGCTGAGTGGTGTTGTCCAAAACCAGATTTAACATTTGGTTTCCAAAAAGTTTTAAAACATTACTACCTACAAGGATTACACCAAGTAGTAGTTAATGCTGACTTTTATATCACTGGAAAAACTTACAAAGCAATGACAGATCATGAGAAAAAATCTCTTGAAGTTGCTGCTAATGCTTCATTAGCTAAATCTTTAAGCTACAGAATCTATGAAAATGGAAAAGCTTTACAAGAACTAACTACAAAGCATGGAGTTATTTTAGAAGATACACCTTCAGATTACTTTAAAGAGTACATGGCAGCTGCAAAAGCTACATTGAACAAAAACGCAGAACAAAACAAGTTCTTCAAAGAAGTATACGATTCAATGAAAGAGTTTGCTGATGTTGCTGTTCCTTTTTGGAGCGGTGCCCAAATGTCAAATGCTAAGCTAGGAATGGCTCACGCAGCGACATTGAAGTAAAAATATAAACTCTAAATTTATCAAGAGCGGGCTTTACAGTCCGCTCTTTTTGTTTAAAATCTATATATGAATGATCAACCTCCAAAAATAGATATTTCAGATGAAATGATCGCTGAAAGGCGAGGGGGTTTAGATAAGATGCCCGATGATATGCCATCATGGATGGCAAATTCTATCGTCAAGATAGATAAGTTTAGCAAGTTAATAGGAAGTATTGTTTGTTGGATATTGATACCTTTAATATTTGCTATGACTTATGAGGTGCTTGCGAGAAAATTATTCTTAGCACCAACAATTTGGGCATATGACATTAGCAGATTTCTCTATGGAGCCTTGTTTATGTTGGGAGCAGGTTATGCACTATCAAAAGGAGTTCACATAAGAGCAGATTTTTTATACAGAAACTTTAAAACTAAAACGCAAGGTTTAATTGATTTCTGGTTATATATTTTATTTTATTTTCCAGGTTTAATCGTATTTCTTTATATGACAATTGGTTTTGTTGAAGAGTCTATTAGAAGAGGTGAAAGAGGTATGGATACTACATGGATGCCATATATGTGGCCGATCAAGACGTGTTTGTTAGTTGGAATTATCTTTTTATTAGTTCAAGGTTTCTCTGAATTATTAAAGAGTTATTGGGCTGCAAAAAAAGGTGAGTGGCCTGGAGCGAAAAAATGATTGCTGAGCTAATAGACCCAGCAGTACTTGGTTTTATATTAGTTGGAGTAATGTTATTTGCAATATTTGTTGGTTTCCCAATTTCTTTTACACTCATATTTCTAGGATTTGTTTTTGGTTATTTAGGTTTTGGAAAATTAGTATTTTATTTAATGACCCTCCAATTCTCCATGGTAATGACCGAACAGACGCTCGCAGCCGTGCCACTCTTTGTATTTATGGGAATTATGATGGAACAAGCTGGCTTAATGGAAAGATTATTTTCAGCTTTCCAGTTAATGTTATCAAAAGTTAGAGGTGCTTTATATTATGCTGTTTTATTTGTTTCAGTAATTTTTGCAGCTGCAACTGGAATAGTTGGTGCTTCAGTAACAATTTTAGGAATAATGGCCGCTAAATCAATGAATAGATCTGGATACGATGTAAAGCTAGCTGCAGGAACAATAACAGCTGGCGGTACTTTAGGAATCTTAATTCCTCCAAGTATTATGCTGGTGGTAATGGGTCCGATAATGGAAATACCAGTTATTGATTTATTTGCGGCTGCAATTTTACCAGGAATATTACTTGCTTCGCTATATGCAGCTTACACAACAATTAGATGTATGATTAATCCAAAATTAGGACCTGTTTTACCTGAGGATATGAGAGCAGCAAGTATGAGAGAGGTATGGATTGAATTTTTCTTAGGACTTGTACCACCAGCAGCATTAGTTTTTGCTGCTTTGGGTAGTATTTTATTTGGCTTTGCTACACCAACAGAAGCCGCAGGATGCGGCGCAATGGGTGCTCTACTCTTATCGCTATCTTACAAAAAATTAACTTTGCCAAAATTGCAAGAAGCTCTTGTAAAAACACTAGAAATTACCGCTTTAATAATGGTTTTAGTTGCTGCATCAAATTTCTTTGGAGCAGTGTTTGCAAGACTGGGCACTCCGACATTGCTTACTGAATTTTTATTAGGTTTAGAAATGAATAAATACCTAATACTTACAATGATAATGGTAATGATATTTTTATTAGGTTGGCCGTTGGAATGGGTTCCAATAGTAATGATAATAATTCCAATTATCCTACCATTAGTTGAAGCTTTAGGGTTTAATCTAACTTGGTTTGCGATTCTTGTAGCAGTTAATTTACAGACCGCCTGGCTATCTCCACCTGTTGCCTTGTCAGCTTATTTTTTAAAAGGGGTCGTTCCAGAGTGGGATTTAAAGGATATTTATCTTGGAATGATGCAGTTTATGGTCCTTCAGATTATTGGATTGATCATTATTATTATATTTCCTAAGATTGTCCTTTGGTTACCAACTGTCTTGTATGGACAGTAATACATATTTGTTTAATATGTAGTTGTGAGTTCAGAAAAAGAAAAATTTAATCTTACAAACTGGGAAATTGTTTCAGTAAATCCTGTTGATAAAAATTGGGACTGGAAAGATATGTTTTGTTTTTGGTCTGTGGGACTTCAAAGCATAATGTCTTTTGCCCTTATAGCCTCTTTATATTTTGTTTATAATTTAAATTTTTATGAAGTTTTATTTGGAAGCTTGTTAGCCTCTTTGTTGGTGAGCTACTTGTCTTATATAATTGGAAAACCCTCTCAAAAGCATGGAATACCTTTCCCAGTTTTTTTAAGAGTGTCATCTGGTTATCAAGGAGCAAAACTTATAAGTCTAATAAGGGGCATAGTTGGCATATTCTTTTTTGGTGTTCAAACATATTTTATTTCAAAATCTATTGGATACTTAATTAGAATTTCTTTATTTCAAATTGACAGTGATTTGTTAAACAACGATATTTTTTTCAACTTCTTTATGACCATGAATCTAATTGATTGGGTCAGTTTTGTTTTTACGATTTTAATTCAATATTTTTTATTTAGTAGAGGACAAAAATTTATAAGAAATTTTATTAATTTCTCAGCTTTATTTGTTTATTTAGGTTTATTGCTGTTTTTTGTAGTGTTGATAGCTGATCCAGAATTATTCGTTATGGATACATTTATAAGCAAATTAAATCTTGAGAGTGGATTTACTGATTTTCAGTTAAAAAATATGATTGGTATAACAGGCACTTTATTTGCATACTTTTCTATTTTGATTATGAATTTTGGAGATTACTCAAGATATGTAAAAAGCTCCCAAGAACTCTTGAAAGGAAATTTAAGTTTAGTTGTAAGCACAATAATTTATTCATTTTTACTACTAGTTATTGTGATTGGTGCAGATATTTTTTTTAAAAGTAGCCTTATATCAACACAAAATTTATTGACAAATCCGACAGATATTGTGGGCAAAATTAACAATACTTATATAACTGTTACAGTCTTAATCTTTATTTTATTTGCATCATCATCGACTAATTTAATTGCAAATTACTTTCCTTCACAAAATATATTACTAAATTTGCTTCCAAATAGCTTAACCTTAAAAAGTTCTGGATTTTTAATAATATTGTTTGGCTTTTTAGTTGGAATTTTTTGGACACCGTTCTTCAGTCAAAATGGATCCATGTCAATAATTGATACACTTTCAGCTTTTTTTGGACCAATTTTTGGTGTTATGATTTTTGATTATTATATAGTGAAAAGTAAAGTGGTCATAAATAAAGATTTATTTTCAGCAAGAGATGATAGTGCATATCTTTATTCTGCAGGATGGCATATAAAAGCGTATTATTCCTTTTTTATAGGATTCATATTTTCATCTACACCAATATGGAATTCAAAATTCATGTTTTTAGATACTTTTTCTTTTATAATAGGTTTTATAATCGCGGGTTTTACTTATTATCTATTAGCAAGTGATTGATGAATAAATTTGATTTAAATAATAAAAATGCAATTATAACCGGTGGTGCACAAGGTTTTGGACTTGATATTGCAAAAAGATTTCTTCAATCAGGAGCGAAAGTCATCATTTGGGATTCTGATGATAAAGAACTTAAAAAAGCTTCAAAATTAATTAATGATCAAAATCTTTCGTGTGATGTTGTAGACGTATCGGATGCTAAAAGAGTTGATGATACTGTTAACAAAACTACTTCTAAAACAAAAATTGATATTTTAATAAATAATGCAGGGATTACAGGCTCTACTGCGGAATTATGGAATTATGATTACGAAGAATGGAAAAAAATCGTTAATATTAATTTACATGGAACTTTTAACTGTTGTAAGTCAGTTGTACCACACATGATTAAGAATAATTATGGTAGAATTGTTAATATAGCATCTGTATCTGGCAAAGATGGGAACGCGAAAGCTAGCGCATATAGCTCGTCTAAAGCAGGGGTAATAGCGCTAACAAAATCTCTGGGTAAAGAACTTGCAGATAAGAACATAGCAGTTAATGCAGTAACCCCAGCGGGAGCTAAAACAAGAATTCTTGATCAAATGTCAAAGGAGCATGTTCAAAGGATGCTTTCAAAAGTACCTAGAGCAAGATTTCTCGAATTAGAAGAACTTACATCAATGGTTTGTTGGTTATCCTCAGCAGAAAATTCTTTTTCAACCGCCGCTGTATTTGATATTAGCGGCGGAAGATCTACTTATTAGGGTTTTTCTATAGGGATTATAATATTTGTTTCAAAATACTTACTTTTTTCGTTAGCTATAACAGGTGCTAAAATTATAACTGACCAGTAAATTAAGAGCATAAAAATGGATAAAGTCTTCAAAGCTTCTCTCCATTGTTAGCACAATTTTCCTTATTTATTTTATCATCAAATGTCTCAAGATTACCTTTATTTATGATCCATACATATGACTTCTCATAGGTATTATCTGAAGCTAATTTTGTACATTTTTTACCCAATTTTACTGTATGAGTTGAACAGTTTGTTAACATAACCAACAAGATTAAGGAGATATATTTTTTCATATTAATTTTATAAGCCTTAAAAATGTATTTTGAATGACTGAAAATTGTCAAAAGTAAGATTTTAAAAAAAAATTTGAAAAAAAATTATTTTAGTTTATATGAATTGCATGCCTAAATTATTAATTGCATTTTTAATCTTTTTATCCTCTATATCTTTTAGCTACTCCCAAAATGTTGAAGTGTTTAAGTTTACTGATGAAGAGTTAAGCAATCTTAAAGTCAGAAAAGTTCGTGGAGCCAAAAATATGACTGAATACAACATTTTAACTGAAGATGGTGTAAATATATTAAAGGCTGAGGTAGAAAACGGCGGTTCAGGACTGGGCAAGGAAGCACCTATAGATCTGAATCAAACACCATTTTTAAATATTACTTGGAAAGTTGAAAAGGGGTTACCTGGTATTGATGAAAAATCAAAAAAAGGTCATGATTTCGCAGCAAGATTTTTTGTTGTTAAGAAAACAGGTATGACTCCATTATCGAACAAGGCAATAAACTATGTATTCTCAAGTAATTCATCCATAGGAGAAAATTGGCCAAGTCCATATACCAAAAGTTCGATTGATTATGTTTTATCTAGTATTGATATGAATAAAAATGAGTGGGTTACAGTCAAAACAAACGTAAAGGAAGACTACAAAAGATTCCACAATTTAAACGTTGATATTTTAGATGGTGTCGCAATCATGGTTGATACTGATCAATCAAAATCTAAAGCTATATCCTATTATAAAAATATATATTTTTCTGCTGAATAATTTAGTTTAAACAAATAATGAAAACTTTTACTTTTAGATTAAAAGTTTACTATGAAGATACTGATGCCGGAGGTGTCGTATACTATGCTAACTATCTTAAGTTTATGGAAAGAGCTAGAAGTGATGCTCTAAAATCTTTAGGCTTTACTAATAAGTTATTAATCGAAGAAAATGGAACTTATATAATAGTTAAATCATGCAATATAAATTATACAAAACCTGCCTTACTTGAAGATGATTTAGAGATAAAATCTTATATAAAAGAAATTACCAAAACTTCATTTTTTATGTCGCAAAAAGTATTTAAAGGTAATGATCAAATTACTGAGGCGGAAGTTCATTTAGTAACTATTAATAAAAAAGGTAAGCCTGTCAAAATTCCTAAAAGATTAAAAGAGGAGCTAGAAAAACTAATTTAATCTTAGCACTCGCTTAAAGAGGTCTTTCATTTTTTTTTCATTTATTCGACCAGTGTTTACATTTCTCGGACTTGGATGATAACATGCAACTAACTTGATATTTTTTGGTAGTGAATAAATTTTTCCATGAGAAAAGTAAATTTTTTCTTGAAAACTATAATTTTGTTTGAAAAAAAGAACACAGCTATCAAAAGCAATTTTTCCCAAAGCGACAATTGTCTTGAGATTTTTTAAATTATCAATTTCATTATTAAAAAATTGAAAACAGTTAACCAATTCATCTCGATTAGGTTTATCGCCAGGTGGAACGCATTTAAGCGCAGTAGTTATATATGCATCTGTTAGTTTTAAACCATCATTAATATTGTCTGAATTTGATTGATTTGAAATTTTGACGCCGTGTAAGCATTTATATAAAAAATCTGACGATTTATCACCAGTAAACACCCTTCCAGTTCTTGTCCCTCCATGGGCCGCAGGTGCTAAACCGACAAAAAGAATTTTTCCTTTTATGTCCCCAAAACCAGTGATCGGTTTGCCCCAATAAGTTTCATTTTTATATTGTTTTCTTTTTTCGACAGAAATTTTTTTTCTAAACCTTACTAACCTTGGACATTTACCACATTTGATAATAGATTGATTTAGTTTTTGGAAATTCAAATTCATAATGAGATACTTTAAGATAATATTAATCTTTTTTCTATTTTTATTAAACGAGACTAGCTTTGCTAATGAAAATATTGTGGAAATCTTGAAAAAAAAGAACAACATTATATTCATTCGTCATGCTATTGCTCCTGGAAATGGCGATCCTCCAAATTTTGATATTTCAGATTGTTCTACTCAAAGAAACCTTAGCAAAAAAGGTGAATTACAAGCATTGAAAATTGGTAATTTTTTTAAAAAAAACGATATAAAATTTACAAAAGTAGTATCGAGCGAATGGTGCAGATGTAAAGATACTGCCAAAATAGCTTTTGGGAATTATGAGACAAAAAATTTCCTAAACTCTTTTTATGATGAACGATTTTCAGAAAACAAAGACAAGCAAATTTTAGACTTTCAAAAATTTATTAAAAATTGGGATCACTCTGGAAATTTAGTATTAGTTACTCATTATGTTGTAATTTCTGAAATTTTAGATTTAGCGACAAGTTCCGGTGAGGTTGTAATTACTGATAATAACTTAAAATTTCTTGGATCATTAGAAATTAATTAATCTTCCTTTTTTTCAGCAAGAAAAAGAAAAATTAAGAATAAAGCGGTCCATCCAATACCAATCAGCCCTTTCTTAATACTAGTTTCAGCGCCCCACAGATCAAAAAATATTGCACCAATTACAAGACCTAACACATAAATGATAATAACCGTTGTTGATTTACTCATTTTAAACTCTTTTTAAATAAAGATACTCCTTCTTTAATCTTATTATCATAAGATTTTAAAAATGCATCTAATTGCCAACCTGACATTCTACTTTTTAATTCTTCTAAATTTTTCTTTTTCCATTCATCAGTAGTATTTGGGTTTTTCCAGGCAATTTTTTCTTCAGTTTTTCTAGCACAACCATAGCAATGGCCTGAGACAGGATCTGTTTTACAAATACTTATACAAGGCGAAACAATCATAAATTTTTTTTAATTTTTCAGATAATTACACAATTATTCTAATTGGACAAATTCATTCTATAAGATATAAACCTTTTTAAATTGGGCGAGTGGCGGAATTGGTAGACGCGTTGGTCTTAGGAACCAATATGGCAACATGTGAAGGTTCGAGTCCTTTCTCGCCTACCAAACTTTTATGAAAGTAACAGTAGAAACAAAAAAAGGTCTTGAGAAGAATTTAAAAGTTTTTGTTGATAAAAACACTATCAATAAAGAACTTGATGTTAAGTATGACCAATTAAAAAATGATGTAGTTCTAAAAGGTTTTAGACCAGGAAAAGTTCCAAAAGATTTAATTAAAAGACAATTCGGTAAGGCAATTTATGGCGAGGTTATAGATAAAATTTTAAAAGAAACTACCACCAAAGCTTTAGATGAAAAGAAAATTAAACCTGCACTCCAGCCAAAAATTGATTTGAAACAATTTGGTGAAGGAAAAGATCTTGAATATGTAATCAGTGTTACAGAGATGCCTAAAGTAAAATTAAACACTTTAGATAGTGTTAAGTATAAAGAATATAAAGTAAATTTATCCAAAGAGGAGACAGATAAAAGAATTAAAGAAATTGCCTCAAATCAAAAAAATTTTGTTGAAGTTGATGCAGCAAAAGTTGCTAACGAAGGTGATTTAGTTACATTTGATTATAAAGCAACAGTGGATGGAAAAGAATTTAAAGGAAGTGAAGGTAAAAACACACAATTAGAATTAGGAAAAGATTTATTCATCAAAGGTTTTGATAAACAATTACTAAAAGCAAAAAAAGATGAGGAAATAAAAGTTGAAGCAGTTTTACCAGAAATTTTCCCAGAGAAGGAATTAGTTGGAAAAAAGGCAATATTCATGTGCAAAATTATTTCAGTAAAGAAACACAAACCTTTACCTATTGATGATGAACTAGCAAAAAAACTTGGAGCTAAAGATTTAACTGATTTAAAAAACCTAGTTTCAAAACAATTAGATGATCAGTATAAAAATTCTCTTGATCAAATTTCAAAAAATCAAATTTTAGAGGAGATTGAAAATTTTAAGATTGATGAAATCCCAAGTACATTAATTGATCAAGAATTAAACATTCTTAATCAAGGCCTTGACAAAGAGACAATAGAGAAAAACAAAAACACAAATTTAAAAAACGCAAAAAAAAGAATTAAACTTGGTTTAATTCTTAATCAAATTGGTGAAGAAAATAATATTAAAGTTGAAAATGTGGAGATTCAATCTGAAATTCAAAAGCAAATAGGTATGATGCCCGGACAAGAGAAACTTGTAATGGATTATTATCAAAAAAATCCAGAAGCTACAGCGTCATTAAGAGGAAATATTTATGAACAAAAGATAATTGATTTTATCAAATCGAAAGCTAAAAAAACTGTAAAAGAAATTGACAAATTAGAAGCAGAAAAAATTTTAAAGGAAGAAAATGAAAAAAACTTTAAAGCGCAATCATCTGCAGATCTTAAGGAAATGAAGCTGAAGACATCTGAAAAGAAACTTAAAAAAGCCCCAATAAAAAAAAAAGCAAAAAAAGTTAGCAAAAAGTAATCACAAGTTGTATAACTGAATGATTCGAAATTATGAGTGAAAAAATCTTAGAACAAATGAATACTCTGATCCCGATGGTTGTTGAACAATCTAGCAGAGGTGAAAGAGCATACGATATTTATTCGAGGTTACTTAAAGAAAGAATTGTTTTTTTAGTTGGTCCAATTAATGATAACGTTGCATCTTTAGTAACTGCACAACTTTTGTTTTTAGAGTCTGAAAATCCTAAAAAAGAAATTTCTTTATACATCAATAGCCCCGGTGGTTTAGTAACTGCAGGCTTAGGAATTTATGATACTATGCAATATATTAAACCTGATGTTTCAACATTATGTATTGGCCAAGCTGCATCTATGGGGTCTTTTCTTTTGGCTGCAGGCGAAAAGGGAAAAAGATTTTCTCTGCCTAATTCAAGAATAATGGTTCATCAACCTTCTGCAGGATTCCAAGGTCAAGCAACAGATATTGAAATTCACGCTAACGAAGTTCTGTCCCTTAAAAAAAGATTAAACCAAATATATTCCAAACATACTGGAAAGAGTGAAGATGAAATTAAAATTGCACTTGAAAGGGACAATTTTATGACGTCTGAAAATGCTAAAGAATTTGGTTTGATAGATCAAGTTGTTGAAAAAAGATCATAGTATTCCACAAGATATAGTTCAATCTAAACACAAGACTTGCCTCATAAACACATTTTATAATAAAGTATTTATAGTGATTCGTTTTAATAATTTAAAAATATATGTCAGGTAGTAAAAATATTTTATATTGCTCTTTTTGTGGCAAAAGCCAGCACGAGGTTAGAAAACTAATTGCAGGGCCAACAGTTTTCATTTGTGACGAATGTGTCGAGTTATGTATGGACATAATTAAAGAAGAGAATAAGGATACATTTGTAAAACACCAAGATGGTTTACCATCTCCAAAACAAATTTGTTCAGTTCTAGACGATTATGTAATCGGTCAACAACTTGCAAAAAAAGTTTTATCTGTAGCTGTTCATAATCATTATAAAAGATTAAATTATGAGAGCAAAACTAGCAAAAATGTTGAGCTCGCTAAGTCAAATATTTTATTAATTGGCCCCACTGGTTGCGGAAAAACTTTACTTGCCCAAACACTTGCAAGAATATTAGATGTTCCTTTTACTATGGCAGATGCAACAACTTTAACTGAGGCAGGTTATGTAGGTGAAGATGTTGAAAATATTATTTTGAAACTTTTACAGGCCGCTGATTACAATGTTGAGAAAGCCCAAAGGGGTATAGTTTATATAGATGAAGTAGATAAGATCAGCAGAAAATCAGAAAACCCATCTATTACAAGAGATGTTTCAGGGGAAGGTGTTCAACAAGCTTTATTAAAGATTATGGAAGGAACTATAGCGAGTGTTCCACCACAAGGAGGAAGAAAACATCCGCAACAGGAATTCTTACAAGTTGATACAACAAATATTTTATTTATTTGTGGAGGGGCTTTTGCTGGTTTAGATAAAATAATTTCACAGAGAGACAAAGGTTCTTCAATAGGATTTGGTGCGGAAGTTAAAAATACAGAAGACAAGAAGACTGGTGAATGGATGAAAAGTCTAGAGCCAGAAGACTTATTAAAGTATGGCCTGATACCAGAGTTTATTGGCAGACTTCCAATAATTGCAACATTAGAAGACTTAGATGAAAAATCTCTAATAAAAATTTTACAAGAGCCTAAAAATTCACTAATTAAACAATATCAAGAATTGTTTAAGCTGGAAGGAGCGAAACTTTTATTTAAAGAAACTGCTATAAAAGAAATAGCACAAAAAGCTATTTCTAAAAAAACGGGTGCAAGAGGATTAAGATCAATTCTAGAAAGCGTGCTATTAAAAACCATGTTTGATTTGCCAAGTATGGAAAATGTAAATGAAGTTATAGTCGATTCAGGTGCGGCCAAAGGGCAGAGTCAACCAATTATTGTTCATTCCAAAAATGCTCAAAAAGATAAAGATAAAGATAAATCTAAAACCTCAGCAGCATAAATATGGTTAACAAACGATAAATAAGTATTGCAAATTTTGATTTAATATCCATATTTATATCATGGATATTAAATTTAACTTACCACTATTACCTTTAAGAGACATAGTTGTTTTTCCTAGTATGGTTATTCCTCTATTTGTTGGAAGAGATAAATCAATTAATGCCTTGAATGAGGTGATGAAAAAGGAGAAAAAAATTATTTTGGTAACACAAAAAAATTCAGAGGTTGATGATCCAACAAAAAATGATGTTTTTTCTTATGGGTGCGAAAGTAATATTCTTCAGCTTTTGAAATTACCAGATGGTACAGTAAAAGTTCTTGTTGAGGGTATTAATCGAGTAAAAATAACTGATTATATAGATACCAAAGATTTTATAAATTGCTCTTACGAAAAAACAAGTGATCAAATTGATAAAGAGGAAGATTTGATGCAAACGGCTCTTTCAGCCGTAAAAAAACTTGAAAAACTAACTTCGATTAATAAAAAAATATCTAGTGAGACAATTAACAATATAAAAGTTTTAAAAGATCCTTCGAAAATTGCAGATAATATAGCGTCCCATTTAAATGCATCCATTTCAGAAAAACAGCAAATTTTTGAAACTTTAGATGTTAAAAAGAGATTAAGCCTCATCATCAAAATAATGGAGAACGAGACAAGTATAATAGGTGTTGAGAAAAGAATAAGAGGCAGAGTTAAAACGCAAATGGAAAAAACCCAACGAGAATATTATTTAAATGAGCAACTAAAAGCGATTCAGAAAGAACTAGGTGAAATTGAAGATGGAAAAGATGAGACATCAAACTTAAATAAACTAATTCTCAAAGCTAAGATGCCGAAGGATGTAGAAAAAAAATGTTTATCTGAATTAAAAAAACTGAAGAACATGAGTCCGATGTCAGCTGAAGCAACCGTTGTAAGAAACTATTTGGATTGGATGATTGATTTACCTTGGTTCAAAAAAGATAAAACAGAGATAGATTTGAATAAAGCTCAAAAAGTTTTAGATGAAGATCATTTTGGTCTTGAAAAAGTTAAAGAGAGAATAATAGAATTTTTAGCAGTTCAAAAGAGAATGAATAAACTAAAAGGACCAATCTTATGCTTAGTTGGACCTCCTGGTGTTGGAAAAACCTCCTTAGGTAAATCAATTGCAAAAGCGACTAATAGACAATTTGTGCGAATGTCATTAGGTGGCGTGAGAGATGAGGCGGAAGTTCGTGGTCATAGAAGAACTTATATTGGTTCTCTACCTGGCAAAATTATTCAAATGATGAAAAAAGCTGGAACTAAAAATCCTTTGTTCTTGCTTGATGAAATTGATAAAGTTGGAAACGATTACAGAGGTGACCCATCTTCTGCTTTATTGGAGGCACTTGATCCAGAACAAAACACAACTTTTAATGATCATTATTTAGAAGTTGATTATGATTTATCTGATGTATTGTTTGTAACTACCGCGAATACATTAAATATTCTACCTCCGTTATTAGACAGAATGGAAGTGATTAGAATACCTGGCTATACAGAAGATGAAAAAATAAATATTGCTAACAAGTACTTATTACCAAAACAAATTAAAGACAATGGAGTAAAAGAAGGTGAAATGAATCTATCTGATGGTACAATAAAAGATATAATTAGATATTACACCAGAGAGTCAGGAGTAAGAAATCTTGAAAGAGAAATTTCAAAAATTACACGTAAAGTTGTTAAAAAAGTTGTGAATAATGAAAGTAATAACGTAACAGTTAATGATAAAAACGTAGGTGATTTTCTTGGCGTTAAAAAATTTAAATTTGGTGAACTTGAGGAACAGAATAAGATTGGAATTGTAACAGGTTTGGCTTGGACAGAGTTTGGTGGTGAGATTTTAAAAATTGAAACTGTAAATATGCCAGGTAAAGGTCGAATGCAAATTACAGGAAAATTAGGTGACGTAATGCAAGAGTCAGTAAAAGCTGCAAAATCTTTTGTGAGGTCAAAATGTTTAGAATTTGGAATAATTCCGCCTACTTTTGAGAAAAAAGATTTTCATATTCACGTTCCAGAAGGTGCTACACCAAAAGATGGTCCATCTGCAGGAATAGCGATGGTAACATCAATTGTCTCTTCAATTACTAAAATCCCAGTCAAAAGAGAAATTGCAATGACTGGTGAAGTTACAATTACAGGGCAAGTGTTGCCAATCGGTGGATTAAAAGAGAAACTGTTAGCGGCTCATAGAGCAGGAATTAAACAAGTATTAATCCCTAAAGATAATGAGAAAAATTTAGTAGATATTCCAAAAAAAGTTATTGACGATATCAAAATAACTCCGGTTAATTCAGCAGATGAGGTTTTAAAAATAGCCCTTACGAAAGAACTTAAACCTACTGACTGGGTTGAAGTAGATAAAATTTCTGATAATAAAAAATCTGAAAAAACTCAAGCAAGTATTCAATAATTAGTAATTTACATTATCTTCCCACTGATGTATTAGTAAATCACATTGGAGGGCGGTTAGCTCAGTTGGTAGAGCATCTCGTTTACACCGAGGGGGTCAAAGGTTCGAGTCCTTTACCGCCCACCAAAATAAAACACCTGGGGGTGTAGCTCAGTTGGTTAGAGCGATCGCCTGTCACGCGATAGGTCGCGGGTTCGAGTCCCGTCACTCCCGCCATATTTTGATAATAATTATCAATAACACAAATCATTCAATAAATTAGCCCCCAATAACGTGACTTAACTGCACTTTCAATTAATCAAAAAGATTATATATAAATGTATATGTACGGTGATTTTTTAAATAACTATCTAACAATAATAATATTTTTTGGAGTTGCACTCCTTCTGAGTATCGGGTTTATTTTTTTAAATTTTGTGTTTGCGCCTAAAAACCCAGATCCAGAAAAACTATCTGCTTATGAGTGTGGTTTTGAACCTTTTAATGACTCCAGAATGGAGTTTGATGTCAGATTTTATTTAGTTGCAATACTATTTATAATATTTGATTTGGAAATAGCTTTCCTTTTTCCATGGGCAATTTCTTTAGGTAAAATTGGAATATTTGGCTTTGTATCAATGATGATATTTTTGTTTATTTTAACTGTAGGATTTATTTATGAGTGGAAGAAAGGGGCTTTAGACTGGGAATGAACTTAAAAGAAAAAGAAGATCAAATTCCAAAAGAATTTAAACAACTCGCTAAAGATTTTGCGGATAAAGGTTTTATTACAACATCTTTAGACAACTTAGTAAATTGGGCAAGAACAGGTTCATTGCACTGGATGACATTTGGACTTGCTTGTTGTGCGGTTGAAATGATGCAAACATCTATGCCAAGGTATGACTTAGAAAGATTTGGAGCTGCTCCAAGAGCCTCACCAAGACAATCAGATGTAATGATTGTTGCTGGAACCTTAACAAATAAAATGGCTCCAGCGTTAAGAAAAGTTTATGATCAAATGCCTGAACCAAGATATGTGATATCAATGGGAAGCTGTGCAAATGGTGGTGGTTATTATCATTACTCATATTCAGTAGTTAGAGGATGCGATAGAGTTGTTCCGGTTGATGTTTATGTGCCAGGGTGCCCTCCTTCAGCAGAGGCTTTGTTGTATGGGATAATGCAATTACAAAAAAAGATAAGAGACCAAGGTTCAATAAATAGATAATGTTAAATAATACAGATTTAGAAAAGAAAATAAATTCAGAACTTAATACTAAAGTGAGTTCGTCAAAAATTGTTCATGAAACATTAAATGTTTCAATAGAAAAAGATGATTTAAAAGGCGTTCTTTTATTTTTAAAATCTAATCCTGAAATGAAATTCAAGCAATTGATAGATATAACTGCAGTAGATTATCCAAATAAAAAAAATAGATTTAGGATGATTTATTTGTTACTTAGCCATGAATTTAACAAAAGAATAATTATTGATTTTCCTTTAAATGAAAATGAAAAAGTTTTTTCAATAACGGGTATTTTTCCATCTGCAAATTGGATGGAACGAGAAGTTTTTGACATGTATGGTATTGATTTTCAAGATCATCCAGACCTAAGAAGAATTTTGACAGACTATGAATTTGAAGGATATCCATTAAGAAAAGATTTTCCAATTACCGGGCATAAAGAGGTTAGATATAGTGAGGAGAAAAAAAAGGTAATTTATGAACCTGTAAAGTTAGAACAAGACTATAGAAATTTTGATTATAATAGTCCATGGCAAGGAACTGAATACATTAAAGAAATTAAAAAAAACAATGAGTAAACAAACAAAGACACTTAATCTTAATTTTGGACCACAACACCCGGCTGCGCACGGAGTTTTAAGATTGATATTAGAGTTAGATGGAGAGGTTGTAGAAAAAGCCGACCCCCATATTGGTTTGCTTCATAGAGGTACAGAAAAATTGATTGAGAATAAAACGTATTCTCAAGCAATACCTTATTTTGATAGACTTGATTACGTGGCACCAATGAATCAAGAGCATGCTTTTGCTTTAGCTATAGAAAAAATTTTAGATATCGAAGTCCCAATTAGGGGTCAATACATTAGAGTTATATTTTGTGAGATTGGTCGAATATTAAGCCACATATTAAACATTACTACTCAAGCTTTAGATGTAGGCGCCTTAACTCCTTCTCTATGGGGTTTTGAAGAGCGAGAAAAACTTATGGAATTTTATGAAAGAGTTTCAGGATCTAGATTACATGCAAATTATTTTAGACCAGGAGGTGTACACCAAGACTTACCAAGAGGACTCGACGCTGATATTTTAAAGTTTTGTAATGAGTTTCCAAAAATTATAGATGATTTAGAGACTTTACTTACTGATAACAGAATTTTTAAACAAAGAAATGTCGATATTGGAATAGTTTCAAAAGATGATGCGTTGGATTACTCGTTTTCAGGTGTGATGATGAGAGGTTCAGGTGTTGCTTGGGATTTAAGAAAATCTCAACCTTACGATTGTTACGAACAGTTATCATTTAAAGTGCCAATTGGAAAAAATGGAGATTGTTATGACAGATATCTTTGTAGAGTTGAAGAAATGAGAGAAAGTGTAAAAATAATTAAACAATGTTTAGAACAGTTACCAAAAGGACCTGTAAAATCCCAAGATAACAAGATCACTCCTCCACCTAAAAAAGAAATAAAAGAGTCGATGGAAGCATTAATTCATCATTTTAAATTATTTACAGAAGGCTACAGAGTAAAAAAAGATGAGATTTATACTGCAGTAGAAGCACCCAAGGGTGAATTTGGTGTTTACTTAATTTCTGATGGTTCAAGCAAACCATATAAATGTAAAATCAGAGCACCTGGATTCTCTCATCTACAAGCAATGGATTATTTAATTAAAGGACATATGTTAGCTGATGTACCAGCTGTATTAGGTTCATTAGATATTGTGTTCGGGGAAATAGACAGATGAGTTTAAAAAAAATTTCAAAAGATCAACCTGAAAAATTTGAATTTGATCAACAAAGTTTAGAAGCTGCAAAAAAAATCTTACCAAATTATCCTAAGGGAAAAGAGAAAAGTGCCGTGATGGCTTTATTGTATATTGCTCAAAGGCAAAACAATAACTGGATACCTTTATCAGCAATTAAATATATAGCTAAGTTTTTAAATATGCCCTATATCAAAGTCTACGAAGTAGCCACTTTCTACTCAATGTATAATCTTTCACCTGTAGGGAATTTTCATGTCCAAATTTGTACTACAACTCCCTGTATGATTAGAGGAGCATACAAGATTGTAGATGTATGTAAAAAAAAGATATCTGAAAAAGAAAATGTATTATCTGAAAATGGAAATTGTTCTTGGACAGAGGTAGAATGTCTTGGTGCCTGTATTAATGCTCCAATGATGCAAATTAACAATGATTACTATGAAGATTTAGATATAAGACAAAGTGAAAAAATTATCGATGAAGTGCTTTTGGGTAAAAAACCAAAACCAGGATCTTATAGAGGGAGAATTAACTCAGAACCTGAAAATAACAGAAAAACATTATTGGATTTAAAAAATGCTTAAAGACGAAGATAGAATATTTAAAAACCTGTATAATGATTTAGGAGCTGACTTAAACTCCTCAAAAAAAAGAGGTGATTGGACAAATACTAAAGATTTATGTGAAAAAGGTAGAGACTGGATTATTGATGAGATTAAAAAATCAGAATTAAGAGGGAGAGGTGGCGCAGGTTTCCCTACTGGGTTAAAATGGTCATTTGCACCTAAGGAAGTTGGATCAAGGCCTCACTACCTTGTAATTAATGCAGATGAGTCTGAACCTGGAACTTGCAAAGATAGGGATATTCTAAGATTTGAACCTCATAAACTTTTAGAAGGTTGTTTAATTGCTGCCTACGCTGTTAACTCCCATAAATGTTATATTTACTTAAGAGGTGAATATTACAACGAAGGTATAGAATTACAAAAAGCTATTGATGAGGCTTATAAAAATAATCTAATTGGTAAAAATGCTTCTGGAACTGGTTGGGATTTAGATATTTACATTCATTATGGAGCTGGAGCTTATATATGCGGTGAAGAGACAGCTTTGCTTGAAAGTATTGAAGGTAACAAAGGTCAACCAAGATTAAAACCACCTTTTCCTGCGCTAGTTGGATTATATGGTTGTCCAACTATAGTTAATAATGTTGAAACTGTTTCAGTTGTTCCTACAATTTTAAGAAAAGGTTCTAAATGGTTTGCATCATTAGGCAAACCAAAAAATACCGGTACTAAAATTTTTTGTATTTCTGGAAATGTAAACAAACCTTGTAATGTTGAAGAGGAAATGGGAGTTCCTTTGAAAGATTTAATTGAAACCCACGCAGGTGGAGTAGTAGGTGGATGGGAAAATTTACAAGCAGTTATACCAGGTGGTTCTTCAATGCCCTTGTTAAATAAAGAAATTTCAGAAAAGATAACTATGGATTTTGACTCATTGGTTGAAAATAAAAGTGGGCTAGGGACCGCAGGAATAGTCGTAATTAATAAAGATCAAGATATTATTAAATGTTTTGCAAGAATAGCGCGATTTTATAAACATGAAAGTTGTGGTCAATGTACACCTTGCAGAGAAGGTTCAGGTTGGATGTGGAGAATTTTAGAAAGAATGGCTAAAGGAGAAGCATCGAGAGAGGAAGTTGAAATGTTATTTGATGTTACAAAACAGATTGAAGGTCATACCATTTGTGCTTTTGGAGAAGGATCTGCTTGGCCAGTTCAAGGTCTTTTAAGAAATTTCAAAAAAGAGATTATAAAAAGAAATAATTTTGATCCATTAATTAAGTCAAATAAAGATATCCCATACCTTGTAGATCAACACTTATTAGAAAAAGATAATGCCCAAAATTAAAGTTAACAATAACGAATTAGAAGTAGAAGATGGCTTAACGGTTTTGCAGGCATGTGAACAAGCTGGAGCTGAAATACCAAGATTTTGTTATCATGAAAAACTTTCAATAGCAGGAAACTGCAGAATGTGCCTAGTTGAGATTGAAAAATCCCCAAAACCGGTTGCATCTTGTGCAATGCCTGTAGCAGATGGAATGAATATTAAAACAAATACTGAATTTGTTGAAAAAGCAAGAAAAGGCGTTATGGAATTTTTATTAGCAAATCACCCGCTCGACTGTCCAGTTTGTGATCAAGGAGGTGAATGTGATCTGCAAGATCAATCAATGTTTTATGGAATTGATAAATCAAGATATAAAGAAAATAAAAGATTTGTACCTGAAAAATATATGGGTCCATTAATCAAAACTCAAATGACAAGATGTATTCACTGCACAAGGTGTATAAGATTTGCGACCGAGGTTGCTGGTGTTTCGGAGATTGGAGCAATTGGTAGAGGAGAAGATACTCAAATAACCACATACTTGGAAAAATCCATGGAGTCAGAGCTATCAGGCAATGTTATCGATTTGTGCCCAGTTGGCGCATTAACATCGAAGCCATACGTTTTTGAGGCTAGACCATGGGAATTAAAAAAAACAGAGTCGATCGATGTTATGGATGCAGTTGGTTCAAATATACGAATTGATACATATGGTTGGGAAGTAAAACGTATACTTCCAAAGATTAACGAAAGCATTAATGAAGAGTGGATATCAGATAAAACTCGATATGCATGTGATGGTTTAAAATATCAAAGACTTGATACTCCTTATATTAGATCTAATGATGATTTTAAAAAAATTTCATGGGAAGATGCTTATGAGACCTTAACTAATAAAATCAAAAGCACAAATCCTGATAAAATTGGATGTATAACTGGTGATCTTACTAATATGGAAACTTTATTTTCTGTTAAAGAGCTTTTTAATAAAATTTTGAACTGTAAAAACTTGGACTCAAGACCTGTAAAAACTTATGTAAACAATAGTTCACGAACCAATTATATTTTTAATACCCAAATTTCAAATATAGAAAAATCAGATTTTATTCTTTTGGTTGGGACTAATCCACGTCATGAAGCAACAATTTTGAACTCAAGAATACGAAAAAGTTATTTAAAGAATAATATGGAAATTTATTCTTTGAATGATGTTGGGGATTTAACATATCCATATAAAGTAATATCAAGCAACACTGATGAGTTAAAAAAAATAGTTTTAAATGAACACGAAGTCTCAAAAAAAATAATTTCTGCAAAAAATCCTATTGTTATTTTTGGACAATCAGCTCTTAAAATTAACTCCTCAGGGTACTTATTTGAGGGAATGAAAAAATTTTTATCAGAAAATAATAAAATAAACGATGACTGGAATGCTTTAAGCGTCCTTTCTAATAATGCATCAACTGTTGGTGCATATGATTTGGATATTTTAGACAACGAAACTATAGATAATGTGTTATCAAATCAATTTGAATTAGTTTTCTTATTTGGTCAGGATAATTTGAATATCAAAAAGAAAAATGAATTTATTGTCTATGTAGGAACTCATGGTGACAGAGGAGCTGAAATGGCAGATCTAATATTGCCTAGCGCGGCATATACAGAGCAAGATGGATATTACACTAATCTTGAAGGTAACTTACAATTAGCTTTTAAGGCTTCCTATCCACCTGGTGAAGCAAAGGAAGATTGGGAAATTGTTAATGAAGTGTCAAAGAAACTTAAGGGTAAAAGTCTTTATACAAATAAACAAGAACTTATAGATAATCTTTTAAATTATCTTAATCAAAAAACAAAAAAAAACGATGCAACAGTTAAAAATGATTTCATAAAAGAGGAAATTTTCGTCGATAAAATTGATTATTATTTTACTAACGTAATAGCAAGATCTTCAAAGACCATGGCAGAATGCAGAAATTTAAAACTTATTTCTTTGAAAACTGGAACTGACGGTTAAATGGAATACATAGTTTTATTATTTTCTGAAATTTACAAAATACTTTATGTTTTAATTCCTGTTCTTGTATCAGTAGCAATGATTGTGTGGCTTGATAGAAGAATTTGGGCTTTTGTTCAAAAAAGACGAGGGCCAAATGTAGTAGGTCCTTTCGGTTTATTTCAAACTTTGGCAGATGCGCTTAAATACATTTTCAAAGAAATTATAATACCTGCAAGTTCGAATAAAATTATATTTATTTTAGCCCCAATAGTTACGATGACTTTAGCCCTTGTTGCATGGGCAGTAATTCCTTTCAGTGAAGATTATGTTTTGGCTGACATAAATGTTGGTATCCTTTATATATTTGCAATTTCATCTTTGGGTGTTTATGGAATAATAATGGGCGGCTGGGCCTCAAATTCAAAGTATCCATTTTTAGGCTCAATAAGATCTGCTGCACAAATGGTCTCTTATGAAGTTTCTATCGGAGTAATAATCATAAATGTTTTATTGTGCGTTGGTTCGTTAAACTTAAGTGATATAGTTTTAGCTCAAGAGAAAATTTGGTTTGTAATTCCTTTATTTCCAATGTTTGTGATTTTCTTTATTTCATCGCTTGCAGAGACAAATAGACCACCATTTGATTTACCTGAAGCAGAGGCTGAATTAGTTGCGGGTTATCAAACCGAGTATAGCGGCATGATGTATGCAATGTTTTGGTTGGGCGAATATGCAAATATTTTGCTAATGTGTGCACTTGGGTCAATTCTTTTTCTGGGAGGCTGGTTAGCGCCAATGGATATCCCATTGTTTGATATAGTACCTCCACCGGTGTGGCTAATATTAAAAATTTTATTTTTGTTTGTTTTGTTCGCACTTATAAAAGCTATTGTGCCAAGATATAGATACGATCAACTTATGAGGCTCGGATGGAAGGTTTTTCTGCCTTTCTCTTTAATTTGGGTGGTATTAACTTCTGGTTATTTATTATATTTTGACTTATTACCTGTATATTAAACTATGAATATAATTCGAATATTTAAAACAGTATTTTTAATTGATTTTTTAACAGGCTTATTGATAGCAATTAAAGAGTCATTTAAACCAAAAAAGACTCTTAATTATCCTTTTGAAAAAGGCAAGATTTCACCACGATATAGGGGAGAGCACGCTTTAAGAAGATATCCAAACGGCGAGGAAAGATGTATAGCATGTAAACTTTGTGAAGCTGTTTGTCCAGCTCAAGCAATAACAATAGAGTCTACAGCTAGAGAAGACGGAAGTAGAAAAACAACTAGATATGATATTGATATGCTAAAATGTATCTATTGTGGTTTGTGTGAAGAGTCGTGTCCGGTTGATGCTATAGTGCAAGGTCCTAACTTTGAATTTGCGACACATACTAGGGAAGAACTTTACTACAATAAAGAAAAGCTTTTAGAAAATGGAGACAGATGGGAGAATGTTTTAGCTGCAAATATAAAAGCTGACAACCCTTATAGATAATAGTAAATGTTAGCACACGCTATATTTTTTTATTTTTTTTCATTTATTGCAATAATTTCTGCAATAATGGTAACTGTGTCCAAGAATACTGTTCATTCTGTTTTTTTTTTAATATTGGATTTCATATCAATATCGTGCCTTTTTATTATGATAGGTGCAGAATTTTTAGGAATGATAATGTTGATTGTTTATGTTGGGGCTGTTGCAGTTTTATTTCTATTTGTCGTAATGATGCTGAACGTTGCTCAGCAAAAAAATCAATGGTTCAAATCAAGTGAAACAAGCACTCATATACCTGTAGGACTAATTGTAAGTTTGATTATTTTTTTTGAATTGATAATCGTAATTGGAGGATGGAAATACAAACCTGACATTATCGAAAACTTTTCTGATAGCCTGATTTCTAATTCTACAAATACTCATACCATTGGGAGTGTATTATATACAGAATATATTCATCTATTTCAAATTTCAGGGATGATATTACTCGTAGCCATGATTGGAGCAATCGTTCTCACATTTAGGAAAAGAGAAGGGGTCAAAAGACAAAATTATTTTAGCCAAATATCTAGAGAAAAAAATCAAAGTGTTGAGCTAGTAGAAGTTAAATCAAATGAGGGAGTTAAAATAGATGTTTGAAGTTTCCCTTGGGCATTATCTAACATTAGGCGCAATCATTTTTACTATTGGTGTAATCGGAATATTCTTAAATAGAAAAAATGTAATTGTTATTTTAATGAGTATAGAATTAATATTGTTAGCAGTTAATATCAATCTAGTATCTTTCTCAATATTTCTTCAAGACTTATCTGGCCAGATATTTACCTTATTTATTTTGACTGTTGCAGCAGCAGAGGCAGCTATCGGTTTAGCAATAATCGTAGTCTATTATCGTAATGCAGGAACAATAAGAGTCGAAGAGATTGAAAATCTAAAAGGTTAATATGGAATACTTCATAGTTTTTTTACCATTGCTTGGTGCATTTATTGCGGGTTTTTTTGGTAATAAATTTGACCAAAGATATTCTCAATTTATGACAAGTCTTTTTGTTAGCATTTCTTCTATCCTTTCAATTATAGTATTTTTAAAAGTATTAAATTATGGATACTCAAATAATTTATTAATTTCTAGCTGGATTAACTCTGGTACTTTAAATGTAAATTGGTCTATAAAAGTAGATGCATTATCATCTCTCATGATGGTTGTGGTAACGCTCGTTTCAGCGTTGGTTCATATCTATTCAATTGGTTATATGTCTCACGATCCTCATAAACCGAGGTTCATGTCTTATTTATCTTTATTTACATTTGCAATGTTAGTGTTGGTTACTTCAGACAATTTTTTACAATTATTCTTTGGATGGGAAGGAGTAGGTCTTTGTTCGTATTTCTTAATTGGTTTTTGGTTTAAAAAAAAAGCTGCAAATGCGGCCGCCATTAAAGCTTTTGTAGTTAATAGAGTTGGAGATTTTGGTTTTGCTCTTGGTATTTTTTTAATTTTTTATTATTTTGGAACAGTTAACTACGATGAGGTATTCAATCAAATTCAAACCTTGAATGCAAAAAATATAAATTTTCTTGGTTTTGAATTAAAATCAATAGATTTAATTTGTATATTGCTATTTATAGGTGCAATGGGAAAATCAGCCCAGATTTTTTTACACACTTGGTTACCCGATGCAATGGAAGGACCAACACCTGTATCAGCATTAATCCATGCTGCAACAATGGTTACCGCAGGTGTTTTTTTAGTTGTAAGATGTTCTCCTATTTATGAATATTCAGAATTAGCACTCAATATAATTACTATTATTGGAATGAGTACAGCTTTTTTTGCTGCTACAATTGCATTAGTCCAAACCGATATAAAAAAAATAATTGCTTATTCAACATGTAGCCAGCTTGGATATATGTTTTTTGCAACTGGTGTAGGCGCATACAACGTTGCAATGTTTCATCTATTTACTCATGCTTTTTTTAAGGCTTTGCTTTTTTTAGGAGCTGGTTCTGTAATACACTCTTTCAAAGATGAACAGGATATCGAAAAAATGGGTGGGGTATATAAAAAGATCCCTTACACTTATGCTTTAATGCTGGTAGGCACATTAGCTTTGACTGGCTTCCCTTTTTTATCTGGTTTTTATTCTAAAGATGCAATTATTGAATTTGCGTATTTAAGAGGAAACGTAACTGGTATTTATGCAGCTGGTATTGGAATTGTTACTGCTATGTTAACAGCAATTTACTCATGGAGATTATTTTTTAAAACTTTTCATGGAAATTATAATAATCAAGAAGTCAAATTCGAAAAAATTCATGAATCACCGGCGGTGATGATTTTGCCACTTATAGTTCTCGGTTTAGGGTCAATTTTTGCCGGTTTCTTTTTCAAAGATCTATTAATAGGCAATCAAAGTAGTGTTAATTTTTGGGGAGAGTCAATTAAATTTTTAGAGCCATTGAGTGAAGATCATCCTCCACTGTGGTTTATTTTATTGACCCCGACTATAGTTACCTTAAGCATACCGATTTCTTACTACTTATTTTTGAAGGACAAAAGTATATTAGAAAATTTTACAAAAACTAATTATCCATTAATAAATTTTTTAAAAAAGAAATGGTATTTTGATGAGCTTTATTCTTATATTTTTGTAGAACCTTGTAAAAAATTAGGTCTATTTTTTTGGAAAAAGATTGATGGTTTAACAATAGATAGATTTGGACCAGATGGTATTTCAAATCTTATTAAAGGCTTATCGATAAAAGCAGTAAAATTTCAGAGTGGTTTTATTTATCAATATGCATTTATAATGCTGATTGGCTTTTCTTTAATACTGACTTACTTGATTATTAAATGATGAATTTCCCAATTATTTCTTCACTAATCCTTTTGCCTTCAATTGGTGCACTATTTCTTTTTTTCATTAATTCAAAAAATATTACCGGCATCAAGTATGTTTCTTTATTTGTATCAATCATTAATTTTTTAATATCTATTTACTTATGGTTAATTTTTGATCAATCTAGTTATGAATTTCAGTTTACAGAAAGTAGAGTCTGGATAAAAGATTTTATCAGTTACAAAGTCGGAGTAGATGGAATCTCAATATTATTTATAATTTTAACTACTTTCATAACCCCACTTTGTATTTTGTCAGTTAACTCATCTATAAAGAATAGACTTAAAGAGTTTTTAATAGCAATCTTATTAATGGAAACCCTAATGATTGGAGTTTTTTGCTCTTTAGATTTGGTAATTTTCTACTTATTTTTTGAGGGAGGTTTAATACCGATGTTTTTAATCATTGGTATTTGGGGTGGAGAAAGACGCGTGTATTCTGCATTCAAGTTTTTTTTATTTACTCTTCTTGGCTCAGTTTTAATGTTAATAGCGGTAATATCTATTTATTGGATAGCAGGCACGACCGATGTAGAAGAACTTTATAAGTTAGGCATTGATCCAAAATACCAAAACTTACTTTGGTTAGCATTCTTTTCATCTTTTGCAGTAAAAACACCAATGTGGCCAGTACATACATGGCTGCCCGACGCCCATGTTGAAGCACCAACTGCAGGTTCAGTTTTATTAGCAGCTATCTTACTTAAAATGGCAGGATATGGATTTATAAGATTTTCAATTGGACTATTTCCTGTTGCGTCAGAATATTTCGTTCCGTTTATTTTTGTTATAAGTTTAATTGCAATTGTTTATACTTCGTTAGTTGCTTTGATGCAGGACGACATGAAAAAATTAATTGCGTACTCATCTGTAGCTCACATGGGTTTTGTAACATTAGGTTTATTTACTTTCACTCAACAAGGTGTTGAAGGAGGAATATTTCAAATGATTAGTCATGGTATTGTATCTGCTGCACTCTTTTTCTCAGTAGGTGTTGTTTATGACAGAACCCATTCAAGACGTATCAATGATTATGGGGGTTTGGTAAATGTAATGCCAAAATATTCTATTTTATTAATGGTATTTACTCTAGGGTCTTTGGGTCTACCAGGAACAACTGGTTTTATTGGTGAATTTTTGATTTTAATGGGAACATTTAAAAAAAGTTTCTTAGTGGCAGCAATAGCAAGTTTGGGTGTAATTTTAGGCGCAGCATATATGTTGTGGCTTTACAAGAGAGTTGTATTTGGAGAGCTAACAAATCAAAAATTATTCAAAATAATTGATTTAAACAAAGTTGAGTTGTCTATTCTTACTTTATTAGCATTAAGTATAATATTTTTTGGCTTCTATCCTGATCCATTTTCAAATACATATTCTGTATCAGTCGAGAACTTTATAAATGAATATAATGATAAAATAAATAATTATAATTTACAAAATCAATGATTAATCTCTTTTATATATCCACAGAAATATTCTTATCATTATCTATTCTAATTCTATTACTAATTGGCGTATTTAAAAATAAAAGTGAATTATTTATTTATAATTTCTCTTGTATAATTTTACTGGTCGGGCTTGCGATAAATATTAATTTAAACCCTGAATTCCCGATAGATTTATTTAATAACAGTTATAAAATTGACTATTTCACAACTTTAATTAAGTCAGTAATATTGATTTCAGCATTTCTTGTGATGCTATGTTCATTAAATTATGTCAAACAAAATGATATTTTAAAAATTGAGTATCCAATTTTAATTTTATCTTCAATTCTTGGTATGCTGGTAATGGTAAGTTCTAACGATCTAATAGTTTTTTATGTTGGTCTAGAATTACAATCTTTAGCTTTATATGTTCTTGCTGCCTTTAAAAGAGATAATATACTTTCATCTGAGTCAGGCTTAAAATATTTTATATTAAGCGCATTATCATCAGGATTATTGCTATATGGATGTTCTTTAATATATGGTTTTTCTAGCTCAACAAACTTTGATTTAATTTATCAAAATAGTGAGTCAATCGAATATGGTATTATTTTTGGAATAGTATTTATTTTAGTTGGATTAGCATTTAAGATAACTGCAGTACCTTTTCATATGTGGGCCCCAGATGTTTATGATGGATCACCTACGTCTGTTACTGTGATATTTGCAATTCTTCCAAAGATTGCTGCATTAACAGTATTCATTAATTTTTTATATGGTCCTTTCCTTGAAATGTTTGACCAATGGCAAGCAGTTATAATTTTTTTATCAATTGGTTCAATGGTATTTGGGGCCGTAGCTGCGATTGGACAAAAAAAATTAAAAAGACTTATTGCTTATAGTTCAATAAGCCATATGGGGTTTGCGCTCGCTGGTTTAAGTGTTGGGACAAACGAAGGTATTCAAAATTCAATAATATACTTAATTATATATCTAATTATGAATATAGCATTTTTCTGTTGTTTATTTATGCTCAAAAGAGAAAATCAATATTTTGATAAAGTTGAAGATCTCTCAGGTTTATCTCAAAATCATCCCTTATTATCGCTCTGTTTGATGATTATTCTATTCTCGTTAGCAGGAATACCTCCATTGGCTGGTTTTTTTGCAAAGTTTTATATTTTTACGGCCGTAATTGAACAGTCAATGTATTTTTTAGCGATTATAGGTTTGCTCTCAACAGTAATTGCAGCTTTTTATTATATAAGATTAATAAAGGTAATGTATTTTGATGAGCAGAAAGAAAAATATGACTTAAATCATAGCATTGGTCTTAAAATGATACTTGTGATCTCATCAACAATTATTCTTATTTATTTCACAAACCCTAATATAATTAATAACTTTGTCTTAGATATAACTTTAATTTAATGAAGTTAAAAATTTTTAAATACAAAAAAGTAAAAAGCACTAATGATATTGCTATTAGGAAAATTAGGTCAGGAATTAAAAATGGAATAGTTACTAGCGATGTACAAAGCTCCGGCAGAGGTAGGCATGGAAATAAATGGGTTTCCTATAAGGGCAATCTTTTTGTAACTATTTTTTTTTCAATTTCAAATAATCTAAATCTAAATAAGTTTAATTATAAAAATTGCCTAATAATAAAAAAAGTTTTATCAAAATATATAAAACACGATCTAACAATTAAAAGACCAAACGATATTTTGTTTAAACAGTATAAAATTTGTGGAATTTTACAGGAAACAATTTTTAACAAGAATCTTAAATACTTGTTAATTGGTGTAGGCCTAAACTTATTAAAGAGTCCAAAATTCAAGAATTACAAAACTACTAGCGTGTATGAAATTACTAAAAAAAAAGTAAATAAAATTAGAATCTTAAATGAAATTAAATTAAACTATGAATCGATCTAAGAAAAAATACATTTTGGTTGGTGATATTGGTAATACAGAGTCTAAAATATTTTTTAGAAATAACAAAATCGAAAAAAAAATTATTATAAAAAGCAGCGAAATGATTTATAGCAAGATTAAATCAAAAGTTTTATTTTTAAAAAAATTTAATATTGAGGATAAAGCTGTTTTTTGTAGTGTAGTTCCGTCTAATTTTAGAATTATTAAGAAGGTATTTGAACGAGAGTTAAAAATTAAAGTAGTTGAATTAAAGAATATTTATAAAAACAAAATAATTAAATTGAAAGTTAATAAAAAACAAATTGGATCAGATAGATTGGCAAATGCAATTAGTGTTTTTAATAAAAAAAATAATTTTATAGTTGTAGATTTTGGAACAGCTACTACCTTCGATGTCATCATAAAAGATGTTTACTGGGGTGGGATAATTGCTCCAGGAGTTAATCTTTCTTTAAAAAATTTGATATCAAAAGCAGAATTGATTCCAAAAATTAATTTAAGCCAAACTAAAATAGTTATTGGAAAAAACACAAAGCAGGCAGTAGTATCAGGTTTTTATTGGGGATATAGCGGTCTTATTGAAAAAATTATTTCTAAGATTTCAAAAATTACCAAAAAAAATTTTAAGATTATTTTAACAGGAGGTCTTGCGCATTTATTTAAAACAAATATAAGATTAAGTGTTTTAGTCGACAAAAATCTTACAATTAAAGGATTAATAAAAGCTCATAAAATATTAAACAAATGAAAGATGAATTATTATTTTGTCCACTAGGTGGATCAGGTGAAATTGGCATGAACTTAAATCTTTTTGCCTACGGTAAACCAGAAAATCATAAGTGGATTATTGTAGATATTGGTGTCACCTTTGCTGATGATACAGTTCCAGGAATAGATTTAATATATCCTGATCCTGGTTTCATAGTTGATAAAAAAGAGTCATTACTTGGTATAGTACTTACACATGCTCATGAAGATCACATTGGTGCGATTTCACATATCTGGCCAGAACTTAAATGTAATATATATGCTACTCCATTTACTGCAGCTTTAGTGACTGAAAAGTTTAAGGAAAAGAAAATAGACATTCACCCTTTTTTAAAAATTGTAAATTTAAGAGGTAATATAAAACTTGGACCATTTGATATTGATCTAATAACTATGACCCACTCCATTCTAGAACCCAATGGATTGAAAATAAAAACTCCACTTGGCTGCGTTTTACATACTGGTGATTGGAAGTGTGATCCAAACCCATTAATTGGAGATGTAATAGACTCTAAAAAACTTAAATCAATTGGCGATGAAGGAGTTTTGGCGATGATATGTGACTCAACAAACATATTTAGTATTGGTAGATCAGGCTCAGAAATAGATGTAAGAAAAAATTTACTAAAGATATTTGAAAGATTAAAAAAAAAAATAATAGTCACCTGTTTTGCATCAAATGTTGCTAGAATGGAAACTATTTTCTTTTGTGCGCAGAAAACTGGAAGACAGATTTCTTTGGTAGGAAGGTCTATGCATAGAATTTTTAAAGCAGCTAGACAATGTGGGTATCTCAAAGATGTAATTGAACCTATTGATCCAAGAGATGCCAAAAAAATTTCAAGAGACAAAATAGTCTATTTATGTACTGGAACTCAAGGAGAGCCTATGGGAGCAATGAGCAGAATATCAAATTTTACCCATCCAGATGTAATGATGGAAAATGGCGACACTGCAATTTTTTCATCTAAAATAATACCTGGAAATGAAAAAAAACTTTCTAAATTACACAATCAATTAGTTATTGAAGGTATTGAAGTGATTACAGAAGAAGATGAATTTATACATGTATCCGGTCATCCTAATAGGGAAGAATTAAAGGATATGTATAATTGGATAAGACCAAAATCAGTAATACCAGTTCATGGAGAATATAGACATATGCAGGAGCACATTAATTTTGCTAAGGAAATGAAAATACCTTATCCAGTTAAAGTTATGAATGGTGATATTGTTAAATTAGCTCCAGGTGAAAAACCTTTTATTTATGATAAAGCACCTGCAGGAAAAGTATATTTGGATGGAAATATTAGTGTTGAAGAGGACTCAAATTCTATTAAAGAACGTAAAAATCTTTCTATAAATGGAATGATGGAAGTTACAATTCTTGTTACACCCAAAGGTAACATTCATGACAGACCAATTGTGACAGTTAAGGGGCTTCCAATTAATGATTATGAGGATTTTAGATTTGGATTAGAAAATGAAATTGAAAAAACAGCTAGAACATTTTCTTTAACGAATAGCAGACAGCAAGAAAACGCTATCGATGCTTTTAAGAGTGTTTGTAAAAAATATACAAAAAATAAAGTAGGCAAAAGACCTTTTACAAATATTAATATAGTTCAAATTTGATGAATTTAACTGGTTCGATTATTATATATGTTCTTATATGGTGGATAGTTTTCTTTTCGTTGCTGCCAGTAGATGTAGATCGAAATCAAAAAAATTATGTGGAGGGTGTTGATCCCGGAGCTCCCGAAAACCCTAAATTAATAAAAAAACTATTATATACAACTTTGATTACATCAATAATTTTTATAGGTATATTTCTATTAGTAAAGTATGATTATCTTAATTTAAGGAATCTAATTACATAATGTTTTTATCAAAATCATTTATTCCAACATTAAAAAACTATCCTTCTGAGGCAAAAATTAAATCACACAAACTAATGTTGAGGCTAGGAATGATTAAACAATCATCAGCAGGTATTTACTCATGGCTTCCCCTTGGCTTCAAAGTAATGAAAAAAATTGAACAAATAGTCAGGGAGGAGCAAAATAAAATAGGTGCTCAAGAAATATTGATGCCAACAATACAGTCCTCCGAAATTTGGAAAGAAAGTGGAAGATATGAAGATTATGGAGAGGAGATGCTCAGAATTAAAGATAGACAGAACAGAGAAATTTTATATGGTCCGACTAATGAAGAGCTAGTTACAGATATTTTTAGAAACAGTATAAAATCATATAAATCCCTTCCTCAATTACTTTATCATATTCAATGGAAATTTAGAGATGAACTAAGACCAAGATTTGGGATAATGAGATGTAGAGAATTTTTTATGAAAGATGCGTATTCATTTGATCTTAATGACGGTGATGCAGAATTTTCATATAACAAATTTTTTCTATCATATTTAAAAACTTTTAAAAGATTGGAATTATCAGCAATACCGATGACAGCTGAAACGGGGCCAATTGGTGGGAGCTTGTCACATGAATTTATTATCTTAGCTGAAACCGGTGAAAGTAAAATTTATACTGACAAAAGAATTTTTGAGGTGAATCACGATGATTATAAATTAGAAAAAGAGTCTTTAAAAAAACTAAGACTTGAATATGACCAATTTTACGCTGTCACAGATGAGAAAATTGACAACAAGGAGTTCAACAACAAGGTTGATAAAAAAAATCAGTTAGAGACCAAAGGTATTGAAGTCGGTCATATTTTTTACTTTGGTGATAAGTATTCAAAACCAATGAATGCCGCTGTTGATAAAGATGGTAAAAAAATTTTTGTAAAAATGGGTTCTTATGGAATTGGAGTTTCAAGATTAGTTGGTGCCTTAATTGAGGCAAATTTTGATGAGAAAAATGAAGTTATGAAATGGCCAATATCAGTTTCTCCTTTTGAGTGTGCAATTATTTGTTTTGCATCTAAAAATGATACCACAAGTATCGAAATGGGTATTAAAGTAAAAAATTTTTTAGAACAGAATAATATTGAAACAGTCTTAGACGATTCAGACGAAAATTTTTCAGGAAAGTTAAAAAAATTTAATTTAATTGGAATACCATTTCAAATTCTAATTGGAAAAAATCCTGATAAAAATAAAGTTGAGTTTAAAGAAGTGGGGAACGATAGCAAGATGATAAGTCTTGAAGAAGCCCTAAATTTCATTAAATCCAAAAAAATAAATTGATCTCAACTTTAGAAAAAAAAATAATTTTTAGATATCTTAAAACCAGAAAAAAAGATGGTTTTTTAAATATTATCACTTTATTTTCTTTCTTAGGCATAAGTTTAGGCGTGGCAGTTTTGATTATAGTTATGTCTGTAATGAATGGGTTTAGGTCAGAGTTGATAAATAAGATAACTAATTTCAACGCACATGTTATTGTAAAACCCTATGATAAGAAAATAGAAAAAAAAAAAATAGATAACGAGTTTTTAAAAAATATTTCTTCAAATCTGATATTAAGCAATAATGGAGAGGGAATACTTTTAAACGATGAAATTACTAAAGGTATTTTAGTTAGAGGCTATTCTGAAAATGACTTTCAAAAACTGAATATTGTAAATAATAAATATTTTAGAGGTGATAAAAAAATCTTAGAGAATAATATATCGATAGGTAGCGATTTAAGTTATGACCTCGAATTAAAAATTGGTGATCGAATTTCAATAATTTCACCTTCTGGTGAAAACACACTCATTGGATCCATACCTCGACAAAAAACTTTTAAAATAAGTTCTATATTTGATAGTAGATTTGCTGAGTTTAATAATTCTGTTGTGTTTATTAATCTTAAAGATCTACAAGGCTTATTTGATTTAAAAAAAGGAAATAATTTCTTAGAGGTTTATTTATACAAACCTGACAAAATTGAGGTTTATCGTGAAAAATTAATGTCGATTTTTACTGACGAATATATATTTACCTGGTCAGATTTAAACAAACCATTATTTTCCGCCTTAAAAGTAGAAAGAAATGTTATGTTTATAATATTATCTTTAATAATCATAGTTGCTGCTTTTAACATTATTTCGGGTCTTACTATTTTAGTAAAAAATAAAACAAGGGAAATTGCTATATTAAAATCAATAGGTGTTTCTAACTTTTCTATTCGAAAAATATTTTTTTTTATTGGATTTTTTATAGGATTTTTAGCAACAATTATGGGAGTTGTCATAGGTGTAACTTTCTCTCTTTATGTTGAGGAGATAAGAATGTTAATTAGTAATGTCTTTAATATAAGTTTATTTCCAGAAGAAATATATTTTTTAAGTACTATTCCATATCAAATAGATTTTTGGTCAATATTTTTAATCTCAAGTTGTTCAATTATAATGACTTGTTTAGTCTCAATATACCCTGCAACTAAAGCAGCAAAATTAGATACAATTAAATCCTTAAAATATGAGTAACATTATAGAACTAAACAATATTTCAAAGACATTTGATAATCAAAAAAAGATTTCTGTTCTTAAAAATTTAAGTTTTAAATTTAAAAAAGGAAAAATTTACTCATTGTCTGGACCCTCTGGGTCTGGAAAATCAACTTTACTAAATTTATTATCTTTAATAGATAGACCATCATCAGGAAATATTAAAATTGATAATCGAAATATAAATCATAACGAAATTGAGATAAACGACAAAATTAGATCTAGTAATATTGGGATTGTTTATCAAGAGAAAAACTTATTGCCTGATTTTACGGCTATTGAAAATGTTTGCATAGCCAGCTTAGCGGCTAATAATAATCACAAAATGGCAAAACAAGAGTCATTAAAAATTATTCAAAAAGTTGGCTTAAAAGATAGAACTAATCATTATCCATCAGAATTATCAGGAGGAGAATTGCAAAGAATTGCTATATCCAGAGCAATAGTAAATGAACCCAGAATAATATTAGCTGATGAACCGACAGGAAGTTTAGATCATGAAAATGCAAATCAAATATTCAATTTACTCTTTAAACTAAAAAACAAAGATCGTGTTATAATATTTGCAACTCATAATAGATTTTTTGCTAATAAAGCAGACTATAAAATTTCCTTAAGTAATGGTAAAATTAAGATCATTAATGGAAAAATCTAAAAAAACATTTAATCACTTAAAAATACATACCCAATATTCTATTTGTGAAGGCGCCATAAAAATTGCTGAGCTTAGTAAATATTGTAAAGAAAATAAGGTTAAAGCAATTGGAATGTCAGATACGTCAAATTTGTGTGGATCACTAGAATTCTCAGAACAAATTTCAAAGTCTAAAACTCAGCCTATAATCGGATCCCAAATTAAGTTTAAATTCAACGATATAATTGGATCATTACCTATTATTGCCAAAAATAGCGATGGTTACAAAGAACTTATAAATTTGTCTTCTAAATCGTTTCTTGAAAATACAGATTTAGAAGAACCACATTGTAACATTGAATTATTATTCAAATGTTCAGAAAATCTTATAATTCTCTCAGGAGGAATTAATAATTTATCAGGTTCTCTTTTTCAAAAAGATAGATTAGATGAACTTGAAAAACTTTATTTTTCTTTGAATAAAAATTCAGGTGACAACTTTTATATAGAAATTCAAAGACATGGCGACATACATGAAAAAAATTTTGAAAGTTTTAATCTTTCTATATCAAAAAAAGTTAATGCCCCAATCATTGCGACCAATGAGGTTTTTTATTTACACAGGGACATGAGTGAAGCACACGATGCATTACTTTGCATTGGTTCAAAAAACTACATTAATGACAAACAAAGAATAAAATTAACAGACAATCATTATCTTAAAAGTGATGACGAAATGAAAAAAATATTCCAAGACCTTCCCGAAGCTTTAGAAAACAATTATAACTTACCTTTAAGATGTAGTTTTAGACCTGAATATTCTAAACCATTATTACCTGATATAAATTCAAATAGTGACATCTCATCTAATGATCAATTAAAAAAAGATGCAAATGAGGGATTAATTCAAAAGTTTAAGGAAAGATTTGAGGGTGAGAATTTTAAAGGTGAAAAATTTCTAAAATATAAAAAAAGATTAGATCATGAAATAAAAATAATACGTGAGATGAATTATTCTAGTTATTTTTTAATTGTGTCTGATTACATCATATGGGCTAAAAAAAATAATATTCCAGTTGGACCAGGCAGAGGGTCTGGTGCTGGTTCATTAGTAGCATGGTGTTTACAAATTACTGATGTAGACCCAATCTATTTTGATTTAATTTTTGAAAGATTTTTAAACCCAGATCGTATTTCTATGCCTGACTTTGATATTGATTTTTGTGAGGAAAAACGTGATTTAGTTTTTGAGTATCTTAACAAAAAGTACAAAGACTCAGTGGCTCATATTATTACATTTGGCAAACTAAAGGCTAGAATGGTTATTAGAGATGTAGGTAGAGTAATGGGCCTTCCATATGGTTTTGTCGATAGTATATGCAAACTGATTCCTTTTGATCCTTCAAGACCAATGGGTTTGACTGAATGCATAAATTCAGAACCAAGATTACAAAAAATTATAAATGAAGATAAAAGAGTAGATAAGCTTATAAAACTTTCTTTAAAACTTGAAGGCTTAAACAGAAATTTTGCAACTCATGCAGCTGGTGTAGTAATTGCAGATAAAAAATTAATCGATACAGTTCCACTGTATAAAGACACCTCGTCTAATTTACTTCTACCTTCCACTCAATTTGACATGTATTCAGCTGAAAATTCTGGTCTTATCAAATTTGATTTCTTGGGTTTGAAAACACTTACTGTGATAAATAACACTATTAAACTTCTTAATAAAAAAAAAATTGATTTCAATATAGATAAAATAAATTACGAAGATCAAACAGTTTTTAATTTATTGTCTTCAGGTAAAACTGTTGGTTTGTTTCAACTAGAAAGTTCTGGAATGAGAGACGCTCTTACTCAAATGAAGCCAAATAGATTAGAGGACATTATTGCATTGGTTGCCTTGTATAGACCAGGTCCAATGAGCAATATTCCAATATATAATGATTGCAAACATGGAAAAAGATCACCAGATTATTTGCATCCAAAATTAGAAAAAATTTTAAAATCAACATATGGTGTAATTATATATCAGGAACAAGTCATGCAAATTGCTCAAGTTTTGTCAGGCTTCACTGCAGGTGAAGCAGATATTCTTAGACGTGCTATGGGAAAAAAGAAGAGAGCAGAATTAGAGAAACAAAAAGCAAGATTTATAGATGGTGCTTATCAAAATGGTATAGCAAAAGATATTGCGGCAAGTATTTTTCTAAAAATAGAACCTTTTGCTGAATATGGTTTCAATAAAAGTCATGCAGCCGCCTACGCTATTATTGCTTATCAAACTGCATATTTAAAAACTCATTTTACAAATGAATTTTTTTCCGCCTCGATGTCTATGGAAATGTCAAACCAAAAAAAACTAGGAGAATTTTATGAAGAACTTAAAAGATTAAAGATTAATATTATACCTCCCGATATAAATTTATGTAACAGTGATTTTTTCTCCGATACAAAAAATTTTTATTATGCCTTAGGAGCTCTAAAAAATGTTGGATATGAGGCAGTTTCAAACATAGTTAAGGAAAGAGCAAAAAATGGAAAATTTAAATCCTTAAATGACTTTGTAAATAGAGTAAATCCCAAAAATATAAATAAGCTTCAAATGGAAGCTCTCACAAAAGCAGGAGCATTTGATAATATTTTTAAACACAGAAAATCAATTTTTGTATCAATACCTAATATAATATCAAAATCAAAAAATATTTTTGAAAATAAATCCTTAAATCAAATCGACCTATTTGCTAATAGTGAAGGATCTAATGATACAGATGTTGTAGATAAAATTGGAGAGTGGAGTTTTCAAGAAAAGATGGCAAAAGAGTTTGAAACGGTTGGTTTTTTTATATCAGACCATCCACTCAATCAATATAGAGATGTATTCAAGGAATTTAACATTCTTTCGTATAAAAATATTAGTGAAGATAAAGAAATTATTGAGGGATCAATCGCAGCCACTATTCTTAAAGTTCAAGAAAAGAAAACACAAAAAGGAACTTCATACGCTATCATTAAATTTTCTGATCAATCAAGTATTTTTGAGTTATTCATTTTTTCTGACATTTTAGAGATAAATAGAAATAAAATTAAAGAGGGAAATTCGGTAATATTAACTTTACAAAAAATTTCTAATAAAAATGAGCCCCAATCTATAAGATTAAATGTTAAAAAAATAATTTCTTTAGATGATTTGATAAACAGACCAATTAATTCCATAAGTTTTAAAGTCAACAACGTTGAGGAAGTAGACATACTATCCAAAATGTTAAAAAAAGGTGGAGATGTTGAAGTAAATATTAATATTGTATCAAGTGATAAAGCTTATAAAGTTAAACTCAAGGATAGGCGTTTTATTGATAGAAAAACCGTGAATCTTATTAAGAATCAAGGAATTTTAACAACAATTCACTGATTTATCTCTTGCCTTTACCTTTATAAATTTATAAAAAGCATTAAAAAATCGCACAAGGCTTTTGGTTAATAACCTCCGGTCCTTAAATGGAAATAGCTTTGGTGGCATAACCGGGAAAAATTATGAAGATACCAAATCTATCAATACAACAACTTTTAGAAGCGGGAGTACATCTTGGTCACAAAACTTTAAGATGGAATCCGAAAATGAAAAAATACATTTTTGGCAAAAGAGACTCCGTCCATATAATTGATTTAACACAAACTCTTGAGCTTACTAATAAAGCGCTAGAAAAAATTTATGAAACTATTTCAAATAATGGGAAAATTTTATTTATCTCAACAAAAAAACAAGCTTCAGAGGCTATTGCAGATTTGGCAAAATCAACTGATCAGTATTTTGTTAATTATAGATGGTTAGGAGGCATGTTGACAAATTGGGGCACTATATCTAATTCAATAAAAAAACTTCAAAAAATAGATACGGATCTTAAGTCAGAAAATAGAGGGTTTACAAAAAAAGAACTTCTTAAGATGAGCATTCAAAGAGATAAACTGCAAAGATCTCTTGGTGGTATATCTACCATGAAAAAAATTCCAGATTTAGTTTTTATAATTGATACAAATTATGAGTCACTTGCAATAAAAGAATCAATAAAACTTAACATACCTATAATAGCTATACTTGACACAAACTCAGATCCAGAGGGAATTGATTTTCCAATTCCAGGTAATGATGATGCCAGAAGATCAATTGATCTTTATTGTTCTTTAGTAAAAGAAACAATAGTCAATGCAAAGAAAAATATTCCCGAGGAGACAAAAAAAAATGGTGAACAAAAACAAATACCGTCAAAAAGTTCTTCCTCTTTAAAAAAAAAGATTAATTAATTAAATGAGTGACCTCGAAAGTGTTAAAAAGCTAAGAAGCACAACTGGTGCAGGTTTTAAGGACTGTAATAGTGCTTTAAAAGAGGCCTCTGGAAATTTAGAAAAAGCAATTGAAATTCTTAGAATTAAAGGTGTCTCAAAAGCATCAAAAAAAATGTCCAGAGATGCTAATGAAGGACTCATATCTATTTGTGGTGACGAAAAAAAAACGTCCATAATAGAAATTAATTGCGAAACAGACTTTGTTGCAAAAAATGATGATTTTTTAAATTTTGCAAAGGAAATTGGACAAATAAATAATTCTGTAAATTCCGAAATAGATAAACTCAACAATAGTAAAATGAAAAATGGATCAACTGTATCTCAAAATTTAATAGATTTAATAGCTAAAATTGGAGAAAAAATTACCTTAGGTAGATCAAAAACTTTAGTAAACTCTAAATCAAAAATTTTTACTTACAACCACTCTGTTGTTAAAGAAAATTTGTCAAAACTTGGTGTTGTGGTAAGTTTAGAATTTGACAAAGGTTCAAAAGATATAGATCAATTTGGAAAGCAAATTTCAATGCATATTGCTGCATCAAATCCAATGGTGATAGATAAAAAAGATATTAAAGATAATATTATTGAAAAAGAAAAAGAGATAATTAAAGAGGAATTAAAAAATCTTGGTAAACCACAAGAAATTGTTGAAAAAATTAGTCTTGGTAAAATTAATAAGTTTAAGGAAGATAACAGCTTACTTACACAAGATTGGGTTATGGATCCTAAATTAAAAGTTAAAGATGTTTTAAATAAAGTAGACCCAAAAAATTTAAAGATAAAAGATTTTATAAGAATTAAAATTGGTGAATAATGTTTAAGGAAGAATCATATAACCAAAAAATGACAAAAACATTTGACGTTTTTGTAAAAGAATTAGCATCTTTAAGGACTGGTCGCGCAAATGCCAGTATGTTGGATTTAATTAAAGTTGATGTGTATGGACAAAAAATGCCAATAAATCAATTAGCAACAATTACCACTCCAGAACCAAGAGTAATAAATATTCAGGTATGGGACTCTAATAATATACCTTTAGTTGACTCAGCTATAAAAAAATCAGAGTTGGGGTTAAATCCACAAATAGACGGTCAATTGGTAAGATTACCAATTCCAGATTTAAGTGAGGAAAGAAGAATCGAAATAAAAAAAATGATTAAAATTATGGGTGAAAAATCTAAAGTTTCAATTAGAAATATAAGACGAGAAGCAAATGATGAAATAAAAAAAAAACTTAAACTTAAGGAAATTAGCGAGGATGATGAAAAAAAATTTGAAAAAATAATTCAAACATACACTGATAATTTTGTAAAAAAAATTGATGAAAAAGTCACAAATAAAGAAAAAGAAATAATGACTATATGAACCCTATAAAACATATGGCCATAATTATGGATGGTAATGGTCGCTGGGGATTAAAACACAAAAACTCAAGGAATTTAGGACATAAAGAGGGTTTAAAAACCGTAGAGATGGTCATGAAATATTGTATGAAAAAACAGATTAAATTCTTAACATTATATGCATTTTCAACTGAAAACTGGAAAAGACCTTTAAATGAAAGAAATTATCTCTTTAATCTTTTAGAAAATTATTTAAAGGAGAGATTAGAGAAAATTAATAGCGAAAAGATAAAAATCAAAATTTTAGGAGAAAAAATCTTCTCAAAAAGTCTTAATAATCTATTAAATTTTGCTGAAAAAAAGACTTATAAAAATTCAAAACTTCAAATTAACCTAGCTTTAAATTATGGGTCTAAAAAAGAAATAGTTCAAGCTTTTAACAAATTAAAGAAAAAAAAAAAAATTTCAGAAAATGACATAAAAAAAAATTTATTCACAAAAAATATTCCAGATCCTGAAATTCTTATACGTACAGGGGATACTCAAAGATTAAGCAATTTTCTCTTATGGCAAGTTGCTTATACTGAAATCTTTTTTGAAAAAAAATTATGGCCTGATTTTATGAACAAAGATTTAAACAGAATAATTAAAAAATTTTATAATATTAAAAGAAATTTTGGAAATATCTAATGAAGTCAGAATTATTAACAAGATCAATTTCGTCACTTTTTTTACTATGTATAATATTTTTATGCGCTTTTATAAATGACTATATTTTTTTGAGTATATTGTTTATAGTTATAATTTTAAGTTGGGTAGAGTGGGTACAAATTATAGATAAAATCAATTTTAAAAAAGTAAATCGTTTGATTCACATACTATTCTTTTTAGTATATCTTTTTGTAGCATTTATAATTTGTTTCAATATTTTTATAATTGATAAATTTTTTTTTCTAACAATTTTGATGATTTGTATTTTTTCAGATGTTGGTGGTTATGTCTTTGGAAAGACTTTTGGTGGAAAAAAACTTACAAAGATAAGTCCTAAGAAAACTATATCTGGATCAATTGGCTCATTTATTTTATCTTACCTTGGTTTTTTTGTTATTTATTTCTATTTTTACGATCTTTTATCTGTGAAAATAGATTTCCAAGCTTTATTTTTTATACCTTTTTTAATATCTATAATTTGCCAATTAGGTGACTTATTAATCTCCTTCTATAAAAGAAAAGCAAAAATTAAGAATACTGGAAATTTAATACCTGGGCATGGAGGATTACTGGATAGAATAGATGGAACAATATTCGCTTTACCACTTGGTTTTATAATAATATCTCTTTTATAAAAAATGAAAAAAATTATTATATTAGGTTCTACTGGATCCATAGGAAAACAAACTTTAGAAATTATTAAAAGAGACAGTAAAAAATTTAAAATTGTTTTATTATCCACCAACAAAAATATTAAACTAATATCAAAACAGGTAAAAACTTTTAAAGTAAAAAATATAGTTGTAACTAATAAAATAAAATATCTTGTATTAAAAAAAAAATTAAAACATATAAATGTCTTTCCAGATTTTGAGGGTGTAGATAAAAAAATTAAAGGTAAAGTTGATTACACTATGTCTGCAATTTCTGGAATGGAGGGATTGAGGCCAACTATCAACATTATAAAAAAAACAAAAAGAATTGCTATAGCAAATAAAGAGTCAATTATATGTGGGTGGAGTCTTATACAAAAAGAACTAAAAAGATATAAAACAGAATTTATACCTGTTGATTCTGAACACTTTTCTATCTGGTCTGTAATTAAAGATTACCGTAAGGAAGATATTGAAAAAATTTTTCTCACCGCATCAGGTGGACCTTTTTTGAATGAAAAAATTAAAAAGAATATTTTACCTAATGATGCTATAAAACATCCAAATTGGAAAATGGGAAAAAAAATCTCAATTGACTCAGCAACACTTATGAATAAAATTTTTGAAATAATCGAGGCAAAAAAAATATTTAATATAGAACTAAAAAAATTTGATATCTTAATACATCCAAAATCATATATTCACGCTATTGTTAAATTTAAAAACGGCTTAATAAAGATAATTGCTCACGATACTAATATGAAAATTCCCATTTCAAATTCAGTTTATATAGGTGAAAGAAATCAAAATTTTATTAAATCCAAAAAAATTAATTTCAAAATTTTAAACTCATTAGATTTTCAGTTAGTTAACATCAAAAAATTTCCGGTCGTTAAACTTTTAAAAAAAATTACAAAAAAAGATAGTTTATTTGATACAGTTTTGGTGTCGGTAAATGATGAACTTGTGGATCTTTTTTTAAAAAAAGATATAAAATTTTTCGATATATCATCAAAAATTTGGCTTTTAATAAATTCATCATTTTTTTCAAAATTTAAGCATCAAAAACCAAAAAATTTAGCTCAAATTGAAAGATTAAATGAGTTTGTAAGATTGAAAACAAGAACTTTAAGTGTAATATCCAAAAAAAAATGAGATACTTAGTTTTAATATTACTAACTATAAATATTTTTTATAACCACGCTTATGCCGATGTTATTAATAATATCGAAGTAAAAAATAATGATAGAATTACAAAAGAGAGTATCATTACCTTTAGTGGCATAAAACTTGGTAAAGACTATAGTCAAGATCAACTTAATGATATTCTTTCAGATCTTTATGAAACTAATTTTTTTTCAGATATTAAATTTAATGTTGATGGAGATACTTTAATCGTAGAGGTTAGTGAAAGAAAAATTGTTCAATCAATTGTTTTAAATGGTGTAAAAGCTGAAAAAAATAAGAAATTAATCCTTAAAAATTTAAATTTAAAAGAGAAAGGTCCATATATCGAATTTTTAGCAAAGCAAGATCTCCAAAAAATTAAATCATCTTTAAATAACTCTGGTTATTACTTTAATGATGTTGAAGTTTCAATAAAAACAAATAGCAACAATACAATTGATTTAATTTACGACATCAATCTTGGAGAAAAAGCTCTTATTAGGAATATTACATTTACCGGTGATAAATTTTATAAAGACAAAAAATTGAAAAATATTATAGTGAGTGAAGAAAGTAAATTTTGGAAATTTATTTCTAACAAAAAATATTTAAATCCTGATCAAATTAATCTAGATTTAAGACTCTTAGAAAATTTTTATTTGAACAAAGGATTCTATAATGTCAGCATCAAACATTCTTCTGCCATCTTTAATGATAATTATTTTAATTTGGTTTATAACATTGAAGCCGGAAATATTTATACTATAAACGAAACAAAACTTAATCTACCAGATGATTTTGATGAAAAAGATTTTAAAGATGTTGAAAAAATATTGAAAAGATTAAAAGGAAAAAAGTATTCACTCAACAAATTAAATAAAGTTGTTCAACAAATTGATAAAATTTCTGTTTCGAGATTGTATGATTTTATTGACGCAACTATTGAAACTGAAATTGTCAATGAAAATAAATTAGATATTAGTTTTGATATTAAAGAAAGTGAAAAATTCTATGTCAAGAGAGTAAATATTCTTGGTAATAATATTACAGAGGAAAGAGTAATAAGAGACATGTTAGAAGTTGATGAAGGAGATCCTTTCAATAAGTTATTGCATGCCAAATCAATAAATAATATCAAAGCAAGAAATTTATTTCAAAAGGTTACTACAGAAATTAATGATACTTCAGACGGAAATTTAAAAAATATTAATATTATTGTTGAGGAAAAAGCAACAGGTGAGGTGCTAGTTGGTGCAGGTGTTGGCTCTGAGGGTGGTACAGCTCAATTCTCAATTTCTGAAAATAATTTTTTAGGTAAAGGTGTAGTGTTATCAACTGGTGCAAGAATAAGTGAGGAGCGTATAAGGGGAAATTTTAGTATTAACAACCCAAATTTTAATTATACAGGAAAGGCGCTCATTACGGATATTTTTGTAACAGACACAGATAAATTAGCAGATACCGGTTATAAATCTACTGATGTAGGTTTTACTTTTGGTACAGCTTTTGAACAATATGATGATTTATATTTTAGACCTACTTTTTCTACAGTTTACGAAGAATTAACAACAAACTCCTCAGCAAGTACTAATTTAAAAAAACAGGAAGGTACTTATTTTACATCTACATTTGGTTACAGTCTTGATTATGACAAAAGAAACCAAAGATTTCAAACATCTGACGGTTTCAGGTCCAAATTTTCTCAAAAAATACCTCTAATATCTGATAGTAATACACTAGTAAACGGTTATCAAATAGATAGCTTTTATACGTTAAGCGATATTACAACTAGTCTTGGTTTATATTTAAGAGCTGCAAATGGATTATCTGATGACATAAGAGTATCTGAAAGATTAAAATTGCCTAGAAAAAGATTGAGAGGTTTTGAATCTGGTAAAATTGGTCCAGTGGATTCAAAAGATTATGTTGGTGGAAATTATGCTGCATCTTTGAATTTTCAATCTAATTTACCATTTATATTCCCTAGTTTTCAAAGTGTTGATTTTAATTATTTTATTGATGTAGGTAGTGTATGGGGTGTTGATTATTCAAGTTCTGTAGGTGACTCGAGACATTTAAGAAGTTCAACGGGTGTAGGTCTTGAATGGTTTTCACCTATAGGTCCTTTTACATTTACACTTGCTGAACCAATATCAAAAATAGATACAGATAAGACACAGAGTTTTCAATTTAATATTGGCACAACTTTTTGAATTTAATGAAAAAGATATTAACTAGTATCATACTATTAATTTTATTATCAGTCCCTAGTTACTCTAGTGAAAAAATAGTTTATCTTGATGTAGAGAAGATAATGCAAGAATCAATAGCAGGGAAGTCAATTGTAGCTCAACTTAAAAAAAAGAGAGAGGCATCAATATCAAAATTTAAAAAAAAAGAGAAAGAAATTATTGAGAAAGAAAAAAAACTGATATCTCAAAAAAATGTTTTAAGTAAAGATGAGTTCGAAAATAAACTTAAGGAATTGAGAAGCGATATTTCTAATTATCAAAAAGATAGAAATAAAACATCAAATGAAATTAAAAAATCTAGAGTTAAAGCGTCAACAAGTCTGATAAGTAAACTAACTCCAATTTTAGAGGAATACTCAAAGAAAAATTCTATTAGAATAATAGTTCAAAAAAAGAATATCGTAATGGGGAAAAAAGAAGATGATATTACAAAAGATATTTTAGAATTAATAAATCAAAAAGTAAAAAGTATAAAAATAGATTAATTCGATGTCAAATAGTCTAACAAAAGAGCAAATTAAACAACTCTTGCCCCACAGAGATCCAATGTTATTATTAGATCAATTAATAGATATAAAAAAATTACATTCCGGTACGGCCATAGTAAATGTCACTAAAGAAAGTTTTTTTGTTCAAGGACATTTCCCTGGCCAACCTGTAATGCCTGGCGTCTTGATTGTTGAGGCTTTCGGTCAAGCCGCTGCTGCACTAACAGCCCATGGTTTAGATAAATCAACTTATGAAAATAAATTAGTATTTTTAATGAACGTCGAAAAGGCTAGGTTTAGAAACCCAGTAATACCTAATTGTAAGCTTGAGTTAAAGATTGAGGCTATTAGATCTCATGGGAGAGTATGGAAATATAAAGGGGATGCCTTTGTAAATGATTTAAAAATGGCAGATGCAATATGGTCCGCTACAATTGTAGATAGGAAATAATCAGCAATAAAACTTGATAAGTAAAATTAACAAGTATTTGTTATTAACCCATAAATGACAAATCCTTTTTTTAAAAATTGTGGACCTATAAAATTAAAAGATATTTATAAGGTTTTAAATATTAATAATGATAATAAAAATGATAAAATAAAAATTTTTGATATTAAAGATTTAAATTCTGCATCAACAAAAGATATTACTTTTTTTCATTCTCACAAATATAAGTCCCAAGCATCAGTGACAAAAGCAGCTGCTTGCATAACAACAAAAAATTTGCATCATTTTTTGCCAAATAAATGTGGAAAAATTATTGTCGAGAATGTTTTGATTGGTACTGCTAAAGTTACAGAAGTTTTGTATCCCGACTCTGTAAATGATGATTTTGACAATTCCGTAAAAGAAATATCAAAAATCAAGTTTAAAAATAAAGTGAAGTTTGGAAAAAATGTTCTCATCGGTTCTAATGTAAAGATTGGAAAGAATTGTTCGATTGGCCATAATACTATTATTGAAAAAAATGTTGTAATTGGAGATAATTGCTCAATTGGATCAAATACAATTATAAGAAATACAATTTTAAAGAATCATGTTAAAGTTTTAGATGGTTGTATAGTTGGTAAAAAAGGGTTTGGATTCTTCCCTAATAACAAAAATAATTATAGGTTTCCACAAATAGGAATAGTTTTAATTAATGATTATTCAGAAATTGGATGTGGATCAACAATTGACAGAGGTTCCATTTCAAACACAGTAATTGGCAGAAACACTTATCTTGATAATCAAATACACATAGCACATAACGTTAAAATTGGAGATAATTGTATAATTGCGGGCCAAGTTGGTTTTGCAGGATCTTCAATCTTAGGTAATAATGTTATGATAGGTGGTCAAGCAGGCATCTCGGGACATCTTAACATAGGAAACAACATCAAAATTGGTGGAGGTAGTGGGGTTATTAAAGACATCCCAGATAACAGTAGAGTAATGGGATATCCAGCAAAAGATTTAAAAGAATTTATTAAAGAGAATAAATAAAAAAAATTTATGATTCACAAAACAGCAATTGTAGATAAAAAAGCAAAAATATCAGGAAAATCTACAATAGGATCTTATAGCATCATAGGTCCGAATGTTAAAATAGGCGATGGTGCAGAAATTCAATCTCATGTTAATATCACAGGAAATACAATCATTGGTAATAATACAAAAATTTTTCCTTTTGCCTCGGTAGGAACAAATCCACAAGATTTAAAATATAAAGGAGAGGAAACGAAATTAGAAATAGGAAGTAACAACATAATAAGAGAGCATGTAACTATAAACACAGGTACAGATGGAGGGGGTGGAATAACAAAAATAGGTAATAACAATCTTATAATGATAGGTGCTCACATTGCACATGATTGTATGGTTGGTAATAATGTGGTTATTGCAAATAGCGCAGCTATTGCTGGACACGCACAAATTTCAGATGAAGTAATAATCGGAGGAAATTGTGGAATTCAACAATTTACAAGAATAGGCAGAATGGCAATGATAGGAGGTATGACAGCAGTTTCCAGAGATGTAATACCATACGGATTATCATTCGGTAACAGAAACTATCTTGATGGAATTAATCTTATTGGTTTACGAAGAAAAAAGGTTTCAAATAAAGAAATTTTAGCTCTTTCTGAAGCATATAAAGAAATTTTTAAAACAAATTTTTTACATGAAAATTTGGCAAAACTAAGCGAAACTCTTAAGATAAACTCTTACGTAAGGGAAGTGGTAGACTTTATTAACCATGATAAAAAAAGGCCAATATGTACGCCATTAAGTAAATAAAATGATAGGTTTATTCTTTGGAGACACTAATTTTCCAAAATTCATTTTAAAAAAACTTAAAAAGATAAAAAAAAAATATCTTATATTAGATTTATCAAGAAAAAATATCTTTAAAAAGGATTCAAAATCATTCAGAGTAAACATAGGACAGTTTGGATCTATTTTGAAATTATTAAGAGAAAAAAAATGTAATAAAGTAATATTTGCAGGTAAAATAGATAAACCAAATTTGTCAAAATTAAAACTTGATATTACTGGGATTTACTATCTTCCAAGAATTATCAAAGCTTATAAAAAGGGGGATGCTGCTATATTAAAAGAATTAATAAATATTTTATCTTTAGAAAACATAAAGGTAATAAAATCTACATTTTTAACGCCAGAACTATCATTGAAAAAAGGTATCTATACAAAAAATAAACCAATTAAAGATGACTTAAATGATATTAAAAAAGGTGAAAATATTCTTAAAAAAACAAATGCCTTTGACCATATTCAAGCAATTATTGTAAGGGAAAATTCAATTTTTAAAGAAACCTCAAAGGGTACTAAAAATTTAATCAAAAAGATAAAAAAAACAAAAATTAAAAGGGGTATATTGATTAAATATCCAAAGAAAAAACAAGATATGAGAGTTGATTTACCTACCATAGGTTTGGATACTTTAAAAGATTGTAAAAAGGCAGGTCTTAAAGGAATAGTACTAAAAGATAAACAAAATATTTTTCTAGATAAAAACAAATGTATAAAATTTGCGAACAAAAATAAGATATTTATATTAGTAAAATGAAAAAAATTTTTATTTTAACAGGAGAAGCTTCAGGAGATAAATTAGCATCAACAGTAATTGAAAAAATTCAAAAAAAAAATAATGATATCAAGTTTTTATCAATTGGCGGATCAAATCTAGCAAGTTTAGGTATAAGTTCAATTTTTAATATTGAACAAATTACTTATATGGGTTTTACAAGTGTTTTATTTAATATTTTTAAAATAAAAAAAAAAATTGATTTCACTGTAAAAGAAATTATTAAATTTGAACCTGATATATTATTTAGCGTAGATAGTCCTGATTTTACTCTACGCGTTGCCGAAAGAGTAAAAAAAATTAATCCTAATATTAAAACTATTCATTATGTTGCACCTCAAGTATGGATTTGGAGAGAGGGTAGAGTAAAAAAATTTAAAAATTTTATTGATCACTTTTTATTATTGTTTGATTTTGAAAGAAAATATTTTGATAAAGAAAATATTCCAAACACATTTGTAGGACATCCTTTGTTAGAAAAGAATAAATTTAAAATTGATATATCTCATATTTCTAGAGGAAAAAAAATAATTTCTATATTCCCAGGAAGCAGAATGTCAGAGCTAAAAGTACTTTTACCTATTTTAATTGAATTTATAAAGTTGATGAACACGAAATATAAAGACTTTGTTTTTGTATTTCATTCAACAATAGAAAATATTAATATTATTACTGAAAAATTAGAAAAATCAAATTTGGATAATTGCGATATAGTGGTTGATAAAGATGTTAAGTCTGAAGTACTACTTAATTCAATTTTTGCTGTATCTAAATCAGGAACGGTGTCACTAGAAATTTGTAATGCAAAAGTACCTTCTATTATTATTTACAAGATAAACTATTTAAATTACCTCATAATGAAGTCTCTTGTTAAAGTTAAGTATGCCAATATTATAAATATTATTAATAAAAGAGAAATAATCCCAGAACTCTTGCAAAGCGAGTGCAATGCTAAAGAAATTTTTAAATCAACTGTTTACTTTTTAAAAAATCCTAAATTTGCACAAAATCAAGTTGAAGAATGTTCAAAAACGCTTGATAAAATACGACCAGCAAGCTCATCTAGCGATGAAGCTGCAAAAGTCTTAAATAAATATCTTATTTCCTAATCTTTTGAGAACTTCGTCCTTACCTAGAGAGACAATTATATCATAAATACCTGGTCCATATTTCGACCCTGTTAATGCAATTCTTAAGGGTTGACCAACACCTTTAAAATTTGTGTTATTAGTCTTTATCATTTCACTTACCAATGGCTCTAAACTCTCTCGGTCAAATTTTGATAAGTCTTTTACTCTACTCTTAAATTCAGCAATAATTCCTTTTGATTTACCATCTATCAATTTTAAATCCTCATCATTAAAATTAACTTTGTCAGAAAGTAAGTATTTTGAATTATTAAAAATATCCTCTAATGTTTTTGCTTTATTTTTAAGAAATATAAGAGATTTTTTTACTTGTTCTTCTTTTTCAGGAAGTATTTTTTCTTTATAATTTTCACAAAATTCTTTTAATTGATCAAATAAATTATCCTCTTTCATATTCTTAATATAATATTCATTCATAGACAAAATACGGTTTAGATCTAATTTAGATGGGGATTTTCCAACACCTTCTAAATTAAAGTGTTTGATACTTTCTTCCAAATTAAAAATCTCTTTATCTTTAAAAGACCACCCCAATCTTAACAAATAATTTCTCAAAGCCTCTGGCATTATTCCAATTTTTGAATAATCATCTAGTGTAGAATCTTTATCCCTTTTTGATAATTTTTTACCATCTTTTGTATGAATTAAAGGTATATGGGCAAATTTTGGTAGATCCCAATTCATAGCCTCATATATTTGCATTTGCTTAAACGTATTTATTTTATGATCATCTCCTCTAATGATATGCGTTACATTCATTTCATGATCATCTACAGTCACTGATAGATTATATGTTGGTGTACCATCATTCCTTAAAATAACAAAATCTTCAATTGTATTATTATCTATTTCAACATCTCCTTGTACCAAATCATTTAATTTGGATTTACCATTAATCTTACTTTTAAACCTTATTACTGGTTTGATGTTTTTTGGAGCCTCATTTTCGTTTTTATCTCTCCATTTTCTGTCATAAATATAGGGGATCTTTTTTTGTTTAGCTCTTTTCTTTTGTTCCTCAATTTCATCATTTGAACAGTAACATTTATAAGCATTTCCCTTTTTTAAAAGTTCTTCCGCAATTTTTACATGACTACTTATTTTGGTTGATTGTATGTACTCATTGCTATCGTAATTAATACCAATCCATTCTAACGATTGGATAATTTGATTTTGATATTCTTTTTTTGATCTTTCTTTGTCTGTATCCTCTATTCTTAATAGAAAGTTTCCACCCTTACTTTTTGCAAATAACCAATTAAATAATGCAGTTCTAACTCCACCTATATGAAGAGGCCCTGTAGGTGATGGAGCAAATCTTGTTGCTACTTTTGACATTAATAATGTTTAGACTATTTTTTTAGAAGTTTCTATATAAAGATACCAGAACACCCTGAACTTTTACTCTATCAGGACCAAAAATTTTAGTTTCGTAATTTCTATTTGCACTCTCAAGCGCTATAGTTTTACCTTTTCTTCTAATTCTTTTCAGCATTGCCTCATGGTCATCAATTAATGCAACCACAATTTTTCCATTTTCGGCAGTGTCAGCTTTTTTTACAATAACTGTATCACCATTATTTATTCCAGCTTCTATCATAGAGTCACCTTGAACTTTAAGACCAAAAAATTCTCCATTTTTCTCAATATTTGCTGGAAGGGGAATTCTACTCACTTCATTTTGAATAGCTTCAACTGGTGTGCCGGCTGCAATCTTCCCTAAAACTGGAATTTCATTTTCATTGTTTGCCGTTTCACTAAGTCCTCCTTTTATTACACTTGGTGAAAATGAATTATAAATATCATTTGCTGAAGCTGTTTCAGGTAGTTTTACAACCTCTAATGCTCGTGCTTTATGAGCCAACCTTTTAATAAAACCTCTTTCTTCTAATGCGCTTATTAGTCTATGTATTCCTGACTTAGATTTAAGATTTAAAGAGCTTTTCATTTCTTCATAGGAAGGAGAAACACCACTGCTTCTCAGCTTCTTATTGATGAACATTAATAAGTTTTTTTGTTTTTTAGTTAGCATAGAACAAATTACGTACATTTATGTTCTACAAAAGTTCTTATCAATTAACAATAGAAAAAAATAGAGGAAATAAGTGGTTTTTAAACGCTACAATACTGAAAAAATAGAATTATTGTCTAAATCTTTTAATAGTGATTCACCAATAAGAAAAGTTTTGATGGAGGTTTTGTTTGAGATTTCTAATAATTCGTCTTTTGTTTTTATTCCACTTTCAGAAATTAAAGGTCCAGGATGATTGACTAAAACTTCATGAATATCGTAAGTTGTATTTATTTCAGTCTTAAGAGTTTTAAGATTTCTATTATTTATTCCAATCAATGAATTTTTGAATTTTAATGCTCGCTTGGCCTCTTCCACAGTATGAACTTCGACAATAATTGACATATTTAATCTAAGTGCTTCTTCGTACAATTCATTTGCCACTTTATCAGTAACCCCAGCTAAAATAATTAATATTGCATCCGCTCCATAACTTTTGGCTAGAGATACTTGAAATTTATCGATAAAAAAATCTTTACAAAGGATTGGTAATTTTATTTTCTGCTTGATTTTGCTTATATGAATTAAATTTCCATTAAAAAAATCCTCTTCAGTTAAAACAGATAAGCATGTCGCCCTATTGTTGTTATATGTAGATGCAATTTCAACAGGGTCATAATCTTTGATTATTATACCCGCTGACGGACTAGCTTTTTTAATTTCAGCTATAATAGAAAATTTATTTTCTTTGACATTATATTCAATTTTTTCTTTAAAATTTATAAAAGTACAATTTGTTTTAATTAAATCATTTAAGGATTCTAATGTGATAGTTTTTTTGAGTTTTTCTATTTTCTCGGCTTTGTTTTTAATTATTTTTTCAAGAATGTTTTCAGACATTTTGTATTTTTACTAAGTGTTTATATGTAGCTCCTGACTTTATGAAATCTCTTGAATAATTATATGCCTTTTCATAATTTTCATATTTTTCCGATACAATTAATCCCGCAGCAGCATTTAAGCATACTGCTTTCGAAAAATCATTGTCTTCGCCTTTAAAAATATCTAACATTTTATCAGCATTAAATTTAGCATCTTGCCCTACAAGATTTTCAAATTTATCAGCGTTTATTTTTAATTTTTTTGGGTCTATTGTAATTTCAGTAATCTCATTATCTTTTAATTGCATCACATTAGTTTTTGCATATGGTGATATTTCATCTAAACCATCATCACTGTTTACAATCCATGCAAACTTAATATCTAAACTTTTTAAAGCATTTGCAAATATCTCTAAAAGTGTTTTATCGAATACGCCAATAACTTGTTTTTTTACTAATGCAGGGCTACTTAATGGTCCAATCATATTAAAAATTGTTCTTTTTCCAATTTTTTTTCTTGTTGGCCCAACAAATTTCATTGCGCTGTGGTAGTTAGGTGCAAACATGAAACCAAAATTGTTTTTACTTATTTGTTGTTCAATTTCGTTTGAATCCAAATTAATATTTATATCGAGTGCCTCCAATACATCACCTGATCCACATTTTGATGAAACAGCTTTGTTACCGTGTTTTGCTACTTTAATATCCATACTAGCCAATAATAGAGCTGATGCGGTAGAAATATTTAAAGTGTTCATACCATCTCCACCCGTACCACATGTATCAATACAATCTTCTACATTTACCCTTTTTGATTTTTCCCTTAATACGTAAACACCCCCAGCTATTTCATCAGAAGACTCCCCTTTATTTGATAACAGAGTTAAAAAATCAAATATCTCTTGATCATTAGCTTTTCCTTCCATTATTATTTTAAAAGCTTCTTTACTTTCTGAAAAAGTTAAATCTTGTTTTGCTCCTATTTTGTCTATAAATTGTTTCATTTGTTTTTAAATCTAATAAAGTTTTTTAAAATTTTTATTCCAAGTTTTGTTTTAATACTTTCAGGATGAAATTGCACCCCATGCACATTATGTTTTTTATGTTTAACTCCCATTATTAAACCGTCCTTTGTTTCTGCAGTGATTTCTAGATCTTTTGACAGTGTTTTTTTGTCAATTATCAAACTGTGATATCTAGTTGCTTCAAAGTTTTTAGGTAAATTTTTCAGTATTCCGGTTTTTTTTGATATTATTCTACTTGTTTTTCCGTGCATCAATTTTTTTGCTTGTATTATTTTAGATCCAAAAACTTGACCTATTATTTGATGTCCGAGGCAAACTCCAAGAATAGGTAATTTGTTATGAAATTCTTTAACAATTTTCAAACAATTTCCAGATTGATTTGGGTTCCCTGGTCCTGGAGAAATAACAATTCTATCAAATCTTTTCTTGATAATTTCTGAGGAATTTATCTTATCATTTCTATAAACTTCTACTTTAGTTTTTAGAGCAGACAAGTAGTGGTATAAATTATATGTAAAACTATCGTAGTTATCAATAAGAAGTATTTTCATTTTTCTAAAGACTTTATTAAAGCTGTTGCTTTATTAATTGTTTCATTATATTCATTTATTGGCTTGCTATCCGCAACAATTCCAGCGCCTGCCTGAACATAAAATTTGTTATTTTTTGTTATTGCTGTTCTTAAAGCTATACAGGTATCGAAATCTCCGTTTGCGGAGAAGTAACCAATTCCTCCTGCGTAGATTTTTCTACTATTTTTTTCAAGCTCATCAATTATTTCCATTGCTCTAATCTTAGGTGCTCCCGAGACTGTACCTGCTGGAAACCCAGCCATTAAAGCCTCAAATTTAGAGAATTTTTTATCATAGATACCTGTCACATTAGAAACGATATGCATAACGTGTGAATATTTTTCAATTTTAAATTTTTCAGTAACTTTTATCGTATTTATCTTTGAGACTTTTCCGGCGTCATTTCTACCTAAGTCGAGAAGCATAAGATGTTCAGACAATTCTTTTTTATCATTAATTAAATCTTTTTTTAAAAAATTATCTTCTTTATCATTTCTTCCTCTAGGTCTTGTTCCAGCAATTGGTCTTACAGTAATTACATTATTCCTTAATCTAACTAATATTTCTGGACTTGCACCAATAATTTGAAAGTCATTAAAATTAAAGAAAAACATAAACGGTGATGGATTAGTTACTCTTAATTTCTTGTAAATCGAAATTGGTTTTTTTGTAAGTTTTGTCTCAAATCTTTGGCTCAAGACAACCTGGAATATGTCACCTTTCTTTATGTATTGTTTAGCTTTGTTTACAATTTGGAAAAACCTTTTTTTAGAAATGTTTGATTTAACGTTAAACTTTTTAGATGAAGTATCCTTATAAAATTTTGAAACTCTTGAACTTATCAATAAACTATTGATTTCATCTTGTATTTCAAAATACTTTTTATCTAAGTTATTTATTTTAATATCAGAAAAAATATTTTTGACGAAAAAAATTTCTTTTTTAACATTGTCATGAATTATTAGAGTGGTAGGCCTTATCAATCTAATATCAGGCAGTTTTAGATCGTTCTTGCAAGAATTCTTAATTTTTTCTATATATCTAATTGTATCATAAGAAAAGTATCCAGCTATCATACTACACATAGGCGGTAATGAAGATGGGATCTTAAATGTAAAATCATCTATTATTTTACTTAATATAATTTTTGGATCACCTTTTATTTTCCTTTTCTTTCCTGATGTAATTGTAGAAACTCTTTTTTGATTAAATTCCCATATTTTATCTGGTCCTTTACCAAAAATTGTGTATCTCCCTTTTATTTTACCTTTTTCTACGGATTCAAAGATAAAACTATTTCTGTCTTCTAAAAAGTTATTAATCAAATTTTCAATTTCAAAAGAACTTTTGGATTTAATCTTATAGTATAAAACTTGATTTTTTTTTTGGCGATATGTTTTTTTAAATTCGTTTAGACCAACATTTAATTTCATTTAAAATAGTTTCTTAATCTTTCAATTGTCCTTGAATAAATTTTTACATTATATTTATTATTTAAGTATAAATCATAAGTAGAAAAAACATCACTCTTTAATTTCTCATGAGTTTTATTGTAATAAGTATCAAAATCTTTATTTTTATTATCAATATTTTGCGTTTTAATCTTATTTATTTTAGCTAAGTATATTTTTCCTTTCTCGTCAGAAGCTAATAGAAAACTCTTTTCTGGAAGAGAATAAATGTATTCAACTGAGTTGATTTCAAAAAAATTATTATCCTTTACTGAATTTAATTGAATATTCTTAAATAAGGATTTATCAATACTTATATTTTCAAAGTCGGCTTCTGAAAATTTATTGGCATTTATTTTATCAAAGATTTTTTTGTTAAAATCAAATTTTTCTTTCTCAACAAGAGTTGTTAAAATAAAGTCTTTAAAATTTTTATCTGTTATTTCTGGAATTTTATTTTCGATATTTATGACCTGAAATAGAAGAATGTAGTCATTTTTATCAATTATCTGAATACCATTATCAAATCTATTGTCATAGACTTCTTTAAAAGGGTCGTCATTATTAATAAGCATATAATTTGTTTTTTTTTCAATATTAATATTTTCATAATTATTTAAAAGATTTTTGAGATCTGAAAAATTGGAGATATTGTTTTCAATAGTATCTATTTCGGAGAAAAATTTTTCGTTATATTCTTCCGTGCCAATTAAATTTTTTGGTGTTATTTTAGTATAGTCGAAATTAATAAAATCTCTCTTTAAATTATCATTATTATTTTTAATATAATTTGCGATCTCTATTTCAGTAAATTGACTCTTTTTTTTGTAAAAATCATCAAGATTAATAAATCTTAATTCAATTTTACTATTTTCATATTTATAATATTTTTTTATGACGAAATCTGGAACATTAATCCCACCATTTAAAAGGAAAAAAAGTTTTTTTTCCAATTCTCTATCTTTTAGTCTCTTTTCAAAATCTGAAGCATTTATATTGTTTTCAATTAAAAACTTTTCATATTTAATTCTATCAAATTTAGAATTTTGATCTAAAAAATTTTTATTTTTTTTTATAATTTTGACTAGTTTTTCATCTGAAATTAATAAATTATAATGATCTATTTCTAATTCAATAAATTTTTTGGCAAGTAAGTCACTTAATATTTCTTCTAAAATATTTTGATCTAAATTATTTCTTATCACTTCAGAATTAATACCCAAAGAACTTATATGATTTGTAAAATTTTTTGTTGATATGTTGTAATTGTTAATTTTAGCAACGTTATTTGTGTCCTTATTTTGAAAAACACTACCCATCCCAAAAAATACAAAAGGCAAGGCAACAATAAATACCACAACTGCTCCAAGTTTACTTTTTGAGAAATTTTTTAACTTATTTAACATTATATATGATAATTTATTGATCTATAAAAACAAATCTATAGATTAAAAAAAGAATTATGACAAATAAAATTATGTATTTCGTAGCTAATTGGAAAATGTACGGAAACTTAAAATCATTAAATACATTGAATAAAGTTATTAGATTTTCAAAATCTAAAGAAATCAAGAAAGGAAGATTAATTTATTGTCCTCCAAACACTTTAATCTCTTCTTTTTTAGAGAAATTTGAAAATTGTTTAATAGATATTGGAAGTCAAAATTGTCATGAAAGTGAAGATTATGGTTCACATACAGGTTTCGTAAATTCAAAAATGCTTAAAAGTTCTGGTGCCAATTATGTAATTTTAGGTCACTCGGAAAATAGACAAAAAGGTGAAACAGATAAGCTTATTAATCTTAAAGTTAAAAGTGCTATTAAGGCAAAATTAAAAGTTATTTTTTGTATTGGTGAAACTTTGGCTGAAAAAAAGAGAAAAAAAACAAAGTCAATTTTATCTAAACAAATAAAACTTGGTTTGAAAAAGATTAAAGTAAAGTCTAATATATTTATTGCTTATGAACCAGTTTGGTCAATTGGTACGGGAAAAATTCCTAAAATCGATGAACTTGAACAAACAATTGAATTTATTAAAAAAAAATTTAAAGGGAGATTACCAAAGATTTTATACGGTGGATCTGTAAATCCTGAAAATATAAGAAATTTAAAAAAAATAACTAACCTTGATGGTTTTTTAATTGGCGGAGCTTCGCAAAATTCTAAAAAATTCATTGATATAGTAAAAAAAACGTATAATTAGTTTCCATGGAAAATATTTTGCTAACTATAAACATTGTGCTTGCTATTATTTTAGTAATTCTCGTTTTATTTCAAAAATCAGAAGGTGGCGCATTAGGAATTGGTGTATCACAAGAAAGTTATATGTTTTCTAAAACTGCAGGCAATTTTTTGACTAAAAGCACAGCTGTTGTAGCTACATTATTTATAATTTGTAGTTTAGGTCTGACTATTCTATCGAATCAAAAGTTAAGTCCTGAAAAATCATTAATTGATACGGTGGACGAAAATTCAGATAAAGACGCACCAAAAATACCAGATAACAATAATTAATTCTTTTATTTTTACAAAAAAAAGCTTATAAAATACTTCCATGGCGCGATATATTTTTGTAACTGGCGGCGTGGTATCATCACTTGGAAAAGGTTTATCATCAGCATCACTAGCTTATTTACTTAAGTCACAAGGCTTTAAAGTAAGGGTAAGAAAAATGGATCCTTATTTAAATGTTGATCCAGGAACAATGAGTCCATTTCAACATGGTGAGGTTTTTGTAACAGATGATGGAGCTGAAACTGATTTAGACTTAGGTCATTATGAAAGATTTACAGATATATCATCAACAAAAAATGATAATATTACTACTGGGAGAATTTATAGTGATATCATAACTAAAGAAAGGAGGGGTGACTATCTTGGAAAAACTGTTCAAGTAATTCCACATGTAACTAATAGAATAAAAGAGTTTATTAAAAATGGTATTAAAAATGAAGATTTTGTTATCTGTGAAATTGGAGGAACAGTTGGTGATATTGAGAGCCTACCTTTTCTAGAGGCTATAAGACAATTTGCTAACGATATTGGTAAAGAAAAAACTTTATTTATACATTTAACATTAGTTCCATTTTTAAAATCTTCTGATGAAATAAAAACTAAACCTACACAACATTCTGTTAAAGAATTAAGAAGCATTGGAATTCAACCAGATATAGTTATTTGCAGATCACAACAATCTATACCTCTTGATCAAAGAAAAAAAATTTCATTGTTTTGCAATATACCAATAAAAAGGGTTATAGAGACTGTAGATGTTAAAACAATTTATGAGGCACCAATAAGTTTCTTTAATGAAGGCTTAGATAAACAAGTCTTTGAATATTTTAATATTAAGCCGAGAAAAAAAATTAATTTGAAACCGTGGAAAGAGGTAACTAAAATTGTAACAAACAAAAATATTAGGACTGTAAACATAGCAATTGTTGGAAAATATGTAGATTTAAAAGATGCATATAAATCGTTAGATGAAGCACTAGTTCACGGAGGCATTCATAATAATGTAAAAGTTAATTTAATTAGAATAGAGTCAGATTTATTGAAAGTCTCAGATGTTCAAAAAAAATTAAGTAATGTTTCTGGAATAATAATTCCTGGAGGCTTTGGAAAAAGAGGCACTGAAGGTAAAATAGCATGTATAAATTATGCAAGGACTAAAAAAATTCCCTTTTTAGGAATTTGTTTTGGCATGCAAATGGCAGTAATTGAATTTGCTAGAAATGTACTAAAAATTAAAAATGCTGGCTCTAGTGAGTTTGATAAAAATTGCTACCCGGTAATTGGCCTTATTGAAGAATGGAACAAAAACGGTAGAAAAATTAAAGGAACTCTGAAAAATTTAGGTGGAACTATGCGATTAGGTCTTTATCCAGCTAAATTACAACACAATTCCTTAATAAAAGAAATTTATAAGTCTGGTCAAATTAAAGAAAGACATAGACATAGGTATGAGGTTAATATCAATTTGAGAAAAAAATTTGAAACACACGGTTTAAATTTCTCAGGAATGTCTCCTGACAACAGCTTACCTGAAATCGTTGAAATTAAAAATCACCCTTGGTTTATTGGAGTTCAATTTCACCCAGAATTTAAATCTAGACCTTTACAACCTCATCCATTATTCTCATCATTTATTGGAGCTGCAAAAAATAAATAATGAAAAATATTACAGTTAATTGTGATGGAGTAAAAATTTCAAATAAAGAAAAGATATGTTTAATTGCTGGACCTTGTCAACTTGAGAACGAGCAGCATGCTCTTGATATGGCAGGAAAAATATCAGAAATTTCTAAAAAATATAATATAGGTTTTATTTACAAAACATCTTTCGACAAAGCTAACAGAACTAGTCTTAAAAGCAAAAGAGGTGCTGGTTTAGAAAAATCTTTACCAATATTTGATAAAATAAAAAAACAAATAAATGTTCCAATTCTTACCGATATTCACAATGCAGAACAATGTTCTATTGTTGCAAATCATGTTGATGTCCTTCAAATTCCAGCTTTTTTATGTAGACAAACTGATTTGTTAGTAGCTGCCGCCAAAACAAATAAAGTTATTAATGTTAAAAAAGGTCAATTTCTTGCCCCGTGGGATATGTCAAATGTAGTAAAAAAAATATCAGATACAGGAAATAGTAATATCTTAATTACAGAAAGAGGAGCGAGCTTTGGTTATAACACATTAGTATCTGATATGAGATCAATACCAATAATGGCACAAACAGGATATCCTATAGTTTTCGATGCAACCCACTCAGTTCAACAACCGGGAGGAATGGGTGATAAAAGTGGGGGCGAAAGAAAATTTGTTTCACACTTATCTAGGGCGGCAGTTGCTGTTGGAATAGCTGCTGTTTTTATTGAAACGCATCAAGATCCAGATAATGCTCCTTCTGATGGTCCAAATATGGTTCCATTGAATGAAATGGACAGTTTGGTAAATAAATTGCTTGAGATTGATAAACTAATTAAAAACTAAATTATTATTTAATGTCAAAAATTACAAAAGTAGTTTCAAGGCAAATATTTGATAGTAGAGGCATACCAACAATCGAAACAGAAATATTCTGTGGAAAAGTTTCTTCAAAAGCCATTTGTCCTTCAGGCGCATCGACTGGTTCATATGAAGCATTTGAAAAAAGGGATGTAACAAATAAAAAGTATTTAGGAAAAAGTGTTTTTTCTGCTGTATCAAATGTAAATAAAATAATTTCAAAAAAAATTATAAATAAAAATGTTCATAATCAAGAACTGATTGACTCAATTCTTATAAAATTAGATGGAACAAAGCAAAAAAATAAAATAGGTGCAAATGCAATTTTATCTGTTTCTATTGCTGTTAAAAAATTATCAGCAAAGATGAAAAAAATACCATTGTATAAAAACTTTTTGATCAAAAAAAATTTTAAGCTACCTTTTCCACTTATGAACATCATCAATGGGGGCGCTCATGCTAATAATGGTTTGAAAATTCAAGAATTTATGATTAGACCGGATAAAGCGAGGACTTTTAGTGAGGCAATGAATATTTGTTTTTTAGTAATACAAAGCTTGAAAAAATTACTTATTAGTAAAAATTTATCTACATCTGTTGGAGATGAAGGTGGCTTCGCTCCGATGATTTCAAAAAATGAAGAGGCATTAAAATTAATTTCGAATGCTATAAAAAAGGCAGGTTTTGTTAACGGAAAAGATGTATCAATATGTTTAGATGTTGCTGCAAATGAACTTTTTAAAAATAATAAATATGCAATAGATTCAAAAAAATATATCTCACACAAAAATACAATATTGTTCTACTCAAAAATAATTAAAAGATATAAAATAAAATCTATTGAAGATCCTTTCGCAGAAAACGATTGGAAATCATGGTCTGATTTGCATAAAAAAGAAAAAAAAATACAGATCGTAGGTGATGATCTTTATGTAACTAATCTTCAAAGATTAAAAAAGGGTTTTTTATATCAATCATCTAATTCTATTTTAATTAAGTTAAATCAAATCGGTACAGTTTCTGAGACCCTAGATGTTATAAGATTTGCCCAAAATATTGGTTATACAACTATCATTTCTCATAGATCGGGCGACTCAGAAGATACATTTATATCTGATTTAGCAGTTGGAACTAATTCAAATCAAATAAAAACTGGCTCATTATGTAGATCAGAAAGGGTTGCAAAATTTAACCAGTTATTGAGAATAGAATCTGACCTTATAAAAAGCAATAATATGGCTAAATTGAAATGATAAATATTATTAAAAAAAATATTATATTCATACTTCCAATAATATTAATTATTTATTTTTCTTTAAATTTACTTGGGGGTAATAGAGGTTTATTTGCGTATCTAGATAAAAAAAATCAATTTGAAAATCTTTTAAAGAAAAAACTGTTTTTAACTAATGAAATAACAAAGTTGAAAAAAATTAATAGTCTAATTGGTGAGAATTTAGACAAAGATTACCTTGAAATTTTATTAAGGGACAAATTTGTAGTTGGAAAAAAAGGTGAGAATACCTATACTATTGAAAATGAATAAAGTAAGACATCCAGAAAAACAAAAAAATCAAATTAATCCAATTAAAAAAAAACCGGCTTGGATTAAGTCAAAACTTTTAAACAGTAAAGAATTTTTTCTTACAAAAAGTATAGTCAACCAACAAAAATTAGTTACAGTTTGTGAGGAAGCAAATTGTCCAAATATTACTGAATGTTGGAGCAAGAGACATGCAACTTTTATGATTATGGGGGACACTTGTACAAGAGCCTGCGCTTTTTGCGATGTTAAAACTGGAAGACCAGAAAAATTGGACCCTTTTGAACCAAAAAAAATAGCCTTGGCGGTTAAAGGATTAAACTTGCGTCATGTAGTAATCACCTCTGTTGATAGAGATGATCTCAAAGATGGTGGCTCAAATCATTTTTATGAAACTATCAAGTCTACAAGAGAAGCTAATCCAGAAACAACAATTGAAGTTTTAACTCCTGATTTTTTAAGAAAGGGAGAAGCCTACAAAAGAGTTTTGGATGCAATGCCAGATGTTTTTAATCATAATATCGAAACTGTTCCAAGTTTATACTTAAAGGTAAGACCTGGATCTAGATATTTTTCATCTCTTGAACTATTAAAAAACGCTAAACAAATAAATCAAGAAACTTTTACCAAGTCTGGAATTATGGTTGGTATGGGTGAAACTAAGGATGAAATTTTACAAGTTATGGACGATTTAAGATCTGCTAATGTTGATTTCTTAACAATCGGACAGTATTTACAACCATCTGTTAAGCACTTTCCACTTCAACGATACTATGATCCAAGTGAATTTAAAGATTTAGAAGTTATCGCTAAAGCAAAAGGCTTTCTATTAGTATCTTCGTCTCCACTTACAAGATCGTCTTATCATGCAGACGAAGACTTTGCTAAATTGAAAAAAAATAGAATAACTTTTAATGCCAAAAGCTTCGATAAAGAGAAACATTAATTGTTCTAAAAAAGATTTAATCGATCTTGTTCTCAATATTGAAGAATACCCAAAATTTATTCCATATTGTTTAAATGCTCACATATATAAAGATGAGTCTGTGGGTAATTTCCAATATATCGAGGCTGACTTAACAATCGGCAAAGGTCCTTTTAAAGACACTTATAAAAGTGATGTTAAATTTGATAAAAAGGAGAGTATTATTTACGTAAAAAATATTGAAGGACCTTTAAAATATTTGGAAAACAAGTGGAAATTTGATCAAAAAGAGAATTTTACAGAGGTAACTTTTGATCTGGATTTTGAATTAAAAAATAAATTCTTAAATATTTTTATGAATAAATCATTTAAATACGGTCTCGATAAAATTGCTGATGCGTTCCAAAGTAGGGCAGAGAAATTATTTAATAAGGTTTAGTAAATTATTTACCACAGCTTTTGCACTTGCATTTTGAATAGATCTCCTTGTTTTATTTGCAAACAAATATTTATAAATATTGTTTTTACCTTTATATTTAATTCCAATGAAAACAAGACCCACTGGTTTAAACTTAGAGCCACCCTTAGGTCCAGCTATTCCAGTAATAGACACATTTATTTGACTTTTGCTTATTTTTGCTAAATTTTTTACCATACTTAGGCAACATTCTTCACTTACAGCTCCAAATTTATTAATTATTTTTTTTGGCACATTAAGAATTGAACTTTTCGATTTATTTGAATAAGTAACAACGCTTAAATTAAATACCTCTGAAGCTCCACTTATCGAGGTTATAGATTGAGCGAGTAATCCACCAGTACAAGACTCAGCAAAACTAATCTTTAATTTTTTCTTTTTTAATTTCTTAATTAATTTACTAAATTTGACCATAAAAAATTATGCAGATATATAACATTATTAGCGTGAAGAAACCTGCTATAAGATCATCTAAAATAACACCAAAACCATTTTTCATGTTCTTATCCACATAATTAATTGGATAAGGTTTTAAGATATCAAAAAAACGAAATCCAATGAAAGATAAAAAAACAATTATAAGAAAAAAGTTAGTCGATACAGATCCTTCATAAAAAATTATATAAAAGAAGATAATTGGTATGGATTGACCCAAAAATTCATCAATTACGATTTCTTTTGAGTCTATTTCTTCAAATTCACCTTCCAAATTATTAATCATCCAAACCGAATAAATAAATAAAAATAGGTTAATAAATATTAACAAAAAATAATTTATTTTAATCGTATAGAAAATATAATACATCGAAGCTGTTATTAAAGAAGCAAAAGTACCTGGAAAATATTTTATATGACCAACACCAAACATCGTAACAATCATTTTTCCAATTTTTTTATTCATATTTGAAAACTGAAGATATCACTTCACAAGCAATAGCTTTTTCTTTTCCTATTACACCAAGTTTCTCTGCTGTTTTACCTTTGATATTGATTTGATCCTTTTTAATTTTACATAATTTAGATATCGTCAAAATCATCCTTTTTTTATATTTACTAATTTTTGGAGTTTGAGTTATTATATTTATATCTAGGTTATTAATAAAAAATCCACTTTTCTCTATTTCTTTAATAACTTTCCTTAACAAAATTGTTGATCTTATATTTTTAAATTTCACATCTTTATCTGAAAATTTTTGTCCTATATCACCCTTTCTGCAAGCACCAAGAATTGAGTCAGTAATTGCGTGGAGAACAGGATCACCATCAGAGTGTCCTAATGTTCCTAATTTTGAATTAATTTTAAGTCCACCTAGGTACATTCTTTTATTTTTTACCAACCTATGTACATCAAAACCAATACCAAAATAGTATTTTAATTTTTCTTTTATGTCATTTTTAGTTGTAATTTTAATATTTTCCTCTTCGCCTTTGACCATTTTTATTTTGTTTAGATTATTTATAAATAATGAAGCGTCATCAGTTATTTTTGAATTTCCCTTTTTTTGAAGGTCAAATATTTTTTTAAAATTAAAAGCTTGTGGTGTTTGTGATAAAAAAATTTTGTTGCGATCTAAGTTTAAAATTTTTTTATTTTTAATTAATTTAATAGAACTTGTGGTCTTCAAAACTGGGACAACCCCATCAAATTTTTTAAGATTTTTAAAGAGTTTATTTACTAATTTTATTGAAAAGTTTGGTCTTGCAGCGTCATGTATTAGCACATTTTTGGGCTTAAATTTGTACAGATATTTTAATGATAACCTAGAAGAATCAGCTCTAGATTTTCCTCCCTCTATAAAATGAACTTTGTTTTTACTCAATTTTTTTATGTATTTTTTGTGACCTTTATTGATTGCAACAACGATTTTAGAGAATTTTTTTGATAAAATTGCCTTATTTATAGAATGATTAATTAGTATATCACCCTTATATCTAATATATGGTTTTGGTATTTTGGAAATAAATCTATTACTTTTTCCAGCTGCTAATATTATAAAACAATTACTCATATATTATGATGAATTTTAAAGTACTACATTATTATGCTTAAATTTATAAGAAAAAATATTTTTATTATTTTAATATTTATAACTACACTATTTCTTGGTTTTTTAACGTTTTTAACTTTCATTGATAAGAGTTTTATTGAACTTACAGATGAGAATTTACAATATTTGTTAGTATCGAATATTTTATTATTACTAGTTTTTTTCTCAATGATTTTTTTTGAGATTAAAAATTCTATCAAAAATGAGATAGCAATAGAAGGATCTAGAGCAAATAGGAAATATATAACCTTCTTTTCTTTATTCACATTAATACCTTCTATTTTGATATCTATTTTTTCTTTATTTTTATTTTCTTTTGCACTCGAAAAGTATTTCGATAAAAAAATTACTACTGCTGTTAGTAACTCTTATCAGTTAGCAATTAATTATGTTAGCACAGTTAGAAATAAAGTTGAGTCTGATATTGTATTGGCTGCATTCGATTTAAATAAAAACGTTTCTATTTTTAATGAAAATAAACAAAGGTTTGAAAATTATTTAAATTCACAAAAACTAGTAAGAAAATTAGATGCAATTTTTCTAATTGATAATTCTGGCAAGTTGTTAATGTCGACAGATAGAAACCAGATTCAATACATTCCACCGTCAACTGAACAGTTAAAAATGGTGCTTAATGATGAAAGACCACTAAAAATATTAAATGCATATAAAAATACATCTGCTGCACTAATGAAGCTGGCTAACTATGATAATACTTTCATTTATATAATAAAATATTTAGACCCCAAAATTTCTCAATACTTAACTGAGTCAAGTGAGGCTTTAGATTTTTATTATACTGTACAGGATAAAAGAACTGGGATAAAATTTTCATTTGCTATTATCTATATAATAATTGTTACTCTCCTTTTATTCTTGTCAATTTCTATAGCAATAAGATTTTCATCTAGATTCTTTTTGTCCATTAATAACTTGATTTCTGCCTCTACTAATATTGGAAAAGGTAATTTAAATTCAAAAGTTCCAGAAATTAAAACTGATAAAGAGCTTGAAGTTCTTAATAAAAATTTTAATCAGATGATAGATAGATTAAAATATCAACAAAATAAACTTCTAGCTAATGAAAGACATGAAGCCTGGGAAAGCGTTGCTAGAAAAATTGCACATGAAATAAAGAATCCCTTAACACCGATACAACTCATCATAGACAGTCTGAGAAAAAAATATTCAGAATTGTTTGATGAAAAAAACAAAGAGTCATTTTTGGAAAAAATTAAAACAATAAATAAACAAATCAAGCTTATTGAAAAACTTGTAAATGAATTTTCTGACTTCGCAAGAATGCCTAAACCTATTTTTAAAAAAAACGAATTAAACAAAATTATTAAAGATTCAATAAATTTGATGAAAACCAATGATAAAGATATAGTTATAAATTTTAATACTAAAGAAGTTCATTATGTAAACAGTGATACTGAACAATTAAATAGAGTTTTTATTAACCTCCTTAAAAATTCAATTGAAAGTCTCAAAGAAAAACACCAAAAAACAGGTGATTTTAAGAAGAAAATCGATGTAGAAATTCAATTAATAAATGACTATATAAGCATCGTTGTACAAGATAATGGATCAGGTTTTACGAATAACGACCTTAAAACACTTTCAAAACCTTATTTCACGACAAAAAAAGAGGGTAGTGGTTTAGGTCTTTCTATCGTAGAAAAAATTTTAAACGATCACAATGGATTTATAGAATTTATCTCACAAAAAGAAGGAGCAAAAATAAAAATTTTATTACCAAAATATGTCAACTGAAATTCTAATAATTGATGACAACCCAGATATAAGAAATATTCTAAAGGATTTAATTTCTGACGCGGGATATGAAACTAGAATTGCTGCAAATTATAATCAGGCTTTAAATGAAATAGATAAAAAATTACCTGATGTTGCAATTATAGATGTGAAACTTGATAAAGGAGACAATGATGGTATTGAACTTTTAAATCATATTAAAAATAAAAATAAAGATATTCCAGTAATAATTATTTCTGGACACGCTAATATCGAAATGGCTATCAAATCTCTCAAATCCGGGGCATTTGAATTCTTAGAAAAACCTTTTGATGAAGAAAGATTAATGAATTTTGTCAAAAGAGCTGTAGAAAACTTTAAATTAAAAAATGAAAACAAAGTACTTGAAACTAAACTATTTCATTCATTTGATTTAATAGGAAATAGTCAGAATATTGAAAAAATAAAAGAACAAATACAAAAGCTTTCCAACTCGGAAAGTAGAATATTTATATATGGACCAACAGGCTCTGGTAAAGAATTGATAGCTAGAAAAATTCATAAACTTTCAAAAAGAAATAAAGGTCCATTTATCATTTTAAATGGAGCATTGTTAGATGTTAAAAAATATGAGTTAGAACTTTTTGGAGAGGAAAAAGAGAATGGCTCAATTACATATGGTTCTCTTGAAAAAGCTTCTGGAGGAACTTTGTTGATAGACGAAATTTCTGAAATACCTCTTGAAACACAATCAAAAATATTGAGAGTTTTAATTGATCAAAAGTTTAAAAGAATAAATAGTAATCACGACATTAAAGTAAACGTAAGAATAATTTGTACATCTAGTAAAAATATTAATAACGAAACTCAACTTGGTAATTTTAGGGAGGACCTATTCCATAGGTTAAATGTTTTTCAAATTAGCATCGAACCATTAAGTAGTAGGGTAAGTGATATACCTCTTTTAATTGAGTATTTTTCAAATACTATCTCAAAAACATATAATCTCAAAAATCTGAATATTGATAAAGAAGACTCATATTTAATAAATCATCATTGGCCTGGAAATGTAAGAGAGCTAAGAAATTTGATAGAAAGAATTGCTATATTATCAAATAATGACCAAAATAAAATTAAGACAATCATCAAAGAGTCTATAAAACAGGGTGGCATAGAAACGATCAAAGATAACAATTTATCTGTTCCTCTAAAAGAAGCGAGAGAAAACTTTGAAAAAGAATATTTAACAACTCAATTAAAAAAATTTGGGGGAAATATTTCAAAAACAGCAAAGTTTGTAGGAATGGAAAGATCCGCCCTTCATAGAAAATTAAAAGGTTTAGGAGTTAAGGACTTAAATTAATGAATATAATAATTTGTGGGGCAGGTAGAGTAGGCTATACCATAGCTAAACTTTTAAGCGAACAAGATCATTCTATTACTGTTATTGATCAATCTAGCGAAGATATCCAAAAAATTAATGATGATTTGGATGTTAAATCTATAGTTGGAAAAGCCACATACCCATCAATACTTGAAAAAGCTAATGCCGAGGATGCTGACATGATAATTGCTGTTACGCGAAATGATGAGATTAACATGTTAATTTGTCAAATCGCTTTTTCTATTTTTAAAATTGGAAAAAAAATTGCAAGAATTAGATCTCAAGATTACTTAAATCCAAAATTTTCTCTAGTTTATAATAAAGAAAATTTACCTATTGATGTGATAATTTCTCCTGAGGTGGAAATTGCTAAATCAATACAAAGAAAGCTAGAGGCACCAGGGGCAATCGATAACGTCCCTTTTGCTGATAACAAGATACGTTTGCTTGAAATTGATGTTAATGAAAAATGCCCATTGATTAACATTGAGTTGAACAAAATTACTAAAAAATTTCCAAAATTGGAAGCAAATATTCTTGGTGTTGTCCGAGAAGAGAAATTTATAATTTTAAAAAAAAATGATGTTTTAAAACTGAATGACCAGGCTTATGTAATTATTAATTCATCTCAAATGCAATTAACATTAGATGCTTTCGGACATAATGAAAAAATTTCTAATAAGTTTTTAATTATCGGTGGTGGAAATATAGGTTTCAATTTAGCAAAAAATCTTGAAAGTTCTCATGAGTCTGCAAGGATAAAGATAATTGAAAAGAATAAAGAGAGAGCAGAATACATAGCTAATGAACTGAATAACTCTCTAGTTATTAATGGCAATGGACTTGAAGAAGATGTTTTGAAAGAGGCAAATATAGATGACTCTGAAACTGTTTTAGCCTTAACAAATGATGATGAAGATAATTTAATGGTAAGTGTTTTGGTTGAGAAATTTTCAAAAGATAAAAGGACTATGGCGCTAATAAATAAACCAAATTATTCAATTCTCCAATCCTCTTTAAAAATTGACGACTTAATCGACCCACGAATGAATACAGTTTCAAGTATACTTAAACATGTTCATAAAGGGACAATTGAAACAGCTTACAGTATTTCAAATGGGGATTATGAAGTTATTGAAGCAGAGATAATCGATTCATCAGAACTAATTGACAAAGAGCTCAAAAACTCAAATTTGCCAGAAGATATAAGAATTGGAGCAATATTAAGAAAAAATGATATAATAATTCCATCTTCAAAATTCGTTTTCAAAAAAAAAGATACAGTTGTTTTTTTAGCAAAAAGAGATCAGTTACCAGTTGTAGAAAACTTGTTTAGAATTAGCTCGATTTAGATGTTAAATTTTTCACAGCTGTATCTTGGTATATTTTCCCTATTCATATCTTTTTTGTCTTTTTTAAATATTATTTATTGTTACTATTTTGATTTGTTTTTAGATATAGGTAGCTTTTTTTTTATTTTTCTAATTACACTTTTTTTTGGTTCATTAATTTTTTTTAAAAAAAAGAATTTAAAAAAGACATCTATATTTGAAAAAATTCTAACAGTCATAACTGGTTACTTGATAATACCAATATTATTAGCAATACCTTATTATTTAATTTTAAATAATTTAAGTTTATTTGATGCATATTTTGAATCAGTTTCAGGTTTTACCTCTACTGGTTTTACAGTTTTTGAAAACCTAAAACAGTTAAACCAAAGTTTAATATTGTGGAGATCATCAACGCAGTGGATTGGTGGACTATATTTTTTGATTTCATTGATTTTATTAATAGATATTTTTGATACAAATTTAAAAAAGTCTCTTACAAACTTCATTTCATTTAGTAGCAGTGAGACTTTAAAACAATCTTTTAAGATCAGTTTTATTTATCTTATATTAACAGTTGTTATTTTTTTAATATTATCAATGTCTGGGGTTAGGATATTTGACTCGTTTAATCTATCATTAACCTTAATTTCATCGGGTGGTTTTTTGCCTGATAATAACCTTAGTTTAATTATTGATGGAAAATTTCAACAACTAGTTTTGTCAATTTCAATGCTTTTATCTTTTTTTAGTCTCTTTCTACTATACAACTTGGTTTTTTTTAAAAGAAAAAATATTAATTTTTTGTTTGAGGATTTGTACCTTTTATTTTACCTCGTGTTTTTAGCTTTAACTTTTTTTATTTTTTTCAACTCTGATAATAATTTTTTTTTACTTTTTTTGGCAATTTGTAGTTCTATCTCAAATATTGGTTTTTCTTTAGAGGTACCTCAAAATCTTATGTTTATTTTTATAATTTTAATAATTATAGGTGGGTCATTTTTTTCAACAAGCTCTGGACTAAGATTTTCAAAACTGTTTTTATTGTTTAAGTTTTCTATGAATGAGCTCGTATCACACGCTAAGCCAAAAAATGTTTACTCAAACAAACTGCCTTTTTTCAATATTTTTTTTAAGACAGAGGATTTACATAAGTATTTTTTATCGGTTTTAATATTTGTAATTTCCTTAAGTATTCTGTCTTTATTTCTAACAATTTCAGGGATAAGTAGTGAAATATCTTTTAAATTATCAATTTTAACTCTTATGAATACTGTTAATTCCTCATTAACTAATTTAGAAAATTTTAATTTCTACAATCTTGGTATCTTTTCAAAGTTTTCTCTAATTCTTTTCATGATGATCGGTAGAGTTGAATTGTTATCTATTTTAATTATCTTGAAAAAATTCTTTTTTAAAAGTTGATTTAGTAATATATATAAGATGAATTTTGCGCCCTTAGCTCAGCTGGATAGAGCAACGGTTTTCTAAACCGTGGGTCGGAGGTTCGAATCCTTCAGGGCGCGCCAGTATTCTACCTACGGTTGATAATAGATTCAGTTTAGCCTATTTATTAAGTCAATTTGTACACCAAAGACAGTTGATCAATTTTTATTAAAGTGCTTAACTAAATTAATTCAAAAATAATTTTGAATTATTTGTTAACAAATAAATAACTAAGAGGAAATATATGTTTAAACAATTAAAACAATTGACTTCTTTATTCGCTATGATTGCTGTTCTGTTTGCATTCACAACAGAAGCAATGGCTAAAAAGTCAAAAACTCTAAAAAATACTCAAAAGAAGGGTTTTGTTAGATGTGGTGTTTCTCAAGGTCTTCCTGGATTTTCAAATGCTGATGCATCTGGAAATTGGACAGGCATTGACGTTGATGTATGTAGAGCAGTAGCAGCTGCTGTACTAGGTGATGCTAATAAAGTTAAGTTCACTCCACTAAGTGCAAAAGAAAGATTTACTGCACTTACTTCAGGTGAAATTGATGTATTAGCAAGAAATACTACTTGGACACTTTCTAGAGACGCTGACATTGGTCTTACTTTTGTAGGTGTAAACTTTTACGATGGCCAAGGTTTCATGGTAAGAAAAAGCTCTGGAATTACGTCAGTAGATCAGTTTAAAAACGGTATCTCAGCTTGTACAAACATTGGTACAACAACTGAGCTAAATATGAGAGACTTCTTTAATTCAAGAGGAATTTCTTATGAGCCAGTAGCATTCGAAAAAGCAGACGAAGTCGTTGCTGCTTACGATGCAGGTAGATGTGATACTTACACAACTGATAAATCAGGATTAGCTGCTCAAAGAACTAAAATGAAGAATCCAGATGAACACATTGTTCTTCCAGAAACTATTTCTAAAGAGCCTTTAGGACCAGTTGTAAGACAAGGTGATGCTGTTTGGGAAGATATCGTAAGATGGTCATTAAACACTATGATCGAAGCAGAAGAATACGGTATTACTTCAGCTAACGCAGATTCAATGAAAACTTCTGATAACCCGCAAATTAAAAGACTTGTTGGTGCAGAAGGTGAAATGGGTGCTGCTTTTGGTTTAGATAACGAGTGGAACTTAAGAATTATCAAGCAAGTTGGTAACTACGGTGAAAGCTACAAGAGAAATATAGCTGACACAGGTATTTTACCAGACAGAGGTCCAAATCAATTATGGACAAAAGGCGGAATTTTATACGTTCCACCAGCAAGATAATTCATCTTAAAATACTTAAAAAGGGCTAGATTTATCTAGCCCTTTTTTTTATTATACGCTTAAATGAATAATAAAATAAAAAGATTTCTTCCCCAGCTATTAACTATCCTATTCGTAGTTTTTGTTTTTGGTTTTTTTACAATTAATGCACAAACAAATATGGATAATAGAGGTATTGATTTCGGATTTGGTTTTTTATCACAAGAAGCCTCATTTGACATGCAGTTCACTTTATTGGATTATGATGGGCAAGACTCTTACCTTTGGGCTTATGTAGTAGCTTTATTAAATACACTTCTAGTTTCTTTTTTGGGTATTATATTTTGTACTATTTTAGGTGTTATAATTGGTATTGCTAGACTATCGCAAAATTTTTTAATTAAGAACTCAGCAGCCTGGTATGTTGAGTTTTTTAGAAATATACCGTTATTATTACAAATTTTCTTTTGGTATTATGCTGCATTAAGAGCATTACCTCTTCCTGAAAATGCTCAGCCTTGGTTCGGTGTAACTTATATGACTATTAAAGGTTATTACATTCCCTCAATGATTTGGGAAAATTTAAATGTATTCATGTCATGTTTGATAGCTGCAATAGTTGCTATTGTTTTTATAAGAATTTATGCAAAAAAAGTTCAAGAAAATGAAGGTAAACAATTACCTGTTTTTTACATATCGTTGGCTTTAATTACTGTTTTACCATTACTTTCATTTTTAATTGGAGGAGTAACCCTCGATTTTGAAATGCCAGTATTAAAACAATTAGCACAAACATCATTTATTTTCGAGGGTGGAGTTGCATTACCACCTGAATTGATAGCTTTAGTTTTAGCGCTTTCACTTTACACATCAACTTTCGTGGCTGAATGTGTAAGAGCTGGAATTCAAGGTATAAGTAAAGGTCAAAAAGAAGCTGCTGCTTCAGTAGGGCTAACTCCTAACCAAATTTTGAAATTAGTTGTTATGCCACAAGCTTTAAGAATTATTATTCCACCAACAACAAATCAATATTTAAATTTGACAAAAAATTCATCATTAGCTGCTGCTATTGCATATCCAGATTTAGTTTTAGTATTTGCAGGAACTGCTCTGATGCAAACAGGTAAAGCGATCGAAATTGTTGGTATCACGATGTTAACTTATTTATCAATTAGTTTGGCAATTGCTGCACTAATGAATTGGTACAATAAACGAATAGAAATTAAGGAAAAATAAATATGAATTTTAGTTTAAATAGAATTAAAAGCCAAAATCAAATGACCAATATTTACATTGGTAGTGCTTTATTAATCTTAAGTATTCTTGATGTGTTTTTAAATTCTTTTTTTAGAATTAATATTAGTGGTTCTTTACCAGGAAATTTGAGTATTTTTTTCCCTTTAATTCTTGGTTTTTTAGGTTTGTCTTATTTAAGAACAGAATACAGTGGGTATAAATTTTTAGACTCTCTAAACAAAAACATCAATACAACTAACTTCAATGCATTCCTTACACTATTTATAACTTTCGCTATTTTAAAAGCTTTTCCTCCAGCATTAAGTTGGATGGTATTAGATGCTAATATATCTGGTGATACTAAAGAGGCATGTACAGGCACAGGCGCTTGCTGGACATACATAAAAGTTTGGTTCAAGAGATTTATGTATGGAATGTACCCTAATGAACTTCATTGGAGAATAAATTCTGCATTTTTATTAGTTATAGGACTTGGTTTTGTTGGTTACTTTTTTAAAGAAAATTTAAAAAAATACTTAGCTTTATATTACGTTGTTATTTATCCAATAATTGCTTTCTTAATAATTTATTATTTGATTTCAGGTGGATCATTTGGTTTAGTTTGGGTAGAAACTGGAGCTTGGGGCGGTTTATCTTTAACGTTTATTGTCTCATTTTTTTGTTTAATTTTCTGTTTTCCGCTTGGAATGATCTTGGCGCTAGGAAGAAGATCTAATCTACCAGCAGTAAGGTATATTTCAGTTGGTTACATTGAATTCTGGAGAGGAGTTCCATTAATAACAGTATTATTTATGTCATCAGTTATGTTTCCAATGTTTTTACCTCAAGATTTCTTCATGGATAAATTAGTTAGAGTAATTATTGCTATAACTTTATTTGAAGCCGCTTATTGTGCTGAAGTTATTAGGGGAGGTTTGCAAGCTCTACCTAGAGGTCAATACGATGCAGCGAAATCTTTAGGAATGGGATATTGGAAAATGCATATTTTTGTAATACTTCCACAAGCTCTAAAATTAGTTATCCCTGGAATTGCAAACACATTTTTAGCATTAGTTAAAGATACACCATTAATATTTGTGGTCGGCTTAGCTGAGATTGCTGGAATGCTTGCTTTAGCAAAAACAAATCCTAAATGGCTTGGTTTTGCTATGGAAGGATATATTTTTGCAGCAATAATTTTCTGGATAATTTGCTATGCAATGAGCAAATATAGTTATAACCTTGAGGATAAATATAAAACCGAAAGATAATGTCTAGCTCTATAATAAACATTGAAAATGTTAATAAATGGTTTGGTGATTTCCAAGTTTTAAAAGATATCAATTTAAAAGTACAATCAAAACAAAAAATAGTAGTCTGCGGACCGTCAGGTTCTGGAAAATCAACGTTAATACGATGTATTAATAGATTAGAAGAGCACCAAGAAGGTAAAATTATAGTTGATGGAACAGAACTTAGTGAAAATACAAAAAATATTGAGCAAATTAGAGCTGAAGTTGGTATGGTTTTCCAACAATTTAATTTATTTCCGCATTTATCTATTTTAGATAACTGCACCTTAGCGCCTATTTGGGTAAAAAAGATGCCAAAAAAACAAGCAGAAGAACTTGCAATGAAACAATTAGAGCAAGTTCAAATAGCTGACCAAGCACTTAAGTACCCTGGTCAATTATCAGGGGGTCAACAACAAAGATCAGCTATTGCTAGAGCTTTATGTATGCAGCCTAAGATAATGTTATTTGATGAACCAACCTCTGCGCTTGATCCTGAGATGATTAAAGAGGTTTTAGATGCAATGGTAAACCTTGCTAAAGGCGGTATGACTATGATCGTTGTAACTCATGAAATGGGATTTGCAAAAGAGGTAGCTGATGAAGTTATTTTTATGGATGAAGGAATGATAGTTGAAAAAAATACTACTAAAGAGTTTTTTGCGAACCCAAAAAGTGACAGAACAAAACTTTTCTTAAGTCAAATATTATAAATTTAGCATGCCAGACATGCTAAATATGTAGTATTTTCATATATTTCTTAAAAGCAATTTAGAGCTTTTCTAATAAGTCAAGCCTCAAAATCACTTAAAAAAAATTTTTTTTCCGCTTGCATAAACCCCTCGGATAGAGTTCAATCTTCTTTTTTGAGAGGGGTCTTAATGGAAGATAATTTTAATAAACACTTAGGTAACAAACTTAAGTTAAGAAGACTAGCGCTAGGTCTCACACAAACAAAAGTAGCAAAAGCAATCAACGTAACATTCCAACAAATTCAAAAATATGAAAAAGGCACAAATGGGGTAAGTTCTATAAGATTACTTCAATTGTCGAACTATTTAAAAGTTCCAATAAATTATTTTTTTGAAGATTTTTCAGAATACCTAATAAACGCTGATAAAATTAAAGAAGGTCACATGAACGTGAACTATAATTTTTTAGTTAAGGTATATTCTGAACTAACTAACGATCAGAAAATAAAATTTAGCAAAAATTTACAATCACTTAACGTTGGAATTCAGAAGACTGGTTAATTTGGCTCCTCGGGCAGGACTCGAACCTGCGACCAATTGATTAACAGTCAACTGCTCTACCAACTGAGCTACCGAGGAATGTAAAAATCAAAACTTACTTTTTTTTTACTTGAAAACAACTCTTTTTTTTGGAGGTAACGCCCGGAATCGAACCGGGATACAAGGATTTGCAATCCTCTGCGTAACCATTCCGCCACGTTACCGATAAATCTGATTATAAAACAATTTATAAGATGTTTATATATGAAATATTCTATCAAATTCAATCAGAATTTGTTTATTGTTAAATACGTTTATTGAATTATAAACTATAAACACCAATGAGTTCTGAAAAATATACACATTCTAAAGTAGAAAATAAGATTTACTCTTATTGGGAAAAAAAAGGTCTCTTTAAACCCAAAAAAAATAAAAAGAAGTATTCTATTGTAATTCCACCACCAAATGTCACTGGAAGTCTTCATATGGGTCATGCATTAAACAACACTATCCAAGATTTACTCATAAGATTTCATAGAATGAACAATTTTGAAACTTTATGGCAACCAGGAACTGATCATGCTGGAATTGCAACGCAAGCTTTAGTCGAAAGAAAGCTTGAAAGTGAAAATATTGATAAACAATCAATTGGCAGAGAGGCTTTTATTAAAAAAGTCTGGGATTGGAAAAAGGAGTATGGCGATATCATCATCAATCAGCTTAAAAAACTAGGATGTTCATGTGATTGGTCCAGGAATGCATTCACAATGGATAAAAATTTGTCTGCATCTGTTATTAAAGTTTTCATAGATCTCTATAACAAAGGTCTTATTTATAAATCTAAAAAATTAGTTAACTGGGATACTGTTTTAAAAACGGCTATATCTGATCTTGAGGTCGATCAAAGAGAAGTAAATTCAAAACTTTATTATATCAATTATCAAATTGAAAATAGTTCAGAATTTATAACTATTGCAACAACAAGACCAGAAACAATGCTAGGAGACACTGCAGTTGCTGTTAATCCTAAAGATGAAAGATATACAAATTTAGTAGGTAAAAATGTAGTTTTACCAATAATAGGTAGAAAAATAAAAATTATCCAAGATGATTATGCTGATCCAGAGCAAGGTTCTGGTGCAGTTAAAATTACCCCTGCACATGATTTTAATGACTATGATGTGGGTAAAAGAAATAAATTAGAAATAATAAATATTTTCACAGAGGACGGGAAGATAAACGAAAATGCACCTAGTGGTTATGTTGGTTTAGATCGGTTTGAAGCAAGAAAAAAAATATTAAACGAACTTGGTGACAAGCTTATCAAAGAAGAAAATATTAAGAATAAAGTTCCTTACGGTGATAGATCTAATTCTATAATTGAACCATATCTTACAGAGCAATGGTTTGCAGATGCAAAAAAATTATCAGTAAAAGCAAAGAAAATTGTAAAGAATAAAAAAACAAAATTTTTTCCTCCTAATTGGTCAAAGACTTATTTTCAGTGGATGAATAATATTGAACCTTGGTGTATATCAAGACAACTTTGGTGGGGACATCAAATACCAGCTTGGTATGGACCTGATAAAAAAATATTTGTTGCATCAAATTATAGTGAAGCAAAAAAACTAGCCAAAAAAAAATATAAAAAAAATGTAGAATTAGTAAGAGATGAGGATGTTTTAGACACATGGTTCTCATCAGGATTATGGGCTTTTGCAACTCTTGGTTGGCCAAACAAAAATGAATATCTAAAGAAGTTTTACCCAACATCAGTTTTAGTAACTGGTTTTGATATTATCTTTTTTTGGGTAGCCAGAATGATGATGTTTGGAATGGAGTTTTTAAATAAACAACCATTTAAAGAAATTTATGTTCATGCATTGGTAAGAGATGAAAAAGGACAAAAAATGTCTAAGTCAAAAGGTAACGTAATTGATCCTTTGATATTGATAGATAAATATAGTGCAGATGCATTAAGATTTACTTTGCTATCAATGGCATCACCAGGAAGAGATGTAAAATTATCTGAAGATAGAGTTAAAGGTTATAGAAATTTTCTAAATAAGCTTTGGAATGCAAACAACTTTTTGGCCATGAATAAGTGTGATTTTTCAAAGTCTAAAAAGGAACCAAAAGTAAAATTAAATATAAATAAATGGATTATTTCAGAGTTGAACACAGTAAGTAAACTTATTGAAAAGAATATAAATGATTATAGGTTTGATGAGGCAGCAAGAAACATTTACCAATTTGTTTGGCACTCATACTGTGATTGGTACGTAGAATTATCTAAAACTATATTAAATTCGAAAGAAAAGTCGTCAATTTCAGAGGTAAAACAGACATTAAGTTATGTTTTTAAACAAATTTTAATTCTTTTACATCCATTTATTCCGTTTATTACAGAAGAATTATGGTTAAAAAATAAGCTAGATAAACCAAAAAATTATCTAATGTTTGCTAATTGGTCGAATAAAAAAGCAAATAAAGATAAACAAATTAAGGAAGTAGAAAATATAATCAATTTAATAAGCCAACTTAGAGCATTTAAAAATGAATTAAATGTGAGCCCAGGTTCTTTTGTAGATATGTCTATTTCGACCCTATCTAAAAATGATCAGTTGTTTATCAAAAAAAATCAAACTGTTTTGAAAAAACTTGGTAGGATAAATAGCTTTCTAGATACTGATAAAGATAAAGCATCAGCAAACTTAGTCATCAAAGGGGATATTTTTAAGATATATTTTGATCAATCAATAGATCTCTCTTTGATCAAAGAAAACCTTCTAAAAAGGCAGCAAAAATACCAAAGTGAGTTAGATGGGATATCGAAAAGACTTTCTAACAAAAGTTTTGTAGAAAGAGCGCCAAAAAATATTGTTGATCAGGAAAAAAATAACTATAGTAATCTTAAAAAAGATATTGATAAAATATCAATCACTATAAAAGGTTTATAATGAAGAAATTTAATAAGAAGAAATTACCTAGTAGGCATACATCTTTAGGACCCGATAAGGCTCCTCAAAGATCTTTTTATTACGCAATGGATTTGACTGAAAAAGATGTAGCAAAACCTTTTGTAGGTGTTGTTTCAACATGGAACGAGGCAGCTCCTTGTAATATTGCTTTAATGAGACAGGCTCAATCAGTTAAAAAAGGAGTTCATCAAGCAGGTGGTACACCAAGAGAATTTTGCACAATTACAGTTACAGATGGAATAGCAATGGGTCATGAAGGAATGAAATCTTCATTGATTTCACGAGATGTAATTGCAGACTCAACAGAATTAACTGTTAGAGGACATTGTTATGACGCTTTAGTTGGCGTTGCAGGATGTGATAAATCTTTACCAGGCTTAATGATGGCAATGGTAAGATTAAATGTACCAAGTGTTTTTATTTATGGTGGTTCAATATTACCGGGCAGATTTAATGGAAAAGATGTAACAGTTGTTGATGTATTTGAAGGAGTTGGAAAATTTTCCTCAGGAAAAATGTCAGCACATGCATTGAGAAAATTAGAACTTAAAGCTTGCCCAAGTGCTGGAGCTTGTGGCGGACAATTTACAGCAAATACTATGGCATGTGTGTCTGAGGCAATAGGATTAGCATTACCATATTCAGCTGGAACACCAGCGCCATACACACAAAGAGATTCTTATGCTTTAAAAAGTGGTAAGGCAGTAATGAATTTATTGGCAAAAAATATAAGACCAAGAGATATTGTTACAAAAAAATCTTTAGAAAACGCTGCAACAATTGTTGCTGCAACAGGTGGATCAACTAATGCAGCTTTACATTTACCTGCACTTGCAAATGAAGCAGGAATTAAATTTGATTTAATGGATGTTGCAAGAATATTTAAGAAAACACCTTATCTTGCAGACTTAAAACCTGGTGGAAAATATGTTGCAAAAGATATGTGGAAAGCAGGTGGAGTTCCAATGCTTTTAAAAACTTTATTAGATGGTGGCTACATACACGGAGATTGTATGACAGTTACAGGTAAAACAATGAGACAAAATTTAAAAAACGTTAAGTTTAATAAAAATCAAAAAGTTATGAGAACACACAACCAACCATTGTCTCCTGATGGAGGTGTTGTTGGTTTAAAAGGAAATTTAGCACCTGATGGAGCAATTGTTAAAGTTGCTGGATTAAAGAAATTACAATTCACAGGTAAAGCAAGATGTTTCGATACTGAAGAAGCTGCTTATAAAGCTGTAAAAAATAAAAAATATAAAGACGGTGACATTATAATTATAAGATACGAAGGACCTAAAGGTGGTCCAGGCATGAGAGAAATGCTTCAAACAACTGGAGCAATTTACGGACAAGGTAAAGGTGAAAAAGTTGCTCTTATTACTGATGGAAGATTTTCAGGTGCAACGAGAGGATTTTGTATAGGCCATGTTGGACCTGAAGCATCAGTTGGAGGACCAATAGCCTTACTTAAGAATGGAGACATCATAGATTTAGATGCTAAGAAGGGTACAATTAATGTTCGTTTATCTAGAAAAGAATTAGCGAAAAGAAGAAAGAAATGGAAACCTAAGAAAATTAATTTTGGTAATGGAACACTTTGGAAGTATGCACAAACAGTTGGTCCAGCTTATCTAGGTGCCCCTACGCACCCTGGAGCAAAAGAAGAGGTTAGAACATACGCTGATATTTAATGAAAATTAGACCAGTTATTCTATGCGGAGGAGCAGGTACTAGACTGTGGCCTAAAAAATCTAAACATCAAGCAAAACAGTTCATAGATTTTGGCGGTTGGACTTTAATTAACAAAACTTTTGAAAGAGTTAAAAGTAAAGTTTTTGACTATCCAATTATTAGCACTAATTCAAAATATCTTAGGGATGTAAAAAAGGCTTTAAAGAAAAGTAAAATTAAAAAATATAAGATTATTTTAGAGCCAACGAAAAAGAATACTGCTCCAGCAATTTTAGCATCAGCACTGCTTAAAGATGTGCCGTATAATCAGCCTTTAATGTATTTTGCAGCAGATCATTTAATTGAAAAACCAAATAAACTAATCACAGCTATTAATAAAAATAAGTCAAATTTAGATGAAAAAAATGTATTTATTTTTGGAATAAAACCCACAAGCCCTTCTAGTGAGTACGGATATTTCATTACCAAGAAAAAAAAGAACATTAATAAAGTCACTAAATTTATTGAAAAACCAAAAGTATCTAAGGCAAAGCAAGTAATTAAACAAAAGGGTTATTGGAATTCTGGGATGTTTTTTTTGAGAAAAGACTCAATTATTAATAATTTTAAGAAATATCAGCCTAATATTTTTCGAAACTGCAACAAAGCTGTAATAAAAGCTAAATACAAAAGCAATGTGTATTATTTAAACAAACAATCATTTTCTAAAGCTACAGCAAAATCGTTTGATAACGCGATACTAGAGAAAACTAAAAATATCAATGCGATCAAACTTGATATTTCATGGTCAGATCTAGGGAGTTGGAAAGAAATCTGCAAAATGTACGGAAAGATTAAAAATAGATATTTTAAAAAGAAAAACGTATTTCATAGACCATGGGGCAGCTACACAAACTTATTTAAAGGCAAAGAATTCTTAATTAAAGAATTGTATGTGAAATCTAAAGGTATTTTAAGTCTTCAAAAACATTTCCATAGGGCAGAACACTGGGTAGTTACTCATGGAATTCCAAAAATTACTCTAAATAAAAGTAAATTCTTAAAGAAACCTGGTGAAACTATTTATATTCCTTTAGGAGCTGTTCATAGAATTGAAAATCCATTTAAAAAACCGGTAAAAATTATAGAAGCACAAATAGGCTCAATCCTTAAAGAAACAGATATTGTTAGATATCAGGATGTATACGGTAGGGTAAAATAGTATTAGGCGGACTTTAATATATTTATTTTTTTTTCCGATTTTGAAATTAAAACTTCTTTGAAATTACCAAAATTGTCACCATCTATTTGTACTGGTATTTTACTATTCATACCATCAAATTTAATATTATCATCATGTTTTATAATCACTGATTTTGATTTTTCCAAATTACCATAAACAGCCACTAAATATATGTAATATAATAATTTTAATCGATTTAAGTTTTCAAAGATATAGGTGACAACTTTATCATCAAAAATATTTGTTTTTGCTATTGAATGATGTCCTGCATAATATTTGCTATTTGTACATAGTATCCAATCTGCATAATAAGTTTCATTATTGATTAATATTTTGATTTTTTTATTTTTCATAAATAAAAATTTTTGTAAACCTTTGATGCCAAATATTAATTTTCCCATTATTTTTTTAATTGAAGAATTAATTGAATGAACTATTTGAGCATCCCATCCTAATCCTGCCATCAAAACGAAATGTTTTTCATTTATTTTCATTAAATTAGATTTATTAAAATTATTTGAGGTTAATGTTTTTACAATTTGTTTAATGTTTTTAGACATACCTAATTCAGCTTGTAGAATATTGGCTGTTCCTGCTGGAATATATCCAATTGCAAAATCTCTATTAAAATTAAAATTATTTTTTATAAGTTCGTTAATAGCAAATGAAACTGATCCATCCCCACCAGCTAATAATAATCTGTTATATTGATGTTTTGTAAGATTTTTTATTATTTCTGAAGCTTCATACTCACTTTCTGTTTCAAAAAAATCAACCCGATGTTGTCTTCGAATTTCATAAACAATCTTTTTAATAAAATTTGACTTTCTTCCCCCTGCGGATTTTTTGTTATATATCAAACAAAATTTCATAATTTAATAATTCTGTAACATAAATATGTACAAGATAATTATGGTTCTACTTATAAGCGAATCAAAAAAAAAAACAAGATTATATGAAAAATAAACCACCCTTACTAAAGTATAAAAGCATATTTATTTCAGATTTACATCTTGGAACAAAAGGATGTCAGGCAAATAAGATTCTAGAATTTTTCAAAAACTCTAGATCAGAAAATCTTTATCTTGTTGGTGATATTGTTGATGTTTGGGCGATGCAAAAAAATTTTTATTGGCCTCAAGAACATAATGACGTAATTCAAAAAATATTAAGAAAAGCAAGACATGGTACTAAAGTTTTCTACATAATAGGCAATCATGATGAATTATTTAGGAAATTTATTCCTATGAATTTTGGTGATATACACTTGTTAAATAGAATTGTTCACGAAACCAGTTTAGGAAAAAAATATCTAGTCGTACATGGTGATG
>CACPLG010000002.1 GCA_902634775.1 uncultured Pelagibacteraceae bacterium
TTCTACTAAAAAATTCTTGTGATAAATTGTCCATTTGTTTTGGTCCTTTTGAGCACTGAAATCTAAATTCATTTTTGTCTTGCAACATGATAGTAGTTCTTTGATCTTTTGGCTGAAAGAGACAATTTGATAAAGTAAAAACATTTACTTCTTGTAATTTTGGATATTTGGTTGTTTTCGAACTATATTCAGATAAATTTAATTGTGTTTTATTAAAATTTATTATTGTTGTTTTACCTTTATTAATATTCAAAATTTTTCCACTATTTAAAATTAAAAAATTTTGGTCATTAAGTTGAGAAAACGAACCTGTTCTGGCATATATAATTCTTGAGTCGCTATTATTGTAGGTATCTTTTATAACTATATTTTCAAATTCGTTTAACTCATTTTTTTTATCAACATAAATTGTTAACTTTTCAACTGTGTCCATAAATTTTTTTGGTTTAACTAATGAAGGCAAAAAATCGATATTTGATTGTCTTATAAAAGATCTAGCTTTATCTTGTGTAAAGGGTATTAAAAAAACATTCAATATAAACTGTAAAATCAAAAAAATTAAGGAATATTTTATTAATATATTTAAAAACTCATTTTTTTTAATACCGTTTGACCAAAATATTAAAATTTGATTTTGATCCTCATATTTTACAATGGTAAAAAAAATTGAGAAAAAAAACATAAAAGGTAAAATTTCGTTAAAAATTTTTGGTAAACTTAGCAAAGTGTATAAAAAATAAACCTTGAAACCATGCCCATCTTCTGTGACAAAACCTAAGTAGTTAACAGCCTGAATAACCCAAACAATAAGTGCGACAGAACTACAAGAAAGTAAAAAAAATATTGTTGTTTCCCTTAAAAAGTTTTTAAAAATAATTTTTTTCATTGAAATTCTAAAAAATATACATATACACGTTTTGGTAGAAAAATGAATAAAAAATTATGATTGTAAAAGATAACTTTTCAAAATTTACAAATATTTCAAAATTTTCTGGATGTATTGTCTTTTTTACTGACGAGAAGTTGGAAATAACTCATTTGAAAAAGCACCTTAATTCTTCAGACCATAAAAACTTAACTGTGCTTTTAAAGAATAAAAGTAAAAATAAAAAAAAAGGTTTATTGTCTTTTGATTTAAATCCAAATCAAAAAATAATATTAATTCCTTTAAAAAAAAACCAGAAATCAAACGAGACAGAAAAACTTGGAGCAAAGCTTACTGATTTTTTAAATAATGACGGGGCAGAAGTTACTCATATTGTTTCAGATACAATATCTGTAACTTTAAAGCCAGATGCCATTTATGAATTTTTACATGGAATGAGACTTAAATCATATTCTTTTGATAGATATAAATCTAAAAAAGAGTCAAACTTTCTAAAAATAAATATAACTTCTTCAAAAAAATTTAATAAAAAAATCTACAATAAATTCAAAGCAATAGAATTAGGAGTTAACTATACAAAAGATTTAGTATCAGAACCTGGAAATATATTGCATCCAGATGAATATGCTAAAAGGCTAACTCAATTAAAAAAAATTGGTCTTAAAGTTTCTGTTTATAATGAAAAGCAATTAAAAAAAATGGGTTGCAACGCACTTGTTGGCGTTGGACAAGGTAGTATTAGAGGTTCGTATTTAGTAACACTTGAATGGAGAGGAAAAAAATCAAATTCAAAGCCGCTAGCATTCGTTGGTAAAGGAGTTTGTTTTGATACAGGTGGTATATCTTTAAAGCCCGCGAGGTTTATGGAAGATATGACTTATGACATGGCTGGTTCAGCTGTAGTTGTAGGTCTTATGAAAAATTTAGCTTTAAGAAAATCAAAAGTTAACGCAGTTGGTGTTGTTGGGTTAGTTGAAAATATGCCAGGAGGTAATGCTCAAAGACCGGGGGATATTGTCAAATCTTATAGTGGAAAAACTATTGAGGTATTAAATACTGATGCAGAAGGAAGATTAGTTTTAGCGGATGCCATAACTTTTACAGAAAAAAAATTTAAACCTAGTTTGATTGTAGATTTAGCAACATTAACTGGCGCTATAGTTGTAGCATTGGGATCAGAGTATGCTGGATTATTTTCTAACAACGATAATTTATCTAAGCAAATTCATGAAGCTGGTGAAAAAGTTGAGGAAAAAGCATGGAGACTCCCATTGCACTCTAATTACGATAAACTTATGAATTCCAAAAATGCAGACATGCAGAATATTAATTATGTTGGTGGAGCAGGCTCGACGACCGCAGCTCAGTTTTTGCAAAGATTTATTTTAAACAAAACACCCTGGGCTCATTTAGATATTGCTGGGATGGCTTTTTCAAAATATGCCGGAGCTCTTAATTCAAGTGGGGCAACAGGTTATGGAGTAAGATTATTAAATAAATTTATTGAGGATAACTATGAGTAAAGTTGAACAAACTCTTTCGTTGATTAAACCTGATGCAGTTGAGAGAAATTTAGAAGAGGAAATAAAACAATTTTTTATTAAATCTGGTTTTAAAATTACTAAACAAAAAAAGGTAAAATTAGAAAAAAAAGATGCTGAAATTTTTTATAAAGCACATGAAACAAAACCTTTTTATAATGATCTTTGTAACTATCTTTCTTCTGGGCCTATTGTTGCAATGATACTTGAAAAGGTTAATGCAGTTTCTGAAAATCGAAAAGTTATGGGAGCAACTGATCCCACAAAAGCAGATGAAGGAACAATACGAAAAAAATATGGAATATCCATTGATAAAAATTCAGTTCATGGTTCAGACAGTGTTGAAAATGCTAATAAAGAAATTAACTTTTTTTTTAAGACCTAATAAGTTTTTCTAAAATGATAGGATAAAGTTTATTCTCTTCTTTAAGCACTCTTTTTTCTAATTTTTTTAAAGTTTCTTTTTTGAAAATCTTAACTTTCTTTTTTGCAATGATCTTACCAGAGTCTAGTTTTTTACTTACATAATGTATTGTACATCCTGAAAATTTTTCTTTAGCTTTTAAGGCTCTTTTGTGTGTGTTAAGCCCTTTGTATTTTGGTAATAAAGATGGATGTATATTAATTATTTTATTCTTAAAAAAATTAAGAAAATACGGACTTAAAATTTTCATAAACCCCGCTAAACAAATAAACTTTACATCTTTATCAATGAGAATTTTTGCTAATTTTTTTTGTTCAATTTTTAAAAATGATTGGGAAATAACTTTAGTTATAATTTTATTTTTTTTTGCAATTTTTAATCCAGCAGCATTATTTTTATTACTTATTACATATGCAATTTTATAATTACAAGTTTTCTTCTTTGATCTTAAAATTAAAGCTTTAAGATTTGTTCCCCTTCCAGAGATAAAAACTGCAATTTTAGCCTTTTCCTTGATCACATTACCAACGTATATTGTTAGTATATTTTACTTTACTTTTATTTTTAATTATTTCTCCAATTATGTAGGGGCGGTATTGTTTGGTAAAAAACTTTAAAATTTTATGAAAATTATTCTTTTTAATTATCAAACAAAAACCTACACCACAATTAAAAGTTTTGAGCATTTCTTTTTGAGAAACACCATTTTTGTTGATCCAACTAAAAATTTTATGGGTTTTTATTTTGTCTAAATCTATTCTTGCACAAAGTTTTTGGGGTATTACTCTTTCAATATTATCACCTATTCCTCCACCTGTTATATTTGCACATCCATTAATTAGTTTTCTATCAAGCAAATTCACAATTTCTTTTACATAAATTTTAGTGGGTTTTAATATTTCATTCCGCAAAAATTTATTTTTTTTAATATTGATTTTCTTTTTTTTTAAAACTTCTCTTAATAAGGAGTATCCATTTGAATGAAGTCCGCTAGAAGGTATTGCTAAAATCAAATTATTTTCTTTTATCTTTTCCTTATTTAAAACATTATTCTTGTTTACAAGTCCAACAGAAAATCCTGCCAAATCAAATTTATTTTTAGAGTAGGTTCCTGGCATTTCAGCTGTTTCTCCTCCCACTAATTGACACTCACTCATTTTGCAACCTTCATGTATGCCTTTAATAATATTTTTTAATTTTGTTAAATTTATTTTATCAATTGAAATGTAATCTAAGAACAAAAGTGGTTTTGCTCCTAGTACCAGAATATCATTTACACACATTGCAACTAAATCTATTCCAATAGTATTAAACTTATTTAAAATATTTGCTATTTCAAGTTTAGTTCCAACACCATCAGTGCTACTTACCAATAAAGGATTATTAAATTTTTTTGGAATTTCGTTTATTGAACCAAAACTACCAATATTTTTAAATTTATTTTTAGAATTTCCTTTTTTGGTTAATTTAGATATATATTTAATGAATTGATAAGATGCATTTATGTTTACTCCGCTTTTTTGATATGTAAATTTATATTTTTTCATAATTTAAAATGTTTTTAAAAAAAAATTTTTTGAGGCTTTCATCTTATATAGTTTTTACTATATTTGTAATATTTTTTATTTGTTTTATTCACACTAATATTTTTGCCAAAATTTTCAAAATTCAAGACATAGAAATTGAAGAACCTTTTAATTCTAATTTTAATAAGGAAAAAGTTATCAATAAAGCATTTGATGAAGCCTTTGATATTCTTTTGAATAGCTTAATAACCTCTAATGATAAAAATAAAATTAAAAATACACAATTAAAAGATATTAAATATCTTATTGATTCTTTCACTATTACGAATGAACAGTTCCTAAATAAAAATTATCAAGCAAATTTCGAGGTAAATTTTGATAAGCCTAAAATTTTAAATTTTTTTGAAAAGAAAAATATATTTCCATCAATGTATAAAAAAAAAAAATTTCTGACATTACTTATTCTTATAGATAATGATGAAGACAATGCTCTTTTATTTGATAGAAATCCCTTCTATAGAAAATGGAATGATGATACAAAAAATTTTTCCCAAATAAATTATGTATTGCATGAAGAAGACATTATTGATCTAAAGTTTATCAATGATAACAAAGATATAATTGAAAATTTTAAATTTGATCAAATTGTAAAAAAATATGATACAGAGGATTACATAGTTGTAATATATTTTAAGAACAAAAATAATTTAAGGGTGCTTTCAAAAATGTTTTATGAAGGTAAAGTAAAGATTTTAAATCAAAGTTATAAAAAAGTTGATATTTCCGATGATTTTCAACTATTAAATATTATTGAAAAAACCAAGATTTTTTTTGAAGATATTTGGAAACAAAATAACCAAATTAATACCTCAATCAAACTTCCACTAAATATTTCTGTTAATTCAAAAAAAGTTAAACAAATTCAATTTATTGAAAATTATTTAGCACAGCTTGATTTGGTTTCAAACTTTTATGTTACAAATTTTAATAATAATAATACAATTTATAAAATAATTTTTAATGGTAATCCAAATCAATTTTTAACCTTAATGAAAGAGAAAGATATCGACATCGATACTAATCAAGAAATATGGAAAGTAAGATAAGAGACCTAAGGCAAGAAATATTTAAGTTTGAGCAATTATCAAATTTTGATAAAAATGATTTTTTTGTCAGTGAGTGTAATTATTTTGCATTTAATTTAATCAAAAGCTGGCCCAATTGGGAAAAAAAAATATTAAATATTTATGGTGAACGCAAATCAGGCAAGTCTCATTTATCAGAAATTTTTTTAGAAAACAAAAAAGGGGTCAAATTTAAATTAAAAGATTTGAATAAGAAAATATTTGATAGAATTAGGGGGTATGAAAATATTGTAATTGAAGATTTTAATGAAAGATGTGATGAGGAAGCAGCTTATTCTTTAATTAATATGGTTGAAAAAGAGAACAAATATTTATTAATAACATCTGTGAGAGCTGTAAATGAGATGGAGACAAGGCTTAAAGATTTGAATTCAAGGTTTAAAAATATTCTTACAGCGAAAATCGATAAGCCAGATGATGAACTTATTCACGCACTTATTGTTAAGAATTTTTCAGATAACCAAATAATTTTAGATAAAAAACTAATAAATTTTATCTGTAAAAGAATAGCTAGATCTTACGATAAAATATCTGAATTTATATGTACAATTGACGAAATTAGTTTAAAAAAAAAAAAACCTATTAATTTGAAAATAATTAAAGAAATTTTAGGAGTATAAAATTGAATAAATTTAGAACACATACTTGTGGAGAACTTACAAAAAAATTTACTAAAAAAGATGTAATATTATCTGGCTGGATAAATAAAAAAAGAGATCATGGAAACCTTCTTTTTGTCGACCTTAGAGATCATTATGGAATAACACAATGTGTAATTGATAAAGAAAATAAATTTTTTAAAGAATTAGAAAAACTTCAACTTGAAACTGTTATCAAAGTAAATGGAAAAGTTATTGAAAGAACTAAAGAGACAATTAATAAAGATCTTTCAACAGGGGAGATTGAAGTTGCTATTGAAAAATTTGAAATAATTGGAAAAACAAAAGAATTACCCCTTCCTGTTTTTAGTGATCAGGAATACTCTGAGGAGATAAGACTTAAGTATAGATTTTTAGATTTAAGAAGAAAACAAATTCATAATAATATTATCTTAAGATCAAAAGTAATTTCTTTTATTAGAAAAGAAATGGAGAAGATGGATTTTTTAGATTTTCAAACACCCATATTAACTTCATCTAGTCCTGAGGGGGCAAGAGACTTTCTTGTCCCAAGCAGGTTAAATCCTGGAAAGTTTTATGCTTTACCTCAGGCACCACAACAATTTAAACAACTAATAATGGTTTCAGGATTTGATAAATATTTTCAAATTGCGCCTTGCTTCAGAGACGAGGATGCAAGAGCAGATAGAAGTCCTGGTGAATTTTACCAACTGGATATAGAGATGTCATTTGTTGAGCAAGAAGATGTTTTTTCAGTAATTGAAAATCTGTTTTTAAAATTATTTAAAGAATTTTCGAATAAAAAATTAGCAAGTGAAAAGTTTCCTAGAATTAAATATTCAGAGGCAATTGAAAAATATGGAACAGATAAACCCGATCTTAGAAATCCGTTGGTTATTTCGAATATTACAGAAATTTTTAGAAGAGAAGATGTAAAATTTGATATTTTTAAAAGAGAAGTTTCAAAAGGTAAAGTTGTAAAAGCAATCATTACAAAGAATACAAAAGATAAACCAAGAAGTTTTTTTGATAATATTGATAATTGGGCCAAGAAAGAAGGTTCAAGCGGTTTAGCATATTTCACTTTTATTAGAGAAGATAATAAAATTGTGGGTAAAGGTCCTGTTGGAAAGTTTTTTTCTTCAGAAGCTTGTGAAAAAATTTTGGAGTTAACAAAGTCTAAAATTGGTGACAGTATTTTCATGTCATGTGGACAAAAAAAAGATGTTGAAAAAATTCTTTCATTAGCAAGAAATAAAATCGCTGAAGATTTAAATTTAATACCTAATAATATGTTTTCATTTTGTTGGATAATTGATTATCCTATGTATGAGATAGATGAAAAGACGAAAAAAATTAAATTTAGTCACAATCCCTTTTCTATGCCCCAAGGAGACATAAAGGATATTGATTTTTCAAAACCATTAGAAATGAAAGCATATCAATATGATATTGTTTGCAATGGAATAGAGTTATCTTCTGGCGCCATTAGAAATCATGTTCCAGAATTAATGTATAAACTTTTTGAAATAGCTGGATACAAAAAAAAGGATGTGGATAGTAAATTTAGTGGAATGATAAACGCACTAAGTTATGGCGCACCTCCTCACGGTGGAATAGCTCCAGGGATTGACAGAATTGTGATGTTACTAGCAAATGAGGCCAATATCAGGGAGGTTACAATGTTCCCAATGAACCAAAACGCGCAAGATTTGATGATGTCAGCACCATCTGAGGTTAGTGAAGATCAATTAAAAGAGCTTCAGCTTTCAATTGCCAAAAAAAAGTAATTATTTTTTTCCTTTAAGATTTATTCTGATGTCGGATAAGTCAATAAGTTTTCTTTTATAATCGTTTCTTACAAAACCCTTACTGGTGATATCTTTTACTATTTTGATTAGTTCGTTATTTTCATCATTCATAGCACCTGCATTTTTTTCGTCCGTTTTGTCTGATCTTCCAATTGACGGAGTATGAGCAAGATCTTCTCTATTTAAATATGAAATAGCAAGTTCTCTAAAAATATAATCTAAAATAGATGAGGCAGAAAGAATTCTATCATTTCCGTAAACTTTTCCCGATGGTTCAAATTTTGTGTCTACATAAGCACTAACAAACTCATCTAACGGAACGCCATACTGCAAACCTAAAGATATAGCTATTGCAAAATTATTCATTAAAGCTTTAACTAGCTCACCTTCTTTACTTGTATCAATAAAAATTTCTCCAATCTTGCCATCTTCATATTCACCAGTGTGTAAGTAAACCTTATGATCCCCTATGGTAGCTTTTTGAATGTAGCCCTTTCTTCTGTCGGGCATACCAAATCTTTTATTAACTGATTCATTCAGATTTTTAACAAAATTATTATTCATATTTTTATTATCATCAATTTTATTTACCTTTTTAATTTGCTTTTCTTTATCACTGAGATTATCTACAGTTTTAAGATTCTTATCCAAATTCTTGGTTTTTCGATTATCAATTTTCATATCTAATATTTCAAATTTTCCATCTTCTTTTTTTTCAAGATTTTCTAATTCTTTTTCGTCTATTTTGTCTAGGTAGTGACTGACTTTAAAAGTGCAGGTATAAAAGGTTTCAACGAGGTATTTTGCCATAATAGTTTCCTTATTTATTTTGAGTCTAAGAGAATCTATTGTATATACAAAAATAATTTTTAGTCTAATTTATTTTTTACAATTTAAAATTGAAAAAAAACTAATTTTTTATGTTGACTCTATTTAAACAAATTTTCACTTGGTGGAATCATCAAACTTTAGGCACAAGACTACACACCTTTTTCAAAGGAAAATTTGTCGGCAAAGATGAAAATGGAAACAAATACTATGAGAGTAAAAATGGAAGAAGATGGGTTATTTATAATGGGGAAGTGGACTCGACCAAAATACCAAATGAGTGGTTTTCTTGGATTCATTTTACGAAAAATAAAATAGAAAAAGTCCAAGATCAAAAAAAATTTTCTTGGCAAAAATCTCACAAACCAAATCTTACCGGAACAAATAGAGCTTACCATCCAAAAAACAGTAAAAATGAAAATAAAAAATATAAATCTTGGAAAGAGTAGAATATCAATAACCTCAGTTTTCTTTTATCTTTTTACGATAATAATTGCTCAAGCCGATGATCTCGATTATTTTGGAAAAAAAATCGATATCAGAATTTTAGACAAACTTAGTTCAAAAAGTAAATTATTAAAATTGGATATTGGTGAAAATTTTTCATATAAGAATTTAGAAATTAAAGTTTTGAAGTGTAAAAATTCTAAATTTGATGATAATCCAGAAATAACCACATATTTGCAAGTAAAAGATAATAAAAATTCTAATAATGATGAGGTTTTTGTTTTTAACGGATGGACTTTTTCATCTAGCCCGTCAATCCAAGTTTTTGATCATCCAGTTTATGATTTATGGATTTTAAAATGTTATTAAACAATTTTTTCATTGTCTAACCAAGTTACATTAAATTTTGAATCAATAAATTTTTCGTGATTTAAAAGTTTTTTATGTAACTTAATTGTTGTGGTAATTCCCTCTATTACAAATTCATCTAATGATCTTAGGGTTCGCTGAATTGCCTCTGTTCTGTTTCTGCCATGGCAAATTAATTTACATATCATACTATCATAATAAGGTGTTACTTTAAAACCTTGATAAATTGAACTATCTACTCTAGTTCTAAAGCCAGACGGTTGGTGGCACATTCCGATTATTCCTGGGGATGGTTGAAAATTTCTACTTGGATCTTCAGCATTTATTCTACACTCGATAGCATGACCTCTAGGGTTTATATCAGACTGTTTTAAGGCAGTGTTTCCTGAATATGCAATCCATATTTGTTCTTTAATAATATCTATTCCAGTGACCATTTCTGTTACAGGATGTTCAACTTGAACCCTTGTGTTCATTTCCAAAAAATAAAATTTTCCATCCTCATAAATAAACTCTACTGTTCCAGCTCCTTCATAACCAATTTTAGATACCATATTAACAGTCCTATCAAAGAGATTTTTACGAATTTCATCAGTTAAAACAGGACTTGGAGTTTCCTCAATTAATTTTTGATGTCGTCTTTGAACAGAGCAATCTCTCTCATGCAAGTGAACTGTATGATTTTTTCCTGAGAGTACCTGCACTTCAATATGACGTGGATTTTGAAAAAATTTTTCAATATACACTTCATCATTTGCAAAAAATTTTTTGGCTTCCGATTTAGCTGTCAAAAACAAGTTATCAAATTCTTTTTCAGACCTAACAATTTTCATTCCTTTACCACCACCGCCACCAGCAGCTTTTATAAGGATAGGAAAACCAATTTCTTTGGCTAACTTTTTACCACTTTCTAAATCTGAAATACCACCTTCAGAACCTTCGATAACAGGTAAACCATATTTTTTTGCAATTTTCTTTGCTTCAATTTTATCACCCATCATTTTAATGAGTTTTGAAGAAGGTCCTATAAATTTTATTTTGTTTTCTTCAAGCATACTAGCAAAATTAAAATTTTCTGATAAAAATCCATAACCTGGGTGAACTGCTTCAGAATTAGTTATTTCTATTGCAGATAATATTGCTGGAATGTTTAAATAACTGTTTGCAGGTTGATGTGAACCAACACAAATACTTTCATCAGCCAATTTAACGTGCATACTTTCTTTATCTACATCTGAGTGTATCGCAACTGTTTGTATTCCCCACTCTTTACATGCTCTGATAATTCTAACAGCTATCTCACCTCTATTAGCTATTAAAATTTTTTTGAACATCTTTCTAATCAATTACTACAAGAGTCTGGCCATATTCAACAGGTTGACCGTCTTCAACATTTACACTTTTAACAACACCATCTTTAGGGGAGGGGACATGGTTCATTGTTTTCATAGCCTCAACTATCATGACAGTGTCTCCTTTTTTAATTTTTTTTCCAGTTTCTACAAATTTTTTTGTCCCTGGTTCAGGCGCTAAATAAGCTGTTCCTATAATTGGGGATTTTATCTCAGTTCCAATTATAGTCTCTATTTTTTTATTATTTTTTTCTATTGTAATTCCCGGTGATATATTTTGACTTACCTCAGTCTGCCTAGACACTTTTATCTTTATATCTTTTTCAGAATATTCAAGCTCAGTAAGTTTAAATTCCTCCAAGTTATCAACTAGCTCTTTAATTAATTTTTTATTAATTTTCATTTTTTAAAAGTTTATGCATGGCTATTATGGCTAAAATATATCCTTCACTTCCAAGACCAAAAATCCCACCATTTACCACATCACTTATTAGTGATTTTTGTCTAAATTCCTCTCTTTTATAAATATTTGATATATGGACCTCTATTTTCTTTTTTTTATATATTTCTAATGCATCTCGTATAGCTACAGAGGTATGAGTGAATGCGGCAGCATTTATGATTATTCCTTCAAATTTTTCATTTGCTGATTGTATTATAGATACCATTTCACCTTCGACATTCGATTGAATAAATTCAACTTTAAGATCAAGTTCCTTACATTTTTTTTCACATTTTTTTTTTAATTCTTCATAAGTTATAGAACCATATTGTGATTGTTCTCTTTGACCTAATAGATTAAGATTTGGACCATTTAGAAAAAGTATATTTAAACTCATAAGTTATACATAATGAAAAAAACTAAAAAAATCAAAATTATTTTGAACGGAAAGTCGAGATCTTTACAAAAGGAAACATCAGTTTATGATTTAATGAGGTCTTTAAAATTATCAACAGATAAAGTCGCCATTGAATTGAATAAAGAAATAATAAATAAGAAAACAATAAAAAAATTATATTTAAAAAATAAAGATAAGATCGAAATAGTACATTTTATTGGAGGAGGGTAATGAAGGATTTTTTAAAAATTGCTAATAAAAAGTTTAAGTCTAGATTAATTGTTGGTACTGGAAAATATAAAAGTTTTTCAGAATGTGCAAAAGCAATCAAATATTCAGGCGCTGAAATAGTTACTGTTGCGGTTAGAAGGGTAAATATAGTTGATAAAAAGAAACCTTTATTGATGGATTATATTGATCCCAAAAAGATAACTTACCTTCCAAACACAGCCGGATGTTTTACGTCAGAAGATGCACTTAGAACTTTACGGTTAGCAAGAGAAATAGGAGGCTGGAAATTGGTAAAACTTGAAGTTTTAGGTGATAAAAAAAATTTATTCCCAGATATGATTGAAACTTTGAGATCAACAGAAATTTTATCAAAAGAAGGATTTAAAGTCATGGTTTACTGTAGCGATGATCCACTGATGGCGAAACGTTTAGAAGACTCAGGTGCAATTGCAATTATGCCATTAGCAGCACCCATAGGATCTGGATTAGGAATTCAAAATTATACGAACATAAAGATAATAAGAAATCAGACTAAACTACCTGTTATAATTGATGCTGGTATTGGTCAAGCCTCAGATGCTACTATTGCAATGGAATTAGGTTGTGATGGAGTTTTGATAAATACAGCTATTGCCAAAGCAAAAAAACCATTTGAAATGGCTGAAGCTATGAAGTTTGCAGTTATTGCCGGAAGAAAGTCATTTGTTTCTGGAAGAATTTCAAAGACATTACATGGGTCTCCTTCAACAACGAATAAAGGTATTATCTAGGTCTTTTACTTTTATTTTTTCTGTAAAATTTTTTCTTTTTAAAACCTTTTGATTTAAATTTTGGCTTGCCTTTTAGATTCTTTTCAATTTTCTTTTCAACTGTAATTTTTTTAAGCTCAATTGTATTTTCAACTTTCTCCAAAACTTTTTTGCTTTTATTTAAAAATTCAATTTTATACTCAGGAACTAAAAGGGATAAATCCCCCACAAAAGTCAACTTAATTTTATTTTTTTTCTCAATATAAAGTATATCTTCTTTAAAACTTTCACTGAGAAAATTTTTAATTTTTTCAGGCACTGTGATTTGAACTAATTTTGATTTATTTTTAATAGCATTAATCTCAACAGTTTTCATAACTTTTTGAGCAAATGACTCGTTTGTTAATGAGATATTCCACTGAACACTACTTTCTCTTAATCTTTGACGTGACATTTCTAGTAATCCAAAGCTACTAATTCTTCCAATTTGAATTCTTGCTCTATCTTTCCTACACCTTTCCTTTAATCGTCTTTCAACTTGTCTTCGATTTCCAAAGCTCATCATATCTATAAAGTCAATTATGATAAGTCCTGAAAGGTCTCTTATTTTTATTTGTCTTGCAATTTCTTCTGCTGCTTCAAGGTTTGTATCAAGAGCTGTACTTTCAACATTTCTTTGTTTAATTGACCTTCCTGAGTTAACATCAATTGAAACCAAAGCCTCTGTGGGATTGATGACTAAATATCCTCCAGAAGATAATTTAACTTGTGTGTCGTAAATATCGTTTAATTTATTTTCAATGTTTTCCTTAATAAATAATGGGACTTTATCTCTATATTTTTTAATTTTTTTTACATGACTAGGCATTAAAATTTTCATAAAATTTTTTGCTTTTTGATATCCCTCACTACCATCTACAATTATATTTTGAGTTTCATCATCGTATATATCCCTTAAAGTTCTCTTAATAATATCACTTTCTTGATGGATTAATTTCGGTGCAATAGAGTTCATTGCGTTTTCTTTAATTGTTTCCCATGACTTTATTAAACTTTGAAGATCATAATCAATTTCATTTTTGCTTTTGTTTGATCCAGCAGTTCTTACAATTAATCCCATTTCTTTCGGAATAGTTATTTCATTAAGAATTGACCTTATTTTTTTCCTTTCACCTGAGTTAAAAATTTTTCTTGAAATACCCCCACCTTTTGGAGTGTTAGGCATTAAAACTATATATTTGCCTGCGATAGATATAAAAGTTGAAAGGGCTGCACCTTTTAAACCCCTCTCATCTTTCAATACTTGAACTAATATAACTTGATTTGGTTTTATAACTTCTTGAATTTTATATCTTTTGGAAGGGGCTCTGCTTAATTTTAGATTTCCCTCATTTTGATTTTCTTCCTCTGGCTTTTTTTCAACTGCATCATTATCATTTTTTTCATTATCAATTTCATCTTCTTCACTTTGTTTGGCTAATTCTTCTCTTACTTTTTTTTCTTCCTCTTTTATTTTTTCTAAATCGTTAGTGGGTATCTGGTAATAATCTGACTGAATATCATTAAAAGATAAAAATCCATGCCTTTCTCTTCCAAAATCAACAAAAGCAGCTTGAAGGGATGGTTCAATCCTACTTACTTTTCCTAAATAAATATTGTTTTTTATGAGAGTATTTTTTATACCTTCATATTCATAGTCTTCAATATTTCCGTTTTCTTTAAGAACAACGCGTGTTTCATCCGGATGCGAAGCATCAATGTATAAATTCTTTTCCATAATATTAGTGTTAAATTTTTCATTTTTTTAAATTCTGATGCCTTATCTTTAACAAATTCATGAATTAAATGAAACTAAAATGAGTAAATATTTTAAAAAAACACTAATAATTTTTTTGTCTTCAATTTTACTATTGTTGATTGTAACCATTTCATTATTATGGGGTTTTTCTAATGATTTACCTGATTACAAGTTTTTAAAAAATTATAAAGCCCCAGTCTCTAGCAAAGTTTATTCAGGGGATGGTGATTTAATTCAAGATTTTTCATCAGAAAAAAGAATTTTTATTCCTTACAATTCAATTCCACCTAAAGTTATAAATGCATTTCTTTCAGCGGAAGATAAAAATTTCTTTGATCATCCTGGTGTTGACGCAAAAGGTGTGCTTAGAGCGGTGATCAAAAACTTTTCAAATATAATAAACTCAAGAAGACTAGAGGGCGCTTCAACAATTACCCAACAAGTCGCAAAGAATTTTTTATTAACTAATGAAGTTAGTTTAAATAGAAAACTTAAAGAAGCCATATTAGCATTTAGAATAGAAAGAAGCTTAAGCAAAGAAAGAATCCTTGAACTTTATCTAAATCAAATTTATTTAGGTCAAGGAACATATGGTATTGCATCTGCAAGCCTAGAGTATTTTGATAAATCGGTGGATGAACTTCAATATGTAGAGGCATCTTTATTAGCCGCTTTACCAAAGGCACCAAGTAGATATAATCCTTACAAAGATAAAAAGCTTGCAAAATTTAGAAGAGATTTAGTTTTAAAAAATTTGCTTGATAATAATTATATAGATAAAAAAAAGCATGAAGAATTAAAAAGTTCTGAGATTAAATTAAAAAAAAGAGAAAAAGTTTTTTTAGAAGACTCTAGATATTATGTTGAGGAAATTCGAAAAAATACAATTAAACAGTTAGGCTATGACAAGGTTTATAAAGAGGGATTAAATATTAAAACACCTCTTAATCTAGAACTTCAAAAATTAGCAACAATTTCATTACGTGAGGGGATAGAAAGGTATGATAGAAGAAAAGGATGGAGGGGACCAATTCAAAATATAAATCTTAGTATAAAAGATTGGCCCAGTGAGATAAAGTTAAAAAAACTTGAAAAAACTCTAAATTGGAAAATTGCAAGAGTCACGGAAATTGGTATTTCAAACTTTGAAATAGTAACTACAGATGGTGACACAGGTTATATTACTAATGAAAATATTAAATGGACAAGAAAAAAAAATACCTCTTTCAAAGAAGGGGATATTATTTATGTAAAAAAAAAAGATGGGTCTAAAGAGTACATTTTAAAACAACTTCCCACCGCAAATGGAGCAATTGTTGTAATGGACCCTTACAACGGAAGAGTTTTGGCTCTAAGTGGCGGCTTTAGTTTTAATCAAAGTGAATTTAATAGAGCAACACAAGCAAAAAGACAACCAGGTTCTGCATTCAAACCTTTTGTTTATGCTACTGCCTTAGAAAATGGATATTCTCCTTCAACATTAGTTTTGGATGCACCCTTAGTTTTAGCTCAAGGTACAGATTTAAAAATGTGGAAACCTGAAAATTATGGTAAAAAATTTTATGGACCATCAACATTGAGGATGGGTCTTGAGAAATCAAGAAATCTTATGACCGTGAGAATTTCTCAGGATTTAGGTTTAAAAAAAATAACAAAAATTTCTAAAGAACTTGGAATATATGAAAATCCAGATGAATTACTCTCAATTTCCTTAGGATCTGCTGAGACTACTTTACTCAAATTAACAAGTGCATATTGTTCATTTGTAAATGGTGGAAAATTTATAGAACCAAAGCTTATAGATAGAATTCAAGATAGTGAAGGAAACACAATATATAAAACTGAGGTTAGAGAATGTAAAAATTGTGAAGATATATCTATACAGAGCAATGATGTGCCTGAAATTAAAGATGACTCCAAACAAATTTTCTCACCTCAGACTGCTTATCAAATTACTTCAATTTTAGAGGGAGCAACTAAAACCGGTACTGCAAAAAAATTAAGAGATTTAAAAATGGATCTTGCTGGAAAAACTGGAACAACAAACAAAAATACAGATACTTGGTTTATAGGTTTTACATCAGATTTAGTAATAGGTGTTTATGTTGGTTATGATGAACCAAAATCACTTGGAAAATTTGAAACTGGAGCTAAAACAGCAATGCCAATATTTAAAAGTTTTATTAAATCAGCTTTAAAAAAAGAAAATACTAGACCATTTAAAGTACCTGAAAATATTACTATGATGGTTGTTGATTCTAAAACTGGAAAAAAAGTAAGCTTTGCCTCGAAGAAAACGTTAATAGAGTCTTTTAAAAGCGATAAAGTTCTCGAAAAAACAAATATTTCAAAAAAAATTAATAATAGATTTAACAATAATAATATATTAAGATTCTATTAATGAGTGAAGAATTCTTTCAAAATGTAACTGAAGTCAACAAAGTTAATCAAAGAATTAAGGAGTATCTTTGAAAAACACGACTTTGAAAAAAAATTAGATAAGTATAATAAACTAATTTTATCAGAAAATTTCTGGAAAGATAAATCTGAGGCTCAAAAAGTTCTTAAAGAAAAAAAATTCCATGAAACTTTAATAAATTCTTACACAGATACTACAAAATACCTAAAAGAGTTAGAGGAATTTTATGATTTAGCCTTGGAGGAAAACAATAAAAACTTAATTCAAGAAACATTAGAAAACATTAAAAAACTTAAAAACACTGTTAAGAAAAATGAGATTAAATGTTTTCTCTCAAAAGAAACTGATAGCAATGATTGTTTTTTAGAAATTCATGCTGGTGCAGGAGGAACAGAAAGTCAAGACTGGGCGGAGATGCTTAGAAGAATGTATATGAAATGGGCTCAGTCAAAAGAATTTAAAAACCATATTATTAGTGAACATAAAGGTGATGAAGCAGGTCTCAAATCATCAACTATAAAAATATCTGGTGATTATGTTTTTGGATGGCTTAAAACAGAGTCTGGAATTCATAGATTAGTAAGAATTTCCCCTTTTGATTCAGGTGCAAGACGACACACAAGTTTTGCAAGTGTTTGGGTTTATCCTGTAGTTGATGATAATATTGATGTTGAAATTTTAGAAAAAGACCTAAGAATTGATACATACAGATCCAGTGGAGCGGGTGGACAGCACGTAAATACTACTGACAGCGCAGTCAGGATTACGCATCTTCCAACGAAAATAGTCGTACAGTGTCAAAACGAAAGATCTCAGCATAAAAATAAAGAAACTTGTATGCAAATGCTTAAAGCAAGATTATATAATTTTGAATTGGAAAAGAGAGAAAAAGAAAACGAAAACAAACAAGACTCTAAAAAAGACATAGGGTGGGGTCATCAAATAAGATCATATGTCTTGCACCCATATCGATTAGTTAAAGACAATAGGACTAATCATGAATCAAGTGATCCACAAAAGATATTAGACGGAGATATAGATAGCTTTTTAGAAAACTCTCTATTTAAACTAGATGCTTAAAAAACTTTCTCAAATATTACTTATTATAATTTTCTTAATAATTTCGTTTTGTATTTATCTAAGCGTATACGGAATAAATACTGATAAGCTTAATGGAATTATCAATGAGAAAATCTCACAGAGAGATAGTGATTTAGATATAAAATTAAATAAAATTAAAATTTTTCTTGATATAGGAAGTTTTAAATTAGAGGCTAAAACAAAAAATCCAATCATATTCTATAAAAAAAACAAAATAGAGTTACAAAGTATAAGCACTGCCTTACCTTTGTTATCTATTTTTACTCAAGAAGCAAAAATAGAAAATCTAAAATTTATTACCAAAAAAAATAAGGTAAAAGATTTAATTGAGTTTGGCAGAGGCTTTCAAAATACTCCTCAATTATTCATTTTAAAAAAGATGGTGAAATCTGGAGATATTTCTATAGAAGCTAAGATAAATTTCTCTGAGGACGGCAGCATCTTAAAAGATTATGTAATAGACGGTGATCTTGAAAATGTTAGTTTAAGGTTAATAAATAAAGATATTATTGATAATATTAAATTTGGTTTCATTTTAAAAAATAATGATTACGTCATTTATAATGCCTCATCCTTTTATCAGGATATTAAATTTAAATCAGACGAAATTCGAATAAAAGAAAAAGACAACACCTTTTTATTTAACGGCAATATTTCCACATTAAAAGATGATCTTAGTCTTAAAACGATATCAAAAATATTCCAATTAGATTTTGAGAGTCTTAAAAATGATAAAATTGTATTTTCTTCAAACAATAAGTTTTCTTTTGAGTTAAGTAAAAAGTTTAAATTTTCAAATATGAAAGTAAATTCAAAATTTAATATAGAACGCTTGGAATACCCGACCTCTAGCTTAAAGGAATTTTTTCCAGGTTACAAAGATGGAGTAAAATTTGAAAATAATGTTGTAAATTTAGATTATCAAAACGGAAATTATAAAATATCAGGAGATAGTAAATTAAATATTAATGAAGATATAGATAGCCTTAGTTATTCAATAGAGAAGAAAAAAGATAAAATTTTTTTTAAAACAGATTTTGAGGTTAAAAGTAATGCATTAAACCTTGAACTTTTGAATTATACAAAAAAAAAAGATGTTAAAAGTAATCTTATTGTAGAAGGAGTTGTAAATAAGAATAATTCAGTCTTTTTAAATAAAATAAACTTCGCTGAATCTAAAAATTTAATTAAAATTAAAAATATCAATTTAAATTCAAAAAAAAAATTAAAAAGGATTGATCAAATTGACATTGATCTCGTAAACAACAATGATCAAATTAGTCAATTGAATATTAAAAGAAAAAAAAGTAATTAGTCAATTAATAGCAAAACATTTGATGGAACAAAAATCCTTGATAGAATATTATTTTCTAAGAGTGACGGAAACTCTTTTGATGTCTTTGAAAAATTAAACTCTAAAATTTCAATAAACTTTGACACAATTTATATTACAAATGAAGATTATTTAACTGATTTCAAAGCAGATATGATCGTAAATAATAATCAAATTAAAGATTTAATTCTATCCTCACAATTTGCAACTAAAGAAGATTTAAAACTTTCAATAAAAACAAATTCAAACAATGAAAAGATAACAGACTTATTTGCTGGTAATGCAAAACCTTTGGTAAAAAAATATGATTTTATAAAAGGTTTTGAGGGTGGTTATTTAAAGTTTGACTCTATTGAAAAAAATAAAGTCTCAAATTCAAATTTGAAAATTTTTGATTTTAAATTAAAAGAAGTACCAGCATTAACAAAATTACTTACTCTTGCTTCTTTACAAGGAATTGCAGATCTTTTGACAGGAGAAGGAATAAGGTTTAATGAACTTGAGATGATCTTTAATAACAAAGCTGGTCTTATGACAATTGAGGAAATCTATTCTTTAGGGCCATCAATATCAATATTGATGGATGGGTACATTCAAAAAGATGATTTAGTCAGTTTAAGAGGAACTTTAGTTCCCGCAACTACTGTGAATAAAGTTATAGGTTCAATTCCATTAATTGGAGATATACTTGTTGGCAAAAAAGCAGGGGAGGGCGTTTTTGGGGTCAGTTTTAAGATTAAAGGCTATCCAGATGATTTGAAAACAACAGTAAATCCTATTAAAACTTTAACTCCAAGATTTATTACGAGAACGTTGGAGAAAATAAAAAAATCTAGCCAATAATTTTTATTAAAACGTGATTTTTCTTACCATGAGAAAGTTTTAAAACGTCATCTTCAAAGTCAGATACATTAATTGATAAATTTTCATCAGTAACTGTAGAGTTATTTATTTTTAAACCAGAATTTTTTATTGTTCTTCTAATCTCACTTTTTGAACTAAACAAATTAGTTTTGATAGAGAGGTCAATTATATTTAAACCATTATTAATTTGATCTTTTTTAATTTTTATTACTGGCAACTCATCTCCTGAACCACCCGCGAATGTTTTTTTTGCTGTCTCTGAGGCTTTAACTGCAGCTGCTTCACCATGCAAAAGAGTAGTAGCCTCATTTGCTAAGAGGTTTTTTAAATCATTGATGTTTTTATCTTTTATACTTTCAATTTCAGAAACATCCATATCTGTAAACATCTTCAAAAATTTAACAACATCTCTATCATCTGTATTTCTCCAAAATTGCCAGTAGTCATAAGATGACAAAAGTTTTTTATCTAACCAAACAGCTCCCTTTTCTGTTTTCCCCATTTTTGCTCCAGATGCCAAAGTAATTAATGGAGTTGTTAAACCGTAAACTTGCTTACTAGAATATCTTTTAACTAACTCAACACCATTAACTATGTTACCCCATTGATCAGAACCGCCAATCTGCATCAAACAATTTTTTGTTTTATTGAGTTCTAAAAAATCGTATGCTTGCAGTATCATATAATTAAATTCCATATAGCTTAAAGATTGCTCTCTCTCCAATCTAAGTTTAACGCTATCAAAACTAAGCATTTTATTAATAGTAAAATGTTTTCCGATATCTCTTAAAAACTTTATGTAATTTAGTTTACCCAGCCACTTAAAATTGTTTACATAAATAGGACGGGTTTTAGAATTTTTGTTATTCAGAAATATCGAAAAAACTTTCTTAATATTTTTTATATTCTTTTCGATTTCTTTTTCTGTAAGAATTTTTCTTGTTTCTTCTTTTCCTGAGGGATCACCTATTCTTGTAGTACCCCCTCCAAGTAATATAATTGGCTGGTGTCCATGTTTTTGCAACAACCTTAAACACATAATTTGAAGCAAACTTCCAACGTGTAAACTTTGGGCAGTACAATCGAAACCAATATAAGCCCTTATTTTTTTTTTATCCATTAATCCACTAAGGGACTCTAAATTAGTACATTGATTAAAATATTCTCTTTCATTAAACTCTTTAAGGAATGAATTTTTCATTTTTTTATAAAATAAGCCATTTTCAATATACCTATATTAACTTAATTAAAAAATAAATATTATGTTTAAAAATTACTATAGCCTTGGATTAATGAGCGGTACATCTGGAGATGGAGTTGATGCGTCTTTAATAAATTCTGATGGGAGTTCAAATTATAAAGTAGAAATTAACAAGTATTTTGAATATGAAAATAACTTCAGTCAAAAAATACACTCACTCAAAGATAAAATTAATACTTTCACTGATCTTGAAACATATTCTACTGAGCTTAAAGCTTTGGAGAAAGAATTAACAATTTTTCACTCAAAAGTAGTAATGGACATATTTAAAAATACAAAAAAAAAAATTGATTTTGTGGGTTTTCATGGCCAAACAATATTTCACGATCCATCTAAGAAAATCTCTAAACAAATAGGAGATGGTAAACTTTTATCGCAGCTAACACAGACTACTGTTGTTTATGATTTTAGACAAAAGGATATTCAAAATGGTGGTGAAGGAGCACCATTAGCTCCTATATTTCATAAGGCATTAGTAAAACAAAATAAAATTGAATTACCTGTATGTATATTAAACATTGGTGGAATTTCTAATGTTACAATAATTGAGGATTATGAACAAAATAATCTAAAGAGTAGAGATTTAGGACCGGGAAATTGCTTAATTGATGCATGGGTCAGAAAAAACAAAAAGGGGAATTTTGACAAAGATGGCGCTTATGCAGCAATGGGCAAAACAAATGATCTAATGTTAAATCAAGCTCTGGATAATTTTGATAATCGACCTGACAAGAATAGACTTTCCTTTGACACTAAAGACTTTGATATAAACTTTTTAAGAGGTGTAAGTTTTGAAGATGGTGCTGCAACTTTAACAGAATTATCTGGGACAATAATCGGAGGTGGTTTATTTTCTATGTTAAGTGAAAAAATAAAAAAATCATGTAAAGTTTTGGTATCAGGAGGTGGAAGAATGAATAAATCTTTAATTCAAAATATAAAGTCTAGAATATCAAAAAACCTGTTAATTGTTCCAATAGATGATTTTGGAGTAGATGGGGATTATGTAGAGTCTCAAGCCTTCGCATTTTTAGCAATTAGAAGTTTCTTAGAGTTGCCAATATCATTTCCTGATACTACAGGATGTAAAAGTCCCACCACAGGTGGCGAAGTTGTTAAAAATTTTTAGTAAAGAGCGGACTCTTTTTTAATATATTTATCCAAAACCTTTTTTAAACTCTCTTCAGATTTTGTAAAAAAATGATTTGCATCAGGTACAGACTCAAATTCAACTTTTATCCCTTTTTGAGAAGAAAGTCTTTTATCAAGTTCATTAATATGTTCTTTAGGGACTAACTCATCCTTTTTTCCATAAACCATAAGCCCAGATGTAGGACACGGTGATAAAAAAGTAAAATCATAAACATTAGGTTGCGGAGATATAGAAATAAATCTATTTATTTCAGGACGTCTCATTAACAATTGCATAGAGATTAAAGATCCAAAAGAAAAACCAGCGACCCAACATTGTGAATTATCAAAGTTTTCTCTCTCTAACCAATCAAGTGCCGCTGCTGCATCTGCTAATTCACCTTGGCCATTATCAAACTCTCCATCGCTTTTACCCACACCTCTAAAATTTACTCTACAAACTGAAAATCCATTATCCATGAAAGCGTGAAAAGTGTCTACAACAACCTTATTGTTCATTGTGCCGCCGTATTGCGGATGAGGTTGAAGAACTAAAGCTATTGGAGATGTAATTTTCTGACTTTTAAAATATTTAGCTTCTAATCTTCCTGCAGGTCCAGGTATGAAAATTTCTAAAATTTTATTTTCCATATTTGTAAATGATTATTATTCTCACTAAAAAACTTTATTTATCATATTGCAGTGTCAATTTGCGAGTCTTTTTCTCTAATGTAATCTTGACTATTTTAGTCGGGTATATATATAAGTCCCATAAATTGCGGATTATGAAGCTTAATACTAAATCACGATATGCTGTAATGGCACTTGCTGACATGGCAAGGTTTGACGGGAAAAACCCAGTTAGTTTAAGAGATATATCTCTTAGACAAAGTATATCTTTACTTTATTTAGAACAAATTTTTTTAAGATTAAAAAAAAATAATATTGTTAAAAGTGTGAGAGGCACAAATGGTGGTTATATTATATCTAAAAATATTAACGACCTGAAAATTTCAGATATTTTTTATGCTTTGGATGAAAAAGTCAAAACAGTTGGATGTAAGAAAGAATCAAAAAAAGGTTGCAATGGAAAATCTTCAAAATGCCTAACTCACAACTTGTGGGATGAACTTGACTTACATATTAACTCATTTTTTGAGAATAAAAAATTGGGTGATTTAGTAAAGAGAAAAGAAAGTAGAAATCAATGAGAGAAAAAGAACTCGAAAAATTAAAAGATTATAAATACGGCTTTTCAACCGATATAGAAAACTTTAAAGCCCCAAAAGGGTTAAATGAAGATGTAATTAAATTTATATCTAATATTAAAAAAGAACCTAAGTGGCTGTTAGATTGGAGATTAAAAGCTTACAATAGAGTTAAAGTTTTAAAAGAGCCAAACTGGCAGAAACCAAAATATCCTAAAATTGATTATCAGGACTTATATTATTACTCTGCGCCCAAAAGTTTTAAAGAAAAACCAAATAGTTTAGATGAGTTGGATCCAAAACTTATTGAAACTTATAATAAGCTTGGTATTCCGTTAAATGAACAGAAAAGATTAAACGGTATAGCTGTTGATGCAGTGTTTGACTCCGTTTCTGTAGCTACAACTTTTAAAGATACATTAACTGAGAAAGGAATTATTTTTTGTTCTATCTCTGAAGCAATTCAGAAACATCCTGATTTAGTAAAAAAATATTTAGGTTCTGTAATACCCATAACAGATCATTACTTTGCAACATTAAACTCTGCAGTTTTCACCGATGGGTCATTTGTTTATATTCCACCAGGAGTGAGATGTCCTATGGAGCTTTCTACATATTTTAGAATAAATGCTTCTGACACAGGTCAGTTTGAGAGAACTCTTATTATTGCAGATAAAGGGAGTTACGTAAGTTATTTAGAAGGATGCACTGCGCCAATGAGAGATGAAAATCAATTGCATGCAGCAAATGTTGAGTTGATTGCTTTAGATGATGCTGAAATAAAATATTCAACAGTTCAAAACTGGTATCCTGGAGATAAAGATGGAAAAGGTGGAATTTATAATTTTGTAACTAAAAGAGGTCTGTGTAAAGGTAAAAATTCTAAAATTTCGTGGACACAAGTTGAAACTGGATCAGCTATCACCTGGAAGTATCCGAGCTGTATATTGCAAGGCGATAACTCAGTTGGAGAATTTTACTCAATAGCAATTACAAATAATCACCAAAAAGCTGATACAGGAACTAAGATGATTCACTTAGGCAAGAATACAAAAAGTAAAATTATATCAAAGGGTATCAGCGCAGGTTTTTCTGATATGACTTATAGAGGATTAGTTGATATTTCTCCTAAATCATCAAACTCTAGTAATTATACTCAATGTGATTCATTGCTAATGGGAAATAAATGTGGTGCACATACAATTCCTTACATTAAAAATAAAAATGCTAATTCTAATATTGCACATGAAGCAACAACTTCAAAAATAAGTGATGAACAATTACATTATTGCCAACAAAGAGGACTGAATTCTGAAGAAGCAGTAAGTTTGATTGTAAATGGTTTTTGTAAAGAAGTTCTTCAGCAATTACCTATGGAATTTGCAGTAGAAGCGCAAAAACTTGTTGGTATTAGTTTAGAAGGGAGTGTTGGTTAATGTTAAAAATCAATAACCTTAATGCAAAAATTGAAGATAAATCAATTTTAAATGGTTTTTCTCTTGAAATTAAACCTGGAGAAGTTCATGCAATAATGGGTCCTAATGGATCGGGAAAAAGTACACTATCTAATATTTTATCTGGAAAGAAAGGGTATGACGTAACAGGGGATGTTTTGTTTGAAAACAAAAACTTATTTGACCTTCAAACAGAAGAAAGAGCTCACAAAGGAATATTTTTAGCGTTTCAATATCCTCTAGAAATTCCAGGAGTAAATACAAACATCTTTTTAAAAACTTCTTTAAACGCTATTAAAAAAGCGCGTGGTGAAAAAGAATTAGACGCATTAGAATTTCTCAAATTAGTAAAAGAAAAAGCCAAAAATCTAAAATTTGATGAAGATAAACTTAGTAGACAACTTAATGTTGGTTTTTCTGGTGGAGAAAAAAAGAAGAATGAAATTTTACAAATGTCTATTTTAGAACCAAAATTATCAATTTTAGATGAAACAGATTCAGGACTAGATATTGATGCATTAAAAATTGTTGCAGACGGTGTTAATTCATTAAGAAAAAAAGATAATTCTTTTTTAATAATAACCCACTATCAAAGATTACTTAATTATATAAAACCTGACTTTGTTCATGTCTTAATGAACGGTAAAGTAGTTAAATCAGGAGGACCAGAGCTAGCTCTAGAACTAGAAAAGAAAGGTTATGAAAACATAAATTAATGGAAAATTTTAAAACAGACTTTGAGAAAGTATTAAAAAATAACAATTTATCTGAAAAGGAAGTTGCTTTTAAAAATCTTAATGCAAAAGAATTCTCGAGCCATGGTTTCCCAAATAGGAAAGATGAAGATTGGAAATTTTCAGATATTAATCAAATTATTAAAAAAGAAATTGGAGAATTAAATTTTTACAATGAACAATTAAAAAAAAGTGAGATAGATAAAGATATCTTACTTAATGAAATAGAACATAACAAATTGTTTTTTATAAATGGTCAATTAGTACATATTGACTTCAATTCTGAGGATAAAGGTAAAATAGAATTTTTAGATAATCAAAATAATATAGATGAACAATTAGCAGATAATTCTTTAATAAATTTGAATAACGCTTTATCAAATAAAAGTTATAAATTATTGGTTAAGAAAAATTATCAAATTAAAAAACCTCTTATTATTTATCACACAACTAACAGTGAATTAACATCGCAAAACATAAATTTTAAAATTAATTTTGAGTTAGAGGAAAACAGTTCTTTAAAGTTAATTGACCTTGTAAAAGACAAAGGTAATAAAAATTTTATTAATATTTTTTACAATTTTTCTTTAGAAAAAAATTCAATTTTAAAAAACTACAAAATTGATCAGTTTGAAAATGATAATATTAGATATATGTTTAACAACATTAAACAATCTTCTAATAGCGTTTCAGAAACATTTTATTTATCTAAAGGATCAACTTTTTCAAAAAATGAAATCTTTTGTGACTTAAAAGGAGAACACTCTTCAGCTTTTGTGAATGGTATATTTTCACTAAATAAAAGCAAACACCACGAGATTAAGGCAAAAATTAATCATTTAGTTGAGAATACAAAAAGCTATCAGTTAGTGAAAAGTGTTTTAGAAAATAAATCAAGATCAGTTTATCAAGGAAAAATATATGTAGACTCGAAAGCACAAAAAACAGATGGCTATCAATTAAGTAAAGCAATATTGGTTGATGAAACAACAGAATTTAATGCAAAACCTGAATTAGAAATTTACGCAGATGATGTAAAATGTTCACATGGATCTGCTTCTGGAAGTTTAGACGAAAATTCAATATTTTATCTAATGTCTAGAGGCCTAAGTTACAAAGAAGCAAGAGAATTATTAATTAATGGTTTTCTTGTGGAAGTGATCAATCAAATAACTGATGAACCAATTAAAAAACTTATTAAAAATTTATATGGATTAAAAAATGAATATTAAAGATATCAAAAAAGAATTTCCAATATTTGATAATAAGGTTCATAATAATGATCTAGTTTATTTAGATAGTGCTAATTCATCTCAAAAGCCTAAAGTTGTTGTAGATAGAATTTACGATTTTTATACTAAAGAATTTTCAAATGTGGGTCGAAGCGTTCATTATTTAGCGGTGGCAGCAACAAATTTATATGAAAATACAAGGGTTTTAGTACAAAAATACATTAATGCAAAAGATCCAAATGAAATAGTTTTCACAAAAGGTGCAACAGAGGCAATAAATTTAGTAGCAAATACTTTCGGTCAAAAATATTTAAAAGAGGGTGATGAAATTTTAATTACAGAATTAGAACACCATTCAAACTATGTTCCTTGGCATTATTTAAGAAAATCAAAAGGTGTTAAGATTAATTTTGCAGATGTAGATGAGAACGGTGACATTAGTATTGAAAGTATTGAAAAGAAAATTACTCCCAAAACAAAAATTTTGGCTATCACTCATTTATCTAATGTTACAGGCGCAATTCTTCCTATTAAAGAAATTATTCAATTAGCGCATTCAAAGAATATTCCGGTTCTTGTTGATGGTTGTCAGGGAGCTCCGCATTTAAAATTAGATATGCAAGATCTTGATTGTGATTTTTACGCAATATCCTGTCATAAAATGTATGGACCTACTGGTCTTGGTGTTTTGTATGCTAAAAAGAAATGGCTAGAAGAATTACCACCTTACCAAGGTGGTGGCGGAATGATTGGTGAAGTAAAAAAAGAAGGAATTACTTTTGGAGATCTTCCTAATAAATATGAAGCAGGTACAATGGCAACTGCACAAGTGATCGCTTTCGGTGAATCAATTAATTTCATAAACAAACTTGGTATAGAAAAAATTGAAGAACATGAAAGAGAATTGACAAAATATGGCGAAGAAGTTTTAAGAAAGAATAATTCGGTAAAACTAATTGGAAATCCTAAAAACAAAGGATCAGTTTTATCATTTACTTTGGATGGAGTTCATCCACACGATATAGCAACGATACTTGATGAAGATGGTGTTGCAATAAGAGCTGGACACCATTGTTGTCAAATCTTACATGAAAAATTAGGATTAGCAGCAACTGCAAGAGCATCTTTAGGAGTTTATAATACCAAAGAAGATCTTGATCAATTAAACAACTCAATTAACAAATGTATAAAAATATTTAATTCATAATGGACTTAAAAGATTTATATCAAGAGATAATTTTAGATCATGGAAAAAATCCTAGGAACTTAGGAAAATTTGAAAATTTCAATAAAGATGCAAAGGGTCATAATCCCTTGTGTGGTGACAAAGTTCATGTTTACCTTAAAGTGGATGAAAATAAAAAAATCTCAGATATTAAATTTGAAGGTCATGGATGTGCAATATCAATGGCTTCAGCTTCCATAATGACAGAATTGATGAAAGATAAAGATCAAAAAGAGGTAAATGAATTAATAGAAGACTTCTTAAAAATGATTAAAGATAATCCTGAACTTAAATCAAATTTGATAAGTGATGATGATAAAACAAAACTTATGTCTTTATCAGGTGTAAAAAAATATCCAATGAGAGTTAAATGTGCTACATTACCATGGCATACTTTAATTTCAGCAATGACAAATAAACCCGGAGAAGTAAATACTGAGAAGGAAGATTAAATGGAATTAAAAGATAAAGTTATAGCAGAAATAAAAAAAATCTATGATCCTGAAATACCAGTAAATATTTATGACTTAGGTTTAATTTATAACGTCAAAGTTGATAAAGAAAATGTGGTGGAAATAAAGATGACACTTACCACTCCAAATTGCCCAGTAGCTGAAAGTCTACCAAAAGAAGTAGAGGACAGTGTTAAAGGTATTAAGGAAGTTAAAGATGCAAAATTAGAATTAGTTTGGGAGCCGCCATGGGATAAATCAATGATGTCAGAGGCTGCTAAATTGGAGTTAAATTTATGAGTCAGATAATTAAACTTAGCGATAAAGCTGCAGATAGAATTAAGTCAATTTTATCAAATGATAAATCATCTTTAGGAGTAAGAATTGGTGTTAAGAGTGGTGGATGTGCTGGGATGTCTTATGTGATGGAGTATGCAAAATCTCAAAACCCAAATGATGAATTGATTGAAGAAAAAGGTGTTAAAGTATTTATAGATCCTGGTGCTGTTATGTATTTGTTAGGCACTACAATGGACTTTAAAGAAGAGGAGTTTTCGTCTTCTTTTGTGTTTAATAATCCCAATGAAACTGAGCGTTGTGGATGTGGGGAGTCTTTTAAAGTATAAGTCCCATTTTGAGCATATCTGCATTGCATAAAATGCATATCTTTGATATTTTCTTAATAATGAATCTTTTTGAATTTAAAATCTTGCTTAATTCAGAGGACAAGAAAGAAAAGAGAAAGTCTTTTTTTAGAACTCTGATTAAATCTGTTAATGCAGGTGCAAATGGGACACAAGATTATGTCGTAAAAAAAGGTCCCAACAAAGATAAAATTGCATCTACTGATCAGTAATTAGCAACTGTAATACATATCGAACTCTATAGGGTGTGGTGTGTGTTCGAAATTGTGTATCTCCTCAAATTTTAATGCAATATATGCATCAATTTGATCATCAGTAAATACGTTACCTTGTTTTAAGAAATCTCTATCTTTATCTAAACTTTCCATTGCTTCTCTTAAAGATCCACAAACTGTTGGTATTTTTTTTACTTCAGACTCTGATAATGCGTAAAGATCTTTATCGAAAGATTTACCTGGATCAATTTTATTTTTAATTCCATCAAGTCCAGCCATTAACATTGCTGCAAAAGTTAAATAAGGATTTCCAGCAGCATCACCAAATCTTACTTCACATCTTGCTGCTTTTTTGCTTAACGTAATTGGTATTCTACATGAAGCAGATCTATTTCTTGCTGAGTAAGCTAATAAAACAGGAGCTTCAAAACCTGGAATTAATCTTTTGTAACTGTTAGTAGTTGCGTTAGAAAATGCATTAATAGCTTTCGCATGTTTTAAAATTCCACCAATATAATTTAAAGCTAAATCTGAAAGTCCAGCATATTTGTCTCCCGAAAATAATGCTTTATCACCTTTCCAAATTGATTGGTGCACGTGCATACCAGACCCGTTATCACCTTTAACTGGTTTAGGCATAAACGTAGCCGTTTTACCGAATGAATGAGAAACCATGTGAACTGCATATTTATAGAGTTGTAAGTTATCTGCTTGATCTACTAATGTACCAAAGTACATTCCTAATTCATGTTGGCTAGGTGCTACTTCATGGTGATGTTTTTCAACTTTAATACCCATATCTCTCATAGCTTTCAAATATTCACCTCTCATGTCTTGAGCGCTGTCAACTGGAGGAACTGGAAAATATCCGCCTTTAATTCCTGGTCTATGTCCCATATTTCCATTTGGATAATCTTTGCCTGTATTATAAGGACCTTCTGTACTATCAATTTTAAATCCTGTTTCATTCATATCATTTTTGTATTTAACATCATCAAATACAAAGAATTCTGCCTCAGGACCAAAGAATGCTTTATCTCCAATACCCGACTGTTTTAAATAAGCTTCAGCCTTTTTAGCTGTACCTCTTGGATCTCTTTCATACGGATCTTTTTTGATAGCATCTAAAATATCGCAGAATATATTAAGTGTATTATGTGAGGTAAAAGGATCTACGACGATTCTACTTAAATCTGGTTTTAATATCATATCAGACTCATTAATTGCCTTCCAACCAGCAATTGATGAACCATCAAAAAATATACCTTCATTCAACATATCGTCATCAACGATTTTAGCATCCATTGTTACATGTTGAAGTTTACCTCTTGGGTCTGTAAATCTTAAATCTACGTACTCAATTTCTTTATCTTTAAGTGTCTTTAATACGTCGCTTGAACTCATAATTCTCCTTTAATTGCATGGATTACTATCAAAAATTAATATATTTTGATCTCGTTTTTAATTAATATCTCCTATGCAATTTACTCATAGGATTAAACATGAAATATTAAATTTTTGCAATCAATCAAAGGTTGAAAATGAACGAAATCATCAACAAAGAACCAGTTCAAAGAGTGATAAAGGCATTAGATAAATTTGACAAAAATTTACAAGTACAGGTGCTTAAAGATACTGCTAGAACAGCCAAAGATGCGGCTAACGCCTTAAATTGTGAAGAGGGCGCAATTGTAAAGAGTTTGGTTTTCAAAACAGAGACAGAATTTTTGGTTTGCTTGGTATCTGGAGATAAAAGATGTTCCTTAAATAAGCTCAAAAAGGTTATTTCAAAAAAAGATGTTTCAATGGCAAGTGCAGATGATGTTAAGGCTCAAACTGGCTTTACTATTGGTGGTGTTTCACCTGTAGGTCATATAAATGACTTAAATATAATTATTGATAAAACGCTTGAAAGATTTCAAATTGTATATGCTGCAGCAGGACATCCAAATAGTATATTCAAAATAGATATTTCAAAATTAAAAGACCTAACAAAGGGAAGAGTTGAGGATATTACCGAATGAGACAGCCTACTATAACAGATTATTCATTATTAGTTTTTTTAGCAGTGATTTGGGCCTCTGCTTTTTTTAACATTAAATTAGCAACAGACTCATTTGGTCCTATAACTATAGCATTTATAAGAGTTTTATTAGGATCACTACCTTTAATAATTTTATGCGTATATAAAAATATTAAAATAGAAGTTTTTTCAAAAGACTGGCCGTGGTTTGCTGCTATAGGATTTGTAAACTTAGTGTTCCCTTTTTTTTTAATAGCCTATGGTGTCAAAAATACCCAAAGTAACTTGGCTGCGATATTAATGTCTACTACTCCACTAACATCAACATTGCTAGCACATTTTTTTATTAAAAATGAAAAGATAAATTTACTTAAAGTAATTGGAGTTTCTATTGGTTTTGCAGGAATAGTTTATCTATTTTCAGATAACTTTTTAATTAATGAAAATAATCTATTTTCAGCTCTATGTATTTTAATTGGTTCTCTAGGATATGTAATTGGAGGGATTTTAACACTTAAGATTAGTAATAAAAAAAATGAGAACGTTACCGCATCAATCTTGATTTGGGCAACAATAATTTTATTACCAATTTGTTTTTATTTTGAAAAACCATGGAACTATAATCCATCATTGACATCAGTAATTTCAATAACTTATTTGGGAGTTATAGCCACAGGTTTGGCTTGGGTCTTAAGGTTTAAAGTTTTAAAAGATAACGGTTTAGTTTTTCAGTCTCAAGTTGCTTATTTAATTCCAATCTTTGGAGTAATTTTAGGTTATGTTTTTTTAGACGAACTAATCACATTTAAAGTATTAGTGGCACTCATTGCAATTGTAATAGGGATATATTTTGTCAAAAAATCTACTTCTTCGAAGAAGATCTTAAGTCAAAAAAATATCTAATATTTGCAGATAATTTTATAAAATTTGTCATAGATTTTTTAATATTCAATATCAATAAATATGAAAATCCCCTAAAGATGTATTTTGTTATTTTTTTAAAGTGGTGAATAGTAAATTTTTGTACATTAAAATAAATAAGAGGAGAATATTCATTATGAAAAGTTTTTATTAAAAAATTCTGAATGTTCGATTTTGAGGATTTGCCTTGGTTATGTTGAGCTTTAGATTTTGGTGTTACTATTACACTGGTTTTTTTTGATCTAAATTTTCTACAAAGATCAATTTCCTCCCAAAAAAGGAAATACTTTTCATCAAATTTACCAATGTTTTCAAAGTGTTTAGCGCTTATTAATAACGCACAGCCTTTGGCAACATCAACGCATAATTCACCCTCAATTTTTGAATCTAACAATAATTCTCTTGATTTAATAGCACTTGATGAATCCACATTCTTTAAATTTCTTTCTGGGAATGCTCCGTAAAAATCTTTATCGGGAAGGGTAACTGGAGCAACTATTCCGCAGTCATTATATTGGTTTAAAGTTTTGAGCATATTTTCTATTGAACTAATATCAATGGAAAGGTCAGGATTTAGTACTAGAAAAAAATTTGTAGATATATTATCAAAAGCAAAATTTATTGCTCTACCATACCCAAGATTTTTATTTTTTGAGATAACTTGAATATTTTTAAAATTTTTAATTCGCTCAAGAATTTTTTCATTTTTTCCATTGTCGACAACAATTATCTTAAAATTTTTTAGACTATCAAAAAAACTCTCAACTATTTCATTTGAGTTATAGAGAACAGTAATGATCGTAATTTCATTATAAATTTTGCTCATCTGTGTGAAATAGCTTATATTTTTTTTAAAAAATTTTGTTTTAATTTATTTTTCTATTTCAATTTATAATAGAAGAATTTTGAAAAAACATACCAAATGTTGTTATCGTTTGATAAATCAATAATATTTTCAACTTGAGGTTTTTCTGTGGTTTCACGTGAAAATACTATAGGTTTATTAAATTAATGAATAAATTTTTACCTCTAATCTTTGTTTTATTGTGGTCTTCAGCTTTTGTTACCACAAAGCCGATAGTAGATAATAGTGATCCCTTTGCAGCTTTAGCTTTTCGATTTTTTATAGTTGCTTTAGGTTTTTTTATTTATTGTGTTTACAAAAACTTATCTCTGAAATTAAATAGTAGAGACTTTGTCCAGTCTTTTTCAAGTGGCGTTCTATTTCATGGAGTTTATTTAGGAGGTGTTTTTTTTTCTATCTCAAAAGGTATACCAACAGGCATAACTGCACTTATTGTAACAATGCAACCGATTTTAACAAATGCTTTGGCTGGACCTTTTCTTAAAGAGCATGTTGGTTGGAAACAATGGATAGGGGTTGCTCTTGGATTTATAGGATCTGCATTAGTATTGGGGGTAGATATAGGAGGTGCTCTTCCTACAATTGGAATTGTAGCTTCATTCATTGCACTAATATCCATTACATCTGCCACTCTTTTTCAAAAGAAATTCAGTGGCAATATTCCTTTACCAGTTAGCAATACTTACCAAGCTGCCGGGGGTTGTTTCTTTCACTTAATAATTATTTTGTTTTTTGTCGATCCCTTTATTGAATTTAACCCAAGTTTTTTAATAGCAATGGGTCATCAAATCTTTCTTGTATCTTTTGGGGCGTTTACAATATTAATGTTCTTGATCAAAAATAATTCAGCAAGTAAAACAGTTACTGTATTTTTTTTAATACCAGCAACTTCGGCGGTAATTGCTTGGATATTTCTTAATGAGCAATTATCTTTAATTGATATATTTGGCTTCATTGTTGCTTCACTTGGCGTGTTTATCGCTACAAGAAAATCTTAAACTATTCTATTTATTGAAAAAAAGCATTTCAACTTAAAATTGAAATATATTTTGCGCATTTACATCATGCTCAAAATGGTTTTTAATTAAACTTATATAAATGGCTAAGAACAATAAAAAAGCTGTTAAGAAAAGAGGAAAGAAAACAAAAAAGTCGATTAAAAAAAGAAAAAAACTTAAAACCAAAACGACAAAGAAACTTTCTAAATCTAAAAAGCCAAAAAATCTTAAGCCTAAAACAAATGGAGGAAAAATGAGTGCAGAACTAAAAGTGTCATCTGTTCTAGATACTTCTCATTTAAAGGTTAAATTTCCGTTTAAAGCTAAATATGGAAACTACATTAACGGAAAATTTGTAGAACCTAAGTCTGGTAAATATTTTGATAATGTTAGCCCGATTTCAAATGAGAAAATCTGTTCAGTAGCACGATCAAATGATAAAGACGTGGAAGCTGCATTAGACGCAGCACACGCAGCTTTCCCTGAATGGGGAAAAACAGACATCACTACAAGATCAAATATCTTGAACAAAATAGCAGATGTTATCGAGAAAAATCTAAACTTGTTAGCAGTAGCTGAATGTTTAGATAATGGAAAGCCAATCAGAGAATGTATGGCAGCGGATTTGCCTTTAGTTGTTGATCACTGGAGATATTTTGCTGGAGTAATCAGAGCAGAAGAGGGATCAATTGCTGAAATTGCAAACAACCAATACTCATACAATTTTCATGAACCGTTAGGAGTTGTAGGACAAATAATTCCATGGAACTTCCCATTGTTAATGGCAACTTGGAAATTAGCTCCGGCACTTGCAGCAGGAAATTGTGTTGTATTGAAACCAGCTGAACAAACGCCAGCATCAATAAATGTTTTAATGGAACTTATTGGAGATTTATTACCTCCAGGAGTAGTTAACATTGTAAGTGGCTTTGGATTAGAAGCGGGTAAACCATTAGCATCATCTAAAAGAGTTGCTAAAGTTGCATTTACTGGTGAAACAACAACTGGAAGATTGATTATGCAATATGCTGCACAAAACATAATTCCTATAACTCTGGAATTAGGTGGAAAATCTCCAAACATTTTTTTTGAAGACGTATTAGATAAAGATGATGATTTCTTTGATAAATGTATTGAAGGTTTTGTGATGTTCAATCTAAACCAAGGTGAAGTTTGTACTTGTCCAAGTAGAGCTTTAATACAAGAGTCTATCTATGATAAATTCATGGAAAGAGCTATAGCTAGAACAAAAGCGGTTGTACAAGATAATCCTTTAAAAATGGAAACAATGATTGGAGCTCAAGTATCATTAGAACAAATGGAAAAGATAAAATCTTATCTAGATCTTGGTAAAAAAGAGGGTGCTAAAGTTCTATCAGGGGGAAATGTTGCTAAGCTTAATAGTGGTTTGGAAAAAGGTAATTTCATTGAACCGACTATTTTTGAAGCAAAAAATAACATGCGAATCTCTCAAGAAGAGATTTTCGGACCCGTTGTATCAGTGATTAAATTTAAAGATGAAGCAGAGGCGCTAAAAATCGCTAATGATACTCTTTATGGTTTAGGAGCAGCTGTATGGACTAGAGATGGTAATAGAGCTCACAGAATGGGAAGAGGTATTCAAGCAGGAATAGTATGGACTAATTGTTATCATGCTTATCCAGCTCACTCTCCATTTGGTGGATACAAACAATCAGGTGTTGGAAGAGAAACTCACAAAATGATGCTTAATCACTATAGACAGAATAAGAACTTACATGTCTCTTATGCTGAAAAAAAATTAGGCTTCTTTTAAACATTAATATATACTGGCCCATGATTCTGAATCATGGGCCGTACTTTAAAAATGAAAGTATCTGCAACCAACTCAGCTCTAACTCTTCTCTCTGAGCTACAGGAAAAATACGGAAAAAAATTGATGTTTCATCAGTCAGGTGGATGTTGCGATGGAAGTGCACCTATGTGTTTTCAAGAAGGAGAGTTTCCTCTTGGGGACAACGATGTAAAGTTAGGAGAAATCGGTGGAGTTCCTTTTTATATGAATGGGGATATGTATGAAAAATGGAAACACACTGACTTAACAATTGATGCAGTTAATGGTATTGGCGGAATGTTTTCATTGGATAATGGAACAGGTCGCAGATTCCTGACAAAATCAGAAATCTGCTTAGTCGTTGATAACGACGAAAAAAAATAATCTATTATTGTCCCGGCGCTTTGTAACCAATCTTACTTGCTTTAGCAGTTGCTTTAGAAAAGTCTATTGCTTCCAACATAGTTAAATTACTCACAGCTCCAGATGCTTCTACAACTAATTTTATCGCAGCAAAGTCCTCAAAATTTGGAATATCTGCAACAACTACGAAATCGTATGAACCTCTTACAATATCCATTGAGTGCATAGTTCCACCCATAGCTTTAGTAAGTTGATCTACTACTGCTTTTCTATCAGTTGAAGGATCTTTTAAAAATCCCTGAAAAGCTTTTTCCGTATAGTTTCCCATTATATATGCCTTCATATCTTCTCCTTTTTTATAAATGTATTATAGTACGAATAATGTAGTTTTGTTGACATGTTTTATTTGCACACTAGACACCATTAAAGGTAATGTTAAATTAATATATGTACGAAAAATTTGGTCAATTTATTGATGGTAAATGGATTAAATCTTCTAGTGGAGAGACCTATGAAGTAATAAATCCTGCAAATGAGGAAATTCTAGGTAATGCTTCCAAGGCATCCCCAGAGGAAGTGGAGAAAGCTTTAAAGTCAGCACAACAAGGATTAGAAGTTTGGAAAAAAACTACACCTTGGCAAAGATCATATATCTTAAGACACATAGCAGACAAGATGAGGGAGAAACAAGATGTTCTTGCAAAATGGATGACCCTAGAAATGGGAAAACCGTTAATTGAGGCTAAAGGCGAGGTTAATGGTGCAGCAGATATTTTTGAATGGAATGCAGAGGAGACAAAAAGAATTTATGGACAAACTGTAGAGAGTAGATTTGAGGATACTCGTGTACATGTTTACTATCAACCAGTTGGAGTTGTTGCAGCGTTGGTGCCCTGGAATTTTCCCTTAGTTTTATCATCTAGAAAAATCTCAACAGGATTGGCAGCAGGATGTTCGGTAATTGTAAAACCTGATGTTATAACACCAGGTGTAGTTATGGAGCTTGTCGAAATATGTAGAGAGTGTGGGGTACCTCCAGGGGTGATTAATTTACTATCAGGTGACCCACCAAGTATTGCACAACAATTAATTGCCTCTGACATAGTTAAAAAAATTTCGATTACAGGCTCTTCAAGAGTTGGAAAATTAATTCTCAAACAAGCCGCAGACAAAGTGCAAAGAGTAACAATGGAGTTAAGTGGTCATTCTCCCTTTATTGTTTTTGATGATGCTGATATTAAAAAGGCTGCTGATATGGCAATAGCAGCTAAGTTTAGAAATAACGGTCAAGTTTGTATATCACCTAATAGATTTTATATTCAAGAAACTAAGAAGGATGAGTTCGTAAAATTATTTGTAGAAAAAACTAAAAAATTAAAAATTGGTGATGGAATGGATCCTTCAGTTCAGCTAGGACCTATTACAACAAAAAAAAGATTAAATGAAATAGAAGAATTGGTTGAGACAACAAAGAAAGAAGGGGCAAAAGTTTTATCAGGAGGGAAAAGACCTTCAGGTTTTAATAAAGGTTATTTTTATGAACCTACAATATTTGATAACGTGAAAGATGATTTTACAATTATGAAAGTTGAGCCATTCGGACCCTTAGTGCCAATGCTATCTTTTAAAAGTTTTGATGAAGTAATTGAAAGAGCTAATAATCATGAGTTAGGATTATCAAGTTATATTTGCACCAACTCTATGGAGATAGCACATAAAGCATCAGAGCTAATGGAAACAGGAACAGTGGCAGTCAATACACCACAAGTTGCTTTAGCAGAAGCACCCTTTGGAGGGATCAAACAAGCAGGATACGGAAGGGAAGGTGGGTCTATGGCAATAAAAGATTATCTCAACGTTAAGTACACTCACCTTGGTTTAAAAGGTTAATTTAGATGACAGAATTAATTTTGGCGTTAGGTGCAGGCCTTCTTAGTTTTTTATCTCCATGTGTTTTACCTTTGATCCCAGGATATATATCTTATGTATCAGGCAAATCCTTAAATGAATTGCTTGAAGAAAAAAAAGTTAATATTACACCAATAATTTTATTTACAGTTGGGTTCTCTCTCATTTTTATTGCATTTGGAGCAACAAGTTCTTTAATTGGAAAAATTTTATTAAATAATTCAATTGAGCTTAGAATTTTTTCTGGATTAATTATTATTCTTTTTTCTCTTCAAATAATCGGAATTATAAATTTAAACTTTCTAAACTTTGAAAAGAGATTAGACACTCAAAAAAGTGCAAATGTTTTTAGTTCTGTTTTAGTAGGGATGGCATTTGGTTTTGGTTGGACACCATGCATTGGACCTATTCTAGGCTCTATACTGGCTCTTGCAGCTGTGGAACAAACTCTATTGAAAGCTGTTCTATTATTATTATTTTATTCATTAGGATTAGCTATTCCCTTCATTTTATCTGGTTTTTTAATACAAAAATTTATGCTTATTTCAAAAAATTTAAAAAGAAATATAAACATAATCTCAAAAACTGGTGGATTTATTCTGTTAGGAACAGGTATTTTGATACTAACAAACCAACTTCAAGCAGTAGGTTTTTACTTGCTAAAATCTCTACCTTTTTTACAAAATCTTGGTTAAAAAAATTGTCTTTTTTGATATAATCTTGAAATGTCATTAAGTTATTTAATAAATCAATCTAGTAAGTTTATCTGGTATTCTGCGCACTACATCATTTCTTTTAAGTACGCGACACCTATTAAAATAGATAAGTCTAATCCACCTCCGTTTTATGGCAAAATGCCAACAGGGAAAAAACTATTTTTTGAAATGATGAAACTTTTAAATGAAGAGCGAAAGTTGATTAATTCAAAATTTTACAAAATACCTAAAACAGAACTAAAAGATTTGATAAATACAGCTAAAGGAAGTTTTGATTTTTTTCTCGATTTACCTAAAATTGATAAAAGAAGAACATCAGGTAAATTTTCTGAAGTTAAAACGAATAAAGACTTACCAAAATATTTTCTTAGAAATTTCCATTATCAAACAGATGGTTATTTAAGTGAAAAATCTGCAAGATTATATGAGTTTCAAGTTGAGACTTTATTCTCAGGGTGCGCCGCAACAATGAGAAGGTTTTCAATGATCCCCTTAATTAAATTTATAAAAGATGAAAATTTACCAAGAACAAAGTTGTTAGACATTGGTACTGGCACAGGGGATATAATTCAAACATATAAATTAAACACTAAAAATTTAGAGGTCACTTGTTCTGATTTATCAGAAGAGTATTTAAATGTTGCAAAAGAAAAATTAAAGAAATTCTCAAATATTAAATATGTAAATTGTAAAGGAGAAGAGTTGCCATTTGATGAGAAATCTTATGACATTGTTACTTCTACCTATGTTTTTCATGAAGTTCCTTCTGCTATAAGAAAAAAAATTTTTAGTGAAATCTCAAGAGTTTTAAGAAAAGGAGGGATTTTTATTTTAACAGACTCTTTACAAATGGATGATAATCCTATTTTAAATCCATTATTGGAATTTTTTCCTTATTCAACACATGAACCTTATTATCCTAAATATATACGAGAAGATCTAGCTAGTGTTGCTAAACAAAGTGGATTAGAACTTTTTTATTCTAAAAATGCCTATCTTTCAAAAAGCTTAGCTTTTAAAAAAATCTAATTAACTAAATTTTCTTAGTAAGTGTCTAAGTTTACCTTCTGAAGAGTCGTAATCTATATAACAACCTTGTAAAAATCTATTACCCTCATTAGGATTAAATTCTGTTCTACCGTGAAGTAATCTATAATTATCCATCATCAGCAAGTCACCTGGATTTAACTTAAATTTAATTAAAAATTTATCTGAGTTATAAATTTCTGAAATTTTATTTCTTGCTTTATAATATAAGTCTAACCTATCTTTTTCTAAGGCTGGAACAAAATCTAGTCTGGTACTAAATCTAACTTGTTTAAATCGTTTATTTTGATCTAATTCAATAAGCTCCCCATAATTTTCTAAAACAACATTTTTATCTGCAAATCTAAATTTCACTTTTACATCTGTAAGAATTTTGAAAAATTCAGGAAATTCTTTTTTTAAATTTTCTGCCACTGCAAATCCATCAACTAGAGTGGAAAATCCACCTTTAACCTCATTTTCAATACAATGTAATAACTGAATATTGGGAACTGGTTTTCTGTAAGGATTGTCAGTATGAGGTGATAGAGGAAGAGGTGTATAAGCTAAATCATTTGGATTTGGTTTTGACCTAACATTAAAGTATTCACCAAAATTTGTTCTTCTGATGCTACCAATTGAATTTGCAAAATTTACAATGAAATTATTTTTAGTTGGAACATTTGAAATAATAATAAAACCATTTTTATAGAATGATTTTAAAAGCTCAAGCATCTCACCGCTTTCTAAAAAATTATCATTATATTTAAAGTTCTTTATATTCTTAAGGTCAGAATTCCAAAGCGTTGGCTGCATTAATCTTTCTAATTCCTTATCTGAAGAAAACTCTTTTTCAATTTTTTTAATGTCAAATTTAGACTTTACTCCATCACTAAACTCGAGATTTAAAAGATCATTATCAATTTTAACATCTTTAATTGTTATATTTTTTAGAAAAGATGGATCAAATAATCTTTGTTCGGTATTAGCATCTAGATGTTCTTTTTCAGACACTCTTTCTCTTAACCAAATAGGATGTAATTCTTTCTTTTCTGATCCTAGAAACACAAATATTTTGTTATTTTTTTCTAATTGTATTTTCATATCTACAATTAACATTTCAATAAAAAATAGCTTTAATCAAGCAAAATTAAATAGTAATAAGATCTTAAGATAAATCAAAACAAATGAAAAATATTGAATTTTATAGATTTTTAATCTCTTTAGCTAAAGACTTAAATAGATTTTACAAAAAGAATTTAAACAAACCTTTTAAGGCCATTAACAAAGGTAAAGGCTCTAACTATGACCCAGTCACTATAGCTGATAAAAAATTTGAAAAATTCATAAGATCAAAGATTAATAAAAAATACCCGTCCCACTCTATCGTTGGTGAAGAATTTGGAAAGAAAGAAACTAAAAGTGACTACTCTTGGGTAATAGATCCAATTGATGGGACAAGATCTTTTGTAATTGGTAATCCTTCATGGAGTAATCTTGTAGCTATTTGCCACAAAGGACAACCAATTTTTGGGTTAGCAAACTTCCCTGAATTAAACAAATTTTATATAAACAAAAACACTAAAGAGGCTTTTTTATTTAGGGATAATAAAAAGACAAAATTAAGATCTTCGAAAGAAAAAAATTTCAAAAAGATAAAACTTTCTGGAAATTTTCATGGTCATTTTTCTTTAGATAAGCTCAAGAAAGTTAAAAAAATTCTACCTATGATGCAATTTCCTTGTATGGATGCATTAAGCTATTCTCACTTTTGCGAGGGTAAAATCGATGTTGTCTTCCAATGTGGAAACAAAATTTGGGATATTTTTCCATTGATACCAATCATAAGGGCCTCAGGTGGAATAGTAACAAATTGGAAAAATCAATTTAACTTTAAAAGTGGAAATGTTTTGGTCTCTCCAAACAAAATCTTGCACTCAAAGATGCTTAAAATGCTTAGACCCCTAAATTAATTATTATTAATAAAAGATTTAATATAATCTCTGAGTTTTATTTTACCGAAATGTTTATAAACTTTATTTGATAAATTCATTGTAGTAAGTGCTGATGCATATCTTTCACCAGGTCTTTTTGATAAAAGCCTAATTCGTTTTTTAAACAACTTTGCAACTTCTAAAATCGTAAAACTTTGCTTATGGGAAATACTATAATGTCTGCATAGATTTTTTTTCCAAGCCATATAGCAAACATTAACCGTATCATCAATATGGGTAAATCTTCTTGATTGTGTACCTGGCTTAACCACTGGCAAAGTTTTATTTTTTTTGTAACAATCTTCAAATATTCCTATTACAGTGGCCATGTTCCCTTTACTTATTTGATTAGGACCATATACATTATAAAAATAAATCACCTCATATTTAAATTTAAACCATTTTTTTAAATTCTCTAATAACTCCAAATTCTTTGCTTTTGTAAATGCATATGGAGATAAATTTTTGTCGTTTCCTTTATTGCCAAGTGATGCAGATGTTGCGCTATAAACTAGTTTAATTTTATTTTTTAAGCAAAAATTTAAAACAGCGTTTGTTCCAATTGAGTTAGATTCAATACATTTATCCATTTGTAAAAAACTTTGATAAATCCTTGCAAATTCCCCAAAATGAAAAATTGAATGTATTTTTTTTGGATTTAATACTGCTGAAATATTCTTTGTGTGAGCATTTATGTATTTTACTCGAGAATCTTTAATATGATTTTTACTTGTGCTGGAGCTGTAATCATCAATTGAAATCAATTTGTAACTTGTTTTTTTTAAAAGTAACTTAATTAGATTAGTACCAACAAAACCTGCACCACCAGTGATTACTATCTTTTTTGAGCTCATTAGCTTTTTATCTATTAATTTAAATATTTATTTATGTAAATAACTAAATTACAATGCATTAAAAATAGGAGGAATATGGAAATTTTTAAACCAATTAACGAAAAAAAAACTAACACAAAAGTAAAAAGAATTTTTAATGAAATTAAGAAAACGAGAAAAATTACTAAAATTCCAAATTTCTGGAAATCTATAGCACATAATCCCCAACTTTTAGAAAGAACCTGGAATAACCTTAAACAAATTATGAAAGATGGTGCGCTTGACTCAGCTACTAAAGAGTTAATTTATGTTGCTGTATCAATTACAAATAGTTGCAGTTATTGTACTAGGTCACATACTTTTGCTGCTAAAAAAAAGGGTGCATCTGACGAAATGATTAAAGAAATGATAGATGTAGTTGGTATTGCCAATCAAAACAATAAACTTGTTGAAGCGTATCAAGTTGAAGTAGATAAAATTTATAAATAAGCTATGACGAATATTATTGGATATTTATACCTTTTGTTAGCGATAATTTTTGGAATTACTTCTAACGGTTTTCTTAAAACTACAAATGGATTTACAAATTTACTTCCCACAATAATGTGCATTATGACTATTGTTATTTGTATTTTTTTTCTTGCAAAGGCAATGATGATCATCCCTGTTGGTTTTACTTACGCAACATATGGCGGACTGACAATTACAGCAGTAACATTATTTGGAATATTCAAATATAATCAAATTCCAAATGTCTTGGGTATAACTGGAATAACATTAATTATAATTGGTGTTATTTTAGTAAATTTTTTAGGAAAAACAAATTAGTTGTAATGCTTAAATTTAGCACTTCAGCAAAAGTATATTTTGCAACAATATTAAGTAAATTACTAATATTTATTTTACGAAAAAAAAATTTTTTAATAATTAGAAATGGAATAAAATATAATGTTGATTTAGAAGAGGGGATTGATTTAGGAATATTTTTAAATCTTAAAAATGAAAAAAAACTATTTAAAGTAAGAAAATATATTGATATTAATGAAAAATCTTTAATTGTAGATATTGGCGCAAACATAGGTTCAGTATCATTGCCATTAGCTCAAAATTTTAACAATGCACAGATATACTCAATTGAACCTACAATATATGCATTTAAAAAACTCAAACAAAATATTAATTTAAATCTTAAATTAAAGAAAAGAATTAAAACATTTAATAATTTTGCCACATATAGAAATAAAAAAATTAAATTTGTACATTCATCTTGGAAACTTAATAGTGGTGATAAAAAACATGGGATACATAAGGGTATATTAAAAAAAACATCAAATAAATCAATTTCAATAGATAAACTTTTAAAAAGAAATAAAAAACGTGTCAGATTAATTAAAATAGATGTTGATGGTTATGAATTAGAAGTTTTAAAAAGTGCTGAAAAAACTTTAAAAAAAGAAAAGCCAATTATCTATTTTGAATTAGCGCCATATTTGTATAAAGAAATGGGATATACAGCAGATCATTTGATTAGGTACATTAAAAAAATGAACTATGCTTTTTATGATGAAGATTTTAAACCAGTTTTAGATATAAAATTGGTTTCATCAAAACTCACAGATAAATCTCAGAATTATTTTTTGTTTCATAATTCTTTTTTGGTGATTTAGTTATTTTGTAATTTTATCAACAAAATTTTTAGTCATTGGGCCAACTACCAAGGCAGCTATTATTGCAATTGGAAGACTTACTACCCAAGCTTTTAAAAACCTATTTATGTATTCACTATCCATCCCTGTGTTAATGTATGTGATGATAAGAGTCATCATGAGGCTCATTCCAAACCCCATGATTAAAATAAACAATAAATTAGAATATTTTTTTGGAAACATTAAATTGTAAAAGTTACCTTGTAGCTCCTGTTTCCTGATGAATTATTTTTTCATCGCGTTGAACATACTTAGTGTGTCGTCGAAAGTCATCATACTGATCATTTTTCCACTGTCGCTTACTTCAAAGTAATGACCAAACATTGTTTCCATACCATCCGCTGACCCCTTTACTCTTACAAAAACTTTATTTCCTTCACTTATCATCTCAATAGGTTCAACTTTGAAATTTGACCATTTTTCTGGAATTTTTGAAAATGCCCCCATCATTGCTTGTGGACCTTTGTGAACTCCTGATAGAGGATGGACTCCTTCTTTTCCAGGGAAAGTCCATGTAGTGTTTTCATCTACCAACTCTTTAAAAAAAGTCTCCATATCGTGTTTATTAAAAAGATCGTAACCTAATTGTATTCTTTCTTTTGCGTTCATTTGCTTCTCCTTTTTGATTAATTATTACACATAAATTTTATCAGCTAATCCGTAACAAAGAACAGCACTAATAATCACTAGTACTAACGGAGCATATATTCCATCATTTCTGGTTTTCTTAGTTAATCCCGTCTTATCAATTTTTAATGTATAAAAATTTGCCATCAAAATTGTAACGTTGATAATAAAGACTAAATTAAAGAATGCCCAAGTAGCCTCTAAACCACCTGATCTGATAAAAGCGACATATATTGCCATTAAAACTAATGCGATCATAAATGAACCAGCAAATCTGGTAATTAGTGTTGCTGTCTTATCTACACCTCTACCTTTTAAAAATTTCTGAGTGTCAAAGACTAATTGGTAAGCGTAAGCACCAACTATTATGAAATGAGCTAAGTAAATTATTAAATAAAAAGCGTTTCCAAATTTATCGATCATAAATATCCTATGCGTTGTAGTCCATTACTTGATCTGTACACTCAACAAACTTGTGTGGAGTAAAAAAATCGTTCATTTGACCTAGTTGATTAATAATTGATTCCTCGTCTTTACCCTTCCACCAACAGAACATTTCCATTGTATCACCCGGAGTATTCCAAGTCATCTGACAAGCAGCATTATCGCTTTTCATACTTTTAACAATATCTTCCATCTTCATTGAAGCCACTGTTTCAGTAAACTTCTCTTTCATCTCTTTAGATTTGAAAGTGTGTGTTACCATATAGTTTTTCATTTTTTCTCCTTTATAGATTTATTTTAGATAATTCGTATAACTGTGCGCTCTCTACACACTCAGCATAAATTGCTTTTGCTGTAGCATTATTTCCATTTACGAATTCTTTCATTCCCGCTTCATTATGAACATTAACTTTGAACAACAGCCCACTTTTATCGGGTATCATAGCCCCAACAGTTTTTTCTGGATAAGCAACACTTTTTCTGACACCCATACCTTCATCTGATTGCATCCAACCCATGAAAGTTTCTAATTTACCCTCTTTAAGTTTAAGATACACTAACATCTCCTTTTCCATTTTTCTCTCCTTTCATTGAATGGTTTCATTACACTCCCTTAATTATAATTAAATTACCTTCAGAATTTTTTTGGCGAAGTTCTTTAACTGGTTTATATAAATCAGAATTATACCACTCTAAAGCTTTTTCGTAAGTAGGAAATTCAATTATAACATTCCTAGTGTAATCCCATTTACCTTCCAATGAGGTATATTCGCCGGCTCTAATAATATATTTCCCACCATAGTGCTTTATAGTTTGAGGTACTTGTTCCGCGTAAATTTTAAAACCTTCTTTATTCGTCATATTAATCTGAGCAATCACGTATCCGCTCATTTATTAATAAAGAGTTTGAGCGACTTTTTTCACTCGCTCTTCGCCATTTGGAATAGTTGTTTCTAAGAATTTATGACACTGATTAGTTAATTTCTCATTATATTTAGATCCATAGCGTTTATCGACAGCTTTATTTACACCTTTGTCCCAATCAGTTTCTTTAATACCAATTTCGATTGCATAAGTTTTCCAAACTTTTACAGATGCCATGGATTTTTCTTTCATTCCATACTCAAATTTTTCACCAGATGGTAAAAAGTAATTAGCCATGTAAATTCCAACACAATCCCAAGCTTTTTCCTTATCTTTTTTGTTTAGATCAGCTAATGCTAAAGAAAAAATAAACAAACTAAACAGCACAATTAACAATAGCGAGAAGAAATTTTTTTTAAATAGTTCGTTCATAGTATAAATAACTAAATTATTTAACTACAATATCTTTATTATGTAAAAGATTTATTAAAGTGTGCGCTAAAAAAAATTAAATCCAAGCGGGAATCGGTAGTCCTTTTTCCTCTAAAAATTTTCTATTAAACAGCTTGGAGTTGTATTTATCTGATCTGTCACAAAGAATTGTAACGATTGTTTTACCTGGTCCTAATTTTTTGCCAAGTCTTATAGCACCAGCAATATTTACCCCACAACTTGTACCTAAACTTAGTCCTTCATTTTGAATAAGGTCATAAATGACAGGCAAAGACTCTTTATCTTCAATAGAGAAAGCACCATCAATTTTTGCTTCAGCAAAATTGGCTGTAACTCTACTTGATCCTATACCTTCAGTAATTGAATTGCCTTCACCCTTTAACTCTCCATTTTCAATGTAGTTATAAAGAGATGATCCAGCAGGATCTGATAAATAAATCTTAATATTTTTGTTTTTTTCTTTCAAAAAACTGCTTACACCAGCAATTGTTCCTCCTGTACCAGACGAGCAAACAAAACCATCAACTTTTCCATCAGTTTGCATCCATATTTCTGGTCCAGTGGTCTCGTAATGTCCTTTAGAATTGGCGGTATTATCAAATTGATTAGCCCAAACTACTCCGTGATTGTTGCTACTCTTTAATTCATCAGCGAGTCTACCTGCTACTTTTACGTAGTTACCATCATCTTTGTATGGTTTAGGTGGGACTAACCTTAAATCAGCTCCCATGTTCTTTAACATATCTTTTTTTTCCTGAGTTTGATTATCATTCATCACAATTATCGTTTTATACCCAATAGAATTTCCTATTAAGCAAAGACCAATACCAGTATTCCCAGCTGTACCTTCAACAATTGTTCCACCTTTTGTAATTAACTTTTTTTCTTGAGCATCTTTAATTAATGCTAAAGCTGCTCTATCTTTTACAGATCCACCTGGATTTAAGTATTCTGCTTTACCATAAATATTGCATCCAGTAATTTCGGATGCAGCTCTTAATTTTACTAATGGTGTATTACCAATCCCCTCAATGAAATTATTTTGAGCATTTTTCATATTAATTTTTATCACTTTCGAAGGTTATACCATAAGGTTTAAAGTTTTCATCTGAACCTAAAGTTTCCCCGACATTTTTTGCTGGTATTCCAACCATCACTGCATTTTCTGGTACATCTTTTGTAACTACTGCGTTTGCGCCAATCTTTGCGTTTTTGCCAACAGTCACCGGTCCAAGTACTTGTGCACCAGACCCAACTACCACATTATCTTTAAGAGTAGGATGTCTTTTTATATTTCTTTGTTCATTAGAATTTATACTTGGTGAAATACCACCTAGTGTTGCCATGTGATAGATCGTTACATTATCTCCAATTTCTGAAGTTTCACCAATTACAACACCCATTCCATGATCAATAAATAAATTCTTTCCAATATTTGCTTTTGGGTGAATTTCTATTCCAGTTAAAAATCTTGAAAACTGAGAGATTATTCTTGCAATTAAATTAAATTTTGCAATTGCAAAAAAATTTGCGATTTTGTGAAAAAAAACAGCCTTAGCACCAGGATAAGTTAATATGATACTTAACTTTGATTTGGCAGCTGGATCTCTCTTAATTATAGACTCTAAAAATTCATTCATAATTTTGTGAAATTGAATAAGCTTACTAATTGCAACAACAACAAACACCTTCAGGTTTGCAATTACATTGCATATCCCCGTCGCAAGCACATGTGTCGTTCGTGCAGTTTGTGCAAATACATTTTGAATTGTCGCAAGCCATAATTGATATATAGAGCTAATAACTTAATAATCAACCCAATTTTTGTCGCTTTAAATTTGATTTAAAGTAAGGCCTTTTACGTTTGCAGGCACAGCCACATCCATCATTTTTGGATTAGCTAATTTTAGATTATTCATGATCTCTACATATTGATCTATTGAATTGACTTGTAATCTTGGATTATTCTTTATTTCGTTTCCAATTGTAGAATTTTTTTTTCCATTATAATCATGTGCTGGAAAAACTATTGTGTTCTCTGGAAGTTTAAGTAATTTATTGAATAAAGAGTCATATTGTTGATTTGCATTTCCATTTTGAAAATCAGTTCTTCCGGTACCATTTATTAATAATGTATCTCCAGTAAAAACTCTATCATTCATTAAAAAACTATAAGAACAATCTGTATGTCCAGGCGTATATAAAACTTTTAATTCAATACCATCCAAATTAATTTTTTCATTTTCTTTTACTCTTAAATCAACTACTTGAGATTTAGAATTTTCACCCATTATTTTTGTGCAATTAGTTCTTTTGCTCAATTCATTTAGCCCAGTAATATGATCAGCATGAATATGAGTATCAATTACTTTAACTAATTTTAATTTAAGTTTTTCTAAAAGCTTGATGTAATCCTCAGTGTGCTCTATCACAGGATCAATAATTAAAGCTTCCCGACCTTCACCGCTTGACAGTATGTACGTGTAAGTTGAAGACTTATTATCAAATAGTTGTTCAAAAATCATGTTAATTATCATCATATAAAAAATTGCATCGCAAATCAATCTTGCATATAATTTGTTTTTAAAAAGGAGATGTAAATGACTCTAAAAATAAATAGTTTAGCGCCTGACTTTAAAGCTAAATCGACAATTGGCGATATTTCATTTCATGAATGGCTAGGTGATAGTTGGGGTGTCCTATTTTCGCACCCAAAAGACTTCACACCTGTTTGCACAACAGAATTAGGTTCTCTTGCAAAATTAAAACCTGAATTTGAAAAAAGAAATGTAAAGGTAATAGGTCTAAGTGTTGATCCAGTATCAGATCACGTAAAGTGGTTGGAGGATATAAAAGATGTCACTGGAAAAAAACCAGACTATCCAATTATAGCTGATGAAGATCTTAAAATTGCAAAACTTTATAACATGTTAGAAGGCGATGCAGGAACTACTTCAATGGGTAGAACTGCAGTAGACAATCAAACAGTTAGAACAGTTTTTATTATAAGACCTGACAAAAGAATTGGTTTGTTCTTAACTTACCCAATGGCGACTGGAAGAAATTTTATGGAATTATTGAGATCAATAGACTCAATGCAGCTAACAGCTAAACATAAAGTAGCAACCCCAGCTGATTGGAAAAAAGGTGAGGAAGTTATCATTGTACCTGCTGTTAAGGATGATGAAGCTAAAAAATTGTTTCCTAAAGGTTGGAATGCAATTAAACCTTATTTAAGAAAAGTTCCAGATCCATCTAAGTAGATTGGACAAAAAACTTTTAAACCTACAATCTCAGCATTGGGAAAATAATTTCTCAAGTAAGCCTGAGATGTTTGGTTTTGAACCGAGCTACTCAGCAAAAAAAGCTCTCGAAACATTTAAAAAAAATAACATTACAAATATTATTGAACTTGGCGCAGGTCTTGGAAGGGATACAATATTTTTTGCACAAAATGGAATTTATGTGCATGCAATTGATTACAGTTTGTCAGCAACAAATATTATTAAAAAAAGATCTAAAGAAAACAATTTAGACGCTTTAATAAAAGTTGAAAATCAAGATATTAGAAAAAAACTGGATTGTGATAATGAAAATTTTCAAGCATGTTACTCACATATGTTATTTTGTATGGCTCTAACAAATCAAGATTTAAAAGATTTAAATCAAGAAATTTTGAGAGTTTTAAAAAAAGACGGTTTTAATATTTATACTGTAAGAAATCATATGGATGGCGATTTTAAGAAAGGAGCGCATAGAGGAGAAGATATGTATGAAATGAATGGTTTTATTGTTCACTATTTTTCAGAAAACAAAATAAAGAATCTTTTAGATGGATTTACAAATGTAAGTATTGAAAATTTTGATGAGGGTAGTTTTCCTCGAAAATTGTCTCTAGTAATAAATAAGAAAAAATAACGTTTTTTGAGTGCAATTTAGCCCCATTGGTTTTTTTTAAATAGTTATTAAATATAAGGTATGAGTAATTTAGACAGTCATTATAAACCAAGTAATTTTAGTGATAAGGTAGCTTTATCTTTCACAAAATTCTTAAGGTTCCTTGCAGATACTTTTTTCAAAAAAAGGTACGGACATAGAGCTGTTGTATTAGAAACTGTAGCAGCAGTTCCAGGTATGGTTGCTGGAATGTTAATCCATTTAAAATCTCTTAGAAAGATGGAAGATGATAAAGGATGGATTAAAACTCTTTTAGATGAAGCTGAAAATGAAAGAATGCATTTAATGACATTCATTCAAATTGCAAAACCAACTTTTATTGAAAGAATTGTAATAATGATTGCACAGTTTATATTCATTGTAACGTACGCAATCATCTACATTGTATCTCAAAGAACAGCACATAGAATTGTTGGTTATTTTGAAGAAGAGGCTGTCAGAAGTTATACAGAATATTTACATGAATTAGAAACTGGTAAAATTAAAGATCAACCTGCTCCTGAAGTTGCAATTAATTATTGGAATTTACCCTTACATGCAACACTAAAAGATGTTGTAAAAGTGATAAGAGATGATGAGGCAGGACATAGAGATGTAAATCATAGTTTTGCCGATGTTATAGACGAAAGAAAAACAAAAGAAAAAATTAATGTCTTTGATTTAATTAAAAAAGCGAAACCTATTAAATCAAATATTGATCCTTATAAAATGCATAAAGTAAAAATAACTAACAAAGAAATAACAACAAAGGAAAACTTAGGAGGAAATAATTAATTATGACTAAAATTTATATATATATTTTGACTATATTTTTTATTTTTACATCTGCTTCATTTGCAGATAAAAATATGATGATTGGTTCAAAAGGAAAACTTAATGAGGTAAATAGAACAATCAAAGTGAATATGTACGACAACTACTATGAGCCAAAATCTTTCAATATTAAAAAAGGTGAAACGATAAAGTTCGAAGTAGTTAATGCAGGTAACCTTGTACATGAATTTAATATTGCTAATGCAATGATGCACAAAAAACATCAGCCTGAAATGGAAAAAATGGTTGAGAATGAAATTTTATTAGCTGACTCAATTGATAGAGAGAAAATGAAAAAAATGGCTAAGATGGATAAGTCAATGGGACATTCACATACTAATAGTGTTCTTTTAGCTCCAAATGAAAAAGGGGATTTAGTTTGGAAGTTTGATAATGCAATGAATATAGAGATTGCTTGCAATGTACCTGGTCATTATCAAATTGGAATGGTAGCTAAAGTAGAGTTAGAATAACTCTATTAAAAAATTTACTTAAATGAGTTCAGAAAGTTTAACCTTTAATTGGTCTTGTAAACACACTTGGAAAAGAAGTGCAAAAAACACAGCTTGGTGTTTACTTGGATGCTCAATTGGTGACTTTGGAACAATCTTATTTTTTCAACTAACTCAAATTCCATTTCCAGTTTTTGGAATAATGACTTTAGCAATAATTAATGGATTAATCACAAGTATAATTTTGGAAACAGTTATACTTATGAGACAAAATTTTGATTTTAGAAAAGCATTTAATACAGCGATAGGGATGAGTTTTATATCCATGATTAGTATGGAAGTTGCAATGAATTTAACAGATTATCTTTTAACAGGGGGAGCAATATTAACTTGGTGGGTTGTCCCATTAATGTTGATTGTAGGTTTTGTAACACCTTGGCCCTATAATTATTGGAGATTAAAGAAGTTTAATATAGCTTGCCACTAATTCGAATAACCATATTTTCGAAGTCTCACATCACCAGTTCTTGCATGAGCTTCCATTCCTTCGTATCTTGAAATTCTAGCAGCTGCAGCACCAACTTCTTTTGTAGACTCTTTAGTCATTCTTTGAAAACTTAATGTCTTAATAAATTTTCCCACAAATAAACCGCCAGTATATTTTCCAGCTCCTTTTGTAGGTAATATGTGGTTAGTACCAGAACATTTGTCACCATAAGCAACAGTAGTTTCTTCGCCTATAAATAATGATCCATAATTCTTAAGTTTTTCATGGAACCATTTTAAATCTTTTGTTTGTAACTCTAAATGTTCAGGAGCATAATCATCACTCACTTTGACCATTTCTTCATTAGTGTCACATAAAATAACTTCACCATAATCTCTCCATGCTGCTTCAGCACTTAATCTTGGAACTTCTGGTAATTCATCGATTAATTCTGGAACTCTTTTCATCACCGCATCAGCTAGTTTTTGACTTGTTGTATATAACCAAGCTGGTGAATTATAACCATGTTCTGCTTGCCCAACTAAGTCAACTGCAACAATTTCTGGATCTGCTGTATCATCAGCTATTATTCCAATTTCTGTTGGTCCAGCAAATAAATCAATACCAACTTTACCAAACAAAATTCTTTTAGCTTCAGCTACAAATTGATTTCCAGGTCCAACTAAAATATCAGCCGGAGCATTACCAAATAAACCATAGGTCATTGCAGCTATAGCAGGAACTCCACCTAAATTTAAAATTACATCAGCACCACATAAGTCAGCAGTATAAATTATAGCAGGGTGGGCACCTATATTTTCTTTTGGCGGGCTACATGCAATAATATTCTTAACTCCAGCTACCTTCGCGGTAGTTACACTCATAACAGCTGAAGCGATATGCGCGTACCTTCCACCAGGAATATAACATCCTGCGGTATTTACCGGCACTAGTTTTTGTCCAGCATACAAACCATTTGAAAGCTCCACCTCAAAGTCTTGACCATAGTTTTTCAATTGGGCTTCAGCAAATTTTTTAACTCTATCGTAAGAAAATTTAATATCGTCTTTAGTTTTTTGATCTAATTTCTTTTTAATCTCTTCAATTTTTTCTTTAGATATAATTATTTCACCATCGTATTTATCAAATTTTTTTGTTAATTCTTTACAACCTTCTTCTTTTGATTTTTCAAGTTCTTTTAAAAGATTTTGAACTATCTCTTTAGTTTTAGTATCGTCCGTTGAAGCTGTTTTAGTTGCTTTTTTCAAATATTTAATTGTCATTTATATAAATTTATATTTCATTCTTAATCTAATGCAACAACTGCTGCAGCTATAGAAGCTAATCTTGCAACGGCTTCATCTGATCTACTAGTAATTACTACTGGAACTTTTCCACCAACAACCACACCTGCTGCACATGCTCCCATAAAATATATCATCATTTTTACTAATGCATTACCAGTTTCAACACTTGGAACCAATAAAACATCAGCATCACCAGCAACAATATTTTTAATTCCTTTAATAGAAGCTGATTTTTTAGAAATACTGTTATCAAATGCTAGCGGACCAAAAACATCTGCATCTAAATTTTCTTTTTTTGATAATTCGGTTATTTCTTTTGCCTCTATTGAACTTTGAATACTATCTAAAACTTCCTCTGTTGCAGATAAAACTGCAACTTTAGGTCTATTATTTCCAATTCTCTTAGAGAAATTTATTACATTCTTTAAAATATGCATTTTCGTTTTCACATTTGGCAAAACATTTAAAGCTCCATCTGTAATGATTAAAGGCTTATCATTTTTATCTAAAGACATATGCCAAATATGACTAAGCCTAGTTTTTCCTAAAAGTTGATATTCCCTTTTTAAAACCTCTTTCATTAATATATCTGTGTGAATATGTCCTTTAACTATAATTTTAATTTTTCCCTCTTTCGCTAACTTAGCAGCCACAATTGCTGTATTATTTTCTACTGGTTCATGAATAATTTCATACTGCGAAATATCAAATTTAATTTCTTCAGCATATTTTTGAATTTGATCTTTATCTCCTATAAAAATTGGTTTTATCAAATTTTCTTTGACCGCATCCATTACTGAAAGCATTGGCAAAGGTTTTCCAGCATTTACAATTGCTGCACTGACATCTTTCTTTTTGCTAGCCGCATCCAAAAGATTGTTGGGACACACTATTTGCTTATCTGAAATCATTAAAAATCTTATATTTGTTTTTATAATGAGTATAAAGGAATTTGAGCATATTTGTGGTATTATAAATTGTGGAAATTGTAACGAAAATAACACCAATAATACTTGCATTAATAATGCTTGGATTGGGATTAGGTTTAAAACTCGAAGATTTTACAAGAGTATTTAAAACACCTAAAGATTTTATAGTTGGTTTTATTTCACAACTAATAATTCTTCCAATTGTTGCTTATCTATTAATTATAATTTTGAAAACACCTCCTGAAATCGCAATTGGAGTAATGATTATTGCTGCAGCACCAGGAGGAGTTACTTCAAACGTTATGACTAAATTTGCTGACGGGGATGTTGCTCTATCAATTTCTTTAACGGCAATAATAAGTTTATTAAGTATATTTACAGTTCCTTTTATAATATTTACATCTGCTGATTTATTTGGAATTACTAATATTTCAGAAAATATATCAATGATTGGTATCGCATTTAAAATGTTTTTAGTTGTTTCTGTGCCAGTTATATTAGGTATGATTATAAGAAAATTTGCAGAAAATTTTGTAGCTTCAAAAGTAGAAACATTTAACAAACTTAATATTGTATTATTTGCAGTTTTTTTCTTTGCAGCGTTTTATGAAGAAAGAGAAAACTTAATAAATTTATTGAAACAAGCAGGTCTTATTGCTTTAATCTTAAATGTGACAATGATGATAATTGCATATTATCTTGGTAAAATTTTTGCATCAGGATTTAAGCAACTTAAATGTATTGCTTTAGAATGTGGTTTGCAAAATGGGACTTTAGCATTGTTTGTTTCTACACAAATATTTGGATCTGATATATTGTATGCAATACCAACAGGTGCCTACGCACTTATAATGTATATAACTGGGTTCACTTTTGTATTTTTACTAAGACGAACTACTAATTAATTTTTCTAAATCTTTTTTTATTTCTTTTGGTAAGTTGATTTTCTTTTTGGAATTTTTTGAGAATCTTTTTGCCTTATTTTCCCCAGGATAAGAAATTGAGGCAAAACCTTTGACACGTGGAAGTTTTTTAATAATTTTAATATTTTCTTTTATTCTTTTAATATAATTTTTTCCAATAAAGATATTTGGTTTAATAGCTAAAAATAAATGACCAACATTTTGAGGTCCCCTAAAATCATCAAATGGATCTCTGACTTTCCCACCATGACCAGCCCCTGTCATTACTCCACTTAAAATATCAACCATCCAAGCTAAACCTGATCCTCTAAAACCTCCAATGGGAAGCTGAACCCCTTCTAAAGCTTTTTTAGCATTTATTGTGGGGTTTCCATTGTTATCTAAGGCAACACCAGCTGGAATTTTTTTACCAAGTCTAGCAGCAACTCTAATTATACCTCTATTAATCATTGAAACAGATGTGTCTAAAATAAATGGTACTTTTCCTCCTGATGGAGTTCCAAAACAAATTGGATTAGTTCCGAACAAAGTTTTTTTTGCGCCATAAGGTGCTATTGCAGGTGGAGCATTAGTAAAACACCAAACCATTAAATTTTTTTTTACTGCTTGTTCTACATAGTAGCCAGATAAACCATAATGACCTGAATTTTTTACACCAACTAATCCAATACCTGTTTTTTTTGTACTCTTTATCAAAGTTTTAATCGCGGTATCTGCAGCAACAAAACCAATTGAATTGTTTGCATCAATAAATGATATCGAATTAGATATTTTCTTAATCTTAATTTTTGGTTTTGGATTAATGACTTTTTTCTTAATTCTTTCACAATACATTTTAAGTCTTGATATACCATGACCATATGCACCGACATATTCAGCATTTATTAAAGCATCCGCACTTATTGATGCATGAGAAAGATTTAATCCTCTTTTTCTCAATATTTGGATTACAATTTTTTTTAGTTTTTTTCCATCAACCATAAACCGTCCTTACTAAGAAAATAAATCTTTCCGTTGACGGGATGAACCTGAATATCTCTAATTCTTCCAATTTGATTTTGAAATATAATTTTTTCTCGCACATTTTTTGTGTCAGAAAAATCAAGCTTTCTCAAAGACATATCTTTTAAAGATGTAACTAATGCTTGACCATTCCATTCTTTAAATTCATTACCTTTATAAATTGTTATTGCACTTGTTGCAATTGATGGAACCCAATATTTAATAGCTTTTGTGTAACCTGGCATCCATTTTGGTCCTATCTTAGTTCCACTATAATTTGTTCCACCCCAACCTAATATTTTCCATCCGTAATTTTCACCCTTTTTGATTTCTCCAAACCAATCTCCACCTTTTGCTCCATGATTACTTGCATAAACTTTTTTATCAAAAGGAGATATTGTTAATCCTTGTGGGTTTCTTACACCAATTTGAAATATTTCTGGCAACCAATCTTTTTTATCAATAAATTTTGGATTATCTTTTGGAATACTTCCGTCTAATTTAATCCTTATAATACTTCCAGGATGTTGAGTTGGATCTTGTGCTATCATTCCTTGTCCTCTTTCACCAACTGATGCAAAAAGAAATTCATCTTTAACTGCTAGTCTTGAACCAAAATGATAACCTGAGTTTATAGGTGGTTGAGCAACAAATATGTTATCAAATTTTAATTCACCTTTATCTAAATTTGCTCTTGCGATGGAAGTAGTCGATTTAAATTTTCCGTGATCTTCAGAGTAACTTACATATACAATATTATCTTTATATAGAATATCTAACAAACCTCCCTGACCATCTTCTAAAATTTTTAAATTATGATTTACTTCTGAATTATTGCCAGTGTTTAGATTTATTAATTTAATTTTTCCTGACTTTTCAGTAATTAATAATTCTTTACTAGAAACAAAAGTTGAGCCCCAAGGAGCATCTAAATCTGTGATTTTGCTAATTCTAAATTCTTTTGCTTCAGCTGATACTGAAAATATAAATAAAAAAAGAATTATCCCTTTCCACGCCATGGAATAGTTTTATCTATTATTTTTCTTAATGTAACGTCGAATAAAAGTCCCAGCATACCCATAATGAAAATAGTTATCCAAATAACCTCATATTGGAAATATTTTTTTGCGACATTTTCAACAAATCCTATTCCTGTAGTACCTGCTAAAAATTCTGCTGCAACAAGTGTTCCCCAGCACATTCCAACTGCAACTCTAATCCCTGTAAGAATTTCTGGTAAAGAGTTTGGAAAAATTACATATCTTAAAATTTGTTTTTTAGATGCACCAAGTGAATGAGCTGCATGAATTTTAGAAAGTTGAGTTCCAGATGCACCAGCTCTTGCAGAAATAATCATTATTGATAAAGAGACCATAAATAATAAAAATACTTTTCCAGTATTATCGATACCTAGAACTGAAATAATTAAAGGAGCCCATGCTAATGGTGGCACAGGTCTGTAAAGTTCAATTAAAGGATCAAAGAAACCTTTAGCAAATCTATTTAAGCCCATAAACAATCCCAAAGGAACACCAATCAGAATTCCAAAGATAAGTCCTAAAAATACTCTTAAAAATGAATCCCAAATATGTCCATAAGGAACTGGAATTTTAAATAATTTAAAATCTCCTGTGACAACTTTTAAAACTTTCCCCTTAAAATTTTGTTCAACAACACCGTCCTTAGTATGTATCGGATATTCTCCTGGGAGAATATCAGCAATCCAATCTGGTAAAATAAATCCAACTATTTTACTAACATCCATCATATCAATCCAAAGTAGAGGGATATTCTTGTAACCAACACTTGGTTTAGACATTAATATAAACTTGTTTAATGTATCAGAAGGTTTTGGTAGCCATCTTCCAGACCCTTGTTCTGAACAACTAGTACCACTAGAAATAATCGTTCCCGCTGGAAATAAGAACATATCCACCAGTCTTAAACCACCTTGTTCAGACTTTTGAACATTATCAAATTCAATAATTGCATTTTGCATTTCATTTAAAGCATTAGGCGGGTAAATACTTGCATACTCAATTCTTCTTGCAATTTTTACAATATCTTTAGCATAAGTAGACGCTACTTCCCCAGTATCATCTAAACCACTTCTGTATTCTTTAATTTTATCTTTTAATTCCTTAATTGAATTTTTGAACTGTGGATTGTGATTTCTTAATTTAAAAAACTTATCGCTTATAATCTCAAGTTCTTTTGCAGCAGCATCAAATTTAAGACCTTTGCTAGTAGCAGGGACTAAAGGAACTTCAATGGTATTCTCTATTGATCCAGTTCCTGATTGAACTTTTGTAATACCCCAATTACCTTGTTCAGATACTGCTCTTTGTCTTTCATTTCTTTCTTCATCCGTTTCATAAGGATATTCTTTCTTTTTAAAGTTTGCCGTTAAAAGTCTTAATTCTTCAGTCATTTCTTTTAACTTAATTTTTGTATCTGTTTCCACTAAATTATCGTTTGTTAATAACGGAATTAGTTGTTTAGTTTTACTGACAAAACCAACTAAAATTGTTTTTTGTTGAGTGTTTAAATCCGGAGAACTTTGTATTTCGTTAGTAATTAATTGAAGATTTTTATTTTCAATCTTGATTATTGATGTACTTTTGAATTCTCTTTCCTCTATTGGAAATTGATATTTCAATCCTAAAAGAGACTCATTTACTTTTGCTACCTGACATAATTCATTTGCAGATTTCGGATAAAATCCTTTGGCGATATCCCAAGAGTAATATAACCAAACTAATAATATTGCACCACTTCCAACAATTATCCAATGCGTTCCACCTTTTGCTCTTTCAGGGTTACCAAATACAGCATCAACTTTTTCTGTCTTTATTAATCTTCTTCCATAAAGAATACATCCGACAATCGATACTAGGATTGATATTGTAATAAATTGGGTAAACATTTAATTATCTTTCCCCATTATTTCTTCTTCCATGTTCCATATCATGGTTAGTATTTCTTCTCTTTTTGATGAAAATTCTGTATTTTTTTTGATTTCCCTTAAGTCTTCTTCTAAACCCATTTTAGCAAATGGAAGTTTATATTCCTTATGAATTCTTCCTGGCCTTGGAGCCATTACATATAATCTTTCACCTAATAATAAAGCTTCTTCAACTGAGTGGGTAATTAAAATAATTGTCTTTCCAGTTTCTTTCCAAATTTTTAACACAAGAGACTGCATCTTCTCTCTTGTTAAAGCATCTAATGCACCTAAAGGTTCATCCATTAAAATTAAATCAGGATCATTAATCAAACATCTAGCAAGCGCTACTCTTTGTTGCATACCACCTGATAATTGGTAAGTAGGAGTATTCCCGAAACCTTTTAGACCGACTATTTCTAACCACTCATCAACTTTTTTTTGTGTTTCACCTGGATCTTTTTTCTTCATTCTTAATCCAAAGTTGACGTTTTCAGAAACAGTTAACCATTCAAATAAAGCTCCCTGTTGAAATACCATTCCTCTATCAACTCCAGGACCATTAATTTCATTTGAACCTAAAGTAATAGTTCCTGATGTAGGTCTAATAAAACCAGCTGCAATATTTAGTAAAGTTGTTTTTCCACATCCTGAAGGACCAAGTACTGTTAACAGCTCACCCTTTTTGATTGTGAAATTTAAATCTTTTAATGCATGAACCGTTTCTCCTTTAGGAGATTTAAAGATCATATTTAAATTTTGAGAAACTAAATCACTCATAACAAGACCTTACATTAAAATTTGTGCAAAAAAAATAGGCACCAATTAAAAAAATTGGCGCCTATTTAATTCTATTTTACCTTTAGATTATAAAGGTAAGAAACTAGTGTCTACGTTTCCTCTTGGTGTTCCCATTCCTTTTAAGAATGCATCAAGATTTCCTTTAGTCATAGATTGCTTAGTTTCTGATGGTGTTAAGAATTTGAAACCACTTAAAGTTTCTTTCATATCACCAACTTTCATTTCAGAAGCCTTAGACATTGAATTCATGTCGCTTTTGCCAGCTCTGTATCTGTCATTAGCTTCATGAGTTACTTCTATAAAAGTTCTAAGCATTCCAGGATTTTCTTTCATGAACTTAGTAGTTACTGAAGTAATATCTATACCTAGGATACCAGCATCTCTTGCTTCTTGAACTGTAAGTAATCTTGTTCCAACAGCTGTTGCAGCTTTAATTGAATTACCACCAAATAAACATGCCATTACAACATCACCACTTACTAATGCAGCAGCACCTTCTTCAGGGTCCATTTGAATAATATCCATTTTTTTTCTGTCTGCGCCAACAACTTTCATACTTTCATCAAAAACGTATTCAGCCATTGTTCCTAGTGGTACAGCAACTTTTTTACCTTCAAGTTCAGTAGCATTAGCTTTTGTAATTCCTGAAGCATTTGAAGTTACACAAGTTGTTCCACCCATTCCATATTCCATAGCTATATCTACAAGTTTGATAGGTGCTTTAGATTTAACTGCGTTTATGAAAGGTACTAAACCTTGTGAGTAAGAAATATCGATGTCTCCCGCTAACATAGCGTCAGTCATTGCTCCACCGTTTGTGAAGTTAGTCCACTTAACTGGTACACCTAAAGCTTTAGCAAAATTTTTCTTCTGCATGTCTTCTAGGTTTGGACTAGGCCATTCTAAAAAGTAAGCAACTCTAACTTCTTTTGCAGCTGAATTAGCTACTGAAATAGTTAAGTTAAGAGCCAAGATACTTCCAAGAATAAAACTTAGTATTTTTCTCATTTATTCCTCTCCTTATTTAAATTTATAACCAGTATTTAAGTTGAAAATAGACCAGAAGTAAATGAAGTTGTTAACAGGAATGGGTGTCAAAATAGACTATTCAATTTTTGGTTGTACTGCTATAATAGATTTTTATAGTTAATTAATATTAATTAGTCTAAATATTATGAATAGAAAAAAATGAGCCAAAAACCTTCAATACCAAATTCGCTTAACGAACATTGGATGCCATTTACATCCAACAAAGATTTTAAAGAGAGACCAAGATTAATTACTGAAGCTAAAGGTGTTTATCTTAAAAACCACGAAGGAAATACTCAAATAGATGCAAGCTCTGGACTTTTTTGTAATCCACTTGGTCATGGTCGAATGGAAATTATTGATGCAATTACAAATCAATTAAAAACATTAGATTATGCTCAACCTTTTCAACAAGGTTTTGGTGGATCTTTTGAATTAGCAACTAGAATTTCAAAACACACTCCAGGAAACTTAAATAGAATTTTTTATACAATTTGTGGATCTACTGCTGTAGAGACTGCAATTAAAATTAGTGTAGCTTATCATAAAGCAAGAGGTGAAGGTCAAAGATTTAGATTTGTAGGAAGAGAAAGAGCTTACCATGGTATGAATATTGGGGCTACTTCTGTAGGCGGTATGATTAATAACGTTAAAGCATATGCAAGTGTCTTGATGCCAGGTGTAGTTCACATGAGACATACACATTTAGACGAACATAAATTTGTATCTGGTCAACCAGAAACTGGTGCAGATATAGCAAATGACTTAGAAAGAATTTGTACAAACTTTGGATCGGAAAATATTGCAGCATGTATTGTTGAACCAATTGCAGGTTCAACAGGGACACTTGTTCCTCCAGTTGGATACTTACAAAGATTAAGAGAACTTTGTGATAAACATAATATTCTTTTAATTTTTGATGAAGTAATAACTGGATGGGGTAGAACAGGTTCTGCTTTTGGCGCACAAGAATTTGGTGTTACTCCAGATATCATGACAATGGCAAAAGCAACAACTAATGGAATTGTTCCATTTGGTGTTGTTGCATGCAAAGAAGAAATTTATGATGCTGTTGTAGACGCGGCACCTAAAGGTGCAGTAGAATTATTTCATGGATATACATATTCAGGAATTCCTGTATCTGTAGCTGCTGCTTTAGCAGTACAAGATATTTTTGAAAAAGAAGACATTTTTAAAAGAGCAAAAGAATTAAGCCCATACTTTCAAGAAGGATTATTTTCACTAAAAGATATTGATGTAGTTGAAAATATAAGAGGATATGGAATGATGGGTGGAATTGATATTAAGATGGATGGAAAACCAGGTAAAGCAGGACTAGCAACTTTCAAACATTGTTATGATGCTGGAGTTAATTTCAAAGCTACAGGTGATGCGCTTATTATTGCACCTATGTTTATATGTGAAAAAAAACATATTGATGAAATAATCGAAAAATTAAGAACTGGAATTACTAACTACAGTAAAAGTAAAAAGAATTAATTTTCTTTATGAAAATTGGTGTCCCCAAAGAAATAAAACCACAAGAAAATAGAATAGGATTAACGCCTGAAAGTGTAAAAACTTTAGTAGGTGAGGGTCATGAAGTTTTAGTTGAGAATAATAGTGGATTTGAAGCTGGTTTTGATAACGATCAATACTCTAAAGCTGGTGCAAAAATTGTAAAAACAGCTGGTGATATTTTTAACGATGCAGACATAATAGTAAAAGTAAAAGAGCCTCAAAAAGCTGAAGTAGATATGTTAAGAGAAAATCAAATTCTTTATACTTATCTTCATTTAGCAGCCGCAAAAGAACTTACTGAAGGATTGATTAAATCTAAAAGCATCAATATTGCTTATGAAACCGTTACAGATGATAATGGCAGACTTCCGTTACTTGCTCCAATGAGTGCAGTTGCGGGTCGTATGTCAGTTCAAGCTGGAGCCCATTGTTTAGAAAAAAATCAAAAGGGTAGAGGTATTTTATTAGGTGGAGCACCAGGCGGTGAACCAGCAAATGTATTAATTCTTGGTGGTGGAGTAGTAGGAGAGAACGCTGCAATTATTGCAACAGGTATGAGAGCTAAAGTTCATATAGTTGATAAGTCTGAAGAAAGATTAAAACAATTAGTTAAAATGTTTGGTGATAAAATTATTCCAGAACAAAGTGATAAAGTTGATTTAAATAAATTAGTTTCCGAAGCTGATTTGTTAGTTGGTGGTGTTTTAATTCCTGGGGCAGAAGCTCCAAAATTAGTTACCAAAGATATGCTAAAATTAATGAAAAGAGGCTCTGTAATAGTGGATGTTGCAATTGATCAAGGTGGATGTGTTGAAACAAGTAAACCAACTACTCATGGAGACCCTACATATATAGTAAATGATGTTGTTCATTATTGCGTAGCTAATATGCCAGGTGGAGTTCCTAGAACTTCTACATTTGCATTAAATAAAGCAACTCTCCCATACTTAGTGAAATTAGCAAATAAAGGTTATCAAAAAGCTTTAGGAGAAGATAAGAACTTCTTAGCAGGGCTCAATGTTCATAAAGGACATGTGACCTATAAAGCTGTTGCAGATGTTTTTGGTCACGAATATGTTAGTGCAGGAGAAGCAATCAAAAATTAATTAGATGAGTAAAAAAATACCTAGTAGCACAAAAGTTGTTGTTATTGGTGGTGGGGTTGTTGGATGTTCTTGCGCTTATCATTTAGCAAAATTTGGTTGGAAAGATGTTATCCTTTTAGAAAGAGATAAACTAACTTCTGGCACCACTTGGCATGCTGCGGGATTAGTCAGTCAATTAGGACCCTCTGCAACAATAACTAAAATAAGAAAATATTCTTTAGATTTATATAAAGAGCTTGAAAAAAAAGTAGATCATTCAGCAGGTCTTCGTTTGAACGGTGCAATGTCTATTGCTCAAGAAGAGGGTAGATGGCAAGAATTAAAAAGACAAGCAACCACTGCTCAACTTTTTGATGTTGATGTTCAAATTTTAAATAAAGATCAAATTAAAGAAAAAGTTCCATTAATTAAAAATGATGATTTGCTTGGAGGTATTTTAATGCCTGGCGATGGATCAGGAGATCCATCTGGAATAACTCAATTACTTGCTAAAGCTGCAAGAGCAGAAGGAGCTAAAATTTTTGAAGACTCACCTGTTGAAGATATTTTAGTTAAAAATAAAAGAATAGAAGGTGTAGTTGTTAATGGAGAAAAAATTGAATGTGAGTATATTGTTTTAGCAACAGGAATGTGGTCAAGACAAATAGGAGAAAAATTAGGTATAAGTATTCCATTATATCCAGCTGAACACTTTTATGTAATTACGGAACCAATAAAAGAAGTACCAAAAGATTTACCAGTAATCAGAGATTTTGATAGCAGAACTTATTTTAAAGAAGATGCTGGAAAATTACTTTTAGGAATTTTTGAAGGAAAATCAATTCCAGCATTTGATAAATCTAATAAAGTTCCAGAGGATTTTTCTTTTGGTGAGTTTCCAGAAAACCTAGAACATTTTGAACCTTATTTAAATGCGTGTATGAAAAGATTTCCTATTTTAGAAAAAACGGGAATAAGAAAGTTTTTTGCAGGACCAGAATCTTTTACACCTGATACAAATACTTTATTGGGCGAAGTTCCTGAAGTTAAAAACTTTTTTGTTTGTTGTGGTTTAAATAGTATTGGAATAGCAAGTGCTGGGGGTGTTGGTAAAGTTACAGCTGAGTGGATGATGAATGGTCATATTAATGAGGATATTTTTAGTTATGACATTAAAAGATTTCAAAAATTTCACTCAGGTATTAATTTTATAAAAGAAAGGGTGACAGAAACACTTGGTGATTTATATGGAATGCATTGGCCATATAAACAACACAAAACTTCAAGAAATGTAATTACACTTCCTTATCATGACAGATTAAAAGATCATGGTGCATGTTTTGGTGTTTCAGGTGGTTATGAAAGACCAATGTGGTTTTCTAAAGATGAAAAAAACAAAGATTATGAATATAGTTACAATTATCAAAACTGGTATCCAAGTGCTGAATTTGAGACAAAAAATGCAAGATCAAATGTTGGTTTATTTGAATTATCTCCATTTTCAAAATTCGATTTAAAAGGTGAAAAAGCACATGAAGAATTACAAATTTTATGTACAGCTAATATCCCAAATGAACCTGGTAAAATTAAATATACACAAATGTTAAATAAAGACGGTGGAATTGAAACTGATTTAACTGTTATTTGTATCGAAAAGAATTATTTTAGAATTGTTTCTTCAGCTGCAAATAGAGAACATGATAAATTTCATATTTTAAAGCATATTTCTAAAGATGTGAAATTAACTGATGTAACAGAGGATTATTGTTGTTTAGGTTTATTTGGACCAAAAAGCAGAGATATGATTTCTTCAATAAGTTCTGACGATTTTTCTAATGAAAACTTTAAATTTGCTACAGCAAAATTTGTTAAAATAAATGATGTAGAAGTATGGGCTCAAAGAATTTCATATGTGGGCGAATTAGGCTTTGAACTTTATGTAAAAAAAGAAAATGCATTAAAACTTTTTGATATTTTAATCGATGAAGGAAAAACTTATAAAATTTCTCTTTGTGGAATGCATGCAATGGATATTATGAGGATGGAAAGTGGTTATTTACATTGGGGCCATGATATTTCACCTGAAGAAAATCAATTTGAAGCAGGTTTAAATTTTGCTGTTAGTTTTAAAAAGAATATAAATTTTATTGGAAGAGCAGCATTGGAAAAAAAGCGAGACAAAAAGGACCATAAGAAATTTAAAATGCTCATTTTGAACCATTCTAAAGAAGGAGCACCTCTTCTGCTTCATGACGAGCCGATCTATTTAAAAGATAAGATTGTGGGACATACAACTTCTGGCTGTTACTCTTTTAATTACAACAAAAATTTAGCATTTGGCTACATTAATTCAGGCTTAACTAGTGATCAGATAGATAAACAAGCCTTTGAGATAGAGGTTGAGAAAGAAAAATACTCAGCATCTGTGATCACCCGACCCCTCAATGATAAGAAGCTTAGTTCTTTGTAGGACCATTTTGAACGGGGCTTGAAAATTTGTAACTCATTTTGAACAACACTTTTCTTGAAAAAACGAATCGGGTGGTGTTAAATACAATCTATGAGTGGGGAAACATCAAGTTACAATCAACAAGTAGAGCTTAAAAAAACGCCAAATATTAAAGTTGATATCAACGATTTACTATCAAGAGTTAGAGACGAGAAGAAAAAAGAAAGAAAAGAAAATCTTTTATTTTTAGGTCTAATTGGTTCAGTGATAGTGATTACTGGTATAATCGCGTCTCTTTAATTAAATACGATAGTATTCAATATTTTCGTTAACATTCTAATAAATCTTTCTTCATTAGTTTTATTAATATCACGAATTGTTTTTAAATTTATATCTTTTTCAATAGTTTTTGTATCCAATTTTGGCACCCCGAATAAAAGATAAAGATTATTTTTATCTTTTTTTAGCAATTTTCTCTTAATCAAATTATTTAATTTTCTAAGAGCTGTAGGTCTTGGTACCCCTGATAACTCAGATATAGTCATGGCATTCAAACCTTGATTTCCTTCATTGTTTAATTTTTCAATAAAATTATCCGCTGTTAATTCTGGACTTAAATTTTCTTTAAAACTTTTATTGATTACAAGATTTTGATTATAAGCACATTGAGCCCAGATAGACCAAGTCTCTATATCTCCGAAAAATTTTTTCCAGCCTAAGATAGTTGGTATTTGAAATTCCAAAAAAATAGTCCAAATTTGTGTAAAACTATCTCTCATTCTTTTATCTAAAACAGAATTTTCAACTTTTTTGTCTAAATAACCTGCTTGACTTAAAAAAACTGTAAATCTTGAAAGTAATCTTGCCAAGTTTCGTATTGAATTTTTTGGTTTTTGGTACTCTTGTCCTTTACGATTTATCATTATTTTTTTCTTATCTTTTTTAATAGCACCATCTCTTTCCATCTCTAAAATTTTTCTTCTAGTAGTTTCTTTTGAAATTAGTAATTCTCTTGATAAATCAATTATATTTATTTTTGGTATTTCGTAAGTCTCTTTTGCATAAAACTCATCAAATGAAATTTTGATTTGATAATCTTTATATGCTTTAAAAGTTTTTTGTACTAAATGAATTAAGATTATATACTTATCAAAATCTTTAAATCTATTATAAGCAGCAAGTAGCCACTGTTGTTGGAAATAAAATCTTTCTGTAACGATATAATTAAAATTTTTGTGATAGATGGATTTAACTTGTTCTTCTTGGATTTGATTTGAAAATTTTAACTCTCTTAAAGACATTTTATAAAGTTTACGCAAATAATCCTAAATTTTATGATTTAGCAACCCCAAAATGAACAAAAATGTCTTGAATTTTATTTTTTTTCGTTCATAAAGCGAGGGAGGTAATTGTGGAATTTGTAAAAACTGTTGGACCACTTGGCATGATTTTCATCATGTTTTCTTTGGGTCTTAATCTTTCTTATAAAGATTTTTTTGAGGTATTAAAAAAACCAAGAAATCTAATTATTGCTCTTATATGTCAAATGTTAATGCTTCCTTTAATTGGAATTATCATTATTTCTTTCTTTCCGATGCAGGCCGAATTTCAACTTGGTGTATTTTTATTATTAATTCTTCCTTCTGCAGTAATGTCAAATTATGCAACTAAACTTGTCAAAGGAAATGTAGCGTTGTCAATAACCATCACCTCTATTTGTGGATTAGTGTCATTTATATCCATCCCAATATTTTTAAAGATCTATGCAGCCTTCTTTTTATCGGTAGAATTTGATCTAAATCTTTTGAAATTTTCAGTAAGGATGTTTTTATTTATTGCTTTGCCAACATTTGTTGGAATTCTCGTGAGAGGAAATTTTAGACGATTTTCAGAGCGTAACAATTTAAAGTTTGATAGAGCAGCTTTAGCTTTGTTTATAATTATTTTATTAGTAGCAATATTTACTGAGCAAGGAAACTTAGGTGGCTATTTTGCTGATGCAGGAGCAATTGCATTTGTCGTAATCATTTCTGTATTAACCTCAGTATATTTAATAACAAGGTATACTTTGAGAGATATAAAGGTTCAAAGAACTATAATGATTGAGGCCATGCTGCAAAATGGAGCGATGGGTTTTATCGTTGGAGCTCAATTATTTCATGAGATTGAATATATTACACCGATAGCAATTTATGCTTTAATTCAATATGTGGCCTTAATGTTCTATATAGGAAACATCAATATAAACAAAATTACTGCAAAATAATCTAAAGTTTTATTAATTTATTTCACTAATTAACCAACAATGTTAGTTGAACGAATTACTGTTCTTGATATATAAACCAACAAAAATGAATCCTACAGATATATTGTTAAGTATAGCTATTGTTGGCATATACACTCAAATTTATATTTATTTAAAGACTAATTATAAGAAACAAAATGACATGATTAGACTTTTTTCCATAGGATTTATATATGCTACAATAATTACAGGTATATTATATTACTTAATAAAATATATTGCGTCATAAAAATATAATTTGAATGAGTTTTGTTAAATCACTAATTAAGCAACATAAAATGATAGCACACCCAGAAGGTGGACATTATGTTGAAATATTTAAAAATAAAGATGTTAGCCATATTTATTTTTTATTAGAACAGCATGAACATTCCCATTGGCATCGAATAACAAAAAATGAGACCTTACATTTTTACTCAGGTAGCCCATTATTAATTTATACTTCTAAAGATGGAGATGAATTTGAAACTAATGAAATCGGATCAAAAAATAATTTTAATTTTAATATTAAAAAGAATATATGGTTTGCAATGAAATCATCAGGATCTTATAGTTTGATAGGTTGTACAGTAGCACCTGCTTTTGAATTTAGCGACTTAGAATTAGCGCCAAAAAACTGGAAACCGTCTAAATTTGATATTGCTCTTTAGTATTTCTTGTTTGAATGAAAAAAAATAAGTAGTATAAATCAATACGGATTAAATGGCGGGGTAGCTCAGTTGGTTAGAGCGCGGGACTCATAAGCCCGAGGTCAGTGGTTCGAAGTCATTAAAAAATAATCCTAATCTCAAAATAATATTAAACTGGCCACACATAGGGCACACTGATAATATAATTTTTAATAAATTTTAAAAAGGGAATTTTTTTATGGCAATGTCAAACTGTAGAGAATGCGGAAAATCAGTTTCAACACTAGCAAAAACTTGTCCTAAATGTGGAGTTCCAAAACCAACAAAAAAAACAAAAAATAAAAGAAAAAGTAAAAATGGCAAATCAATTCTAGCTACCGCAAAGGTTTGGGCTCATTGTCGAAATTACAAGTGCAGAGACTACACGCAACTTTATCAGATATATAAAGATTATTTAAAAATTGAAACTTGTAACGTTTGTAAATCAGTTTTTATGGAAACAAAAATGAAAAATGGAAAACCAATAATGCCAACAGATGGCATTTATGATAGAATTAAAGATAAGCCAAGTAATTATTCATCAGGTTCTAAAACATCGATTTCTAAAAACAGCTCCTCGGAAAAAGATATAATTGATAAATTTAATGAAGGCACTCTTGATTTACCAACTGCTTTTTGGGTAATAGGAATATTTGGGTCATTCATTGCGAGTCTTTTATTAACTTTAATTGCAGAAAAATTTAGTAAAATATTTTACATACCTTTTGTAGGTGTAAATGCATTTATAATTTTAGGATTATGGGGTTGCGCTGAAAACTATAACAAAAAAAAATTAGAAAAAAAAGAAAGTGCAGTTTGGGGTTATCTAACACAGGTATTCTGTGCTTTTGCAGGACTTGGATTAGTTACAACAATTTACGATATTATCAAAACATTATAATATCAAAATATTGGACTCACATAGGACTCAATTAAAGGCGTTTGGAAATAAAATTTGGGAAATACTTGTTTGAATGAAAAAAAATAAGTAGTATAAATCAACAACAATTTAATGGCGGGGTAGCTCAGTTGGTTAGAGCGCGGGACTCATAAGCCCGAGGTCAGTGGTTCGATCCCACTTCCCGCTACCATTTAATATGATTTTTAGAAAATTATTCAAATTAAAAAATATTTTTTTTAGAAGATTATTGTCTAAATTTGAAATTGGAAAATTTAACAACCATAATTATACAATTTTTTATGATAAACAAAAAAATAATAAGCTTTCAGAGTTAGCCAATCTTCATAAAACAAATAAAGGTTATCTTTTAAATCAATCAAGTTCCACAAACCTAGATAAAAAAGGTTGCCATAACTATAGTGATTTCTACTCAGATATATTTCACTTTGGAAAAAATTATGTAAAAAAAGTTTTCGAATTAGGCATTGGTAGTACTAATAACAGTCAAAAGTTTAACATGAATCATCAAGGTGAAAATTACAAAACTGGTGGATCACTAAGAATGTGGAGAGACTATTTTAAAAATGCGAAAATTTTTGGTGCAGATGTTGATAAGGATTGTCTCTTTAATGAAGATAGAATTAAGACTTTTTATGTTGATCAAAGTGATAAAGATTCAGTAATAAATATGTGGAAACAAATCGATGAAAATGAATTTGATATTTTGATTGATGATGGATGTCATAGATTTGAGGAAACTATAATTTTTTTTGAAAATTCAATAAATAAAGTAAGAATAGGTGGTATATATATTATAGAGGATATTCTTTTATCTCAGAGAAAAAAATTTTTAAAATATTTTAAGTCTAAAAATCTTAATTTTAAATTTATAGACTTTTATAGACCCGATGCAAAACTTCAAAATAATTCACTTATACTAATTATTAAATAAGAAACACTAATTTTTTGTTACTCAAAAATTTAAGAAATTTTCTTGAATTTTTTGATTTCCATAGTTGAATTCAGTGGAAGACTATTTTTTTTTACTTTTAAAATTTTTCTTTTAATTTTTTTATTAGTTTTTTTTGCAAAATCGTAAACAGATTGAGGTGGACCTCCAGCGTTTATTATTCCCTTTTTATTAATAAGTTTAAAAAGAACTTTTGCTAGATCCTCATGAAACATAAAATTCGTTTTTAAATTGGTGTAGGCGTATTCATGTAGAAAAGGTTTTTCCGTCATACAGATTCTTAAAATAAGTGAATTTTTTAGCATTTGAACTGCACATTCTCCTCCAAGTTTAGACCAACCATAATTGTTAAACGGAAGTAAGGGATGATCCTCTTTATAACTTCCTTTTTTTGGTGGATAAACGTAATTTGTTGAAAAATAAATAAGCTTTATTTTGTATTTTTTGCAAAGATTAACTATATTTGATGTACCTATAATATTTGTACTGATACTTTTTTCAATTTTACTTTCATGAATCTGCATTGGACGGGAAATTGCTGCAGTATGAATAATGAATTTTGGTTTTATTTTCCTAATGTATCTTTCCATCTTTTTAAAATTTGTAACATCAAAAATACTTGATGATGGATAATAAATATTTTTTTTATTTGAATTAAATTTTTTAAATACTTTTCCAAAATTTCCACTACCACCAGTAAATATTATTTTTTTCATCTTTTATAATTTTCAAAATCTTTCAATGAAAGAGCCAAACTATCTTTTTTGGAAATAATAGGTTTCTTGACTCCCCATTTTATTTTTAAATCAGAGTCATTCCATTTAATTGAAACTTCGCTTTTCGGATCCCTATAATTTGAGCAAGCATAGTGAAGAATATTTTCTTTATCTAATCCTAAAATCCCGTGCGCGAAACCTCTTGGAACAAATAAATGTTTTCCATTTTTTTCACTAAGAATAATTTTGAAATGTTTTCCGTATGTTTTAGAGTTCTTTCTCAAGTCTACAGCAATATCGAGCACTTTTCCCTTTAGAACCGATAAAAATTTATCCTGAGGATTTTTTGTTTGCATGTGAAGACCCCGTAAAACATTTTTTTTTGAGCTAGAAACTAAAGTAAAAACCAGATTTTTTTTTATAAATTTTTTTTTAAATTCCTCTTTTAACCATCCTCTTTTATCTCTAAAAACTTTTGTATTTACTATAAACAAATCCTTAAATTTTGTTTTAATTTTTTTCATTTAAGTAATCATTTTTTTTAAGTAATTGGTATAATCACATTTTCCATAAAATTGAATTGCTTCTAGAACTTCTTTTTTACCAATCCAATTATTATTAAAGGCAATCTCCTCAAGACAAGCGATTTTAAATCCTTGTCTATTTTCTATTGCTGAAACAAAAGCACTTGTTTTATAAAAATCCTCTATTGACCCAGTATCTAACCACGCTCCACCTCTACCCAAAATATCTGATGTAAGTTTTTTTTTTTTTAAATAGATCTTAAGTAAGTCAGTAATTTCCAACTCATTTCTTAATGAAGGTTTAAGTTTTTTTGCATATTCAACAACTTTTTTATCGAAAAAATATAAACCAGTGATTGCTAAATCAGAAAAATATTTTTTTGGCTTTTCTTTAATTGTTGTAATTTTCCCTGTCTTTGAGGTTTTTGCAACCCCAAATAATTCTGGTTTAATTACTTTATGCAAAATAACTTTTGCACCACTTTTCAATTTTGTACAATTAATAAGTTTTGAAGTTAAATTTTGTCCATAGAAAAAATTATCTCCAAGAATTAATGCAACATTTTTATTATTTATAAATTTTTCTCCTAAAAGAAATGCATCAGGTAAACCTTTCGGATAATTTTGCTCTTTATAAGTTATATTGATCCCGAGACGTTTTCCATCGGGTAAAATTTTTTTGTATTGATTTAATTGACCTTTATTAACTATGATCAAAATATCTTTTATCTTTGCTAGCATTAAAATAGAAAGAGGGTAAAAAATCAAAGGCTTATCATAAATCGGCAACAGTTGTTTGTTTACTGCTTTGGTTAAAGGACTCATTCGAGTACCCATGCCACCTGCCAAAATAATTGCTTTATTTATCATTTTACTATTCCAAGTCTCTTTGTGATATCCTTTTTTTTTAAAGTTGTATAGTATTTCATATTTTCGAAATACCAATTGAATGTATTTTCTAAACCTTTTTTAAGATTTATCTTGGATTTCCATTTAAGTTTTTTCAAAATTTTCTTACTATCCAACGCGTACCTAAAATCATGTCCAGGTCTATCTTTTACAAATTTTATCTTAACTTTTTTACTTAATCTTATTTTTGTTTTAGCAATACTAATCAAAAGTTTAGCAATATCTAAATTGCTACTGTTTATATTAGATCCAATATTATAAAAATCCCCCCTTACTCCATTTTTAAAAACTTTAAACAAGGCTTCACAGTGATCATCTACAAATATCCATTCTCTAGAATTTTTTCCCTTTCCATACAAAGGAAGAGGCTTATTATTAATTATATTGTAAATTAGTTTTGGAATTAGTTTTTCAGGATGTTGTTGGGGTCCGTAGTTATTTGAACAATTAGTTATTATTGCATTAAGTTTAAAGGTTCTAACGTAAGAATATACGAGATGATCTGATGATGCTTTTGATGCAGCATAAGGCGAACTTGGTTTATAAGAGTCATTTTCCTTACTTCTACCTTTTAATACATCACCATAAACTTCATCAGTTGAAATATGAATTAGTTTAGCTTTTTTGTTTTTTTTTGAAAATTCTCTAAATTCTTCTAATAAATTAAACACTCCAAGTATATTACTTTTTATAAATTCGGCAGGTCCATCAATTGATCTATCAACATGAGTTTCTGCTGCTAAATTAAATATTGCAATAGGTTTGTGCAATCTAAAAATTTTTTTTAATTTAGATCTGTTGTTTATGTCTAATCTAATAAATTTATAATTTTTTTTATTTGAAAAATCTTTTGTATTGTAAAAATTTGAAGCATAATTGACTTTATCAACATTTATCACAAAGTATTTTTTCTTGATTAATAATTTTATAAGATTACTGCCAATAAATCCTAAACCGCCAGTTACAATTATTTTTCTCATTACTTTTTTTTTTACAACAATAGTTATTTTAAGTATACTTCATTATCACATGGAATTTACAAGCAATAATCTAACCTTTGTAATAGTCACGTTTAATAGTAGAAAAGTAATCTACGACTGCTTAAACTCTCTACCAAAAGATTTTCACAAATTAATAATTGAAAATTCATCTGACGAAGAATTAAAAAAAGAATTAGAGCAGAATTATGATAAAACTGAGGTAGTTTTATCCAAGAATATAGGGATGGGAGCTGGAAATAATATTGGTATTGTTAAATCAAATACACAGTATGTTTATGTATTAAATCCAGACGTAGTATTAAAAAATGACACTATAACAAATATTAATAATTCAATTTCAGAATTAGATAATTTTGCAATCTTATCACCTTTATCAGATAATCCAGACTATCCAAATTATAGAATAAATCTAAGTAAATCAAAAAATTATGACGGCAGTATAATCAAAGAAGTTGAAGAGATTGATGGTTACTCAATGATAATAAACAAAAATTTTTTTGTAAATAATATTTTCTTTGATGAAAAGTTCTTTATGTACTTAGAAAATGTTGATTTATGTTTAAGAGCAAAAAAAGATAGTGGAAAATTATTAATTATTACGAACTCAAAAATTCGTCATCTAGGAGCTCAAGCCGTCGATAATAAATACATTGAAGAGGTGGAGCTTTCAAGAAACTGGCATTGGATGTGGTCGAAACTTTATTTTAATAAAAAACATCGAGGATTTTTTATTTCAATGTTATTAGGATTTATTAGTTTAATTGGTAACTTTCTAAAATTTTCTATTTATATGATTACTTTTAACAAAAAAAGAAATATTTATAGAATGAGAATATCAGGTCTCATTAACTCTTTATTGGGAAGACAATCTTGGTACAGACCAGAAATAAATTAGTGTCCTGGGAACTCGATTAAATTTTCAACTTTAAAACCTTTCACTTTTAATTTATTAGATCCACCTAAGTCAAATAGGTTTATAACAAAAATGAAACCTCCAACTTTTCCTTTTGAAATTTCAATTAGCCTTGAAGCTGCTTCAGCAGTTCCGCCAGTAGCAATTAAATCATCAATTACTAATACTGTATCCTTTTCATTTATCGAGTCTTTATGTACTTCAATAGTTGCAGTTCCATACTCTAATTCGAAATCTATGGAATGAGTTTCAGCAGGCAATTTATTCTTTTTTCTTAACATTATAAAAGGTTTCTTTAAAATATATGAAACAGCAGATGCAAACACAAAACCTCTCGATTCAATTGCTGCAATCTTGTTAAATTTAAATTTTTTTGATCTTTCAACTATTTGATTTATTGTCTCTTCAAAAGCTTTTTCATCTTTTATTAGAGTTGTAATGTCCCTAAATAAAATACCCTTCTTTGGATAATCTGGGATTGATCTTATAAACTTTTTTAAATCCATTAAAATTTGCGTTATATTATTAAATAAACTATCTTTTTAATATGGTAAACAATAAATTTTAAATTTTACTAAAAACTAAAAAAATGATCAACGATCAAGACTATAAAACTGCAGATAAAGAAATCTCTTTGTTAAGCTTAAATTTTAAAGAAGGTGAAAAAATTAAGGATGAGTCAATCGTTGAAATTTTAGCTCAATCCAGAAAAATCATAAAAAAATATTTCACAAATAAGTTATTTTTAAAAACAGACCAGATACCAAGAGGTGGTAAAGAATATTTAAATTGTGATCGTGCTTTTGATATTTTTGCAAATCATAAGGTGATGCCAGAATATTGTTTTAGTTGTTACAAAGTTCAAATAAATCCAAAAAATGTTATAGACTTAATAAAGTTATTTTTTTTGTTTGATATAATGTATTTTGAAAATGAAAACTTAAGGAAAAGTTTTATTGATTTTAGAGAAGATGAAAAAAACTATAAAGGAATTATTTATTGCACTACCTTAGAAGAGGCTAAGAAAATTAATCATAATGTTAGTAAATATTTAAAAATAAACCTTGATGAGGATATACAATCCCATGTGAAAAGGGGGTGTAAAGAATTTGCAGAAAAACACCCTGAGTTTTTAAATTTAGAAAAAGATGTCATGAGATACAAAAAAGAATGGAAAAAAATTGAGAATGAATTTGATACAAATAATCAAAAAATTTATAAATCTGGTGAGAGAAAATTAGTTTACGGTCTTAGTTTAAAGGATGTATTAATATTTCAAAATTGGATTGATTTTGCAAAAATAGAAGGCGATGAGAGTTACAAAGTTTTAACTGAATTTTATGAGTAACAAATTAGCTATAATTGGAGGCAGTGGGCTGTATGATGTTGAGGAATTTAAGGATAGAGAGCTCATTGATTTAAATACACCATGGGGGAAACCATCAGACAAAATTTTAAAGACTAATTTTCTTAAAAAAGAAGTCTTTTTCCTTCCTCGACATGGAAGAGGTCATTATATCAGTCCATCAAATATAAATTTTAGAGCTAACATTGATGCCTTAAAGCAATTAGGTGTTTCCGACATAGTTTCCGTGTCAGCTGTCGGATCTTTAAAAGAAGACTTGCCACCAGGTAAATTTGTGATTGTTGATCAATTTATAGATAGAACTTTTGCACGAAACAAAACTTTTTTTGATGAGGAAATTGTTGCTCATGTTTCTATGGCTCATCCAACATCAAATGGTTTAATGAATGCGTGTGAAGAGGCTATTAAGAAAGAAAAAATAGAATATCAAAGAGGTGGAACTTATGTAGTAATGGAAGGGCCACAATTTTCAACTTTAGCTGAATCCAATCTTTATAGATTGTGGAAAGCTGATGTGATTGGTATGACAAATATGCCAGAAGCTAAATTGGCGAGAGAAGCAGAAATTAGGTATGCATCTGTTTCAATGGTAACGGATTATGATTGTTGGCATCCAGATCATGAAAATGTAGATGTGCAGCAAGTAATAAAAGTTCTTTTAGGAAACGCTACAAAGGCAAAGAGCATGATTAAAAATCTTATAGAAAATTTTGAAAAACATCTTGACCCTAAGGATCCAACTAATAACTGTTTAGATGTGGCTATAATTACAGCACCAGAAAAAAGAACCCAAAAAACAAAAGATAAACTAAAAACAGTTGCAGGTAGAGTTTTAGGTAAATGAAAATTGGAGGCAAAGAATACCGAACTATTTGGTTTGAGAATGAAGTTGTAAAAATAATTGATCAAACAAAACTTCCGCATCAATTTGTGATAAAGGAACTAAAAACAGTCAAAGATGCAATTAATGCAATAAAAAAAATGGAAGTAAGAGGCGCCCCTTTAATAGGTGCAACAGCTGCATACGGTTTAGTGTTAGCAATATTGGAAAATAATAACCAATCTTTTTTAAAAAAATCGGCTGAGGATTTAGTAAAATCAAGACCTACTGCAATTAATTTAAAATGGGCCATAGATAGAATGATGATCAAACTTTCAGGGATAAATTCTGAAAAAATTTTAGATGTTGCATTAGACGAAGCAAAAGAAATTTGTGAAGAAGATATTAAGTTTTGTGAAAGTATTGGTTTAAATGGACTTAAGATTATTGAGGAAATCTATAATAAAAAAAAAGATACAGTAAATATTTTAACTCATTGCAATGCTGGTTGGCTTGCAACAATTAATTGGGGCACTGCCACATCGCCAATTTATCACGCACATAAAAAAGGTATTCCCGTTCATGTTTGGGCAGATGAAACTAGGCCCAGAAACCAAGGCGCAAATTTAACTTCATATGAATTAAATGAGGAAGGTATCAAAAATACAATTATTACTGATAACACTGGTGGAATTTTAATGCAAAGAGGACAAGTTGATATGTGTATTGTTGGAACTGATCGTACGTTATCTAATGGCGATGTATGCAATAAAGTAGGGACTTATTTAAAAGCTTTAGCTGCAAAAGACAACAATGTACCTTTTTACGTGGCATTACCGAGCTCAACTATTGATTGGAATATTAAGAATTCAAAAGATATTCCTATTGAGGAAAGAAGTTCAGAAGAGTTATCAAAAATTGAAGGTGTTGACGAAGACGGGAAAGTAAAAAAAGTTCAGATATATCCAATTAAAAGTAAGGCTATGAATTTAGCATTTGATGTTACTCCAGCAAAATATATAACTGGACTAATAACAGAAAAAGGTATTTGCGAAGCATCAGAAAAAGGATTAAAAAATTTATTTAAATGAACCCACTTATTTTATCACTTGTTTGTCTTTTGTTAGTTGGAGTTTCAGCTAATTGGCTTAGTATTGTTAAAAATAACAAGACATTAATTTATCTTTCTTTAGCACCATGTATTTATATAGCAATTTATGGAATTTATTTAATTATTGGGCCTGTTGATTTGTATGAAGACGGTTCAAAAAACTTTTTTATTCAGAACCCTTATGAAAGTGAGCTTCCACCACAGTTTTTACTATTAAAGCTTTACCAGTATATTCTAATAGGCGTAGGTCTAATTTTTGGGTATTTATTCTTAAAATATTTAAAAAATTATGGACGTTAAGAGTAAAGAAGAAATAATAAAATTTGCTCAAAAACTAAATAGCACAAATTTATCTCCGTTAAGATCAGGAAATATTTCACTTAAAGCTCGGAATAATAATGAAGAAGGGTTTTTAATTACTCCATCAGGCAAGAAATACGACAGTTTAAAAGCTGATGATATCGTCTTTGTATCTTTAGAGGGGAAATATGATGAAAAAGGTTCAAAACCCTCATCCGAGTGGAGATTTCATAAAGACATTTACTTAAACAAAACTGATGCAAAAGCCGTCGTTCATGCTCATTCACCACACGCGACAGCTGTATCTGCACATAATAAAGACATTCCAGCTTTTCATTACATGATAGCGTTAGCTGGAGGAGACAATATAAAGTGTGCAAAGTATGCAACTTTTGGAACACAAGAACTATCTGACAATATTATTGAAGCATTAGAAAATAGAAAAGCATGCTTGATGTCTAATCACGGTCAAGTTGCTTATGGGGGTGACTTGAACTCAGCTTTCGAACTTGCAGAAGAAGTTGAAAATATTTGCCATCAATACATAAATGCAATAAAGTTAGGAGAACCTAAAATTCTTTCATCAAGTGAGATGGATGTAATTTTAGAAAAAGTTAAAAACTATAAAAAAGGATAACTTTTTTTATGACGAAAGTTGGGGAGCACGTCACTTTAGATATTATAGGTACTGAAAAAGAGTATGAACCTAAGTTTTTTGAAAAACTGGTTTATAAGATATCAAAAAAGGCAAAAGTAACTGTTTTAGAGATTTCAAAGTATAAATTCGAACCACAAGGCTTTACTCTTGTTGCCTTATTAGCAGAAAGTCATATTAGCTTTCATACTTTCCCTGAGAGAGGAATTATAAGTTTTGATTTTTTTACGTGCGGAAAAGTAAATCCTAATGTTGCTTATGATATTTTAAAAAAAGAAATCAAACATAAAAGAATTGTTAAAAAAGAGTTTAATAGAGACACGATAAGTTATTATGATGATATTTATAGTTCACCAGGTTTAAAAAAATATTACATGGTAAAAGATGTTTTAGAAAACTTTACATCAAAAGTTGGTCAAAACATTGAAATTTTAGATTTAGAACAGTTTGGTAAATCCCTTTTTATAGACGGTGAACTTCAAGTAGCAGAAAATGACGAACATTTGTATAGCTCAACTTTTGTTAACTCTGGTTTAAAACTTAATCCATCAAATGATAAAACCGCAATCATTGGTGGAGGGGATGGAGGAGTAGCAAGAGAATGCATATCTAAAGGTTTTAAATTAATTGATTGGTATGAATTAGACCCTGAAGTTGTAACAATGTGTGAAAAATATTTATCTAAAGTAGGTAAGAAAGCCTCGACAAAAAATCATGTGCAGTGCGTGTGGGGAGATGCATTTGAAAGTATTAAATCAGTGGAAGATAATAAGTATGATAAAATTTATGTGGACCTTAACGATGATCAGTATTGTATTGATTTGGCCGCAAAAAATATCAAATCTTTAAAAAGAATTCTTAAGCCAAATGGAACAATAACTGCACAAGTTGGAAGCCAAGATAAAAAACCTAAACAAGTTGATAAATGGTTAAATCTTTTTGAAAAAAGTTTTGGCAATACGTCATTAGATAGAGTTTATATCCCAAGCTTTGATTGTTCTTGGAATTTTGCATCTTCTCTAAATAAATAATTAATATTTAGTATACTCTTTAATCTCTTTGATCTTAGATCCAGTGTGATTATTTATTTCTAACTTAATACTTGCTCGTTTGTCGTTTAAGAAGTGGATCTCTCTTGATAATAAAATGAAATGATCATCGAATTTTGAATCTTTTTCGCATTGTCTTTTATTATCTTCAATATCCCATAGTTTAGCATTTATTTCTTTTAATTCAGAGAAAAGACTCTTAATCTTTTCATCAACTTTCACATTTTTATCATATTGTTCCTTTAAAGAATCATATTCTAAATTTATGAATTTTAATTTTTCTGCGTCATTAATTTTGTCTTTTTTGATTTCAAGGATAGTTAATTTATCTAATAACTCACCAACAGATACTTCAACTAATATTTTATTCATAAAATTTTATAGTGTGATAAATTGTTAAAAATATGTCTAATATATTAATCATAAAGCACGGATCACTAGGAGATATAGCTCAAGCGAGTGGGGCAATTCAAGATATTTATGACAACCATAAAGATGATTTTATTTATTTATTAACATCTCACTTATATTCAGATCTTTTCAAAAAAAATCCCAATATAAAAGAAGTAATTGTCGATAAAAGATTGTCCAGGTTTAATTTGATCTATCTTTTTTCTTTAATGAAAAAAGTTAAACAACATAAGTTTACAAAGGTCTTCGATCTACAGAATTCTCCAAGGACTTCATTTTATAAAAGAATTTTATTTCCTAATTTAGGATCTTATAAATGGTCTTCTTCTGAAACTACTCTTCCAGCAAATGAAACTAAAAAAGAATTTGATAAAAAACCAGTATTAGAAAGATTTGATCACCAATTAAAGATATCTGGTTTAAAAACATTTCACACTTTAAAGCCAGATTTTTCTTGGGGTTGTTCTAATATTGATAAACTTATTTCTAAATACAATTTATCTGATTATATATTGTTATTTCCATTCTGCTCTGAGCACTTACAGCAAAAGAAATGGCCATATTACGATCAATTAATAAAACTTATAAAACAAAATCATCCTAATCTAAAAATAGTGATAGCTCCTGGTCCTGATGAAATAGAAAAAGCCAAAAAGTTAGATGCTGTTTCTATTTTAAAAGAAGATAAAGCTATTTCTATTTCGGAACTTGCAGGTTTAATTAAGAAAAGCAAATTTGTCGTTGCTAATGATACGGGTCCTGCACATATGGCAGCACATTTGAATGTTAAAGGTCTATCGTTGTTTGGAAGTCACACAACAGCTCATAAAGTAAGTATTGAAAGAGAAAACTTCAAAGCAATACAAGTGAGTGACTTGAAAAATTTAAGTGCAGAGAAAGTTTTTGAAAGATTAGTTCTTTAAAATTTCTAAATATTTTTTTAAAATTTCCGGCCAAAGAAATTTTTTTGCATTTTCTTCTGCCTTTTTTCCCAAAACTTTAAACTTATTGTTCTGTAATATATCTACTAAACTTTGATAAATTTCATCCATGTTATCTCCATCACAAAGTAAACCAGTTTCATTATCGACAATAGCATCAGACGCACCACCAACCTTTCCACCAATTGATGGCACTCCATATTGAGCAGCCTCAACATAAACAATTCCAAATCCCTCTACAGATTTTTTATAAGAAATTGATGGCATAACAAAAACATTTGAATTTTTTAAATACGAGTTTTTTTCATCTTTAGATAAATTTTTCAAAAACAAAACATTACTCTCAAGTTTTAATTCTTTAACAAGTTTTTTCTGAGACTCCAAAGTATCGCCTTGACCAATACAAATATAAATGATGTTTGGGTAAATTTCTTTCAAATTTCTCAAAGACATAATTATTTTTTCATGATTTTTTCTTTTATCAAATCTAGCAACAGTAATTAGTCTTGGCTCTTTTCCTTCAAGTTTCTTTAATATTTTTTCATCTATTTTTAGATTTACTTCTTCTCTTGGAAATACACCTGGGTTAATAACTTTGATTTTTTCCTCATTAACACCTATTTCAATACCTAGGTTTTTTGTGAAGTTTGAATTTGCAATGATATGATCGCAGTCGTTTAACACTCTAACAACTCGTTTATTAAGAAAAGAATCTTTTTTATGATTTATCTCTTTAGAGTGAATTAGACATGTTTTTCTTATTTTGGTATTGATGTTTTCTAAACTTTTCCAATGATCAGAGATGATATTTTTTACTTTAGTATTTTTTTGTAGGTAATTATTAATTAATGAAGCTTTTCTAAATTTTCTAAAGATTTTTGGCCCTCCGACTCTTTCAATTGAAAATGATAAATCTTCATCAAATTTTTCCTGCTGATAATGTTCATCAGCAAATACTTTAACCATCATATGTTCCGACAGTGATTTTGTAAGGCCAAACATAAGATTTTGCATACCTCCAACATCAGGTGGAAAATTTCTTGTGATAATTAAATTCATTATTTAAACCATTTTATACTGCATCCCATACTAGGATATTGTTCTTTCGGACCTTTTTGGGTTTTAGCAATTAGCTTCATTGATTTAAGCAACTCACTGTCACCCGAACCTACAGGCTTTAAATCATTTAATTCTCTTATTCTTCCCCTGTAATTGAGCTCAAGGTTTTTGTTGTAGCCAAAGAAGTCTGGAGTGCAAACCGCATCATATTTTTTTGCGATTTCTTGAGTTTCATCAATTAAATAAGGAAATGAAAAATTATATCTTTCAGAAAACTTTTTCATGTTTTCAAAAGAGTCTTTAGGATAGTTTTTGGTATCATTTGACATTATCGCAACTGAGTTAATGCCATCTTCTTTGAGTTTTGCGCAATCATCTGCAAGTTCTCTTATTATAGCTTTTACATATGGACAATGATTGCAAATAAACATTATCAAAGTTCCATTCTCGCCTTTGACATCATTCAATGTTAATAATTCTCCATTAATTGATTTTAGCTTAAAATTTATCGCATTCAGACCGAAATCACATATTGGAGTTTTTAAAAGTGCCATGTTAGAATATATAAGTTATGTTTTACGATTTGGAAAATAAAAAACCAAAAAACTCTGGCGAAAATTGGGTAGCTCCTAATGCCGTTATTATTGGAGATGTAACATTAGATAAGAATACAAGTGTTTGGTTTAATGCAACCTTAAGAGGTGACATTGAAAATATTCATATAGGTGAGGGTTCAAACGTTCAGGATGGTTGTGTCTTACACACTGATCCAGGTTGTCCGTTAAAAGTTGGAAAAAATGTAACCATCGGACATTTAGTGATGCTCCATGGATGCACAATTGGTGACAATAGTTTAATTGGAATTGGAGCAGTGATCCTCAATAAAGCAAAGATAGGAAAAAATTGTATTATAGGTGCCAAGGCTTTGATTACAGAAAATAAAGAGATACCGGATAACTCTTTAGTCGTAGGGTCTCCAGGAAAAATTATTAGACAAGTAACTGAAGAAGAAAAAAAAGCAGTCTTTGAAAATACCAAACATTATCAAGACAATTGGAAAAAATATTCTAAATCAATTTTTTAATAATAATTTAATATTACTATTAAATTTATTTTAAACTTTTAAAATAAATTAAAATAATGGCATCATATTTGTTTTTATTTATATCCTTACTGCTGGCTAGCTATTTGTTGAATTTTCTTTAAAAAATTGTTCATAAATTACTTTTGTTGAAAGAAAGCAGTTTTTGAATATACTAAACACAATAACAATATAAAAAATATAATTATTATGATGAAAAAAATATTAATATTTTTATTTTTATTTACATCCAACGCTTACACAAATGAGAGATTTATACCTCTTGAATTATTCACTGGGGGCGACATTAGAGATGATACCGAAATAAGATTTACACCTGCAGACTTAGTATTTGGTGAAAAGAAAAGAAAAAAAATTGTTGGTCCTATAGATTGGAGAGCTCCAGGTTCTAAAGAAATTATTAAAGTATATAAAAGAACTCTAAAAAATAAACAGGGTAGAGTAAGAAAAACTCAGCTTTTTACAGTGACTAATGATGGTCAGTGCATGGGAAGAGTTTATGACCAAAGAAGGTCAGGAACTAAATATATTAAAAATGGATGTAAGTTTCCTCTAGGTTGGTGGAAAAAAGGTGAGACTAGAACTTTCTCAGTTACAGATCGTGGACCAAGAACTGTTGAACTCAAGATATTAAATTTAGGAAAAAAACCAACAAGTTGTGTTAAATTCAATTGGAAATTATTTGATGATGCAACTGGAAAAAAATTAGGTGATAATGACTATAAGTTTTGTAAAAAAAGATCAATGACCAGTTTATTAATCAGAAAAATTAAAAACTAAGGAACTAACCAAGTATCTTTATTACTTTCTAAATCAAATTTTGCTCTTCGATGGCCTTTAGCAGCAAGATATAACCACTCAATAGATTTTATTTTACACTGAATAACAGTGAAGTTTTTATAACCTTCTTCACTTTGTTCCTTAGTATAATCAAAACTATCTAACTCAGGTTTTAATCCTGAAGTTGGAACATCAGACTTTGTTCCTGGACCATCATCAACTAAATAACATTTCCGACTTATATGTTGAGTTTTTTCCCAAGAATTCTTTGTAATGTCGTTTTTATGATTAATAATACAGTTTACTTTAAGTCGAACCTGAATTTTTTCATCCTTATCATAAAACAAAAGTGCTGCATTGAGATTGTTTTTAAGTAATTTTATTTTATCTGATCTGATATCGCTATGGAATTGAACTAAGTTATTTTGTTGATCTGCCTTTCTTAAAACAACAATTCTTCCATCTATATCGTTATTATGACCACATATAAAAGTTGGAATTCTAAATTGAGAACTTCTATTCGTCACTGCATCATCAAGCATTGACCATATTTTCTTTTTTATTTCACTGAAGTCTTCATAGTACGCAGGCTGCATACTTTTACTTTCTAAATCTTTTTATTAAGCTTGAAGTATCCCATCTTTTACCACCCATATCTTGAACTTCAGCATAATATTTATCAATTATTTCTGTGATCGGTAATAGTGACCCATTATTCTTTGCTTCTTCCATTGCAATTTTGAGATCTTTTCTCATCCAATCTACAGCAAATCCAAAATCAAATTTATCTTGTAACATAGTTTTATAACGGTTCTCCATTTGCCAAGACTGAGCAGCACCTTTTGAAATAACTTCAATAACATCTTCCATATTTAATCCTGATTTTTGACCAAAGTTAATTGCTTCTGATAATCCTTGCACTAATCCTGCAATACAAATTTGATTAACCATCTTTGCTAATTGACCTGAACCTGATTTACCTAACAACTTTACTTTTTTGCTGTAACAATCAATTTTATCTAACGCTTTATCAAAATCTTCTTGATCTCCACCAACCATAACAGTTAGTGCACCATTCTCGGCACCTGCTTGACCACCAGATACGGGTGCATCTAAAAAACCAAATCCATTTTTTTTTGCGTGAGAATAAATTTCTCTTGCTATTGTTGCAGAAGCAGTTGTGTTATCAATATATACTGCTCCTTTCTTAATTGACTTGAATATTCCATTTTCTCCAAATGTAACTTCTCTTAGATCGTTGTCGTTTCCTACACATGTGAAAATATAATCAGCATCTTTCGCAGCATCTTTAGGTGTATCAGCTTTTTTTCCCTTGAAATCTTTTAGCCATTTATCAGCTTTTGATCCTGTTCTATTATAAACAGTTACATTGTGCCCACCTTTTGATATATAACCAGCCATGGGATATCCCATTACACCAAGACCAATGAAAGCAACGTTACAAGACATAATTTAATGTTAAAAAATTTAAGTATTAAAGTAATTATTTTTGGTTTTATATTTACATTTTTTTCAAGCTTTGGACAGAGTTTTTTTCTAGGATTGTTTAACGAAAGTATAAGAAATGAATTAGATATTACTCATGGACAATTTGGCTCAATCTATGCATCTGCAACCTTATTGAGTAGTATAATCTTAATTTGGGTTGGAAAGAAAATTGATGACTTTGATGTTTTAAAATTTTCTTTTTTTGTTATTTCATTACTTGCAATTTCAACTTTTACCTTTTCAAAAATTAATTCAATAGCATTTCTATTTATTGCAATATTACTTATGAGATTTTCTGGTCAAGGAATGATGTCTCATACTGCTTCTACTACAATATCTAGATACTTTACTAACACTCGGGGTAAAGCACTAAGTACTGGATGGTTTGGTTTATCAACCGCAGAATTTTTAATGCCAGTTACAATAATTTATGCTCTTACAATAATGGATTGGAGAAATATATGGATCATTATTACAATCGCCATAATTTTATTTCTCCCTTTGGTATCCTACTTTTTAGTTAAAGAGATTAAACTTTCATCGAGAGAAGATGATAATGAAGTTATTAAACAAAATATAAAACAATGGAAAAGATCTGAGGTTATTAAAGACTATAGGTTTATTATTATAGCATTAAATATGCTAGCAATGCCCTGGATAGCTACAGGTATATTTGTTTATCAATCATTTATTTTGTCCGCAAAAAACTGGGGCGAATATACTATTGCTCAATCATTTATGGTTTATTCAATAGCATCAGTGTTAACTTTATTCGTAGCTGGGTATTTGATTGATAAATTTACAAGTAGAAAACTACTTATATATATGAATATACCTTTTTTAATTTCTTTATTAATTTTAATTTACTTTCAATCACCAGTTTCCTCGTTCTTCTTTCTGGGACTTATTGGAGTATCAAATGGATTTGCTAACGTTTTAGGTTCATCAACATGGGCTGAATTATATGGTGTTAAGTTTATAGGATCTATTAAAGCACTAACCACTGCTTTAATGGTATTTTCAACAGCATTTGGAACGGCTTTTTTTGGATTAATGATAGACTTTGACTTTTCCATAGAACAGATATCTATGATTTCTGGAGGCTATATTTTAATTTCCTTAATTTTGCTATTTTTAATTAAGAACAAACTTAACCCAACGATTTTATAAAAACACCTTGATTTTATAGACTTCAGAGTATAAACACTGCGCATGGCTAGAGTAACTGTAGAAGATTGTATCGATAAAGTAGACAGCCCTTATGAATTAGTTTTAGTTGCAAAGGAAAGAGCTACTCAATTAAATTCTGGAATTGAACCGAGTGTAGAAAAAGATAACGATAAAAATACTGTTATTGCACTTAGAGAAATTGCAAATGAAAATGTCAAAACAAGTGAGTTGACTGATAGTGCTGTTTACAAACTTAGAAAACATATCGAACAAGTTGATGACTTAAGTGAGGAAGATGAAGATATAGGTGATGATTTTGAAAACTTATACAAAGGTGAAATTTCAAAAAGTGGAGCACCTATTTTACCCTCTAAAAGAGCAAGAAAAGTTCCTGAAAAAATTCAAGTTTCAAAAGAAGATTTAGCTGAATTACAAAATGCTGATGCTCCTCAATCAAATGATGCTCCAGCTGAAGAGGGTGGAGTAGAGGAAAGTAACGAAGTTTCTCTCGATGAAATAGCTGAAAACGATCAGCAAGATGCTGATAACTCAGAAAATTCAGAACAATAATATTTAAATCATAATCAAAATAAGTTATTTAATTAAACATAGTTTTAATGAATAGGTCTTTAAGAATTGCATGTGATGGAGAAGCAGCTAGTGGCAAAAGCACCGGTGCAAAATTAGTTTCTAAAAAATATAAACTTTTTCTTATAAATTCTGGTTTATTGTACAGATATGCGAGTAAAATTATCATCAAGTATAAGCCAAAAAAAATAGTTCCGTTTTTAAAGAAGAAATTTAAAAACATCTCTTACAATAAGATAAAAAAACAATCACTTCATTCCCAAGAGATTAGTAATCATGTTGGATATTTGGCTAAAAATAAAGGTGTAAGAGAAATAATGAAAAAATTTCAAAAACAGATTATACAAAAAAATAAAAGAATATGTGTTGAGGGTAGAGACATAGCCAGCACTATTTTGAAAAAAAATCCCCGTTACGACTTAGCTTTTTATTTTACTTGTAATTTAAATGAAGCCTCTATTAGAAGATGGAAAGATTTGAAGAAAAAAGTCCCATTAAAAGAAGTCAAAAAAAGTTTAAGAATTAGAACTAGACTTGATAAAAAAAGAAAACATTCACCACTAAAAAAAATGAAAGATGCAATTTTAATTAGAACAGATAAACTAAATAAAAAAAAAGTATTACTTAAAATGTCTCAGGAGATAGAAAAAATTAATTACAAAACTCTTTAATAATTTTTTCTCTATGTTCATCTAAATCTGGAATATCGCCTCTTTTTACCTCATCTTTATAGTTAGACATTTTTATTGGGTTACCGGCAGTTTTAAATTCACCAATTTTTTTATGATATGAATTTACAATCATATTTCTTGCTTTGATTTGAGGATTTTCAACAGCTTGTTTTATATTAAAGATTGGACCACAAGGAATTTTTTCTTTTTCCATTAATGAGACCCAGTCATTAGTACTTTTAGTTAAAAGTTCTTTTTCTAAAATTTTCTTTAGTTCATCCATATTTTGAGCCCTAGATGAATTTGTTTTAAATTTTTCATCTTTTAAAATATTATCGATACTCAAAACTTGGCAGAGTTTTTCAAAAAGTTTGTCGTTACCCGCTGCTATTATAATGTGACTGTCTTTTGTTTTAAAAGCTTCAAAAGGTGCTATTGATGGATGACGTGATCCCATTGGTTTAGGTATTTCATTTTTTGCTAAGTATCTTGCAATTGCATTTTCCAAAATTGCAATTTGACAATCAAGCATCGAAACGTCTATGTAAGTTCCTTTACCTGTTTTCTTCCTGTCATATAATGCTGCATTAACACCTATCGCTGTAAACAAACCAGCAGTAATATCACCAATTGATGTTCCAACTCTTGTAGGTTCAGAATTTGGCTGACCTGTTACACTCATTAATCCGCCCATTCCTTGAACAACCATATCATACGCCGGTAATTCTCTTAATGGACCTGTTTGACCAAAACCTGATGCAGAAGCATAAATTAATTTTGGATATTTTTTACATAAATCCTTCCAACCAAATCCCCATTTCTCTAATGTTCCAGGCTTAAAATTTTCAACTAACACATCTGCTTTTTTAAGTATTTGTTCAAAAATTTTTTTGTCTTCAGAATTTTTTAAATTTAAAGCTATACTTTCTTTTCCTCTATTAAGGGACATAAAGTATGCAGATTGATCATCAATAAAAGGTCCAAATTTTCTAGAGTCATCTCCAATTTCAGGTGCTTCAACTTTTATCACTCTAGCCCCTAGGTCTGACAAAATCATAGTACAATAAGGACCAACCAGAACTCTAGTTAGGTCTAAAACCAATATATCTTTTAAAGGTCCATTCATAATTGAAGCTAATGGTATTTTTTAAGCATATTGACTCTTACCAAGAAGTTACATTTAATACACTAATAAAATAATTAAAGAGAGGAATAATAATGTTAAAAAAAATATCGTTGTATTTTCTTTCATTAGTTTTCGTATCTACAACTATTGGATCAGCTTTTGCAGTAACTCTAAAAGCTAGTCACCAATGGCCAGGTACGCCAAGAGCTGACGGGTCTTTCGACGTTAGACACGAAATGGTTCAAATTATTGCTGATGAAATGGAAAAATCAAATGTAGGAGTAGATATTAGAATTTACCCTGCAAAATCACTTTACAAACCAAAAGAACAATGGAAGCCAATGACAACAGGTCAATTGGATATTTCAGCGTTTCCATTAGCATACGCTGCTAAGTTCCATCCAGAGTTTGACATTACTTTAATGCCTGGAATGGTTAAAAACCATAAACATGCATTAAGAGTTAATGCGTCTCCAATGATGACAGAAATTAAAAAAATCATCAATGATGCAGGAGTAGTTGTTTTGTCTGATGCTTGGCTTGCAGGTGGATTTGTTTCAAAAAAAAATTGTATTTCAAATCCAGCATCTGTAAAAGGTCAAACGTTTAGAGCTGCAGGTAAAGCATTTAACCAAATGTTAGAAGCGGCAGGAGCAGGTATTCAATCAATGCCATCTTCTGAAATCTATAACGGTTTGCAAACAGGTGTATTAGATGGTGCTAATACTAGTTCAGGAAGTTTTGTTTCATACAGAATTTATGAGCAAGTAAAATGTGCAACACCTCCAGGAAAATTTGGTCTGTGGTTTATGTATGAGCCAATTTTAATGTCAAAAAAATCTTTTGATGCCTTAGATAGCAAACAACAAAAAGCTTTAATGAAAGCTGGAAAAAAAGCAGAGAAGTTTATGACTAAAGAAGCTGCTGGTTTAGATACGACAATGGAAAAAGCTTATAAAAAAGCTGGAGTAGAATTGTCTTATATGAAACAAGAAGACTTTGATGCTTGGTTAGCTATTGCTAAAAAATCTTCATACAAAAACTTTGCAGAAAAAGTGCCAAACGGTCAAAAATTGATTGATATGGCTCTTGCTGTAAAATAACTAAATTAAAATTATACCCCTGCTTTTCGGCAGGGGTATTTTTCATGACTGATAAATTTATTAAATTGACTAACTGGTTAGCGAAAGCTTGTGGAATTTTTGCAGCTGGCTGTCTTTTTCTTTCTATCGTTATCATTACAGAATTAGTTTTCGAGAGATACTTATTTAAGAACGCTATTACATGGCAAACAGAGCTTGTCACAATGTTATTAGTTGCTTCTACATTTATTGGTGCTGCTTATGTTTTAAGTGAAAAAGGTCACGTTAATATGGAGTATCTATACACTTTTTTAAGTGAAAAGAATGTCACTAAACTTAAAATTTTTACTGACAGTCTTTGTTTAATTTTTTTTCTAATTTTATTTTACGTAAGTTATGAAATTACTTACGAAGCGTTTATAAAGAATTACAATACCGGAACAGTGTGGGGTCCTCCGCTTTGGATACCCTATTCATCAATGCTTATTGGTGCAATACTTATGACTATGTCATATATATCTGAATTAATTTTACATGTAAGAAAATTAAAGGAGTTTAAGTAATGGATCCTTTATTATTAGGTTTAGTAGTTGGAGTAGCAACTGTTGTGATGCTATTTTCAGGTATACCAATAGCATTCGGTTTGTGTTTTATTTCAGTTGTTTTTTTGGTTATCGCTGAAGGCTTTTCAATTTTAAATGTTTTTGCAGAAACATTTTATGCAGGTTTAAATTCATTTGTCTTGTTGTCTATACCAATGTTTATTTTAATGGGAATGGCTGTTGCAAATTCTCCAGCTGGCAAAGATTTATATACTGGTTTAGACAGATGGCTCTGGAGATTGCCTGGTGGCCTTGTTGTTTCAAACATTGGAGCTTGTTCTATTTTTGCAGCGCTAAGCGGGTCAAGTCCCGCAACATGTGCAGCAATAGGGACAATGGGTATTCCAGAAATGAGAAAAAGAGGATACTCAGCAAGGTTAGCAACTGGATGTATAGCAGCAGGCGGAACTTTAGGTGTTTTAATACCACCCAGTATTGTTTTAATTGTTTATGGATTAGCAACTGGTACTTCAATCGGAAGATTATTTTTATGCGGTGTCATTCCAGGATTACTTTTGGCTGGGTTATTTATGTTATGGGCTTACATCTATTCTTATTTTATTGACAAAAAATCTGCAGAAATTTTAAGAAACAGAACACCACCAACACTTAAAGAAAAACTAGAGGTTATTCCTAGAGTAATGCCATTTTTACTAATTGTTGTCGGAGTTTTATATGTTTTATACGGTGGAGTAGCAACACCCTCCGAAGCATCTGGCGTAGGTGCATTTCTTGTATTTGTCATGATTGCAATCGTTTATAGAATTTATCAACCCAAAAAAATATGGGACATCGTAAAAGTATCTATGAAAGAAAGTGTGATGATAATGTTTATCATTGCAGGTTCTTATATTTTTGCATTTAGCCTATCTACTCTTTACGTAACACAATCGATTGCACAAACAATAGTAGAAATGGGATTAAATAAATGGGTCTTGTTTTTCTATATAAACATATTCTTGTTAATCGCTGGGTTCTTTTTACCACCTGTTGCAGTTATAGTTATGACCTCTGCAATACTTTTGCCGATAATTACTCAGTTTGGCTTCGATCCTTATTGGTTCGCAATTGTCTTTACAATTAATATGGAAATTGGATTGATCACGCCACCTGTTGGATTAAATTTATATATTATAAAAGGAATTACACCCGACGTAAGTCTTTCTGAAATATTGAAAGGCTCGGTTCCATTTATGGCAATGATGGTTATTTGTATAATAATATTGTGTATTTTCCCAGAAATAGTAACTTGGTTACCTGACAAATTAATGGGTAAACCAATTGGATTTTAAAAACAAAAAAATCAATAGAAAAGTATCTGTTGCGCCTATGATGGATTGCACTGATAGGCATGATAGATATTTTTTAAGACTTATTAGTAAAAACGTAATGTTGTATTCTGAGATGGTTGCAACGAAATCAGCAATTCATGGGGATAGAAAAAGAATACTTGGTTTTAGAGAGGAAGAGAAGCCTGTTGCCCTTCAAGTAGGGGGCTCAGATAAAAAAGAACTGGCAGAGGTTGCTAAACTGGCAGAACAATTTGGTTATGATGAAATAAATATTAATTTGGGTTGTCCTAGCAAAAAAGTACAAAAAAATTCATTTGGAGCATGTTTGATGAAAGAACCTGATTTAGTTGCAGATTGCATTAATAACATGGTCAACTCATGCAAAATACCTGTAACAGCTAAAACTAGGATAGGAGTTGATGAAATTGAGGACTTTGAATATCTAAATAGTTTCATTAACAAAATTAAACAATCTGGATGTAAAACAGTGATACTTCATGCAAGAAAGGCTTTATTAAAAGGCCTTACCCCTAAGCAAAATTTAAATATTCCAAAGCTTAATTATGAAATGGTTTACGAAATTAAGAAAGCTAACCCAGAGCTTGAAATAATAATTAATGGAGGAGTCTCACAAACTGAACAAATTAAAAAACATTTAGAACTTTGTGACGGTGTGATGATTGGAAGAGCAATTTATCAAAATCCTTACTTTTTGACTGATATTGAAAAAGAAATATTTAATACAAACGAAGTGCCCTCTAGAGAACAAATAGCAAAACAGATTATTAGTTATTTAGAAGAAGAGGTTAAGCTTGGTACAAAAGTAAATCATGTCATGAGACACACAGTTGGTCTTTATCATGGCCAACCTGGTTCTAAAGATTGGAAAAGATATTTAAGTGACAATATGATGGCTAGAGACTCAGATTTTCAAAAAGCAAAACACATAATGACAATTGTGCAAAACAATGAGAAAGCAAATCAATTAAATTCCTAATGGAAAATTTAAACATCAATGAAATTTTTTATCTTTTAACTGTTTTAGCTATTGCTGCAGCAGTTGCAGGATTTATGGCTGGTTTACTCGGAGTAGGTGGGGGCATAATCATGGTTCCCGCTCTTTATTACGCATTTACAGTTTTAGACTTTGACATTGTAACAAGGATGCATTTAGCTGTTGGTACATCTTTAGCAATAATAATTCCAACCTCAATTATATCTACTTTAACACATAGAGAACATGATGCAGTAGATTTTAATATGGTAAAATCATTTGGAATTTTTATTTTAATTGGAGTTTTTTTTGGAACTTTCTTGGCAGTAAATTTGAAAACACCTGCACTTGTATTATTTTTTTCTATATTTGCTTTTATGGTTGGACTTTTTTTTATTTTTTTGAGAGAAAAATTAGTTGATAATCCAAAACAAATATCAAATTTAGTGAAAAATATTTCCGGTATATTAATTGGATTTATTTCTATTCCTTTAGGAATTGGAGGCGGATCATTGATGGTTCCTTTCATGAGAACATTTGGTTACGATATTAGAAAATCAATTGGAACAGCTGCAGCAGTAGGTTTCCTTATTGCTGTTACTGGAACAATTACAATGATCACTGGTGGAAAAATTATTGATAATGTTAATACACCGTTCAGTTTGGGATATATAAATTTGCTCGGCTTCATAGTATTTGTGCCAGTTACCATGATAATGGCTAGGTTAGGTGCAAAAGCAGTCTACAAAATCAATAAAAAAATACTTAGCAAAATATTTGGAACTTTTTTAATTTTGGTATCAATTAGATCATTTTTAGAATATCTAAGTATCAATTAAATTAAAATTGTGGACCAGATTATTTTCAACGAATACATATTTTTCATTTTATTAATGATTGCTGCAGCTATTCCTGTTGGTTTCTTTGCGGGACTATTTGGAATTGGTGGTGGATTAATTTCTGTGCCATTTCTTTTCTTTATTTTTGAAACTTTTGGAATAGACAGAAATTATCTAATGCATCTTACAGTTGGGACTGCATTTACAATAACAATATTAACTTCATTCTCATCAGTATTAGCTCACAGAAAACATGGTGCTGTTGATTTAAGTATAATAAAAACTTTTGGAACATTTGTTGTTTTTGGTGTCATAACCGGGACTATAATTGCTTCTATGATGAATACTAAATCATTAGTTCTTTTTTTTTCAATCATGGTCTATTTTTTAGGTGCTTATTTACTCCTTGCAAAAAATAAAAGTAAAAAAGTTTATCCTTCATTTAATTTACTGCCTCGGCTTTCGTTTGGGTTTATCTCTGGTTTAATTTCAGCTCCAATGGGTATTACCGGAGCAATGATTAATGTCCCTGTTTTAAGATATTTTGGTTATTCAATAAATAGAGCAATAGGGAGCGCTGCAGCCATTGGTTTTATAATTTCATTATTTGGCGCAATTGGTTTTTTCTTGTCGGGACTATTTAAGGATGTTGATATTCCCCTCAGCATTGGTTTTGTAAATATCCCTGCCTTTCTAATATTCGTCCCTATTACAACAATAATGGCTAGAATTGGGGCTAATACAGTGCACAAACTTGAGAGGGCAAAAGTTCAAGTACTTTTTGGAATTTTTTTATATGTAGTTGCTACAATATTTCTTTACAGATATTTTAATATTTAATGGTGATAAATCAAAAACTTATCTTGAACTTAAATATAAATTATCTAAATTTTAATTAATGGTTTCTAAATTAAAAAACTTTTTACTAAATTTTGAAGCTCTTGCTTCTCTTTTGTTAAGATTTGGTATTGGAATAGCTTTTATCATTCACGGTTATGCTAAATTTCCTTTGCCACCAGCAGGTCTAGTTGAATATTTTGGTTTACCCCCAGCACTTGCAACATTTGTTGCATTAAGTGAACTTTTATCTGGAGTAATTTTAATTGTGAGTGGTTTTTTGAGAAATCCCATAGGAGATACACTTACAAGATTTGCGGGACTTGTAATAGTAATAATCATGACAAATATATTTATAATTGCTCACCCAGATTGGTTTATTACCCAAAAATTATTTACTAGTGAGCAAATTTTTCTTTTTATTGGCGGCTTTTATTTTATGATTAAAGGAAATAAAGTTTAAAACTATATCTTTTGATCGTATTCGCCTATCTTCCCAGTTTTTTGAAGTAGATCATCAATAAATCTAAAAATATCGGTTTTTATTTTATCTGATACCGAACTCTCTGTAACAACAACAAGTGATGGTTTGTTTGAAGATGCTCTTACAAGACCCCAAGATCCATCAGCAAGTGTAAATCTTACACCATTGATTGTAAGTATGTCAGTTATTTCCTGATTACATATTTTTTGTTTGTCAGTCTGAAGTTTTTTTATATTAGAGATAATTTCGTCTATAACTTTATATTTTTCTTCATCTTTACAAAATGGTCCCATAGTCGGGCTTTGAAAAGTTTTTGGCAAATCACTTATTAAAAAATCCAATTTTTTATTTTGATTATCAATCAAGTGACAAATTTGAATTGCAGAATTAATTCCATCATCAAAGCCAAATCCTAAGGGTTTATTAAAAAAAAAGTGGCCACTTTTTTCAAAACCAGCAATAGCATTATCTTCTTTTACTTTTCTTTTAATATATGAATGTCCTGTTTTCCAATACAGAGTTTTACAATTATTCTTTTTTAAAATTTCATCCTTACTAAATAATCCTGTAGATTTTACATCCACAATAAATTTATTATTAGGATGTAACTCTGAAATATTTCTAGCAATTAACAAACCGATTTTATCTGCAAATATTTCATTTCCTTTATTATCTATAACCCCAACTCTATCTCCATCACCGTCAAACCCAAAACCCGCGTCTGCATTGTTTTCTTTTACACATTTTGAAATTTCATGTAACATTTTCATATCTTCTGGATTTGGGTTATATCTAGGAAAACTATAGTCTAAGTTACAATCAAGCTCTATTACTTCACACCCAATATTCCTAAGAATTTCAGGTGCGAATATTCCAGCAGTGCCATTACCACAAGCAGCCACAACTTTTAATTTTTTCTTAATTTTATTTTTTGATAGTTCATCAATATATACTTTATTAAAATCTCTTACTTTTTCATATTTACCTGAACCTTGTTTAAATAATTCATTCATTACTATTGATTTAAGTTCTGACATTTCTTCTTTGCAATGAGTTAAACCTTTTTCAATTCCCATCTTTATTCCTGTCCATCCATTTTCATTGTGGCTTGCCGTTATCATTGCAACAGCATTTGATTTAATCTTAAATTGAGAAAAATAAACTGTGGGTGATAAACATAAACCAATATCTTTTACATTGCAGCCAGTTGATAAAAGTCCTTTTATAAAATTATTTTTAACTTCTTCGCTATAAGATCTGTAGTCATTCCCAACAATCACAATAGGATTTTTTGATGAGTTAATTACTTGAGTTCCGAATCCTTTTCCTACTGCCTCGATTCCTTTCGAGTTGATGCTTTTTGGGTATAACCACCTAGCGTCATATTCTCTAAATCCTAATGGGTCGATTTTTTTTTCCACTTCCATGTTGATATATGTATATTTATTTGATTTTTTTATTGAACTATTTTTTATATGTTCTATAAATGTTCTGTTGATTTTTGATTTATATAGTGTATTTAAGAAATCTACACACAACATATAGTTGTTTTATTAATAAATAGTATTAAAAAGGGAGTATAATGAACAAAGTTTTGTCTCAGGCAATAAAGAAAGCTGTCTCTGAATTTAAACCTCAGGTTGATCAGAGGAATAAGACTAAAGGTCCAGATTTATTCTCGCTCAACAACAACACAGAGCTATTTCAAAACTCTAGAGGTATCACAATAAAGATTGATAGAAGCAGAGATTCAAATCTAACAGATTTCGGGAAAGCAACACTTAGCGACAGATATTTAGGGGAGAATGAGTCTTTCCAAGACTTGTTTGCAAGAGTAGCAAGTCATTATGCTGACGATAACCTCCATGCACAAAGATTATATAATTATATCAGCAATCTATGGTTCATGCCCGCAACTCCAGTTCTGTCTAATGGAGGAACTACAAGAGGCCTGCCAATTTCATGTTTTCTAAATGAAGCAAGTGATAGTTTAAATGGTATCTTAGGTCTTTGGAGTGAAAATGTTTGGTTAGCTGCAAGAGGTGGTGGTATTGGAAGTTACTGGGGCAATCTAAGATCTATTGGTGAAAAAATTGGAAGAGTTGGAAAAACTTCTGGAATAATTCCTTTTATAAAAGTTATGGACTCTTTAACAATGGCAATAAGTCAAGGTTCGTTAAGGAGAGGATCTGCTGCTTGCTATTTACCTATTGACCATCCAGAGATTGAAGAATTTATTGAAATGAGAAGACCTACTGGTGGAGATCCAAATAGAAAAGCTCTTAACCTGCATCATGGTGTACTTGTTTCAGATGCTTTTATGAGAGCAGTTGAACTTGATGAACAATGGGCACTTAAGAGTCCAAAAAATGGAGCGGTACAATCAACTGTTTCAGCTAGAAATTTATGGATAAGACTCTTAACTGCAAGGGTTGAAACTGGTGAGCCATATATTATTTTTATTGATACAGTTAATAGACAAATACCTCAACATCATAAGTTAGCTGGCTTAACAGTTAAGACATCTAATTTGTGTAGTGAGATTACTCTTCCAACAGGCATTGATAAAGAGGGTAGAGACAGAACTGCTGTTTGTTGTTTATCTTCGTTAAATATTGAAAAATACGATGAATGGAAAGATGATGAAAGTTTTATAGATGATGTGATGAGATTTTTAGATAATGTCTTAACTGACTTTATTAACAATGCTCCAGAAGAATTTAGCGATGCAACATATTCAGCTGCAAAAGAGCGAAGTGTTGGTTTAGGTGTTATGGGGCTTCACTCATACTATCAGAAAAAAATGATACCTCTAGAGTCAGTAATGAGCAAAGTTTGGAACAAAAAGATTTTTGAAAATATTCAAAAGAAAGTCGATAAATCATCAAAAGATTTAGCTGAAGAAAGAGGAGCATGTCCTGATGCAGCTGAATATGGTTTTAAAGAAAGATTTTCAAATAAAACAGCGATCGCCCCAACTGCTTCAATTTCAATCATTTGTGGCGGAACTTCTCCTGGAGTTGAGCCGATTGCAGCAAACAGTTACACTCACAAAACTCTTTCAGGATCTTTCAATGTTAGAAATAAATACTTAAGAAAACTATTAGAAAAACACGAAAAAGATACAGATGAAACTTGGTCAACAATTACGACAAACCAAGGTTCTGTATCACACTTAGATTTTTTAACTAAAGAAGAAAAAGATGTTTTTAAAACAGCTTTTGAATTAGATCAAAGATGGCTTGTCGATTTAAGCGCAGACAGAACCCCACATATTTCACAGGCACAATCTATAAACTTATTTTTACCTGCTGACGTTCACAAAAGAGATCTTCATCAAATCCATTTCCAAGCATGGAAAAAAGGATTGAAGAGCCTTTATTATTGCAGGTCTAAATCAATACAAAGAGCAGAAAATGTTAACGATGCAAAATCAACTGACATTACTGCAAATGTATATAAATCAAAACAACAAGAAAATGACGAAAACAAATACGAGGAGTGTCTATCATGTCAGTAGTAAAAAAAGAGGAAAAAGGAAAAATTATTCAACCAAAAAAAATGGGGTTATTAGTAGAAAATCCTGTTTATAAACCATTCAGATATCCGTGGTGTTATGATGCGTGGTTAACCCAACAACGAATACATTGGTTACCAGAAGAAGTACCACTAGGAGACGATGTTAGAGACTGGCAGAAAAATTTGTCTGGACCAGAGAAAAATTTAGTAACACAAATATTTAGATTTTTTACTCAAGCAGATGTTGAAGTTAACAACTGTTATTTAAGACACTACACATCAGTATTTAAACCAACAGAAGTTTTAATGATGATGACAGCTTTTGCTGCCATGGAAACAGTTCACGTGGCTGCTTATTCACATTTGTTAGATACAATTGGTATGCCTGAGTCAGAATATTCAGCTTTCATGAAGTATAAAGAAATGAAAGATAAGTACGATTACATGCAAGGTTTTAATGTTAATTCGAAAGAAGATATTGCAAAGACTGTTGCCGTATTTAGTGCTTTTACAGAAGGACTACAATTATTTGCAAGTTTCGCAATTTTGTTAAACTTTCCAAGACACAATAAACTTAAAGGTATGGGACAGATAGTTACTTGGTCCGTAAGAGATGAAACTCTTCACTGTAATTCAATGATCAGAATTTTCAAAGAGTTTATAAAAGAAAATCCTGAAATCTGGACACCAAAACTTAAAAAAGAATTATATGATGCATGTAGAACTATAATTGAACACGAAGATGCATTTATTGATTTAGCTTTCGAGATGGGGCCTATGGAAGGGTTAACTGCAAAAGAAGTCAAAGATTATATTAGGTTTATAGGAAATAGAAGATTAGTTCAGTTAGGTCTTGAGCCGATTTATGATGTGCAAAAAAATCCACTTACTTGGCTTGATACTATGTTGAATGCTGTTGAGCACATGAACTTCTTCGAAGGAAGAGCAACTGAGTATTCTAAAGCGTCCACACAAGGTAATTGGGTAGAAGCCTTTTCATAGAATTGAAATATAAAAAGTACTTTAGAAAAACAAGTCTTAAACAGAAAAATATTGGGGATCTCTTCTTAGAAGAGATCCAAAAAAGCAATCCTAAATCTTTTTTAGAAATTGGAATATTTCATGGTGTTACTGCCAGGAATGTTTGCGAATTAATGTACAAAAATCACGGAGAAAGTTTTAGTTATATAGGTATAGATATTTTTGATGAAGGCGATGAATATAAAGATGAAATTGCACCAATAAAAACTTTTAATAATCCCCTAAAAAATTTTTATTTTAAATATATAAAAAAACAAAACCCTTATAGCTTAGAAGCTGTAGAAGACTTACTTTTTAAATTTAAAAAAAATATAACTCTCTTAAAAGGAAATTCAAACAAAATACTAAAAAATATTGAATTAGAAAAAGTTGATTTTATATTTATTGATGGGGGTCATGAATATAATACTGTAAAAAATGATTTAATTCACAGTCATAGGCTTCTGAAAAATAAAGGAACAATACTATGTGATGATCTTAACTTGAGCCAAGCTTTAGGAGTAAGACAAGCAATTAAAGAATTTTCTGATGAGAATAAAATAAAGTATGAAATCGTTCATGAACGATTTGCAAAATTTGATTTTAATTAATTATCTTTGGTTTAAAGGGACAACTTTACGATAGCTGCTCCCTTTATAGCTAGCAAGTGGTCTTATTAATTTATTTGCTGCATGTTGCTCAAGAATGTGCGCAGACCAGCCAGTTATTCTAGAAATTACAAAAATTGGTGTAAAAAAGTCAGTGTCAAATCCCATTAAGTGATAAGTCGGTCCAGTAGGATAATCTACGTTTGGATGAATATTTTTTCTTTCAATCATCACTTTTTCGACAATGTCATAAATTTTTTCAAACCTCTTATCTTTTTTTACTTTTGCAACTTTAGAAAAATATTCTCTCATAGTCGGCACTCTTGAATCACCACTTTTATAAACTCTATGACCAAAACCCATAACAACAGCTTTTTGATCTAGTGCATTATTTATCCAATTTAAGGCATTTTCAGGCTTTTTAATTTTATTCATCATATGCATCACTTCCTCATTAGCACCACCGTGCAACGGTCCCTTTAAACTTGCAATAGCACCAGTAATTGCACCATGAATATCCGACAAGCTGCTAGTGATTGTTCTTGCAGTAAATGTAGAAACATTAAAACTATGTTCAGCATATAATATAAGAGATACATCAAACGCTTTTACAATTTCTTTTTCAGGAACTTTTCCAAAACACATATAAAAAAAGTTTTCTGAGAATGACAAATTACTTTTTGGTTTAATGATTTTCTTTCCTTTTCTGATTCTATAGAAGGCTGCTAAAGCAACAGGTGTTTTTGCAAAAATTCTCATTATCTTTCTCAAGTTTGCTTCAGGAGAATTATCTTTAGTTTCTTTATCTTCTAATCCCATTATACTTACTGCTGTTCTAGCCACATCCATAGGATGTGATTTTTTAGGGAAATTCTTAATACTTTCTAATAATGTCTTTGATAAGTTTCGCTCTTTTCTCTCAACTTTTTCAAAATTTTTTAACTGTTTTTCAGAGGGTAATTCTCCATTTAAAATAAGATATGCAACTTCTTCAAACTTACATTTTGCACAAAGATCTTGTGCAGCATATCCTCTATATGTAAGAGAGTTAATTTCTGGCATTACTTTTGAAACTTCCGTCTCATCAACCACAATTCCAAGTAAACCTTTTTTAATATCTTCAGTCATTAATCATGTCCGTCAGTACTAAAATTATATATTTTTTGGTCGAGAGCATTGTATTTTTCATAATCTACTAAGTCATACAATCTACTTCTAGTTTGCATTTTATCAATAAGGTTTTTTTGATGTCCCTCTTCAAAAATTTTCTTCAAACCTTCCTCCACACTTTTCATTGCTAATCTTTGAGTTGTAACGGGATAAATAACAATATTATAACCCAAATTTTCTAACTCTTTATAATCCAAAAGATCTGATTTTCCAAATTCTGTCATGTTTGCAAGTAAATATGAATTTAGACTTTTCCTCACTTTTTCAAATTCACCTTTATCTTTTAAAGCTTCAGGAAAAACTATTTCAGCTCCTGCGTCGATATATGCTTTACATCTATCAATCATTTTATCTATTCCCTCTACACTTTTTGCATCAGATCTAGCAATGATCTTAAAATTTTTATCTTTTCTAGATTTTACACACTCTTCAATTTTTTTTACCATTTTTTTTACTGAAATTAGTTCTTTGTTATCAAGGTGACCGCATCTTTTTCTTTCAACTTGGTCTTCTATGTGTACCGCTGTCACACCAAATTTTTCAAAAGTTTTAATAGTTTTTTTGCAGGACTTAAAACCAGTATCAATATCTACAATTGTCGGTAGGTTTGTTACTCTTGCTATTTGTTTTGATCTGTTACTCACATCTTCAAGTGTTGTAAGACCTATATCTGGGTAACCAAGGTCATTAGACATAACACCACCCGAAACATAAACAGCATCATAGCCAATTTCTTCAATTACTTTAGCAGTTAAAGGGTTATATGCACCAGGAACTCTTAAAATTTTTCCACTTTTTAACTTATCTACAAAATCTTTTCTTTTTTCTTTTATTTTTTTTTTAATAAAGTGCATCAAAAAATACCAATTTTTTTATTTTTTTTAATATTTCTACTATTAATTTCAATATTTAATTTGTGTAACTGATTTGACTTTAATTTCCTTAAGTTTTGAATATCTCTAAGAAATCTGTCTGACTCTTTCCTAGGTATTATGTCTTTAGTTAGAGTTAAAAATTTTTTTATATAATTAGCTCTTTTAAATGGTCTTAAACCATAGGGATGAGCATCTGCTACACCTTGTTCTTCAACAATTTTTTTATTATTTTTTAATGTGACTATAACTTTAGCCCCAAAAGCTTTATTTTTTGGGTTTGGATCATGATAACGTTTTGTCCATTTTTTATCCTCATGAGTTTTAATAGATCTCCATATCTTTATAGTACTTTTCTTTCTTGCTCTTGATTTGCTATATGATTTTACGTGATGCCAATCAGCGTCCTCTAAAGCAACAGCAAATATATACATTATTGAGTGATCTAAAGTTTCTCTACTTGCATTTGGATCCATCTTTTGTGGATCATTTGCTCCAGTGCCGATTACATAATGAGTATGATGACTTGTATATATATCTATTTTTTTTATTTCATTTAAATTATTTATTTTTCTATTTAATTTTTTTGCAAGGTCTATTAGTGCTTGCGCTTGATACTCTGCTGAATATTCTTTTGTGTAAGTTTCAAGAATAGCTTTTTTTTCTTGATTTTTTTTTGGTAATGGAACTTTATACAATGCTTTTTTTCCATCGAGTATTCTTGCAATCACACTATCTTCTCCTTCGTAAATTGGGCTTGGAGCTCCTTCACCTCTCATCGCTCTATCCACTGCTTCTATTCCAAGTTTTCCGGCATGCGCAGGGGCAAAAGCCTTCCAGCTAGAAATTTCTCCTTTTCTAGATTGTCTTGTAGAAACAGTAACATGTAATGCTTGTTGAACGGCTTGATAAATAGTTTCAGTTTTAAGTTTAAGCATTGTTCCCAATCCAGCAGCAACACTTGGACCTAGATGAGCAATATGATCTACTTTGTGTTTATGAAGACATATACCTTTGACAAGATTTACTTGTACCTCATATGCAGTAATAATTCCTTTAATAAGGTTTAAACCAGAAATCTTTTTTTGTTGCGCAACAGCCATTAATGCAGGAATATTATCTCCTGGATGACTATAGTCAGCTGCTAAAAAGGTATCGTGGAAATCTAATTCTCTTACAGCAGTTCCATTAGACCAGGCAGCCCATTCACAATCAAATTTCTTTTTTGAATCAATCCCAAATAAAGTAGCACCATTACTTCTTGAATGTTTCATTGCCATTTCTCTTGAGGTAATAACAGCCTTTCTATTTAATGAAGCAATAGCAACAGATGCATTATCAATCATTCTGTTAATTACCATATCAACTGAATCTTTATTTAATTTAGCGTTATCACTTGCAATTTCTGCAATTTTCCAAGCTAGTTGATCTTTTTTACTCAATTTATCTTTTGATGCAAAAACTTTAATTTTATGTATTCTCAATTTATTCCTTTTTGAGTTAAGTACTTCATTTGTGTTAAGTATTCAAATATTTCGAAACTATTTTTTCAATCCCTTTAAAGTTGGTTACTAAGTGATCATGAGGTATTTCGTTTACCTTTTTATCAGTATATCCGTCCTCGAGCAATATAAATGGTAATTTTGCAGAATTAGCAGCAGCAGAATCTGTTTCACTATCACCAATCATTAATGATTTTTTTAAATCTCCTTGAAGAATTTCAATAACAGAAGTTAAATGTCTAGGATCAGGTTTGCAATAATCAAAAGTATTACTACCAGCAACATATTCAAAATAGTCAAAAATTTTTATTTTTTTTAATAAATCAATTGCTAGGTGCTCCTGCTTATTTGTACAAACTGCTAGCGAAATGTCATTTTGTTTTGACCATTTCAAAAATTCTAAAACACCATCAATAATTTTACTTTCATTAACAATATTTTTTCCATAATAATCTATAAAATCCTTTACCATTTCATCTTTTATTTTTTTATCTGATATTTTGCCAAACTCTTTTTTAGCTGTTCCCCAAATTGATCTTCCAATCAAAGCACCAGCACCTTTACCAACAAGGTTTCTAATTTCCTCTGTTGTCTTTGTTTCGTACCCAAACTTTCTCATTACATAATTGTGTGCATTCATTAGATCTGGGGCAGTGTCTACTATGGTTCCATCTAAATCTACTAAAACTGTGAATTTTTGACTCATTTTTTAAAAGTATTATTAAGAAATATTTTGTGAATTCTTTATCATAAATACTTATCTATAAGAAAAAATCAATGAAACAAACTGATATTCAAAATAAATTTAGAAAAAAATTTTTAAGTCAGGGTGTAAAAATGACTGCCCCTGAGACTGTTTTTTTTTCAAATGATACTAAAATTGGAAAAAATGTAACAATCGAACCATACGTAGTTTTTGGATCGAAAGTAAAAATTAAAAATAATGTAAAAATATTAGCTTTTTCACACTTAGAAGGCGTAAGTGTTGATAATAATGTTTCAATTGGTCCATACGCACGTTTAAGACCTGGAACTATTTTGGAAGAAGGTTCAAAAGTTGGTAACTTTGTTGAAATTAAAAAATCTCGATTAAAAAGGAATTCAAAGGCAAATCACCTTGCTTATATTGGAGATGCAACACTAGGTAAAAAATCTAATATTGGTGCAGGAACAATCACTTGTAATTATGATGGAGTTAAAAAAAGCAAAACAATAATTGAAGATGGAGCTTTTATAGGATCAAACACATCATTAGTTGCCCCAGTTAAAATTGGAAAAAAAGCGATTGTCGGTGCCAGTTCTGTAATAACTCAAAATGTCAAAAGTGGTTCTTTAGCGTTAACAAGAGCAAAACAAACTGAAGTAAAAAACTATAAAAGAAAAAAATAAAATATGTGTGGAATTATTGGAATAACAAGTAACAAATTAGTTTCGTCTCCAATTATAAATTCATTAAAAAAATTGGAATACAGAGGTTACGACTCTGCAGGAATAGCAACGATCGACTCTGGTTTTATTAAAGAAGTTAAATGCGAGGGTAGAGTTGAAAGTTTAGAGGAAGCCGTTTCAAAATCAAAGTTAACAGGTAATGTTGGAATTGGACATGTACGATGGGCAACCCACGGTATTCCAAACACAATCAACGCTCATCCACATTCATCAGAAAATGTATCCGTAGTTCATAATGGAATAATTGAAAATTCAACATTGCTAAAAAAGTTTTTAATAAATAAAGGACATAAGTTTAAGTCCCAAACAGATACTGAAGTTATTGTTCACCTTATTACTGAATATTTAAAAAAAGATAATCTCAAAGACGCAATTATTAAAGTTTTAAAAAAACTTCATGGAAGTTTTGCTTTAGGTATAATTTTTAAAGATAATCCAAATTTAATAATTGGTGCAAGAAGAGGCTCACCTTTAGCTGTTGGCTATGGTCCTGGTGAAAACTATTTAGGATCAGACTCTTATGCCTTAAAATCTATGACCAATAAAATTTCATATCTCAATGATGGTGAGTTTTGCATTATAAAAAAAGATAATGTTGAGTTTTTTAGCCAGAGTGGAAAAAAGATAAATAAAAAGATATTACTCCTGTCATCTAATGAACAAAACTATGAAAAAGGTGACTACAAACATTTTATGGCAAAGGAAATCGATGAACAGCCAAACACTATTAAAAATTGTATAAATGAATACATCGACAAAATCAATAATGACATAAATATTTTTAATTTTCCATTTAAAGAAAAGGAGATTAATTCTATTACATTAATCGGCTGTGGCACAGCTTATCACTCTTGTCTTATTGCAAAATATTGGTTCGAGCAATTAACATCATTCGATGTTAGTATCGATATTGCATCTGAGTTTCGTTATAGAAAAAATAAATTTAAGAAAGATTGTCTTTATATTTTTGTTTCTCAGTCAGGTGAAACCGCTGATACTTATGCAGCTTTGGATCTTTGTAACAAAAATAAAATGAAGACATGCTCAGTTGTAAATGTTATTGAAAGTTCAATAGCAAGAGACTCCAAATTCGTTTTACCTATTCATTGTGGTCCAGAAATTGGTGTTGCATCTACCAAAGCTTTCTTAGGACAAATGCTTGTTTTATATATACTTTGCTTAAAATTAGCTCAAAAAAGGAAAGATATAAGTAAAAAAGATTATTTAAAGAAGATCAAAAATTTATTTAATCTCGCAAAATTAGTTAAACATTCTTTAGAAACCGAAAACAAAATACAATCAATATGCAGTTCATTTGTTGATGCAAAAGGTTCAATGTTTTTAGGCAGGGGATATTCATTTCCAATAGCATTAGAAGGAGCTTTAAAATTGAAAGAACTAGCTTATGTACATGCAGAGGGTTATCCTGCAGGTGAAATGAAACATGGACCACTAGCTCTTATAGAAGATGGAATGCCTGTTGTAATTATTGCTCCAAGAGATCAACATTATAAAAAAACTATTTCAAACATGCAGGAAGTTATAGCAAGAGGAGCAAAAGTTTTGCTTGTTACAAATAAAAGTAAAGACGAAGTTTATTCTGAAAATATTTGGGAGACTATTGAAGTTGAAAACACTGAAGATGACCTTTTCCCGTTTTTAGTAACAATTCCTTTACAAAAACTTGCGTATTACTCTGCACTTAAAAAAGGTTATGACATTGATAAACCTAGAAATTTAGCTAAATCAGTAACAGTAGAATAATAAAAATAACTATTCTCTTTTGTCATAATTTAGTTATATATTCATCTTAAGGTTGAATTATGAAAAATTGGAAACCAAACAGTTGGAGAAAATATCCTGTAAAGCATGTTCCTACTTATGAAAATGAAAAGGAACTTAATCAGGTATTAAATAAGATTAAATCTTTTCCTCCACTGGTATTTGCTGGTGAGACTAGACATCTTAAAGAGCAACTGTCTCATGTTGTTGATGGAAAAGCTTTTCTTTTACAGGGTGGAGACTGTGCAGAAAGTTTCGCTGAGTTTAATCCGGACAACATAAGAGACACATTTAAAGTTATTCTACAGATGTCTTTAGTCCTTACATACTCAGCATCGCTTCCAATTATAAAACTTGGAAGAATAGCAGGACAATTTGCGAAACCAAGAAGCGCACCAACAGAAAAACAAGGTGATAAAGAATTACCAAGTTACTTAGGTGACAACGTAAATGGAATTGATTTTACTGAAAAATCTAGAAGACATGATCCAAAAAGATTATTTAAGGCATACTCTCAGTCTGCTTCAACATTAAATCTTTTAAGAGCATTTTCTAACGGGGGTTTTGCTGATTTAAAAAATGTACACTTATGGAATTTAGGTTACATTAAAAAAAGTCCTCAAGCCAAAAAATTTAAAGAACTTGAAGATAAAATTGCAGATGCTTTGGCATTTATGGATGCTTGTGGAATTAATTCAGATTTCAATAGAAGATTAAAAACAGTAAATTTTTGGACATCTCATGAAGCTTTGCATTTACCATTTGAAGAAAGTATGGCTAGAGTTGACTCGACTACAGGAGAGTATCATGCAACGTCAGCACACTTTGTCTGGATTGGTGATAGAACAAGACAATTAGATGGAGGACATGTTGAATTTTGCAAAGGTATTGAAAACCCAATTGGTATAAAATGTGGACCGACATCTAAACCAGAAGAGATTGCAAAAATTTGTGAAGTAATTAACCCAAAAAATGAAAAAGGTAAAATTACTTTAATATCTAGGTTTGGTCACGATCAAGTTGAAAAATTCTTACCTAAGTTGATAAGAAGAATTAAAAAAGAAGGTTTAAATGTAATTTGGTCATGTGATCCAATGCATGGAAATACAATTAAATCAACAACAGGTTTTAAAACAAGACCGTTTAATAAAGTATTAAACGAAGTAAAAAATGTTTTTGCAGTACATCAAAGCGAAAGTTCTTATGCTGGTGGATTACATATAGAAATGACTGGTCAGAATGTGACAGAATGTACAGGTGGGGCAAAAAATATATCTGAACAAGATTTATCAAGTAGATACCACACCCATTGTGACCCTAGATTGAACGCAGATCAAGCTTTAGAATTGGCTTTCTTAATCTCAGATGAGATCAAAAAGAATTCCAACTATGCAAGAAATGCAATTAAAGCGGCATCTTAGACATTTAAAAATTTAAATTTTGTCTTATATTTGAATCATGGAACCTTCTAAAAAAGTAATATTTATTAAAGATTGGATTTTAAATTACGTAAATTCAATGCCAGTAAAAGCTAAATCATTAGTTATTGGTATATCAGGAGGAATTGATTCTTCAGTTTCAAGTACACTCAGTGCCATGACTGGATTAAGAACAATCGTATTATCGATGCCAATAAAACAAAATGGTTCCCAACATGATTTAAGCCTAAGGCATCAAGAATGGTTAAAGAAAAATTTTAAAAATGTTGAAGGGCATACAGTTGAACTAGACAGTTTATTCAAAACATTCGAAAGTACACTAAAAGATTTTAGTAACGAACATGGTATGGCTAATTCAAGAGCAAGATTAAGAATGTCAACACTTTATCAAGTTGCAGCAGCTAACAACGGAATAGTTGTTGGAACTGGAAATAAAGTTGAAGACTTTGGAGTTGGTTTTTATACAAAATATGGTGATGGTGGTGTTGATATATCTCCAATAGCTGATTGTAATAAAACTGAAGTTTGGGAACTTGGAAGAGAACTAAAAATACTTGATGACATTATTAATGCAGCTCCAACAGATGGTCTTTGGGATGATGGTAGAACTGACGAAGGTCAGTTAGGATTGTCATACAAAGAAATAGAAGAGGCCATGGATAACGAGAATTCAAAAAATCGAGATAAATACATTCAAATTAGAAAATCCAACTTGCATAAAATGGAGCCAATTCCAATATGCAAGATTCCCAATTAATCAAATAGATTCACAAATCTAAATTAAAGGTATATTCCTAATATAATGAACAAAGATATATATTTAACAAATAGTCTTGGCGGTAAAAAAGAATTATTTAAACCAATAGATGAAAAAAAAGTAAGAATGTATGTCTGTGGACCAACAGTCTATGATGATCCCCATATAGGTAATGCAAGACCTTTAGTTGTATTTGATATTCTTTATAAAGTTTTAAAATGTAAATATGGAAATAAATCAGTTACATATGTTAGAAACATTACTGATATAGACGATAAAATTATTGAGAGCGCAAAACAAAAAAAAATATCAATAGATGTTTTAACTAAAAATATTACACGAAGTTTCCACAATGATTGTGCTTATTTAAATTGTGAAAAACCATCTTTTGAACCTAAGGCGACAGAGAATATTTCTTTAATGGTTGAAATGATCAACGTTCTTCTTAAAAATAAAAATGCTTATGAAAAAAAATCTCATGTTTATTTTGACGTTTCTAGTTTTAAAGATTACGGAAAATTATCAAATAAAAATATAGATGAATTAAAAGCAGGAGCTAGGGTTGAGGTATCGGAAAATAAAAAGAATCCAGAAGATTTTGTATTGTGGAAGCCATCTATTAAAGATGAGCCAAGTTGGGACTCGCCCTGGGGCAAAGGGAGACCTGGTTGGCACTTAGAGTGTTCTGCGATGTCAAAAAAATATCTTGGAGACACTTTTGATATTCACGGCGGAGGAAGAGATTTAATTTTTCCTCATCACGAAAATGAAATTGCCCAATCAAAATGCGCTAACAATAATGAATCTTTTTCAAACTATTGGATACATAATGGTTTTATTACAATAGCAAATGAAAAAATGGCAAAGTCACAAGGAAATATTTTCAAAATTAAAGATTTCTATCAGAGATATAATGGTCAAGTTTTAAGACTAGCTTTAATTTCAACTCACTACAAACAAGCAATGGATTGGAGTGATGATTTATTAACACAATCAAAAAAAACTTTAGATAAATGGTACGAGTGCCAGAAAAAACCAGAGGACAAAGTATTAATTCCAGATGATGATTTAGTTCCTCTTTATGATGATTTAAATACACCTAGATATATTAGTAACATTCATAAATTATATGATAAAGCTACCAAAGGATCTGACAAAGATAAAGAAATTTTTACAACAGCATGTAATTTTATTGGTCTGTTAACTGAGCCAAAATCAAAATGGCAAGAGTTTAAAAAGAATATTTTAGAAATTTCAGAGGAAGAGATTTTGCAAAAGATAAAAGATAGGAACACAGCTAGAGACAACAAAAATTACCAATTAGCTGATGAAATCAGAAATGAACTTTTAGATAAAGGTATTTTAATTGAAGATAAAGATGATAAAACAACTTGGAAAATAAAATGAGTAAAGAACGATTATACATATTTGATACGACATTGAGAGATGGGGCTCAAACACAAGGTGTGCATTTTTCAATTGATGAAAAAACAAAAATTGCGCATGCTTTAGATGATCTTGGTGTGGATTATATAGAGGGAGGTTGGCCAGGGGCTAATCCGTCTGATACAGAATTTTTTCAAAAAGGTTTAGATTTAAAAAATTCTACCTTCACTGCTTTTGGAATGACAAAGAAAGCTGGACGAAGTGCTGAAAATGATCCAGGTTTGTCAGCAATTTTAAATTCTAATACTAAATCTGTTTGTTTAGTGGGAAAGTCATGGGATTTTCATGTTGATGTTGCATTAGGAATCACTAATGAGGAAAATTTAGAAAATATTAAAGAGACAACAAAACATTTTGTAAAAAACAACAAAGAGTTCATGTTTGATGCAGAACACTTTTTTGATGGTTACAAAGCAAATCCTAAATATGCTTTAGCTTGTATCAAAGCTGCTTATGATAACGGTGCTAAATGGATAGTTCTTTGTGATACTAATGGTGGAACACTTCCTCATGAAGTTACAAAAATAGTTAAAGAAGTTTCAGAACATATTCCTGGTGAAAACTTAGGTATTCACGCACATAATGATACTGGTAATGCAGTTGCAAATTCAATTGCAGCCGTTTTATCAGGTGCAAGACAAATACAAGGTACTATAAATGGTTTAGGTGAAAGATGTGGTAATGCTAACCTAATGTCAATTATTCCAACTTTTCATCTAAAAAAAGAATTATCAGACAAATTTGAAATAAGTATTAAAGAAAAAAATATTAAACACATTACTCAATGTTCAAGATTACTTGATGAGATATTAAATAGAAAACCAAATAAACATTTACCTTATGTGGGTGCTGCAGCATTTTCACATAAAGGTGGTTTACATGTATCTGCTGTTCAAAAAGATCCTAAAACTTATGAGCATATAAATCCAGAGGATGTTGGTAACAACAGAAATATAGTTGTTTCTGATCAATCAGGTAAATCAAATATTTTATCCAGACTTAAAACAATTGGAATAGAAATTGAAGAAAACGATCCAAAAGTTAAAAAACTTTTAGAAGAAGTAAAGGACAGAGAATTTATTGGTTACAGTTACGATGGAGCTGATGCTTCTTTTGAATTACTTGCTAGAAGAGTAATGGGAGAAATACCAAGATATATCTCAATTAAAGAATATGATGTTTCAGTTTCAAAAAACAGTCAGGATAAAATAATTTCAAGAGCAAAAGCAAAATTAGAGGTCGATGGTGAACAAATAGTCTGTGAAGGTGAGGGTAACGGACCTGTTAATGCTCTAGATAACGCTATAAGAAAAAATGTTACTAAGTTAGAAAAATATTCTGAATATTTAAAGGATTTAAAACTAGTTGACTATAAGGTTAGAATTTTAAATACAGGAACTGAAGCGACCACAAGAGTATCTATTGAAAGTACAGACTCTCAAGGAAAAAATTGGTTTACCATTGGAGTATCACCAAACATAATTGATGCATCGTTTAAAGCTCTTATTGATAGTTTAGATTTTAAATTATTTAAGGATAAAGCTCCTGCAAGTAAATAAATGAAAACTAAGAAGTTCTCTAAGAAACCTACTGATTTCGAAAATAGGTTAGGAGCAGATCCAGTCGTTTGTTATCCAAATGAAAGCATAAATAATAACCTTGAAATATTACATGAAGCTAGAAAACACATTAAACAAATTGATGAAGTTATTATCCCTCCAAGAGATGCTAAAACTTTTAATGTTAAATCAGGTAATTTCTTTAGAATAGAAAGTGTTGAAGGACCACAAGTTGGAGATTTAAATTTATTTAAGGCTGATAATTTAAATGAAAAGTTTTACTCTGGAAAAACTAGGGCTCTTTACGGAACGCATATTTCGGTCGGCGATAAAATGTTTAGTAATTTTCCGTATTTTAGATCATTAGCTACAATTACGTGGGATACATTAGATTGGTATGGTTACGACAAAGACGGGGGCTCTGTCCACGATGTTATTGGTACTAGATGTGATCCTTACACATACAAGCTCACATCAAACAACGATTATCATTATTGTTGTCATTCAAATTTAACTAGAGCTTTAGTTAAGGAGAAAAATGTCGAATTAGATGAAGCTGAAAAAATTGTACACGATGTATTAAATGTATTTATGCTTACTGGATTTACAAATGATACTAAACAATACTTTATGAAATCAAGTCCTGTAAGACCTGGTGATTATTTAGAGTTTTTTGCAGAAACAGATTTATTAGGTGCTTTGTCTGCTTGCCCAGGTGGAGACTGTGGATCAGAACATTCATCTGATATTGCAAAGTGTTATCCATTAAAAGTTTCTATATGGGATGTTGATCCAAAATTTATAAAAGGAATAAACCCTTCGACATTATCTAATTATAATAGAAATCATGGCATTAAATAAATGAACAAAAGTAAAGTTACATTTATTTTACACAAACCTCAGCTATCAGAAAATATTGGTGCTTGTGCAAGAGCTATTAAGAATTTTAATTTTGAAAAGTTATATCTGATCGATCCTAAACCCGTTTTTCCTAATGATAAAATACTTGCAACTTCGGTTGGTGCAAAAGATATAATTAAGAAAAGTAAAGTATTTAATGATTTAGAAAGTTCTCTAGGAGATATTGATATATTAATTGCAACATCTGCAAGATTTAGAAACAAAAATGTAAAGCATATTAATCTTGAAGGTTTAAAAAAAATAGATTTTAAAAAAAAAATTGGGTTTTTATTTGGCTCAGAAGCATCAGGGTTATCAAATAAAGAAGTTAGTTACGCAAACTACACTTTACAAATTCCAACTAATATAAATTTCAAATCTTTAAATTTATCCCATAGCCTAATCATTATTGCACAATTTATATCAAGTTTATTAAATTCCAAATCATCACAATTTAAAAAATCTAAAAAAGTTAAGAAAGCCTCTAAAAAGGAAATTCAATCAATGATAAATTTGTGTCTTAACAATCTCAATGAAATTAACTTTTTCAAGAATAAAGAAAAAAAACCCTTAATGCTTGAGAATTTAAGAAATATTTTTTACCGAATGGAACTTTCAGATAAAGAAACTCGTATTTTATCAAGTGTATTTGCAAGTTTAGGGAAAAATCGTTAATTGACAAATAAGATGTTAAGTTTATAAACCATTTCACTAAATGACAAAAAGATTAAATTCTAAACATAAAATTGATAGAAGGTTAAAAATTAACCTTTGGGGAAGACCAAAAAGTCCTTTTAATAAAAGAGCATACCCTCCAGGACAACACGGACAGTCAAAGAATTCTAAACTCTCAGATTACGGAACCCAACTTCAAGCAAAACAAAAACTAAAATCATATTACGGAAATATTAATGAGCGACAGTTCAGAAATGTTTACAGAAAAGCCATTATGAAAAAAGGGGATACAGCTGAAAATTTAATAGGATTATTAGAGAGAAGATTAGATGCAGTTATTTATAGAGCAAAATTTTCTAGTACGATTTTTTCATCAAGACAGTTTATTAATCATGGACATGTAAAAGTGAATGGCAAAAAAGTAAATATATCAAGTTATTTGCTGGGTGAAGAAGATACAATTGAAATAAAAGATAAGTCAAAACAGTTAGCAATTATCGACATAGCTTTAGCTAACAAAGAAAGAGATATTCCTGAATACTTACAGGTAGATGAAAAAAAAAGAACAATTAAGTTTGTGAGAACACCAAAGTTTGAAGAAGTTCCTTATCCCGTTGTTATGGAACCAAATCTAGTAATCGAATATTACTCTAGATAATATTACTTTTTATAACCTATACCTTTTTCGTCAAAAACCTTTTTTAATTCTCCGTTCTCAAACATTTCCTTAATGATATCACATCCACCAATGAATTCTTTTTTAATATAAAGCTGAGGGATCGTTGGCCACTCACTGAAAACTTTTATTCCCTCACGGATATTTTGATCCTTTAACACATCAACACTTTGATATTTAACTTCCATAATTTTTAGAATATTTGAGACAGCCATAGAGAATCCACATTGCGGAGCCTCTGGACTTCCTTTCATGAATAAACAAACGTCGTTGTTATTTATTGAATTTTCTATTTGTTCTTTAACTTGTTGATCCATTAATTTTCCTTTGTCTTAAGAGCTAGAGCATGAAGCTCGTTTCCCATTTTTCCTTTAAGAGCATCATACACCATTTTATGCTGTTGTAATTTATTTTTACCTTTAAATTCAGAAGAAGTCACTGTGGCGGAATAGTGGTTACCATCACCAGCAAGATCTTGTATATCAATTGAGGCATCTGGTAGAGCCTCCTTAATCATCTTTTCAATTTCTTTTAAATCCATCGCCATAATTAACTCATGTATTTATACAACCAACCTTTATAAAATTCTGCAACCTTGTCTACTGTAAAAGTTAACTCATCATTTATGATTATCTCTTTATCAGTTGTTTCTCCTAATAAATCAAAATGCACAGAATTTTTCTCTAAAATACCCTCTACTTTTTTAAGATTTTTCTTATCTACCTCAATAATATATCTACCTTGATCTTCTGAAAAAAAATATTGATAAATATTTATCAAACCTTTGAACTTGTAAAATTTAATTCCCTTATTGCCGTTTATACACATTTTTAAAGCAGCAATCATTATTCCTCCAAGAGATATGTCATGGACTGATAAAGCTAATTTTTCTTTAATAACTTTTAGAATTGTTTCCCCATTATTTTTTTCATTAAATAAGTTTATTTCAGGTGGGGGTCCTTTTTTTTCATCTAAAATTACTTTAGCAAAAATACTTTGATCCAAACTGCCTTCTGTTTTTCCAATCGCTAATACTAAATTATCTTTTGATTTAAAATTCATACTCATTACGTTTTCATAATCTTTAAGTAAGCCAACACCTCCAATTGTTGGTGTGGGTTTAATACCTTTATCTTTTGTCTCATTGTAGAATGATACGTTTCCTGAAACGACAGGGAAATTTAAATATTTGCTCGCCTCATTAATTCCATCAATGCACTCAACAAATTCTCCCATATTTTCTTTTTTCTCAGGATTTCCAAAATTTAAACAATTTGTTATCGCTATAGGTTCAGCACCAACTGAAACTAAATTTCTCCAAGCTTCGCAAACGACTTGTTTTCCTCCAGTGAATGGATGTGCGTAACAATAAGAAGCTGACGAGTCAACCGAAGACGCCACTGCTTTTTTGGTACCATGTACTCTTACCACCCCTGCATCGCCACCAGGTTTTTGAATTGTATCACCCATAACAGTATGATCATATTGTTCCCATATCCATTGTTTTGAGCAAATGTTTGGATTAGAAATCATTT
>CACPLG010000003.1 GCA_902634775.1 uncultured Pelagibacteraceae bacterium
TTTTATCGTTTATTTTTATTTTGACAAAATAGTCGACATATTTCTCTGTTTTTTGATTTAAACCAAACCCTTCAGAGCCAAATAATAAAACATTATTACCTTTCCAGCTTATGTCAGCGAAATCCTCTTTTGATTTGTTATCAAAAGCATATACCCAAAAATTTTTCTCTCGCAAAAATTTTAAAGTTGAATTTATGTTAGAAACTTTAAAGATATTTAGGTGTTCAATTGCACCGCTGCTAGCTTTATACATAGTTTTACTTGTATCTGGGTATAATCTTTCTTTTACTATTAAACCGTCAATTTTAAAACTTGCAGCACTTCTAATTACTGAGCCAATATTTCTTGGGTCTGTAACCTCTTGAAGACAGGCCAAGGTAATATTTTCTTTAGACATTATAAATTCTTTAAGTGTTTCCGAGACCAACGGTTCTACTTCAGCAACGTACCCTTGGTGAAGTATTTGTTCGTTTTTACAATACTTATCTAATTCTTTTTTTGTTTTAAAAAAAACTTTTATATCTTTAAGTAAATTTTTATCCTGGTTCTCTCTATTAATACTTTTTTTGCTTTCTTCTGTTAAAAAGATTCTAATTACTTTCCTGTTTGGATTTTTTAAAGCTTCAGTTACAGCATGTTTACCGACTATAAAAAAATTTGAATTTGTCATATTTATCGCAATTTTACTTAATATTTTTAGTATTTTCTTATTATTTCATATATTGCAATTGTTTTATAAAAATATATAAAACCCCTGTTGTTTAAAGGTTTTTTGAACAAGGGGACGCTTTCCCCTATGATTTAGGAGGGGTACCAAAGCGGTCAAATGGGGCGGGCTGTAAACCCGTTGACTTCGGTCTTCGAAGGTTCGAATCCTTCCCCCTCCACCATTCAAATAATTTAAACAATTGGAGTGTTAACTTGGTTTTGCGGGTGTAGTTCAATGGTAGAACGCTAGCCTTCCAAGCTGGATGTAAGGGTTCGATTCCCTTTACCCGCTCCAAATTATTAAAATAAAAAAGAAAAGTAAGGAAAAGATAATGTCGAAAGAAAAATTTAATAGGAGTAAACCACATTGTAACATAGGTACAATTGGACACGTAGACCACGGTAAAACAACTTTAACTGCGGCTATAACAAAAGTTTTATCAGAAAAAGGCGGAGCTAAGTTCACAGCTTACGATCAGATTGATAAAGCCCCTGAAGAAAAAGAGAGAGGTATTACAATTTCAACTGCTCACGTTGAATACGAAACTGAAAAAAGACACTACGCCCACGTAGACTGCCCAGGTCACGCTGACTATGTAAAAAATATGATAACTGGTGCAGCGCAAATGGATGGAGCAATTTTAGTTGTTAACGCTGCTGATGGACCAATGCCACAAACAAAAGAACACATTCTTTTAGCAAGGCAAGTTGGCGTTCCTGCAATTGTCGTATTCTTAAATAAAGTTGATCAAGTGGATGATAAAGAAATGATAGACTTAGTTGAAGAGGAAATTAAAGAATTACTAACATCATATAAATTTCCAGGAGATAAAACTCCAATTATTAAAGGCTCTGCACTAGCAGCTGTTGAAGGTAAAGATGATGCTATTGGAAAAAATGCAATTATGGAACTAATGAAAGCTGTAGATGATTTTATTCCTCAACCTGACAGACCAAAAGACAAACCTTTTTTAATGCCGGTTGAAGATGTATTCTCAATTTCTGGAAGAGGTACAGTTGTAACAGGAAGAGTTGAACAAGGTGTTGTAAAAACTGGTGAGGAAATTGAAATAGTAGGTATCAGAGATACAAAAAAATCTGTCTGTACTGGTGTTGAAATGTTCAGAAAAATTCTTGATACTGGAGAAGCTGGAGATAATATTGGTGCTCTTTTAAGAGGTGTTGAAAGAACAGATGTAGAAAGAGGTCAGGTATTGTGTAAACCAGGATCTGTAACTCCTCATACAAAATTTGAAGCTCAGGCCTATGTTTTAAAAAAAGAAGAGGGTGGTAGACATACTCCTTTCTTCACAAAATATAGACCTCAGTTTTATTTTAGAACTACCGACGTTACTGGTGAAGTAGAATTGCCTTCGGGTACTGAAATGGTAATGCCAGGTGATGACGCCAAGTTTACAGTTAAATTGATTACACCAATTGCTATGAGTGAAAAATTAAATTTTGCTATTAGAGAGGGTGGAAGAACTGTAGGTGCAGGAGTAGTTACGAAAATTATAGAGTAAACTCCTTTAGGAGTGTAGCTCAATTGGTAGAGCGCCGGTCTCCAAAACCGGAGGTTGGGGGTTCGATTCCCTCCGCTCCTGCCAAAATAATGGAGAATGAAAATGAAAAACCCATTAAAATTTTTTCAAGAAGTGAAACAAGAAGCTTTTAAAGTTACTTGGCCAACAGGAAAAGAAACTGTTCAAGGAACTATTATGGTAGCAATAATGGCTATAATAGCTTCATTGTTTTTTTTATTAATTGATCAATTTTATAAATTTTTTTTAGATATCATTCTTAACATAGGAATTTAATGAAAAATTGGTACATAGTTCAATCACATTCAAGCTTTGAGAATAAAGTAGCCCAATTAATTAAAGAGGAGGCTGATAAAGCCAAAATATCTGATAAATTTGAGGAAATTGTAGTACCAACGCATGATGTTACTGAGGTTAAACGTGGTAAAAGAGTTCAAAGAAAAAAGAAGTATTTTCCTGGATATGTGCTAATTAAGAGCGAAATGGACAATAATATTTATCATATGATCAAAGGGATAAAAAAAGTTAGTGGATTTTTAGGAAGCAAGGGTATTCCTGTTCCAGTATCTGATAAGGAAATAGAAAAAATTTTAGGTCAAATAAAAGATGGTGTTGCACAATCAAAATCAACAATAGATTATTCAGTTGGGGAAAAAGTTCAAGTTATAGATGGTCCTTTCGCCTCTTTCTCTGGAATGATAGAAGATATTGATGAGGATAAATCAAGAGTAAAAGTCTCAGTGTCTATTTTTGGAAGACCAACCCCGGTAGATTTAGAATTTAATCAGATTGAAAAGGTAAGCTAATGGCAAAAAAAGAAATAAGCGGATATGTAAAGTTACAAATTAATGGAGGTCAAGCTAATCCTGCTCCACCTGTTGGACCAGCTTTAGGTCAAAGAGGCATTAACATTATGGAATTTTGTAAAGCTTTTAATGAAAAAACAAAAAACTTTATGGGCAAACCAGTTCCAGTAGTAATAACAGTTTATAAAGACAAAAAATTTGATTTTATTATAAAGTCACCACCAGCATCACACTTTATCAAGGAAGCTGCAAAATTAAAAAGTGGTTCTCAAGAACCCGGAAGAAACATAGTTGCTTCAATTACAAAAAAACAAGCAGAGGAAATAGCAAAAAAAAAAATGGTTGATTTAAATGCTCATGACTTAGAGGAAGCTGTAAAAATTATAGCTGGATCTGCTAGATCAATGGGTATTGAGGTTAAAGATTAATGAGTTCTAAAAGATTTAAAAAACTTCCAAAAGGTACAAATATGCTAAAAGCCGAACCTATTAATAACCTGTTATCTAAAGTAAAAGCAAACTGTACAACAAAATTTGATGAGTCCCTAGATATAAATATTTTAATTAACAACAAACAAAAAAAGAATGAGATAAATTTAAGGTCCATGGTCAATCTTCCAAGTGGAACTGGTAAAAAAGTAAAAATCGCAGTTGTATGTGAAGAAAGTAAATCAAAAGAGGCTAAAGAGGCTGGAGCAGATCTTGTTGGTGGAGATGATTTAATAGAAAAAATAAAAAATGGAGAAATGAATTTTGAAAAACTTATCTGTTCATCATCAATGATGATTAAATTGTCTAAATTAGGAAAAGTTTTAGGACCCAAGGGATTAATGCCTAATCCTAAACTAGGTACAGTCACAGACAAAATTGGTGAAGCAGTTAAAAACGCAAAAGCGGGTCAGGTCGAATTAAAAAACGACAAAGATGGAAATATTGGCCTAAGTATAGGAAAAAAATCTTTTTCTGACGAAAAACTTATCAATAATTTTAATGCAATCATTAGTTCACTTGAAAAAGAAAAATCAAACCTTACAATAAAAGGTGATTTAATTAAATTTACTTATATTACTTCTACAATGGGTGTTTCATATAAGATTAAATTAGAAAAGAGCTTTTAATTATGATGAGTAAAGAAAAAAAACAGGTTTACATAAGTGAAATGTCTTCTCAATTAGACAAGGCTGAAGCAGTTATAGTAGCTCATTATCAAGGTTTGACTGTAAAACAACTTGATGATTTAAGAAAAAAAATGCGTGAACATGGAATACAATTTAAAATCACAAAAAATAGAATAACAAAACTAGCATTGAAAAAAACTAGCAGAAAAGACTTATCAAATTTATTTACAGGTCCAACAGCTGTTGCAATGTCAGATGATGCAATTATTTCAGCAAAGATTTTAACTAATTTTTCGAAGGAGAATCAAAATCTAAAAATTCTTGGTGGAATAATGGGTAAAGACCTATTAGATGTTGCGGGTGTTAAAAATATTGCAACTTTACCGTCCTTAGATGAGGCAAGAGCAAAAATCGTTGGTATTTTAAGGTCTCCAGCACAAAAAATCGCAAGTATTTTGCTTGCACCTGGCTCAAAAATCGCTATTTTAGCGCTCGAAAAATCAAAAAAATAACTTAGGACATATTTGTTATGGCTGACTTAAATAAAATCATTGACGAACTATCTAAATTAACTGTTGTGGAAGCAGCAGAATTATCAAAACAACTTGAAGAAAAATGGGGTGTTACAGCAGCAGCAGCAGTGGCAGCACCAGCAGTAGGAGCAGCAGCGGGGGGTGGCGCACCAGCAGAGGAGAAAAGTGAATTTACAGTAGTACTAGCTTCAGCAGGAGATAAAAAAATTAACGTTATCAAAGAAGTTAGAGCTGTTACAGCACTTGGTTTAAAAGAAGCTAAAGACTTAGTTGAGGGCGCACCAAAAGAAATTAAATCTGGTGTAAGCAAAAAAGATGCCGAAGAGATGAAGAAAAAACTTGAGGCAGCTGGCGCTAAAGTAGAGCTTAAATAAAGAATTAAAAAAATTATAGGCTGTTTTAATTTTTTAAAGCAGTTGGAATAAATGCAATTATCTTTTACTAAAAAAAAAAATATTAGAAAAAACTTTGGAAAACTAAAAGAAAGCTTATCAATACCAAATCTAATTGAAGTTCAAAAAAATTCTTACAAAGAACTTACAGAATTTAAAGAGGATGTAGCTCCTCAATTCATAAAGGGTTTTGATAGGGTATTCAAAAGCATATTTCCAATAGAGGATCTTAACGATAAGGCAACTTTAGAATATATAAGTTATAAATTAGAGAAACCGAAGTTTGACGTTGAAGAATGTATACAAAGAGGTCTTACTTATTCTTCAGCACTAAAATGTAATTTACGTCTAGTTGTTTATGAGATAAATCAAGAAAACAATACTAAAGATATTTTATCAGCAAAAGAGCAAGAGGTTTATATGGGTGAAGTCCCGATGATGACAAACAGTGGGACTTTTATAACTAATGGTGTACAGCGTGTTGTAGTGAACCAAATGCACAGAAGCCCTGGTGTATTTTTTGATCATGATAAAGGAAAGTCTCATGCTAGTGGAAAATTGTTATTTAATTGCAGAGTAATACCAAATAGAGGTTCATGGCTTGATTTTGAATTTGATGTAAAAGATTTGTTATATTTCAGAGTCGATCGAAAGAAAAAAATACTTGTCTCAACATTATTATTAGCTTTAGGTTTCAATAAGGGCGATGTAGTAAAGGAATTTTATGAAAAGGAATCATATTCATATGATGAAAAAGAAAAAAAATGGAGAACAAAATTTAATCCAGAAAATTATAAATCTAAAAATTTTACTGAAGAAATAATCGATTCCAAAAGTAAAAAAACGATAATTAATAAAGGTGAAAAAATAAATTTTTTAAAGGCAAAGAAATTAGCCTCAGACGGTCTTAAAGAAATTTATGTCTCTAACCAGTATCTGTTAGGTAAATATTTAATTAAAGATGTAAAAATTGGCGAGGAAGAATTTAAAATAGGCTCAGAACTTAATGAAACAATAATAGAAAAGTTTGTAGAAGCTAAAATATTTTCTTTAGAGCTGGCATACACAAACACAATTAATAAAGGACCTTATCTTTTGCAAACATTGTTTAATGATAAAAATAACTCAAAAAATGATGCAATTAATGAAATTTATAAAGTTTTAAGACCTGGAGAACCGCCAACAATTGAAATTGCAACTCAAATATTTAACAATCTTTTTTTCAGTTCAGATAGATATGATCTTTCAGATGTTGGTAGAGTAAAATTAAATTCAAGATTAAATTTAGATTGTTCAGATAAGATTACAATCTTGAGAACTGACGACGTAATAGCAATTATAAAAAAGATGCTTGATTTAAGAGATGGGAAAGATGAAGTTGATGATATTGATCACCTAGGAAATAGAAGAGTTAGATCAGTTGGAGAATTGGTAGAAAACCAAGCGAGAATAGGTGTTTACAGAATGGAAAGAGCAATAAAAGAGAAAATGACGACACTAGATATCGAGTCCGCAATGCCCCAAGACCTAATTAACGCTAAACCATTAACAATCTCTTTAAAAGACTTTTTTGCAACATCACAATTATCTCAATTTATGGATCAAACAAATCCTTTATCCGAAATCACTCATAAAAGAAGAGTATCAGCATTAGGCCCCGGTGGTCTTACAAGAGAAAGAGCGGGTTTTGAAGTAAGAGACGTTCATCCAACTCATTATGGAAGAATTTGCCCAATAGAAACGCCCGAAGGCCCCAACATTGGATTAATAAATAGCTTATCTACTTATTCAAAAATTAATAAATATGGTTTTATAGAGTCACCTTATAGAAAAGTTGTTAATGGGGTTGTTCAGGAAAAAATAGAATATTTATCAGCAATGGAGGAAACAAAGTTCACTATTGCACAAGCTAATTCAAAAGTTGATAAGAGTGGAAAATTTACTGAAGATTTACTTTCAAGCAGACAAAATTTAAACTTTATTTTGTCTAAACCTGAGAATATTGATTATATTGACGTTTCACCAAAACAATTAGTATCTGTTGCTGCTTCTTTAATACCATTTCTAGAAAATGATGATGCAAATAGAGCTCTTATGGGATCTAATATGATGAGACAAGCGGTACCACTTTTAAAACCAGAGTCTCCTTTAGTTGGTACAGGTATAGAAAGTGATGTCGCATTAGACTCAGGGGTAACTATTGTAGCTAAAAGAGACGGAATAGTTGATAAAATTGATGGAAAAAGAATTGTAATCAAAGCAACAAGTGAAACTGATTTTTCAAAATCAGGTGTTGATATTTATAATTTACAAAAATTTAAAAGATCAAATCAAAATACTTGTATAAATCAGAAACCTTTGGTCAGAGTAGGTGATAAAGTAAAGCGTGGAGATATTATCGCTGATGGACCTTCAACTAAAATTGGTGAGTTGGCTCTTGGAAAAAATGTTACAGTCGCTTTTATGCCATGGCAAGGATACAATTTTGAGGACTCAATTTTAATCTCAGAGAGATGCGTAACAGACGACGTATTTACTTCAGTACATATCGAAGAATACGAAGTTATGGCTAGAGATACAAAGCTTGGTGAAGAGGATATCACAAGAGATATACCTAATGTTAATGAAGAAGCTTTAAAAAATTTAGATGAGTCTGGAATTGTTTATATTGGTGCAGAAGTAAAACCAGGAGATATACTTGTAGGAAAAGTTACACCTAAAGGGGATACGGCATCTGGGCCTGAAGAAAAATTATTGAGATCAATTTTTGGTGAAAAAGCTATCGATGTTACAGATACTTCTTTAAAAATGCCAAGTGGTAGTGGAGGCATAATAGTTGACGTAAGAGTTTTTAATAGACATGGAATAGAAAAAGATGAAAGATCAATTACAATTGAAAGAGCGGAAATAGATTTAGTTCAACAAGATAAGTTAGTTGAAGAAGAAATTCTTGAGAGAAGTATAAAACAAAGGGCAGCTCAAATTTTATCAGGGACACAACTATCAAAAAAAATTAAGAATTTAAATCAGGGAGATACATTAGATCAGAATAATATAAATGAAGTTCCAATAGCAGAGATATTTAAAATGAACGTTAAAGATTCGAGTAAAAATGAAATATTAGAAAAATTGAGAGAACAGTATCAAAATGCAAGCCAGGATATTAAAGAAAGATTTGAGGATAAAGTTCTTAAAATTAGACAAGGTGATGATTTATTACCAAGTGTTATGAAGATGGTAAAAGTTTTTGTGGCAATTAAAAGAAGATTGAGACCTGGAGATAAAATGTCCGGAAGGCATGGCAACAAAGGGGTAGTAAGTAAAATTGTTCCTGTTGAAGATATGCCTTATAGAGAGAATGGAAAACCTGTCGATATTGTTTTAAATCCTTTAGGTGTACCGAGCAGGATGAATGTCGGTCAAATTTTAGAAACACATCTAGGTTGGGCTTGTACAGAACTGGGAGACAAGTTGAAGAATTTAATTAATGAAAATCAAAAAAAATTAGAGATGTCTCAAAAAATAAAAGAGTTTCTTAAATCTGTTTATGGAAAAGAAATTTTAGAAAATTCAATCGAAAAATTAACTAAAAATGAATTCTCTGATTTATGTGAAAACTTAATGAGCGGTGTTCCTATTTCTACACCTGTTTTTGATGGAGCTAAAGAAAAAGATGTAACCGAAATGCTTGATTTAGCTAAACTACCTAAGACTGGTCAAACTCCTTTATGGGATGGAAGAACTGGGGAAAAATTCGATCGTGATGTAACGGTTGGTACTATATATATGTTAAAGTTACATCACCTAGTAGAAGATAAAATTCATGCAAGATCTACTGGTCCATACAGTTTGGTAACTCAACAACCACTGGGAGGAAAAGCGCAATTAGGTGGTCAAAGATTTGGTGAAATGGAAGTTTGGGCATTAGAAGCATACGGTGCTTCTTACACTCTTCAAGAAATTCTTACAGTAAAATCTGATGACGTTGCTGGAAGAGTTAAAGTATATGAAACCATTGTAAAAGGTGAAGAAAATTTTGAGTCAGGAATACCCGAGTCATTTAACGTATTGGTTAAAGAGATTAAATCTTTAGCATTAAATGTTGAGCTAAATTAATTATGAAAAAAGAACTTAAAGATTTATTTAAAAACACAGAGATATCAGACTCGCAGAATTTTAATAGTATTAAAATTTCATTAGCAAGCCCTGAAAAGATAAAGTCATGGACATATGGTGAAATTAAAAAACCTGAAACAATTAACTATAGAACATTTAGACCAGAAAAAGACGGTCTATTCTGCGCAAGAATTTTTGGACCAATAAAAGATTACGAATGTTTGTGTGGAAAATACAAAAGAATGAAATTCAGAGGTATTATATGTGAAAAATGTGGTGTTGAAGTGACTAAATCAAATGTTAGACGTGAAAGGATGGGTCATATAAATCTTGCGACACCAGTGGCACATATCTGGTTCCTTAAATCTTTACCAAGTAGAATTTCTCTAGCAATAGATATGAAACTAAAAGAGGTTGAACGAGTGCTTTATTTTGAAAACTTCATAGTCATTGAACCTGGTCTTACCGGCTTAAAAAAGAACCAATTATTATCTGAAGATGAGTTAATAAAATACCAAAATGAATATGGCGATGAGTCTTTTACCGCAGGTATTGGAGCAGAAGCTATACTAGAAATACTAAAGAATATAAACCTAGAGCAAGAAAGAGAAATTCTTGTAAAGAATATTAATGAAACAAAGTCTAAAGTTTCAGAGGAGAGATCGATAAAAAGGTTAAAACTAATTGACTCATTTATTAAAACTGGGAACAAACCTGAATGGATGATTTTAACAGTGATACCTGTGATACCACCAGAGCTTAGACCTTTAGTACCATTAGATGGGGGTAGATTTGCTACTTCAGATTTAAATGATTTATATAGACGAGTTATTAATAGAAATAATCGACTTAAAAGATTAATGGATCTAAAGGCTCCAGATATAATTGTCAGAAATGAAAAAAGAATGTTGCAGGAGTCAGTTGATGCCCTATTTGATAATGGAAGAAGAGGAAGAGTAATTACGGGAACTGGAAAACGTCCACTAAAATCTTTAGCGGAAATGCTTAAAGGAAAACAAGGTAGATTTAGACAGAACCTTTTGGGTAAAAGAGTAGATTATTCTGGAAGGTCAGTAATAGTAGTAGGTCCAGATCTTAAATTGCACGAATGTGGTTTGCCAAAAAAAATGGCCCTAGAATTATTTAAACCTTTTTTATATGCAAGACTAAATAAACTTGGTTTAGCGTCTACAATTAAACAAGCTAAAAAACTAGTTGAAAAAGAAACTAATGCTGTTTGGGATGCATTAGAAGTCATTGTAAGAGAGCATCCAGTTATACTGAATAGAGCGCCAACACTTCATAGGCTAGGTGTTCAGGCTTTTGAACCAAAATTAATAGAAGGAGATGCAATTGAATTGCATCCTCTAACTTGTGCTGCATTTAATGCTGATTTCGATGGAGACCAAATGGCAGTGCATATTCCACTAAGTTTAGAAGCGCAACTGGAAGCTAGAGTTTTAATGATGTCTACTAATAATATTTTAAGTCCATCGAACGGTAAGCCGATTATAGTTCCCAGCCAAGATATGATACTTGGAATTTACTATTTGTCTCTCCCTCCATATCAGGAGAAGAAAATTGAAGGTTATTTTGTAAATAATTCTGAAATCGAGCAAGGTTTAGAGTCTGGAAAAATAAAAATACACTCTAGGATTATATCAAGATTTGAAACAGTGGATGAAAAAGGTAAACAATTATTTGAAAAACATACTAGTACAGCGGGTAGATTTTTGTTGGCAAATCTTTTACCAAAAAACAAAGATATCAAATTTTCTTTAATTGACAGAGTTTTACCTAAAAAAGTTGTTTCAGAAATAATTGATTTTGTTTTTAGATACACAGGTCAAAAAAGTACTGTAATCTTCTGTGATAAATTAAAAGATCTAGGATTTAAGCATGCGTTCAAGGCAGGTATTTCTTTTGGTAAAGATGATCTAATTATACCAAATAATAAAGAACAGTTGATCGATGAAACTAAACAATTAATAAAAGATTATGAAAACCAGTATTCTGAGGGATTAATTACTAGAGGCGAAAAGTACAATAAAGTTGTTGATGCTTGGTCTAAATGTACTGATAAAGTTGCATCTGAAATGATGAAAGGAATATCAGCAACTAACAAATCTGAAAAAGGATTAGATATTAATTCCGTTTTCATGATGGCAGATTCTGGTGCAAGAGGTTCAGCCGCTCAAATGAAACAATTAGCTGGTATGAGAGGTTTAATTGCAAAACCATCAGGTGAAATCATTGAGTCACCGATTACATCTAATTTTAAGGAAGGTCTAACAGCTCTTGAATACTTTAATTCTACTCACGGTGCTAGAAAAGGATTAGCTGATACCGCATTAAAAACTGCTAATTCAGGTTATCTAACAAGACGATTATGTGATGTTGCTCAAGATTTAACTGTAACTAAAAAAGAATGTGATATTAAAAGCCGAGGAAATATAACTCTATCCGAAATTATTGAAGGTGGTAATATAATAGTAAGTTTATCAGAGAGAGCTTTAGGAAGAGTAGTAGCTGCAGATGTAAAAAATCCAATTTCTGGCGAAGTAGTTATCAAAAAAGGTCATTTAATTGATGAAGCAGATTGTGAAAAAATAGATGCAGCAGGAGTTAAATCTATAAAAGTTTATTCTGTGATTACATGTGGCTCTAAAGAGGGAGTTTGTGCAACATGTTATGGTCGGGATCTTTCAAGAGGTAAAATGGTAAATGTAGGAGAGGCAATCGGTATGATCTCTGCACAGTCAATAGGTGAACCTGGAACTCAATTAACAATGAGAACCTTTCACGTTGGTGGAACTGCTTCAATAAAACAAGAATCTCAAATTGTAAGTAAAAGTGATGGAATTTTAAAGGTAATAAACACTAATCTTCTTGAAGATTCTAAGAAAAATTTGATTGTTATGGGTAGAAATACTCAAATTAGTTTAGAAGACGATAAAGGTGTGCAAATTGCAATTTACAAAGTTCCGTATGGCTCAAAACTGTTTTTCAAAAATGAGGATAAAGTAAAGAAAAATTCTAAAATTTGTGAGTGGGATCCATATACCACACCAGTTATTGCTGAAAAAAGCGGAATAGCAAACTTCGTAGATTTAATTGATGGTGTTTCACTCTCTGAAACGCTTGATGACACCACTGGCATTACATCAAAATCTGTAATTGACTGGCGATCTCAATCAAAAAATACAGATTTAAAACCAAGAATTACTTTAAGAGATGAAAAAGGAAATGTTATAAAAAAAGCTGATGACAATGAGGCAAGATATTATCTTGTGCCAGACTCAATTCTTTCAGTTAAAGATGGACAAAAAATATTTGCTGGTGATGTAATAGCTCGTTTACCTAAAGAAACATCAAAAACAAAAGATATTACTGGAGGTCTACCTAGGGTAGCTGAATTATTTGAAGCACGTAAAGCAAAAGATAGTGCGATAATTGCAGAAAATAATGGTAAAGTAATTTTTGGTAAAGAGGTTCGTGGCAAACAAAGAGTCTCGATAGTATCATCAAATGGAGAAAGTTCGAACTATCTAATTCCAAAAGGGAAACATATTAATTTTAATCAGGGTGAAGAAATTAAAAAAGGTGAATACTTATTAGATGGACAACCTTTGCCGCACGATATTTTAAGAATACTAGGTATTGAAGAATTAACAGAATACTTTGTTAACCAAGTACAAGAAGTTTATAGATTACAGGGAGTAATTATAAACGATAAACACATTGAAACTATATTAAGACAGATGTTAAAAAAGGTTGAGATTAAAACATCTGGAGACTCAGATTTATTACCTGGTGAAATTATTGATAGATTTAAATTTGATAGTATGAATGAGCAACTTAAAAAAGATGGAAAAAAATCAGCTTTTGGTGAACGAGTTTTAATGGGTATTACTAAAGCATCACTACAAACAGACTCATTTATTTCTGCAGCTTCGTTTCAGGAGACAACACGAGTTCTTACTGACGCAGCTATCAGAGGTAAAGTTGACACATTAGTTGGTTTAAAAGAGAACGTGATAGTTGGAAGATTAGTTCCAGCTGGAACAGGCTCGATTAAGAATAAGTGGAACAAAAAAGCCCTTGATGATGATCAAAAATTCATTGCTGAACAAGAAAAGATTGAACAGCCAGAAACCCCTGTAAATCAATAATAATTTAACACTAAATTTCTCGTTTTAGTTTGACAAATTACGAAACTATAGTATTTTCACCAAGAATTTTGGTTGGAATGTAGTGCCCTTGTAGCACTAAACGCTACCATACACAGGTCACTAAAGTATTTCATCCAAAATAAAATTATTATGCCAACAATTAACCAATTGTTAAGAAAAAAAAGAATTAAACCTAAGGCTAGGGATAGAGTCCCTGCATTAGAAAAATCTCCACAGAAGAGAGGTGTCTGTGTAAAAGTTTATACAACCACACCTAAAAAACCTAACTCAGCTTTAAGAAAAGTTGCACGGGTAAGACTTTCAAATGGTCATGAAGTAACTTCTTATATTCCAGGAGAAGGTCACAACCTTCAAGAACACTCAGTTGTTTTAATAAGAGGAGGTAGAGTGAAAGACTTGCCTGGAGTACGATATCATATCTTAAGAGGTAATCTAGACACCCAAGGTGTGACAGGAAGAAAACAACAAAGATCTAAATACGGTGCAAAAAAAGGTAAATAAAAATGTCTAGAAAAAAAAGTGCTCCCAAAAAACTTAATGTTGTTGATCCAAAATATAAGTCAGTAATAATTCCAAAATTAATAAATTCATTAATGTATGACGGAAAAAAAACCATTGCTGAAAAAATTGTTTACGATGCAATAGATAAAATAAAATCTAAATCAAAAGATGAACCAATCACAGTTTTCAACCAAGCTATTAGTAATATTAAACCTACTGTTGAAGTAAGATCTAGAAGGGTTGGTGGTGCTACTTACCAAGTCCCAGTAGAAGTAAAAGCAAAAAGATCGCAAGCACTAGCAATAAGATGGTTAATAGACGCCTCAAGAAAAAGAAAAGATAAAAATATGTCTGATAAAATCTTTAATGAAATTTTTGACGCTTATCAAAACAGAGGTTCAGCAATTAAAAAGAAAGAGGATACACATAAAATGGCAGAGTCAAACAAAGCCTTTGCTCATTTTAGATGGTAAGAAAATATGCCCAGAACTCATAAATTAAATATGTACAGAAACATTGGTATCATGGCGCACATTGATGCAGGTAAAACTACTACAACTGAAAGAATTCTTTATTATACTGGTAAGAGTCACAAGATTGGTGAAGTCCATGATGGTGCTGCTACTATGGACTGGATGGAACAAGAGCAAGAAAGAGGTATAACAATTACCTCAGCTGCTACTACATGTTTTTGGAGAGATCATAGAATTAATATTATCGATACACCAGGACACGTTGATTTTACAATTGAAGTAGAGAGATCATTAAAAGTATTAGACGGAGCTGTAGCAGTTTTCGATGGCGTAGCTGGAGTAGAGCCACAGTCTGAAACAGTGTGGAGACAAGCTGATAAATATAAAGTTCCAAGAATTTGTTTTGTAAATAAATTAGACAGAACCGGCGCTGATTTCTTTAGATGCGTAGATATGATTAAGGATAGACTAGGGGCTAAACCTATGGTCATGCAAATCCCAATTGGTATTGAGTCATCATTACAGGGTGTTGTTGATTTAGTAAAAATGAAAGCAATTGTATGGAAAAATGAGGACTTAGGTGCCGCTTGGGAAGAAAAAGAAATTCCAGAAGATTTAAAAGAAATTTGTGAAAAATATAGACAAGAACTTGTTGAGTCAGCTGTAGAGCAAGATGAGAAACTAATGGAGAGCTATTTAAACGGTGATCAAATTAAAAATGAAGATTTAATTAGATGTGTAAGAAAAGGTTGCTTAAACTTTGATTTTGTTCCAGTTCTAACTGGATCTGCATTTAAAAATAAAGGGGTGCAACCTCTATTGGATGCTGTAGTTGACTACTTACCAAGCCCAGAAGATATTGGTTCAATTAAAGGAACAAAACCTGGATCAGAAGATGTTGTTGAAATGAAATTTGAAGATGGCGCTCCTTTTTCAGCACTAGCTTTTAAAGTTGCAAACGATCCATTTGTTGGATCTTTGACGTTTATTAGAATTTATTCAGGAACAGTTAAATCAGGTACTGGTATTTACAACACATCAAAAGATAAAGAAGAAAGAGTTGGAAGAATGCTTTTAATGCACGCAAACTCTAGAGAAGATATAAAAGAAGCAAATGCAGGTGATATAGTTGCTCTGGCTGGCTTAAAATATACCATAACTGGTCATACTTTAGCTGATGAAGAAAGTCCTGTTTTATTAGAACCAATGGAGTTTCCAGATCCAGTTATTGAAATCGCTGTTGAGCCTAAGACTAAAGGAGATCAAGAAAAAATGGGTGAGGCTCTAGGTAGATTAGCCAAAGAAGATCCGTCTTTTAGAGTTACATCTGATGAAGAGTCTGGACAAACAATTATCAAAGGGATGGGCGAACTTCATTTAGATATAATCGTAGATAGGATGAAAAGAGAATTTAAAGTAGAGGCAAATGTTGGTGCTCCTCAAGTAGCATACAGAGAAACAATTCTTAAACAATCAGAGTTTGATTACACACATAAAAAACAAAGCGGTGGTGCTGGTCAATTTGCAAGAGTAAAACTTTCAATTGAACCTTTGGAGCCTGGCAAAGGAAGAGAAGTTGAAAGTAAAATTAAAGGCGGTGCTATTCCAAAAGAGTTTATACCAGGTGTTGAAAAAGGTATTGAGACTGTTTCAGACAGTGGAATATTGGCTGGCTTTCCAATTATTGATTACAAAGTGACAATTCTTGATGGATTACACCACGATGTCGACTCAAGTGTTTTAGCTTTTGAATTGGCTTCGAGACAATGTTTTAAAGAAGCTTGCAACAGAGCAACTTTAAAATTACTTGAACCAATTATGAGGGTCGAAGTTGTAACACCGGAAGATTATATGGGTGATGTGATAGGTGATCTTAATAGTAGACGAGGACAGATAAATACCCAAGAACAGAGAGGTAACGCTACAGTAATCACAGCAATGGTTCCATTAGCAAATATGTTTGGATATATAAATGCACTAAGATCCATGTCTCAAGGAAGAGCACAATACTCCATGTTCTTTGATCACTACGATAAAGTTCCACAAAATGTTCAAGATGAAGTTACAAAAAAGACAGGTTCAAATGGATAAACAAAATATTAGAATAAAATTAAGAGCCTACGATAACAAAGTACTAGATCAATCAACTGAAGAAATAGTTAATACAGTTAAAAGAACTGGTGCAAACATTAAAGGACCTATCCCGTTACCAACGAAAATTGAAAGATATACAGTATTAAGATCACCTCATATTGACAAAAAAAGTCGAGAACAATTCGAAACAAGAACTCACAAAAGATTAATAGATATTATAGAGCCAACACCGCAAACTGTTGAAGCTTTGATGAAATTAGACTTGGCTTCAGGTGTAGATGTGGAGATTAAAATATGATTCAAGAAATTGGACTTATCGGAAAGAAAATTGGTATGACAAGAGAATTTTATAAATCTGGCCAGTCTGTGCCTGTTACAGCTGTCAAAATTGATAAAGGAAGGATAATTCAATTAATTTCAAAGGATCAAAGAGGCTATAACGCTATTCAAGTTGGTTTTGGAAAAATTAAAAATTCAAAACTTTCAAAACAAATGAAAGGTTTCTTCTCTAAAAAAAATACTGAACCTAAAAAAGTTTTAAAAGAATTTAGAGTGTCTAAGTTAGATAATTACAAAGAAGGCAATGAACTAGGTCTTGAAATTTTTAAAGATGCAAAATTTGTTGATGTTCGTTCAAAAACTATTGGTAAAGGATTTGCAGGAGCTATGAAAAGACATAATTTTGCAGGTCTAAGAGCATCACATGGTGTTTCAATTTCTCATAGAGCACATGGTTCAACAGGTCAAAACCAGGACCCAGGTAAAGTTTTTAAAGGAAAAAAAATGGCAGGTCATATGGGAAGCAAAATGAGAACTAAGCAAAATATTGAAATTATCAAAACTGATTTAGAAAATGATATAATGTATTTAAAAGGATCAATTCCTGGTTCAAAAAATACTGAAGTTTTAGTTAAGCAGTCAGTTAAAAATATTAGAAAACTTACAATGTCAGAAAAAATTGAAAAAATGGAAAAATTAAAAAAAGTTCCAGAAAAGAAGAAAAAATAAATGAAAATAGAAAAATTAAATCTTGATGGAAAAAAAAGCTCAGTTGAAGTTAAAGATTCAATCTTTTCGTCGAAAATCAATGAGAAATTAATAAGTTCTGTCATTTATAAGACTAACGCTAATTACAAAGGAAGAAGCTCCAAAACTAAACAAAAGAATGAAATTATTGGATCTACCTCAAAAATTTATGCACAAAAAGGAACTGGTAATGCAAGACACGCTAGTAGAAAAGCTCCAATTTTTGTTGGTGGTGGTATAGCTCATGGTCCAAAAGGAAGAAATAGTTATAAAACCAGAAAATTAAACAAAAATGAAAAAAGACAGAGCATTAGTTCTATTTTGTCAAAAAAATTGAAACTGAAAGAAGTAATTGTTTTCGATGACTTTTCTAAAGAAATAAAAAAAACAAAAGAAATGGACAAAATTTTGAAAAAGTTTGATGCTAAGAACTCAATTTTGATTTTAGATAAAAATTCTAAAGATAAAATATTTAGAGCAACAAAAAACATACCCAACGTAAAATGCACAGATATAGGTCATTTCAGTGCATACGATATTTTAAAATTTAAAAAAATTATTTTTACAGAAACATCAGTTAAAGAATTAGAGAAAAGGTATAATTAATGAATAAAGTGAGCTTATACGACACAATAATTTCCCCAGTTATTACTGAGAAGTCTTCAAACATGTCTACTCAAAATAAGATTGTTTTTAAAGTCAGAGATGATGCTAACAAAAAAACTTTAAAGAAAAATATTGAAAAAATATTTAAAGTAAATGTAGTAAAAGTAAACATTATTAACAAAAAATCTATTTTGAAATTTACCAGAGGCAGAAAGAGCAGAGTCAAAGGTTACAAAAAGGCAGTAATTACATTAAAAAAAGGTCAATCTATTGATCTAACAACAGGAATATAAAATGGCATTAAAAACATTCAAACCTTATACTAAATCTGTGAGAGGAACCATTCTTGTTGATAGAAAAAATCTTTGGAAAGGCAAACCATTTAAACCTCTTACATCAGTAAAAAATTCATCAAGTGGAAGAAACAATCTTGGAAGAATAACAGCTAGAAATGTTGGTGGTGGACATAAGCAAAAATATAGAAATGTTGATTTTTATAGAAAAAAATTCGGTGAAAAAGCTGAGGTAGAAAGAATTGAATACGATCCTAATAGGTCATGTCACATAATGTTAGTTAAATTTCCTGATGGCGAGAGGTATTACTATTTAGCGCCCCAAGAAATTAAAGTTGGTGATAAAGTCTCAAATGGACCAAATTCTGAAATCAAAGTAGGAAATTGCTTACCCTTATCTGAAATACCTGTTGGTATTGATATACATAATGTAGAAATTAATCCTGGTGGCGGCGGAAAAATTGCCAGATCTGCGGGAACATCCGTTTCTATTTCAGGTAATGATGGGAGTTATTCAATTGTTAAAATGGCATCAGGAGAGGTTAGAAGAATTGATTCTAGGGCAATGGCCACTATTGGAGTTCTTTCAAACCCTGATCAAAAAAATATTAAGATTGGTAAAGCTGGCAGATCAAGATGGCTTGGTAGAAGACCCCACACAAGAGGTGTTGTGATGAATCCAGTTGATCACCCTCATGGTGGTGGTGAAGGTAAATCTGCGGGTGGTAGACACCCTGTTTCCAGAAAAGGTCAATCTGCAAAAGGTTTGAAAACAAGAGACAATAAAAGAACAGATAAATTTATAATTCGAAGAAGAAAGAAAAAGAAAGGTTAAAATGACTAGATCAGTTTGGAAAGGTCCATTTGTTGAAGAAAGCTTAATTAAAAAAGCTGAAAAACAAAAAAATGAGTCTGGTAAAAAACCTATTAAAACTTGGTCAAGAAAATCAACAATAATTCCAGATTTTGTTGGTTTAAGTTTTTTAATTTATAATGGTAAAAAGTTTATTCCACTTACCGTATCTGAAGATATGGTTGGTCATAAATTTGGAGAATTTGCTCCAACAAGACAGTTTTTTGGTCATACTCCAGCCGATAAAAAAGCCAAGGCTGAAGAAACTAAACCTGCAGAGAAGAAATAAAAATGAGCAAAAAAGATAAAAAAGAAACAAATTTAGTAAGGTCAGTAAATAAAAATATTAGATCTAGTACTAGAAAGCTTAATCCAATTTTAAAAGGTATTGTTGGAAAAAAAGTTGATTTAGCTATCAGAGATCTTGATTTTTCAAATAAAAGAATATGTAAGGATATCAAAAAAACCTTATCTTCAGCTATTGCAAATGCAGAGAACAATTTTCAATATGATATTGATAAACTTTTTGTTAAAGAAGCTTACTGTGGTAAACAAATTACCATGAAAAGGTTTAGACCAAGAGCAAAAGGAAGAGCAGCTCCAATCTTAAAACCATATTCAAATTTAACTATTATATTATCAGAAAAATTAAAAACTAAAGAGGTTAAAGATGGGACAAAAGGTTAATCCTGTAGGTTTAAGATTAGGAGTTAATAGAGGATGGGATTCAGTTTGGTATGCTAAAAAAAAGGATTTCGGCAAATTTTTAATCGAAGATTTTAAAATAAGAGAATATATTAAAAAAAACGTCATTAACTCTGGGGTTTCAAAAGTGATGATAGAAAGAACTTCAAAAAAATGTTTTGTAACAATTTATACTTCAAGACCTGGTTTTGTAATCGGTAAAAAGGGAAGTGATATTGAAAAGATCAAAGAAAAATTATCTAGACTAACAACAAATGAAGTAAATCTTAATATTAAAGAAGTAAAAAAACCAGAGACAAACAGTTATTTAGTTGCTGAAAATATATCCCAACAGTTGGTTAAAAGAATTTCATATAGAAGAGCTATGAAGAGAGCTATGCAGTCAGCATTAAGATTAGGAGCAAAGGGTATAAAGGTGTCAGTAAGTGGAAGACTAGGTGGAAACGAAATTGCAAGAACTGAATGGCTAAGAGAAGGAAGCATACCTTCTCATACTTTAAGAGCAGACATAGATTATGCGGAAGCGGAAGCTTTAACTACATATGGGATTATTGGTATTAAAGTCTGGATATATAAAGGTGAAATTTTTACAAAAGAATTTAGTCAGGAAACAAACAAGAGATAATTATGCTACAACCAACAAGAACAAAATTTAGAAAAGCTCACAAAGGTCGTATTCACGGAAATGCTTCTAGATGCAATAAAATGAATTATGGTTCTTTTGGATTAAAAGCATTGCAGCCAGATAGAGTCATTTCTAAACAGATAGAGGCAGCTAGAGTTGCTTTAACAAGACACATGAAAAGACAAGGAAGAGTTTGGACAAGAGTTTTTCCAAATATACCTGTTTCAAAAAAACCAACTGAAGTTAGAATGGGAAAAGGTAAAGGATCACCGGAATTTTGGGCATGTAGAGTCAAACCAGGTAGAATTTTATTTGAAGTAGATGGAGTATCCGAACAAATAGCGAAAGAAGCACTATACAAAGCTTCTGCTAAGCTTCCAATTAAAACCAAGTTCATAAGAAGGATCTCATAATGAAGAAAAATGAAATAAAGAAATTTACTAAGGATCAAGCATTAAAAAATTTAGATAAACTTAAAAAAGATTTGTTTAATTTGAGATTCCAAAAAACAAACGGACAACTTACAAATCCATCAAAAATATCTCAAACTAAAAAAAACATCTCAAGAATGAAAACACTAATTGGAAGGAAAAAAAGTGCCTAAAAAAGTATTAAGTGGAATTGTGGTGAGCGATAAACCAAATAAGACAATAACAGTTATGGTTGAGAGAAAATATCAGCATCCTGTTTTAAAAAAAGTAGTTAAAGTAAGAAAAAAATTCAGTGCACATGATGAAAATAATAAATTTAAAAATGGAGATAAGGTGAAGATAATTGAATGTAGACCTTACTCGAAAACAAAAAAATTTGAAGTACTTGGGGAAAATAAATGATACAGGTTCAAACCGAGCTATTTGTAGCAGATAACACAGGTGCAAAAAAAATTGAGTGTATAAAAGTACTTGGAGGTTCAAAAAGAAGATACGCAAGCATTGGTGACACAATTGTTGTAGCTGTAAAGGAAGCTATTCCTAAAGGCAAAGTTAAAAAAGGTTCAGTTCACAAGGCTGTAGTTGTGAGAGTAAAAAAAGGAATTCACAGAGACGATGGATCAAAAGTTAGATTCGACAATAATGCAGCTGTCTTGACTGATGATAAAGGTGAACCTATTGGTACTAGAATTTTTGGACCAGTCACTAGAGAATTGAGAAGTAGGGGGCAAATGAAAATAATATCATTAGCTCCGGAGGTAATATAAATGATTAAGAAAGGCTCGAATGTAAAAGTGCTTGTTGGAAAAGACAAAAACAAAACAGGTGAGATTATAGAATTAGATAGAAAGAGAAATAGAGCAAAAATTAAAGGGATAAACATGATAAAAAAACATCTTAAAACCACAAAAGAAAGAAAAGGTGGAATAGTTGATAAAGAAAATTTTGTTCATTTATCAAACCTAAAATTGGAACAAAAACAAGATAAAAAAAAGGTAGTTAAAAAATGATACCAAGATTAAAAACTTTATATCAAAAGGAAGTTAAAACCATGCTTAAAGAGAAATATGGTTTTAAAAATCTCAATATGGCACCTAAATTTGAAAAAGTAGTTTTAAATATGGGTCTAGGGATAGATGGAAACGATTCAAAAATATTTAAATCTTGCGAAGAGGATTTAGCTAAAATCGCAGGACAAAAACCAGTTTCAACAAAATTTAAAAAATCTATTTCAAATTTTAAAACACGTAAAGATACGAAAGCTGGACTTAAGGTTACTTTACGAAAAAATAAAATGTATGAATTTATAGATAGACTCGTAAACATTGCGCTTCCAAGAATAAAAGATTTTAGAGGACTTTCTTCAAAAGGTTTCGATAAGTTTGGTAATTTCACCTTTGGTGTGAAGGAGCATATAATATTTCCCGAAGTTAATTTTGACAAAGTAGATAAAATAAGAGGTTTAGATATTACAATAGTAATAAAATCAAACTCTAAAGAGCATAGCTTAGAATTATTAAAGAAGTTTAATTTTCCATTTAGAGAAGAAAGGAGCAACTAATGGCAAAACTTAGCTCAATAAATAAGAATAATAGGAGAAGAAAGTTATCAGACAGATTTTATGCAAAAAGAAAAAAACTAAAGCTGATTATAATGAACAAAAAATTACCTTTAGAAGAAAGGTTTAAAGCTCAACAAAAATTATCAAAATTGCCAAGAAATTCGGCTAAGACTAGAGTAAGAAATAGATGTGAAATTACAGGTAGACCTCATGGTGTTTACAGAAAATTAAGAATATCAAGAATAGCTCTTAGACAACTAGGTCTGCAGGGTAAAATTCCAGGTATGATAAAATCAAGTTGGTAGAAAGGGGAATTATATGAGTTTAACAGATCCAATAGGAGATATGCTAGCGAGGATAAAAAACTCGCAATTAAGAAATCATAAAAAAGTAGAAATGCCTTCATCAAATTTTAAGATGAAGATTGCAGATGTTTTAAAAAATGAAGGTTATATTAATGGGTTTAATGTTGATAAAAATGAAAACAAACAAGTTTTAGTTATTGATTTAAAATATAATTCAGGATCTCCAGTAATAAGTGTAATCGAAAGAGTATCAAAACCGGGTAGAAGAGTTTTTTCAAGCGCACAAAGCTTACCAAAAATTAATAATGGTTTAGGAATTGCAATTATATCTACACCAAAAGGTGTCATGACTGATATAGATGCAAGAAAACAAAAAGTTGGTGGCGAAATAATTTGTAAGGTATTTTAATGTCTAAAATAGGTAAAATAAGTATTAATATTCCAGATAAAGTCAAAGTTGCTTTAGCAGGATCAGATATAAATATAGAAGGTCCTTTAGGTAAACAAAAGTTGAAAATTAATTTAGAGATGTTCGATTTTAAAATCGATGATGGCAAAAATGTTTCAATTAAACCAAAGAAACTAGACGATGATACTAAAAGATTATGGGGCATGAACAGAAGTCTAATTAATAATGCAATAATAGGAACTAGTGTAGGTTTTGAAAAAATACTTGAACTTAGTGGTGTAGGTTACAGGGCAGCATTAAAGGGAAAGCAATTAAATCTTCAACTTGGATTTAGTCATGATATTAATTTTGACATTCCTGAAGACGTTAAAATTTTAGTTGAAAAACAAACAACAATTAAAATATCAGGCGTTGATAAACAAAAAGTTGGAATGATTGCATCAAAGATTAAATCTTTTAGACCACCTGAGCCTTATAAAGGAAAAGGAATTAAAGAAAAAGGTCAATATATTTTAAGAAAAGAGGGAAAAAAGAAATAATGAAATTAAGCACTTTACAGAGAAAAAAGTTCAGAGTTCGAAATAAACTTAAGGGTAATTCTAAAAATGATCGTTTCAGATTAAGTATATCTAGAAGTTTAAAAAATATATCTGCACAAATTATTGATGATGCAAATAGCAAAACTATTTTGTCAGCTTCATCTAATGAAAAAGGTATGAAATCTACAAGCAAAATAAATAAAACTGAACTTTCAAAACTAGTTGCTGAGAAATTGGCTAAAAAAGCAGTAGAGAAAAATATCAAGAAAATTTATTTTGATAGAGGTCAATTTAAGTACCACGGAAGAGTAAAGATTTTTGCTGAAACGTTAAGAAAAAACGGAATGGAATTTTAGTATGTCTAAAGAAAACGAATTTATAGAAAAACTTGTTCACGTAAACAGAATTACAAAAGTTGTTAAAGGTGGTAGAAGATTTGGTTTTTCTGCATTGGTAGTTGTTGGAAATCAAAGTGGAAAAATTGGTATTGCACATGCTAAATCTAAACAAGTTCCTGATGCTATTAAAAAAGCTAATGAAATGGCCAGAAGAAATTTAATTCAAATACCTTTAAGAGAGGGAAGAACTATTCATCATGATGTTTCTGGTAAAGATGGTGCTGGAAAAATCAAAATGAGAGCAGCACCAAAAGGAACAGGTATTATTGCTGGTGGACCTGTTAGAGCCGTATGTGAAGTGCTAGGAATAAAAGACATTGTTGCTAAATCTCTAGGTACTGCAAATCCCCACAATGTTATTAGAGCATGTCTTAAAGCTTTAAAGAAACAAAATTCACCAAAACAAATATCAATCATAAGAAATAAGAAAATTTCAGAAATTATAGAAAAAAGAGGATAATGATGCTTAATAGTTTGACTAAATCAAAAACTAAAAAAATTAGAGTTGGAAGAGGTATTGGATCTGGTAAGGGAAAAACATCCGGAAGAGGTATTAAAGGTCAAAAATCAAGATCTGGTGTAGCAATTAAAAGTTTTGAAGGTGGACAAATGCCTTTATATAGAAGATTACCTAAAAGAGGTTTTAATTCATTAAATAAAAATAAAATAGGCAAATTAAACTTAGGTGATTTACAACAGTTCATAGAGTCAAAAAGAATAAAATCCTCTGACAAAATAAATATAAAATATTTACAAAGTTCAAAAATTATAAAAAAAAAATATGAAAAAATAAAGATTCTTGGCCAGGGTGAAATCAAAGATAAATTAAACTTAGAGGTTCATTTTTTATCTAATTCAGCAAAAGAAAAACTTTCGAAGAACGGCTCAACAATTAAAATTTTAGAGAGCAAATAAGTAAAATAATATGAGTACAATAACACAAAACAACGATTTAAGAAATCGTATAGTTTTTACTATATTCATTTTAGCAGTTTACAGGTTTGGAACATTTGTTCCTTTACCTGGTATAGATCCGGATCAGTTGAAGATTATGATGGAAGGAAATCAAAAAGGTTTACTAGGAATGTTCAATGTTTTTGCGGGCGGTGCCGTTAGTCGTATGGCAATTTTTGCTTTAGGAATAATGCCTTACATTTCATCTTCAATTATTGTTCAATTGCTCACAGGAGTTTCAGACTATTTTAAAAATCTAAAAAGCCAAGGGACAATTGGAAGACAAAAAATTACACAAATTACGAGATACGGAACAGTTCTTTTAGCAACAATTCAAGGTTATGGTTTGTCAGTTGGATTGGAGTCATCAGAAAATTTAGTCATTAATCCTGGTTTATTTTTCAAAGTTACAACTGTTACAACTATCGTAGCTGGCACTATTTTTTTAATGTGGTTAGGTGAACAAATTACTCAAAGAGGAATAGGAAATGGAATTTCATTAATAATCTTTTCTGGTATTGTCGCAGAAATACCTAGGGCATTAGTTACAACTTTCGAGTTAGGTAGAACAGGCGCCATATCATCAATAATGATAATTTTTATTTTCATCCTGTTAATAGCTACCATAATGTTCATTGTTTTTATGGAAAGAGCTTTAAGGAAAATATTAATAAATTATCCCAAGAGACAAATGGGCAATAAGATGTATGGAGGAGATTCCTCTCATCTTCCTTTAAAAATAAATACAGCAGGAGTGATACCAGCAATATTTGCTTCAGCTATATTGCTGTTACCTGCCACACTTACAAATTTTAATATTACTGAGAATGACAATGTATCAACTTTTTTATCTTTCTTCTCACAAGGTCAGCCTCTGTATATGATTTTATATGCCTCTGGAATAATATTTTTCACTTTCTTTTACACTTCACTTGTATTCAATCCAGATGAAACTGCTGAGAATTTAAGAAAATATGGTGGTTTTGTTCCAGGGATTAGACCAGGAGAAAGTACTGCAAGATACATAGAAGAAATTCTAACAAGACTTACAACTATTGGGGCATTATATTTAACATTAGTCTGTTTAATGCCAGAATTTTTAATAGCAAACTATCCCATACCTTTTTATTTAGGTGGTGCTTCAGTCTTAATTGTCGTAGTCGTAGCAATTGATACGGTAACCCAAATCCAGACTAGATTAATGAGTGCACAATACGAACAACTTATTAAAAAAACTAAATTTGGAAGATAGTAGTGAATATAATCTTATTTGGTCCTCCAGGCGCAGGTAAAGGTACTCAAGCAAAATTTCTTGTCAAAATATTAGATAATTTTCAAATTTCAACAGGAGATATGTTAAGGGATGAAATCAAAAAAGATACAGAAATTGGTAAGAAAATTATAAGTTATATGAATGAAGGAAAATTTGTTGACGATAAAATTGTTAATAGTCTTATGAAAAAAGTAGTTTTCGATAACTCAAAAAAAAGTAAATTAATTTTTGATGGTTATCCTAGAACTATTGAACAAGCAAAAAATTTAGATTTATTATTAACAGAGTCTAAACAACAAATTGATTTTATTTTTTTTTTAAACGTGAATAAAGAAACTATAATTAAAAGAATTGAAAAAAGAAAAGTTGAGGAAAAAAGAGGTGATGATGATCTAGACACAATTCTTAAAAGATATGACACTTATTTAAAAACAACCTCCCCAGTATTAGATTATTATTCATCTAAACAAAACTTTTATAAGCTTGATGGAAACCTAGAAATTGATCAAATAAACAAGCAAATCAAGGGCTTTTTAAAGTTATAAAAAGTTGACTTTAAATTTTCATCTTATATAAAAGGCTAAATTTTATCTCAAATTATGGCTCGAATTGCAGGTGTAAATATCCCACAGAATAAAATCGTCCAAATAGGACTTACATATATTTATGGTATCGGTAATAAGTTTTCTAAACAAATCTGTAAGGAATTAGAAATACCAAAATCAAAAAGAGTGAATGAACTAACCGACGACCAAATTCTAAAAATTAGAGAGTATATCGATCAGCATTTTTCAGTTGAAGGAGATTTGAGAAGAGAAAATTCAATGAGCATAAAAAGATTAATTGATCTCGCTTGTTACAGAGGTTTTCGACATAAAAAAAAATTACCTGTAAGAGGACAAAGGACTAGATGTAATGCAAGAACAAGAAAAGGTAAGGCAATTGCTATAGCAGGTAAAAAATTAACACCATTAAAGAAATAGTTTAAAATGGCTGACAAGAAAAAAGTAGAAAAAAAAGTTGACGAAAAATCAGATGTAAAATCGGTAAAAAAAAGTTCTTATTCTAAAAAGAAAAAAGTTAAAAAGAATATTGTAAATGGTATAGCCTATGTTCAGTCAACATTTAATAATACAATTGTATCAATAGCTGATACTCAAGGTAACGTTGTATCCTGGGCGTCTGCTGGACAAAAAGGTTTTAAAGGTTCTAGAAAATCAACACCCTATGCAGCACAGATAGCAGCTGATTCAGCCGCATCGAAAGCTTTAGAATACGGTATGAAAACTTTAACTGTTGAAATCAAAGGACCAGGTTCAGGAAGAGAAACTGCTTTGCGTGCATTGCAAGCAAGAGGTTTTAAAATTTTGTCAATCAAAGACACAACACCAATGCCTCATAATGGAACAAGACCACCAAAGAAAAGGAGAGTTTAATGGAAACGGCTAATGTAAATTTAAAAAATTGGAAATCATTAATTAAACCGGGAAAGTTAGATATTAATTTAAATGATGATAAATCATATGCTAAAATTGTAGCTGAACCACTTGAAAAAGGTTATGGTTTAACTTTAGGAAACTCACTAAGAAGAATTTTATTGTCTTCAATTAGAGGTACTGCTGTGACAGCAATTCAAATTGATGGAGTACTTCATGAATTTACTTCTATTAAAGGTGTTAGAGAAGATGTGACTGATATTGTTCTTAATGTTAAATCTTTAGCATTAAAAAGTACCTCTGAGGGTCCAAAAAAATTAATATTAGATGCAAAAGGCCCGGGAGTAATTAAAGCATCTGATATAACAAAAATTAATGAAATAGAAATTTTAAATCCGGACTTGGTAATTTGTAATTTAGATGAAAATACAAATTTTCATATGGAGATGACGATAGGTAATGGAAAAGGTTATGTCCCCGCAGAACTTAATAAACCAGATGAACCACCTTTAGGCCTTATACCTATTGACTCACTTTTTAGTCCAGTTAAAAAAGTTTCTTATTCTGTGAGCACTGCTCGTGAAGGTAAAGCTTTGGATTATGACAAACTAACAATGGAAATAGAAACCAATGGTTCTATCTCTGCAGAGGATGCGTTAGCGTACTCAGCTAGGATTTTTCAAGATCAATTAGGAATGTTTGTTAATTTTGATGAACCACAAGAAGTTACTATAACTGAAAAACCGAGTGAACCAGAATTCAACAAAAACTTATTGAGAAAAGTTGATGAATTAGAGCTTTCTGTAAGGTCTATGAACTGTCTTAAAAATGATAATATTATTTATATTGGTGATTTAGTTCAAAAGTCAGAAGGTGAAATGTTAAGAACACCAAATTTTGGAAGAAAATCTCTTAATGAAATAAAAGAAGTTTTAAACGGTATGTCATTATATCTAGGTATGGAAATACCTAATTGGCCTCCAGACAATATAGCAGAATTATCTAAAAAGTTTGAGGAAAGTTTTTAATAATGAGACATAGATTTGGTTATAAAAAACTTAATAGAACTTCTGAGCATAGAAAAGCCTTAATTAAAAATATGCTAAATAATTTGATTAAATACGAGCAAATAATTACTACCTTACCTAAAGCAAAAGTACTAAAGCCACAAGCTGATAAAATTATAACCTTAGGCAAGAAAAAAAATCTTCAAAATACTAAGAGATTAGTATCTAAACTTCAGGATAAAACTAATGCAAATAAAGTTATAAAAACTTTATCTAAAAGATATGAAAAAAGATCTGGAGGATACACTAGAATTGTAAAAGCTGGATTTAGATATGGTGATAATGCGCCATTAGCTGTTATAGAATTTGTAGATAGAGACGTTGAAGCAAAAAGAAAATTTAAGAAAAAGAAATCACAAGATAAACCTGCCAAGACAGAGGAAAAAAAATCAGCTACAGCATAATTAGATAATGAATAAGTCCTACATTATTAAGGAAATTTATTCAGGTATGCGTATTGATAGATGGATAAAAAATAACATAGCTGCTCTACCACAATCATTAATCGAAAGATCTTTAAGAAAAGGTAAAATTAAAGTTAATATTAAAAAAGTAAATAGTTCCTATAAATTAAAAACTGGAGATAAAATTAAGTTTTTTAATTTCACATTTGAAGTTAACAAAAGTAAGGAAACATACAAAAAATTTTCTCCATCTTCTAAACTTTTAAAAATTCATGAGAATAGAATATTGGAGAATAATGATGACTTTATCGTAATAGACAAAAGTCCAGGTGTGCCAGTTCAAGGTGGAACAAAATCTAAAAAAAACTTAATTGATATACTTGCATCTAGTGAATTCTTTAAAGATACAAAGCCATTCCCAGTTCATAGATTAGATAAGGAAACATCAGGTATAATGATAATTTCTAAAAATCATAATTCAGCAAGATTATTAACTACCTTATTTAGATTGAGAAAAATTCATAAAACTTATTTAGCTGTATGTCACGGTCAGATAAGTAAAAAAAAGGGCGAATTAAAAAATGAACTTATAACATTTGAAAATGATAAAAAAAAAATTGAGAAAGCAATAACTTACTATAAAGTACTTTCTGAATCAAACACAACTTCATTTCTTGAGCTTAAGCCAGTAACAGGAAGAAAACACCAGTTAAGAAAACAGCTAGCTTTAATTAATAATCCAATTGTAGGAGATAAAAAATATATTTTATCAAATAAAAAAATTAAAAGTGATAAAGAACTTATGTTGCATGCTTACTCTTTGAAATTTTATATTAATAATAAAAAATTCTTTTATAAAGCAAATCCACCCGTAGCATTTAACAAGTATTTAAATAAAAAAAAACTTAATATTTTAAATTCTTAATAAGATTTTCTCTGAGTCTATTAATTATTTTATCTTTTGAGACTTTTTTAAAATCATAAATCTTGGAAATACCTTTATCAGAAATGCCACATGGAACTATCTTTTTATAATTATCCAAATTGTTAGATAGATTTAACGAAAATCCATGAAACGCAATCCATTTTTTTATACGAAAACCTATTGCTGCAATTTTTTTTTCTTTTTTTTTATCCAAAACCCAAATACCTATATTTTTTCTATCACTGAAAGATCTAATTTTAAAATCTTTTAAAGTTTGAATAATAGAATTTTCAATTACTGTTATAAATTTTCTTATGTCTTTTTTTCTCTTAGAGATATCTATCACAAAGTAGCAGATCAATTGTCCCGGACCGTGCCATGTTATTTTGCCGCCTCTATTAGTTTTAACTATTTTTACATTTTTATCTAAAACATCTTTTTGGTTAAAGTTTACACCACATGTATAAACAGATTTGTGTTCTAAAAACCAAATTAATTCTTCATTTCTTTTCTGAGAAACTTGATGAACCCTTTCATCGAGATATTCAATAGCTTCTTCATATTTTACTGGTTTTTTTGATATTTTGATCTCCATAAGAATTTAAAAATTGTATTATATTTAATTTGTATTAATAGTTCTAATAATTTTTATAGGATTTAAAATGAGCAATTTGAAAAAAAAAATCGATAAAAAAGTAAACTTTGAATTTAATAAAGAATATATCAAAGTAATTGAAGAAAAAATTCAAAAAAACGATGTAAATTTTATTACTAATTCTTTTAGAGAGATGCACCCAGCTGATGCAGCAGATATTATTGAACACCTAAGCCAAGACGATAGAGAAAATCTTATTAAATTGAATAATTTTAAATTAGATCCAGAATTATTCGTTGAATTAAATGAAAACATTCAATCTGAAATTATAAAATTACTTTCTACCGCTTCTATAATATTTATTCTAAAAAACTTAGAGTCTGATGATGCTATAAAGATATTAGAAAATATTGAAGAAAAAAGTAAAAATGAAATTTTAAGTTCTTTACCGCCTAAAGATAGATTTGCCTTATTAGAAAGTTTAAGTTATCCCGAAGATTCTGCTGCACGTATTATGCAGAGAGAATTTACAGCTATTCCAAGCAATTGGTCTGTTGGACAAACAATTGATTATTTAAGAGAAAATAAAGATCTCCCTGAACAATTTTTAGAAATTTATATTATCGATAATGAATTTAAACCTCTTGGAACTGTCCCTTCGTCAAAAGTTTTAAGAACACCTCGTGAAAGTAAAATGGTTGAAATTATGCTTGAGTCTCAAGTTATTATTCCAGTTGACATGGACAGAGAAGAAGTTGGAAGACTTTTCGAAAATTACAATCTTAATTCAGCAGCTGTAATTGATAAAACAAAAAAATTAGTTGGTATGATTACTAGTGATGACATATTAACTGTTCTTAAAGAAGAGGCAGAGGAAGATACTTTAAGATTAGCTGGTGTTGGTGATGAAGAAATTACTGATGGAGTGATTAAAAAAACACAAAGACGATTTAATTGGCTCTTACTAAATCTTTTTACAGCCTTTTTAGCAACTTGGGTTATAAGTAAATTTGGTGCAACTATTGAACAAATGGTTGCTCTAGCCTTTTTAATGCCAATAGTGGCTTCAATGGGTGGTAATGCTGGAATGCAAACGCTGGCTGTAACTATACGTGGTATAGCTACTAATGATTTAACAAATAGCAACTTTTTAAAGATTGTTTTAAAAGAATTTAATATTGGAGTTCTAAATGGAATTATTTTTGCAATAATAAGTGCTTTAATAGTTCAACTTTGGTTTAAAGATTATGTTTTATCTATAATAATTTCTATCTCGATGATATTAAATATGATTGTTGCTGGCTTGTTTGGTATTTTAATTCCGGTAACATTAAAAAAACTTAATATTGACCCAGCTATAGCATCAAGCGTGTTTGTAACAACTGTTACAGATGTGATTGGTTTTTTATCCTTTTTAGGTATTGGCGCATATTTCTTTTACGGTTAAAAATTATCAATTAATCTCACTTTCTTAATATAAAAACATACAAAGAGTTTTAAATTTTTTTTGTTAAAAACCGGACTAAGATTATTTTTGTTTCTCAATTCTAAATATTCAATTTTAATATTACTGTTACTTTTTATGCTTTGAAGTAAATAAGTTTTTTTAGTGTTTTTTTTTATATTTTTGAACACATCAATTATCTTTCTCGTAAATTTTTGCGCTATTATAATACTTTTGTTATCAAGTAATTTGTTTCTGGATGAGTAGGGTAGTGAACTATTTATTCTAATAGTTTTACATAACACAACTTTTGTTTTAAACCTTTTTTTTATAAAATTTTTGATCAAGAAATATTGTTGAAAATCTTTTTCCCCTAAAAAAATTTTTTTAACCTTAAGATCTTTTAAAAATATATTTATAACAGCCAAAACTCCCTCAAAATGTCCTGGCCGATATTTACCGCATAATACCTTGTATTTTTTGTTAATACTAATTTTTTTTGGAGTCTTTTTTGAGTAGATTTCTTTTACGTTTGGTACCAGAACATAGTCTACTTTAAGCTTCTTTAAAATTTTTATGTCTTTATCTAATGTTCTTGGGTAATTTTTATAATCAGTCTTCCGGTTAAATTGTGACGGATTAATGAATATACTTACTAGGGTTTTGTCACATGTTTTTTGGCAATTCCTAACTAAACTAATATGTCCTTTATGTAAACTGCCCATTGTTGGGACAAATCCTATACTTGCCTTAAAATTAACTTCTTTATTCAGTTTTTTTATACTTTTAAAAATAATCATTTATGATAATTCAAATAGTATAAGATTTTATGATTAAACAAGCAATAATACCATTAGCAGGTTTAGGTACAAGACTTTTACCATTAACAAGTGTTTTCGCAAAAGAATTATTACCTATTAATGGGAAACCCGGATTAGAATATATTTTGGATGAATGTGTTGAAGCGGGAATTGAAGAAATAATCTTCATTATTTCTAAAAAAAAGAAAATGATAAAAAATTATTTTTATAATGACAGTTTTTATAAAAAAATAATTAAGAAAAAAAAAGATCCAAGAATAATTAATGAATATAAAAAAATTTTAAAATATAAAAAAATAATTAAATTTGTGTATCAAAATAAACCCCTAGGTACTGGTGATGCGGTTCTTAGAACAGAAAAGCTAATTAAGGATAAATATTTTTTAATGTTGTTACCAGATGATCTAATTATAAAAAAAAATTGCTCAAAAGATATGATAAAAATTTGTAAAAAACAAAAAACTTCAGTTATGGCAAGTATGAAAGTAAGTAAATCAAATGTAAGTAGGTGGGGTATTTTTTCTATAAATAGAAAAATTGATAAAAATAACTTTTTAATAAAAGATGTCATAGAAAAACCATCTATAATTTCAGCACCATCAAATAACGCGGTTATTGGAAGATATATTTTGCCTAAAAGTATATTTAAAAAATTAAAAAAGCAAAAACCTGGTAAAGGTGGTGAAATTCATATAACTGATTCTATTAGAGAGCTTATTAAAGATGGAAAAAAATTTATAGGACATAAGTTTTTAGGAAAGTATCTGGATTGTGGAAGTTTAAATGGTTATATTAAATCAGGAATTGAGATATCAAAATTATGAAACTTTGCATGATAGGTGCTGGATATGTTGGCTTGGTAAGTGGGGTATGTTTCTCTGATCTTGGTAACGTTGTTTATTGTGTTGATAATGATAAAAGAAAAATTGATCAATTAAATAATGGGAAAGTACCAATATATGAACCAGGTTTAGAAGAAATTTTAAAAAAAAATTTTAAACAAAAGAGGTTAATCTTTACAACTAACTTAGATAAAGCAATTTCAAACTCTGATATTGTTTTTATTTGTGTAGGCACCCCAACGAAAAAAGGTAGTAACTCCGCAGACCTTAAATATGTTTTTGAAGTCGCAAATCAACTAAAAAAACTGATAAAGACCTATAAAATTGTTATTACAAAATCGACAGTTCCTGTTACGACAGGGGATAAAATTGAGAAAATTTTAATAAAACAAAAAAAGAAAAATTTAGTCGATATTGTTTCTAACCCTGAATTTCTTAGAGAAGGTGAAGCTATAAGAGATTTTATTTATCCTGATAGAGTTGTTATTGGAACTGATAGCGAAAAAGCAAATCGTATTTTAAAATCTTTATACTTACCCATAATAAAAAAAACGAGTAGATTTTTTAGAACTTCAAGACGTGGCGCCGAGATGATTAAATATGCATCAAATGCATTCTTAGCTACAAAGATTTCTTATATAAATGAAATTGCTAACTTATGTGAAAAAACTGGCGTAGATGTTAAAGAAATCTCAGTTGGAATGGGTTCTGACCAAAGAATCGGTGAGCGTTTTTTACGTGCTGGACCTGCGTATGGTGGATCTTGTTTTCCTAAAGATACAAAGGCTATTGTGGATACTGGAAGTAAATTTAAAACAAATCTATCAATAATAAAATCTGTAATTAAATCTAATAATAATAGAAAAAAATTACTTACAATCAAAGCTGAAAAATTATTAAAAGGCACTTTAAAAAAAAAGAGTATAACCTTTCTAGGGGTTACATTTAAACCTAATACGGATGACATGAGAGAAGCCTGTAGTCTTGCAATGATACCTCATTTTAGTAAAAAAGTTTTAAAAGTTAAATATTTTGATCCGACCGGCCCTAAAAAAGAATTTTCAAAACATAAAAATGTTGAATATTGTTCGAACATTGAGTTGGCATGTTTGAATTCTGATTTAATTATTCTACATACAGAGTGGAATGAATTTAAACTCTTGAATTTTAAAAAATTGGTAAGAAAAAAGAATTTTATTATTTACGATATGAGGAATTTGTATTCACCTATTAATATGAAAAAAAATAAAATTAAATATTTTGGTGTTGGTAGATAATTATTTTAATTCAAAGATTGCATCAACTTCTACCGAAACACCTAATGGTAAACTGATCGTGCTCACAGCAGCTCTAGTATGCATTCCGGCGTCCCCAAAAACTGAAGCTATTAGATCTGATGCACCATTTAATACTTTAGGTTGATCTATAAATTCATCTGTTGAATTAACAAATCCCGTTAATTTTACGCACGATTTAACTTTTGATAAATCATTATTGCAAGCTTTTTTTACTTGCGCAATAATACTTAACGCACATCTTTTAGCTGCATTATAACCCGCATCTGTGTCTAAATCTTTGCCAACTTTCCCTTTTATTAACTGACCAGTTTCATCGATAGAAATTTGTCCGGATATAAATAACATTTTTCCAGAAACTTTTGTTGCAACATAATTTCCAACAGGTGCTTTTGCTTCAGGAAGATTAATTTTTAAATCCTTTAATTTATCATCATAATTCATTTTGATTTCCTTTTTTTGGATTTTTTAGTTTTATCGTATTCTTTTCGTTTCTCAATCAATATCAAAGCTTCTTCCATTGTCAATTCTGTTGGATCCTTTTCTTCAGGTATTGTTGCATTGAGAGATTTGTACTTTATGTAAGGCCCATATTGACCCTTCATAACTCTTACAGGTTTTTTATCTTCAGGATGTTCACCTAAATCTTTAATCATTGATGAAGACATTCTACCAGGTTTTGCCTCAGATATTAGAGTTATGGCTCTGTTTAAACCAATTGAAAATAACTCATCTACACTTTCAATTCTTGCGGATTTGTTTTCGCACTTTAAGTACGGTCCAAATCTGCCAACGTTAACTGTAATTTGTTTGCCAATATCTGGGTGAGTCCCTAAAATTTTAGGTAGAGAACATAGGTATTTTGCTTTTTCTAAATCTATATTTTCTATATCTAAGCCTTTGGGAATTGAAACATTTTTTAAATTATTTTCCTCTTTCTTTGTTTTTCTTTTTTTGGTTTTTACTATTTCATCTTCTAATAATTCATACTGCAAATAAGGACCAAATCTTCCATTCTTTAAATAAATTTCTTTATCGTTGTCGTTTTTACCAATTAATTTAGGTTCTGCTAAATTTATTTGTTGAGACGCTTTAATTTTTGAAAGGGGTCTTGTAAACTTACATTCTGGATAGTTAGAACACCCAATAAACGCACCTCCCCTGAAGCTATTTTTTAAACTAAGTGTGCCATTAGCGCATAATTTGCAAGATCTGTCGATTTTACCGTCATCATTTGTATAAAATATTAAATTACCCAAGCTTTCATTAAGCATATCCAGAACTTCTCTAGTTCTTATCTCTTTCACAGACGAGACATTTTTATTAAAATCTTTCCAGAATTGATCTAGTACACTTAGCCAATTTTCTTTTCCTGAAGTTATGTCATCTAACTGATCTTCTAATTTTGCAGTAAAGTCATAATCAACATATTTTGCAAATAGTTTTTCAAGAAAGGCAGATAAAAGTTTTCCTCTATCAGTTGGGAAAAATCTTTTATTAACAACGTCTGCATAACCTCTATTAGATATTACTGAAATAATACTTGCGTATGTAGAAGGACGACCGATACCTAATTCCTCTAATTTTTTAACTAAACTAGCCTCAGAATATCTTGGGGGTGGTTGAGTAAAATGTTGTTCATCTATAAAATCAGATATATTCACTTCTCCTTTTTCTACTTTGGGTAAAATATTTTCATCATTGTTATCATCATCTAAATTAATTACCTTCATGAAACCATCAAACACTATCGTTGAACCCGATGACTTAAAGATATGTTCATTGTTATTTGACTCAATAATAATTGTTTTTCTATCAAATTTTGCTGGTGTCATTTGTGAAGATAGCGCTCTTGACCAAATCAAGTTATATAATTTATTTTGATCTGAGCTTAAATATTTTTTCATTTTTTCAGGTGTATTGCTTATTTCTGTTGGTCTTATAGCTTCATGAGCCTCTTGAGCATTTTTTGCTTTTTTACCCGAGTAATTAATTGGTTCATCAGGTAAGTAATCATTGCCAAAGTTATCACTTATAAAGTTTCTAAATACTGGCAAGGCTTCTTTAGAAATATTGGTACCATCTGTTCGCATGTAAGTGATTAATCCTTTAGTTTCACCTTCAATTTCAATACCCTGATAAAGTCTTTGAGCAATTTGCATTGTTCTAGAGGCACCAAAACCAAGCTTACTAGATGCTGACTGTTGTAATGTTGAAGTTGTAAAAGGTCCAGAAGGATTTCTAGAATATATTTTGGATGTAATATCTGTAATTTTATATTTATCGTTTTTTATCTTTTCTATTGCTTGACTAATATCGTTTTTATTTTTGAAACTAAATTTTTCAATTTTTTTATTATCAATTTGAAAAATATTTGATGTTATTAAATTTCCATCATTTGTTTTAAAATTTACTTTTAAAGACCAAAATTCTTCAGGTTTAAAAATTTCTATTTCATGTTCTCTTTCGGTTAAAAGTCTAAGAGCAACAGATTGCACTCTACCCGCTGATTTAGACCCTGGGAGTTTAGTCCAAAGTATGGGAGAAATATTAAAACCTACTAAATAATCTAAGGCACGTCTTGCCATGTAAGCATTTACAAGATGAGATTCTATTTCTCTTGGATTTTCTATTCCATTTGTGACTGCCTTTTTAGTTATTTCATTAAAAACAACTCTTTCAATTTTTTTGTCCTTAAGTAATTTTTTTTCATTTAAAAATTCTTTAACATGCCATGCAATTGCTTCACCTTCTCTGTCAGGGTCTGTAGCAAGAATTATTTTTTTAGAGTCTTTTGCTACATCAGAAATTTCTTTTAAATATTTTTTAGAAAAACTATCAATTTCCCAAATCATCTTAAATTCATTTTCAGGATCTACTGAGCCATTCTTAGATGGAAGATCTCTAATATGTCCATAACTAGCGAGGACTGTATAATCATTTCCTAGATATTTATTTATTGTTTTTGCTTTAGCGGGACTTTCAACAATTACTAGATTCATGTAAACAAAAAATCATAAATAAGATTGATAGTCAAATTAATAAATTTTTGATTTAGATTCTGTATTATTTCTCAAGCGTTTTATATTTTCTCTATGTGTGAAAAAAATCAAAATGAACATCATAAAGTAAAAATAGTAGTCAGAATTAGAATTATAAAAAAAGTGAAAAATTGGAATTGTTAAACTTGCAAGAAGAGAACTTAATGATGAAAATTTAAAAAGTATAAAAATAGTAATCCAGACAACACCAAAAATTAAAGCAGTATAAATATCCAAACAACAAAGAATTCCAAGATAAGATGCAACGCCTTTACCACCTTTAAATTTTAACCAAATAGGGAAGACGTGTCCTATAAAAATTGACAATGCAGATATATATAAATAATCGTTCATGAAAAACTTTATATATAAAATTGGAAGAACAGCTTTTAATATATCGAGAACCAAAGTTGAGTAACCTAAAATTTTGTTACCAGCTCTTAATACATTTGTTGCACCAATATTACCAGATCCTATTTCACGGATATCTTTTTTCAAAAAAATTTTTGTTAATACTAATCCAAAGGGTATGGATCCAAATAAATAACTAACTAGTATAATTAAAAATAACTCAAAATTTAGCATTTATATAGCTCTACACCTTTAATATATGTATTAACCACTTTACCTTGAAGTTTTTTATCCTCGATGCATGTATTTTTTGATTTACTGATCATATTTTCTTTTTTTACTATCCAAGGTTTAAATAAATCGACTATACAAAAGTCAGCATCATTTCCTATAGATAAACTTCCTTTATCAATCTTTAATATTTTTGCAGGATTACATGTTAAACACTGAATTATTTTAGATAATTTTAAAGACTCATTGTGAAATAACTCTAACGCGAGGGATAATAAAGTTTCTATACCTGATGCTCCAGTTGCAGCCTGCGAGAACGTTAATCTTTTTGACTCTTCATCTTCAGGTTTATGATCTGAAACTATGACTTCAATTAAATCTTGATTTATACCTTTTATTAATGAAAGTCTATCATCCTCTGTTCGAAGTGGTGGAGAAAGTTTTAAAAAAGTTCTAAAATCTCCAATATCATTTTCGTTGAGTGATAAATTGTTAATAGAAACTCCAGTTGTAAAGTTTACGTTATCTTTGCTTTGTTTGATTACTTCCAAAGATTTTGCTGAAGATATTTGTGAAATATGATATCTGCAATTATAATCCTGAAGTAAACTTAGGTCTCTTTCAACAATTATTTTCTCTGCGTAATCTGGTATTCCGTGAAGACCCAATTTAGTTGCGATAATTCCATCATTAACCTGACCGTTTTTTGCTAATTCGAAATCTTCTGCATGTTGTATGATTAAAGAATTCAAATCGTAAGCAGATTTCATTATTCTGGACATTACTCTTGTGTTTTGAATTGTTTTTATTCCATCTGTGAAACCAATTATTCCTTTTTTTTGTAAAAGGCCAAACTCATTCATATTATTACCTTCAAGATTTTTAGTTAATGTAGCTGTTGGATATATATTTATTTTTGATTTATCTCGTCCTCTCCTTTTTAAAAAATCAACCATGGAAATGTTATCAATAACAGGTGAAGTATTTGGCATTGTGACAACAGATGTAACCCCTCCTACTAAGGCGGCATTACTTAATGTTTTAAAATTTTCTTTATACTCAAAGCCTGGCTCCCCAACAAAAACCCTCATATCGATTAAACCGGGAAATATATATTTTTCTTTGAGATCTATGAATTTTTCACGTGAAGGAATATTATTTTTATTTACTTTTTTTCCTATCGCCTCAATTTTTCCATTCTCATTAATAATTAACCCACCCAATTCTTCTATAGAATTAGCTGGATCAACTATGTTTGCATTTAAAAAATATTGCTTCTTCATTTTTCACAAAAAATTTTTAAACAGGCCATTCTTACTGCAACACCCAATTCGACCTGTTCTTTGATTACGCTTTTATTTATATCGTCAGCAAGTTTGGTATCAATTTCAATACCTCTATTCATTGGTCCAGGATGCATTATTATTGCATCTCTCTTTGCTTTTTCTAGTTTGTCAGGAGTTAAGCCATAATACTCATAATATTCTCTATTTGACGACAAAAATGAACTACTCATTCTCTCATTTTGTAACCTTAACATCATAACTATATCGCAATCTTTCACACCTTCTTTCATATTTGAAAATGTTTTTACTCCAAATTTTTCAATATCTTTTGGCATGAGATTTGTTGGGGCAACTATATGGACCTCAGCACCTAACATGTTTAACAAAAAAATATTTGATCTAGCTACTCTTGAGTGTAAAATATCTCCACAAATAGCAATTCGCAAACCTTCAATTTTTTTCTTTTTTTCAATTATTGTAAGCGCATCAAGTAAAGCTTGAGTTGGATGCTCACGCCTACCATCACCAGCATTTAAAACTGAACAATTTACTTTCTGTGAAAGAAGGTTTGATGCACCGCTATCTTGATGTCTTACTACAATTATATCTGGGTGCATTGCATTTAGTGTCATTGCAGTGTCGATTAATGTTTCACCTTTTTTAATAGCAGAATTAGTTATATTCATTGACATCACATCTGCACCAAGTCTTTTTCCAGCTAATTCAAAAGAACTTTGCGTTCTCGTTGAAGGCTCAAAAAAAAGATTTATTTGAGTTTTTCCTCTAAGAATATCTAACTTTTTGTTTTTACTCTTATTAAGTGAAATAAATTTCTTTGCTTCATCTAAGATAAGTTTTACATCTGAAATAGAAAGATCTTGGATACCTAGTAGGTGTTTTTGTGTAATTTTAATAGCGTTATTGTTTATAGCCATTAAAACCAACTCTATAGCTTTAAAGCATTGATATTGCAAGCTTAATTATTTAAGAATTCAATCGCTCCCTGCAATATAAACGTTGCTGCATTTTCATCTATTTTTTGAACTCTTTTAGTTACATTAATGTCTAATTGACTTGATATTTTAAAGGCACCTACAGTTGACAATCTTTCATCCCATAAAGCCACAGGTGTATTTGTTCTATTCTCAATCATCTTAGCTTTATCTAAAGCAGATTGGGAAGAGGGGCCTTTACTTCCATCCATATTCAATGGATTTCCTACAACAATAGCCTTTATATTTTCTTGATCAATTATTTCTAATAGTTCAGCAATAAAATTTTCATGATCAACATATTCTATAGTTTTAAAAGGAGTCGCTATAATTCGTTTATGATCACAAATTGAAACACCAATTCTCTTTTTTCCAAGATCTAAACCAATTAACCTTGCGTTTTTATCAATTTTAGACTTGAGTTCCTTTAAAGTGATCATATTGTTTTTTTCTTATATAATGATATTTTTCCTTTAAATTTAATTATCATATGAGCATAGATCTTAAAACAATTAAACATATAGCAAAATTATCGAGAATTTCCATAGATGATAAAAAAGCAAAAGAACTAGAAAAAGATCTAAATTCTATTTTTGAATTTATTGAAGCGCTAAATAAAGTCGATACTCAAAAAGTTGACCCGCTGACTTCAATTGCAGAAACATCATTGAAGTTAAGAGGTGATGAGGTCAAAACAAAAAATATAAGAGAACAAATCTTAAAAAATTCACCAAACGAAAATAAAGATTTTTTTGTAGTACCAAAGGTTGTAGAATGAGTGATATAATAAATCTTACTTTATCAGCTTTAGTCAATAAAATTAAAAAAAAAGAATTATCTTCTCAAGAAATTACAAGTGCATATATTGCAAGAGCTGAAAAATCGAAAGATTTGAATACATACATCACTACTGATTTTGACAATGCTATTGAAAAAGCTAAAAAATTTGATGAAAAAGGAAACTTTGATTACAAACTTCCCGGAGTACCTATTGCAGTTAAAGATCTTTTTTGTACTAATAATTTAAAGACAACAGCTGGAAGTAAAATACTTTCAAATTTTATACCCAGTTATGAGTCCACTGTAACCCAGCATCTATGGGATGAAGGGGCTATTTTACTTGGAAAACTAAATTGTGATGAATTTGCAATGGGTTCATCAAATGAAACTAGTTTCTTCGGAAATGTCGAAAGTCCAGTTGGTAAAAAAGTTGTGCCAGGTGGGTCATCAGGTGGATCAGCCTCAGCACTTGCAGCTAAATTAACACCAACAACTATTGGAACTGATACTGGGGGTTCAATAAGACAACCAGCGTCATTTACTGGCACTGTGGGTTTGAAACCAACATATGGCAGTTGTTCTCGATATGGTATTGTTGCATTTGCCTCTTCTTTAGATCAAGCAGGACCAATGACCCAGGATGTGTCAGATGCTGCATTAATGTTAGATGTTATAAGTAAGTACGATTCAAAAGATTCAACTTCGGTAAATTTTAAGAGAGGTGATTATTTCAAATCATTAAGTTCTAATATTAAAGGAAAAAAAATTGGTATTCCAAAAGAATATAGGGTTGATGGTATGCCTAAGGAGATTGAAAGTTTTTGGCAAGATGGAATTACTTTATTAAAAAAATTAGGAGCAAAAATTATTGATATATCTTTACCTCACACTAAGTTTGCATTGCCAGCTTATTATATAGTTGCACCAGCTGAAGCATCTTCTAACTTAGCTAGATATGATGGAGTAAAGTACGGATATCGTTCTGAGGGAGAAAATTTGATCAGTATGTATGAAAATACAAGATCAGAAGGTTTTGGTGATGAAGTAAAAAGAAGAATAATGATTGGAACATATGTTTTGTCATCTGGTTATTACGATGCTTATTATTTAAAAGCACAGAAAATTAGAAGATTAATCAAAAACGATTTCGATGATGCTTATAAGTCTGTGGACGCAATTTTAACTCCCTCCACACCTAATTCAGCCTTCAAGATTGGTGATAAAACTGATGATCCTGTATCAATGTATCTTAATGATATCTTTACAGTACCAGTTAATTTGTCAGGACTGCCAGCCATATCTATTCCAGCAGGCAAGGATAAAAATAATTATCCTTTAGGATTACAAATTATTGGTAAAGCTTTTGAAGAGCAAAATTTATTAGATATTTCATATTCAATGGAAAAAGAATTAAGTTTCAAAAATAATTTGCAGGATTGGTGGATTAAATGAGTAAAAATAAAGAATATTTAATAAAGAGAGGTAACTCAGAATACGAAGTTATAATTGGTTTAGAAGTTCATGCTCAAGTTCTTTCAAAATCGAAACTATTTTCTGACTCTCCTACAAACTTTGGTGCTGAACCTAACACTCAAGTGAGTTTGGTAGATGCTGCATTTCCTGGAATGCTACCAGTAATAAATGAATTTTGTATCAAGCAAGCTGTAAAGACAGGCATAGGTCTTAATGCAGCGATAAATAAAAAATCAATTTTTGATAGAAAAAACTATTTTTATGCTGATTTACCACAAGGATATCAAATTTCTCAATACAAAGATCCAATAGTTGGTGAAGGTTCAATCTTATTAGATTTACCGGATAGAGAAAAAAAAGTTGGTATTGAAAGGTTACATTTAGAGCAAGATGCAGGAAAAAGTATTCATGACATTGATCCCCAAAATACTCTCGTAGACTTAAATAGATCTGGAGTTGCTCTTATGGAAATAGTAAGCAAACCAGACCTAAGGTCACCAGAGGAAGTAAACTTATACATCAAAAAACTTAGATCGATTATGAGATATCTTGGAACTTGCGATGGAAATATGCAAGAGGGATCTTTAAGAGCTGATGTTAATGTTTCAATTAGAAAGACAGGGGATAAGAAATTAGGCATAAGATGTGAAATTAAAAACGTTAATTCTATTAAGTTTATGCAAATGGCAATTGAATATGAAGCAAACCGTCAAGCTGATATATTAGAAGAGGGAGGCTCTATTGATCAAGAAACCCGTCTTTTTGATACCAAAAAAAAAGAGACTAGATCGATGAGATCAAAAGAAGATGCTCACGATTATAGATACTTTCCTGATCCTGACTTATTACCACTTGAATTAACTGACGATTTCATATCAAAAATAAAAAAAGAAATACCTGAACTTCCTGATGAGAAGAAAAAAAGATTTGTAGATAAGTTTAAATTAACCCCATACGAGGCCAACATATTGGTTTCAGATATTGAAACATCAAAATATTTTGAAGATGTAATTAAAAATTCAGATATCAAGTTAGCAACAAACTGGGTAACAGGCGAATTATTTGCATTACTTAATGACAGAAATTTAGAAATATCACAAAGTCCTATCTCATCTAAAAATTTATCAACTTTAATTAACTTAATTAAAGATGGAACTATCTCTGGAAAAATTGCAAAAACAGTTTTTGAAATAATGGCAAACGAAAGTAAAGATCCGAAAAGCATTATTGATGAAAAGGGATTGAAACAACAAAGCGACCCTAAAGAAATTGAAAAAATTGTAGATGATGTGATTAAAGAAAACCCTAAAAATGTTGAATTATTCAAATCCGGTAAAGATAAATTGTTTGGTTTTTTTGTTGGCCAAGTTATGAAAAAGACAGACGGTAAGGCTAATCCTAATTTAGTAAATGATATCTTAAAGAAAAAATTGAACTAGCATGAGTTCAAATCTACCTATTAATAAGCAAATAGAGAAATATATTGATGAGCACTCTTTAAAATTACATCCAGTACAAGATGAAATTATTAAGTATAACGACACACTTGGAAAAAAAAAGAAATTACAAATTTCAATCAATCAATGTCATTTTTTATACTTGGTAACAAAATTATTTAAACCTAAAGAAATTTTAGAAATTGGTACTTTTACAGGTCTTAGCTCATTAAGTATGTGCATTGGTTTAGAAAATGACTCTAAGATCACTACTATTGATAAAAATAAAGAAACTTCATTAGTGGCTAAAAACTTTTTTGAAAAGGCAAAAGTTTCAGAACAAATCGATATAATTATTGATGAAGCCATCAATGGTATGAATAATTTAATAAACCAAAAAAAACTATTTGATTTGATTTTTATTGATGCTGATAAAGAAAATTATAAAAAATATTATGAATTATCTTTTAACTTATTAAAAAAAGATGGCTTTATAATAATCGATAATGTCTTATGGCATGGGGAGGTTGTAGATAAAAACAATAAAGAACACTTAACTAAGATAATTAGAGATTTTAATATATATGTTAACAATGATGTAAAAGTTGAAAATATGATTATCCCAATCGGTGATGGCTTTTCAATTTGTAGAAAATTATAATGTATACCATATTTGGTTTTTATAAATTTAAACAATTAAAAAAGATAAGTAAACTTAAAGATAAACTTCAAAATATAATCGATGTTTATAAAATTAAAGGAACTATAATTATTTCACCTGAGGGAATTAACGGGTCAATTTCTTTCCTAAAAAAAAATACTAAACAAATAAAAATAAATCTTAAAAAATTATTTGCCATTACAAAATTTGATAATGAAAACATTTCTTTTAATAGATTTATTCCTTTTCATAAGGGGAGGGTGAAGGTTAAAAAGGAAGTTGTTCCAATTGGAAAAAGGCTAAAAAAAATGGCTAAATATAATCATCTTTCTCCTAAAGAATGGAATAATTTTGTTTTAAAAAAAGACACTTACATAATTGATACTAGAAAAGATTTTGAGTTTAGAATCGGAACTTTCAAGCGATCTATAAATCCAAAATTAAATAACTTTAGAGATTTTTCAAAATATTTTAAAAAGTTTAATAAAAATTCAAAAATCGGAATGTTTTGCACAGGAGGCATTCGATGCGAAAAGGCTAGCGATTATTTATACAACAAAGGTTATAAAAATATTTTTCAGTTAAAGGGAGGTATTATTAATTATTTGTCAAAAATCGACAGAAAAGAAAGCTTATGGAAAGGGGAATGTTTTGTATTTGATAATCGTGTTTCTGTGAACCATAGGTTAAATATAGGCAAATATTCAATTTGTGCTGGATGTAGAGAACCTATTTCTGTTAAAGACAAGAAGTCTGTAAAATTTGAAGAAGGTGTTTCCTGTCCTAATTGTTATAATAAATCAAGCGTGGAACAAAAAAAACGATTTAGAATGAGACAAAGTCAAATTGATAAAGCAAAAAAAGAAAAAAAGAATTACATGTTTAAAAAAATTTACGAATAGATGGTTAGGAAAATTAATTTAACAGCAGATCCAATGTGGCAACTTCTAAGGAGAGTTACATTCCCTGCCAGTATTGGATCGTTATTTCAAACTTTCTATAATCTGGTTGATACTTTCTTTGCTGGAAAGATATCACCTGATGCACTAAGTGCACTAGCAAAATCTTTTCCAATTTATTTTATTATTATCGCAATAGGTGTTGGAGTTGGAGCTGGTACGAATACGCTTATAGGAAATTCCATAGGTGAAAAAAAAGAAAAAGTTGCTTCATTATATGTTGCTCAATCAATAATTTTTGCAATAATCATTTCCTTATTAGTTACATTTGTAGGAATTAATTCATCCAATTATCTGCTTCAATTATTAGGGTCCTCTCCAGAAAATATTATTTTGACTAGGGAATATTTGGATATAATTTTTTATTGCACAGTAATAGTATTGATCCAAATATCTTTAAATGGAACATTAAACGCTCAAGGTGATACAAAAAGTTACAGAAACGTCCTTATATTTACTTTTTTTTTAAACATCATACTTAATCCAATTTTTATTTTTGGTTTTTCGATAATACCTGCCTTTGGAATTTCAGGTATTGCAATTGCTACAGTTATTTGCCAACTTATTGGAACAATCTATTTAGCTCAAAAAGTTTATTGTTGTAAACTTAAAGAGTATTTGTATGTAAGGTGTTTTATTCCAAAAATTGACTTTTTAAGTAATCTTACTTTTCAATCTGTACCAATCATGTTTAGCATGTTGTTAATAGGTGTTGGTATATTTAATGTATTGTTCTTTGTAGGAAAATTTGGAGATATTGCTGCAGCCGGTTATGGAGCTGCACTTAGAATAGAACAAGTTTTCTTATTACCAGTCATAGCATTGAATACGGCTGTGTTATCAATTGGAGGTCAAAACTTCGGAGCTAGAAATTTTGAGAGAATAAGAGATCTTTATAAAAAAGCATTAATATTTGGTTGTTCATTTATGATCATGGCTGGCTTTATCCTGTATTTTGGGGCAGAAAATCTTCTTGGATTAATTACTGACGATCCAGAAACTATTAAATTTGGATCTTTATATTTAAAGATTGCAGCATTGATTGGCCCTATATATCCCACTTTTTTTATTACTACCGCTGTATTTCAGGCTCTTAAGAGACCCATCTTTAGTTTGTATCTGAGTATATTAAGGCTTACTGCAATTCCTTTTTTATGTTTGTGGTACGTTATTAATATTAAAGGAGGGGGTTACAGCGATATCTTTTATACAATATTAGTTACAAATTGGTTAATGGGATTAGTAGTACTATTTTTTATAGGATCTTTTTTTAATTACATGTTTAAAGATAATAAAAAATATTTTTTTTATAAAAAGTTAGATTAACTTTCCTTTTTCATTTTTTTTTCAAGTCGTCTTACCAAGAATGATACAATTAAAATTAATATAAGATACTCGAAGATCAAAAACGTATATATTTCTAGAGGTCTGTATGTAGTAACAACAAGCTCATTCGCCTTTCTAGTTAAGTCTCCAATACCAATGATCGAAACTAAAGAAGACATTTTTAGAACGTATACAAACTGATTTCCAATAGCAGGTAGTATATTTCTTATAGCTTGAGGAAGAATGATAAGTCTCAATTTTCTAAAAAAATTAAGCCCCAAAGAACTTCCAGCTTCCCATTGAGGTTTTCTTATAGAATTTATTCCAGCTCTAAAAATTTCAGCTTGAAATGCGCTTTCACTTATAGATAGAGCTATAATACCAGATACAAATGGACTAAAACTAATTCCTGTCATAATAGGTAGTCCATAATAAATCCATAAAATTAAAACCAACAAAGGTACAGCTCTAACTATTTCGACATAACCTATATTTAAGTATGTTAAAAATTTATTTTTGGCTAAAGAGGGGATAGCAACTATTAATCCCAATACTATTGATAGAGAAATTGATACGATAGATATAAAGATAGTTGTTGTAAATCCACTTAATAAAAATTTTAGATTTGTTAAACCGTTAACATTGTTGGGAGATAATATTAACCAATCTAATTCTTGTTTTCCACATGATAATAGGAATAACAATGAGATTAATAAAAATAAGTTTTTCACACTTATATTTATAAAGAATTAATTATTAATAGCTAATTTATTATAAGCTTTTAAGATTATATTTTGCTAAAAGTTCTTTGAAGAAACCGGATTTCTTTTTCTTATTGATCCAATCGTTAACGTACTTTCTCCACTTATCATCATTTTTACCAACCATCATAGCTAAGAAAGCAGGATTTTTCTCACCATCTGGAACAATTACTAATTGTGGATATTTAACAACTAATTTGTTGGCTTCTGTTGAACTTGTAATATTACCATCAGCTCTTCCTGCTAGTACTTCCTGGAAATCTCTTGCAGGCGCCTCTACTGAATTTAACTTTGATTTAGGAAAAAATTCTTTAGCTTTTTCCTCTTGTGAAGTTCCAAGTGTTGTAGCAATTGTAACATCTTTATTGTTTAGAGAATCCCAAGTTGAAAATTTACTTAAATTTTTCTTTAAAACCAGTGGAACAGTTCCATATTTGTAATAGGTTTCTGTGAAACCTGCTACTTCTGCTCTTTTAGGAGTTTTTGTTACACTTGTAGAAATATCATACCTGTCTGAAGTTATTCCAGAAACTATAGTTTTCCATTCAGCTGGAACAAATTTAACTTTTACACCCATGTCTTTTGCAAGTTCATTCATGACATCAATGTCAAAACCTTTGTAAGTATTAGTAGAAGGATCTTTTATAGTCATTGGATCCCAGTCTCCAGTTGTACCAACTCTTAACTCTCCGTTTGAAAGAATTTTGTCTAAAGAAGAAGCGTTTGCTGAAAATGAGAATAGTAAAGTGAATAATAATATGATAATTTTTTTCATATGAATTAATAAGGTAATTTATGATATTTTTCTATGCTAACCTTGACGCAGTTAAATTTTACAATAAATTCGCCCCATCATTAAGCCAATCCCATAAATGGTTAGAAAACGATCGTCTTACAAATAAATTTATATTGTTATCACCAAGGTTATGAATGATTACATCAATATGATTGATTATAGTTTGGGTTGTGGATCCTTTAGTTTCTTTGAATTTTGAGAAATCAAATGGACAACTCATTGAGAGCAATTCGTATAAATTATCCCCAGAAATATTAATACACACCCATTGGTCACTTACATTAGTAACAGCTCCGTAGTTAAGTGATGAAATTTCTTTGAAAACTCTATCAAAAATTTCTTTATTAATAGTATTTGTATAAATCATCCATTCATCTGGACTTAGCCATAAAGCGCTTAACTCTTGGTTACTTGTAGAAGTATTGCTTTCCGTTGGCAAAATAACAGAGAGTACTTGACCAACTTTTGTAAAGAACTCTCTTTTTTTTCCTCGTAAGTTAATTTTAGTAATTGGTTCTACCTCTTTCAAATTTAAATCTGAATATTCTCTTTTGTCTTTAATAGCTGTGTTAATGTTATCCATTTATTCTTTCATTTTCTTTATCAAGAAATACTGTGTCTGATACAGTTACTTTAATTGTTTTATTTATCATCGGAACTAAGAGCTTTTGTCCCTTGAGTTTTTTACCTTCTTTCAAAACCGCTAAAGCAATAGATTTTTTTAAAGTTGGACTAAAATAGCTTGAAGTTACATGTCCAAGCATATTCACAGGCTTTTTATTTTCGTTTTTAACAATTTGAGCACCTTCCTCTAAAATTTCATTAGGGTTATCAGTTAAAAGTCCTACTAATTGTTTTCTATCTTCTCTAATAGTATCGCTTCTATATAGAGATCGTTTACCAATAAAGTCATATTTTTTTTTACTAATTATCCAATCCATTTGAAGATCTACTGGTGTCATCGTTCCATCAGTATCTTGACCAACAATTATAAATCCTTTTTCAGCCCTTAAAAGGTGCATAGTCTCAGTTCCATAAGGAGTAATGTTAAATTCTTTTCCAGCTTCAATACATCTTTCCCAAATATATTTTCCGTATGATGCTTCAACATTAATTTCATAACTTAGTTCTCCTGTAAAACTTATACGCATAACTCTACAATTAATGTCACCAAGCTTTACCTCTTTAAATGACATATGTGGGAAACTTTCATCAGATAAATCTAAATCTTTAAAAATTTTATTAATAATTTTTTTTGCATTTGGACCGCATACACTTGCTGTAGCATAATGATCCGTAACTGAAGTAAGAAATACATCTAATTCCGGCCATTCAGTTTGCAAATAATCCTCAAGCTTAGACATTACATTTGCTGCACCACCAGTTGTTGTTGTCATTAAATAGTGATTTTCACCAAGTCTTGTTGTTACTCCGTCATCGTAAACCATACCATCTTCATTAAGCATCAAACCATATCTACATTTTCCGATTTGTAATTTTGACCAAGCATTTGTGTAAACTCTATTAAGAAACTCATTTGCATCTGTACCTTGAATATCGATTTTTCCGAGTGTCGAAGCATCTAATATTCCAGTAGACTCTCTTGCAGCTTTACTTTCCCTTTGTACAGCATCATGCATTGACTCACCATCTTTTGGATAATACCAAGCACGTTTCCATTGACCGACATTTTCAAACTTTGCATTGTTATCAACGTGCCAGTCATGCATAGGAGTTTTTCTAAAGATATCAAAAAATTGACCAACGTTTCTACCTACTATGGTTCCAAAAGTAAGTGGTGTATATGGTGGTCTAAACGTTGTCGTACCTAGATCACCCATATTAGTATTAGTTGTATCTGCAACTATACCCAAGGCATGCATGTTAGCAAGTTTACCTTGATCTGTACCCATACCAGTTGTTGTATATCTTTTTACGTGTTCAATTGATTTAAAACCTTCTCGTAAAGCTAATTTTATATCTTTTGCAGTGCTATCATTTTGATAATCTAAAAATGGTTTTGTTTTACTTAACGGTTTATCTGATGGAAGTAACCATATATTTTTTTTCTCTTTTTCCTTTGAACATTTAACATCAATTTTATCAAAATTAGAATTTTCAATCTGCAAAAAATTTTTTGTATCTTTTATTGAATTTTTTAAAACATCATCTAGTTCGAAATCTCCTTTTGCAGAACCAATACTTAATTGATTTAAATTTGTTTTATCTGGAACAAAAATATTATCTTTGTTATCAAACTTAAGTTTACCACCAGATTGTGTAAATAGATGAACCATTGGAGTCCAGCCACCAGAAATTGCTAAGCAATCACAACTCAATTCAATTTTTTTTCCGACAACATCATTGCCTTTATCATTTAGCTTCATTATTGTTATTTTGTTAATTCTTTTATAACCTTTAGTGTTTATTACTGTATGGTTCCAATAAATTTGTATCCCTAGACTTTTAACTTTATTTACTATTTCTGAAGATGAATTATCTCTTATATCTATTATTGCATTTAATTTTGTGCCTGATTTATATAATGATAAGGCTGTTTCATAAGCACTGTCATTATTAGTAAATATAACATTTTCTAAACCACATCTTACACCATAATAGTCTATATATTTTTTCACAGCAGATGCTAACATTATACCTGGTCTATCGTTGTTATGAAAAACTTGAGGTCTTTCTATAGCGCCAGTGGAGATAATTACTTTTTTTGCTCTTATTTTGTAAAGCCTTTGTCTGATTTTATTACTACGGTCATTAACACTTAAATGATCGGTTAAATTTTGCCTTGCTAGTAAAAAGTTGTAATTATGATAAGCAGCAAGACTTGTTCTTGTTTTAATAATGATATTTTTATCATTTTTAATGTTTTCAATGAGTTTTTTTAACCATTCACTGCTTTTTTGATTATCAATTTTAGAGATATCATTGTCATCATAAATTAATGAACCTCCTAATAATTCTTTGTCTTCTAACAATAAAACTTTTTTATTATCATCAGAAGCTATTTTAGCCGCTATTAAACCAGAAACACCACCTCCAACTATTAAGATATCACAGTGCATATATCTATGGTCGTACATATCTGGATCTTGTTTCGTTGGGGATTTTCCTAAGCCAGCAGATTTACGAATAAAGTATTCGTACTTCTCCCAAAAACTTGCTGGCCACATAAATGTTTTATAATAAAAGCCTGCAGGAAGAAGAGGTGATAAAAAGTTATTTATTCCACCTATATCAAATTTTACACTTGGCCAACAATTCTGACTGTTACAAATTAAACCATCATATAATTCGATTTCAGTAGCTCGTACGTTAGGATCAGTTAAAGCATCGTCATTTCCTATTTGAAGAATTGCATTTGGCTCCTCAGAACCAGAAGTCATTATTCCTCTTGGTCTATGGTACTTAAAACTTCTTCCCACAAGATGAATATCGTTTGAAAGTAGGGCAGATGCAAGTGTATCGCCTTTATATCCGTATAGTTTTTTTCCATTAAAAATAAAAGATAGTTTTCTGGTTTCGTCTACAAATTGTTTATTATTTATTCTTAGATTTTTGGACATTATAATTTTGGTGGTTGTTCACCCATTTTGTATATTTTTTCTATTTTATCATTTGAGGTATCACGAGCTACATTAAACCATTTTCTACATCCATGTGCATGATTCCATCTTTCAAATTGGATACCTTTAATATTTTTTCTCATAAATAAATATTCTGCCCATTGATCATCATTTAATTCGGTAGGTTGTTTAGGTCTTGCTATATGAGCTTCACCACCAGAAACAAATTCTGATTGATCTCTTTCACCACAATATGGACAATTAATTAAAAACATTAGTGGGCAACAGCTGCTGCTCCATGTTCATCTACTAGATCACCACTTACAAATCTATTAATGTTAAATGCAGCATTTAATTTATGTGGTTCATCGTTAGCGATTGTATGAGCAAATAAATCGCCTGAACCAGGTGTTGCTTTAAATCCACCAGTTCCCCAACCACAATTAAAATAAAGACCTTTGATTGATGTTTTACTAATTATCGGGCTTGCATCTGGACAAATGTCAACAATTCCACCCCATTGTCTTAACATCTTCATTCTACTAAAAATTGGATATAATTCTAATATAGCTTTAAGTGTTTCTTCTACAATATTAAAGCTTCCCTTTTGTGTGTAAGAAACATAAGAGTCAGTTCCCGCACCAATAACTAATTCACCTTTATCTGATTGACTCACATAAGCATGAACAGAATTTGACATTACAACAGTATCGATTATTGGTTTTACTGGCTCCGATACAAGCGCTTGTAAAGGTTTACTTTCGAGTGGTAACTTAAGTCCCGCCATATTTGCTATTACGCTTGAATGTCCTGCAGCAACAACGCCAATCTTTTTAGTTTTAATAAATCCTTTTGTTGTTTCTAGACCTTCAACTGAATCTCCATTTCTTTTAATACCTTTGACTTCGCAATTTTGAATTATATCGACTCCCATTTCATCAGCGCCTCTTGCATAACCCCAAGCAACAGCATCATGTCTAGCTGTACCAGCTCTTTTTTGTAATGTACCACCTAATACTGGATACCTAATATCTTGAGAAGTATTTATTATCGGACAAAACTTTTTTACTTCATTTGTTTCCAACCAAACAGCATCAATACCATTTAATCTATTTGCGTGAGTTCTTCTTTTTAGATCTCTTACATCTTGTAAATTGTGAGCCAAATTCATAACTCCTCTTTGGCTGAACATTACATTGTAATTAAGTTCTTGGGACAAACCTTCCCAAATCTTTAATGCGTGATCATATAAACCTGCGCTGGCGTCCCATAAATAATTTGATCTGATAATTGTAGTATTTCTTCCAGTGTTACCTCCACCAATCCAACCTTTTTCAACAACAGCAATGTTTGTTAAATTATGTTTTTTCGCTAAATAATATGCAGTGGCTAAACCGTGACCGCCGCCGCCAACAATTACAGCATCATACTCTTTTTTAGGTTCAGGATCTCTCCATGCTCTTTGCCAATTTTCATGGTTGCTAAAAGCATTCTTTATTAAAGAAAATATAGAATATTTATTTTTCATTTTTTGAGAAATTACTTGATAAATATTGAATATTCAATGATTTCAAGTTACACAGTATATAAGGAAGGATGGGTGAGCTGGTTTAAACCAGCGGTTTGCTAAACCGCCGTACGCTTGAAAAGGTGTACCGAGGGTTCGAATCCCTCTCCTTCCGCCATTTTTCAGAAATTAGTATAGTGGGTAATTAGCGAAAAAATCTTTCATTTTGATAGGTTTTTGCTCTAGCACATATCGATAAACGTTATAATTTTCTAAAACTCTTTGAACATAGTTTCTTGTTTCTTTAAATTTTATAAGCTCAATCCAATCAACATAATCCACTTGATCCTTTTGAGGATTTTTATTTATTTTTTTCCAATATCTTACTCTTTTAGGGCCCGCATTATAAGCGGCAATAGCAAAAGGATAGGCGCCATCATATTCTAAAATTAATCCTGCTAAATAATGAGATCCTAAATTAATATTGTATTCAGGATCTGAAGTTAATCTTGATTTTGAATATGGTAGCTTAGCTTGTTTTGCAACAATCTTAGCTGTGTAAGTCATAAGTTGCATCATACCTCTCGCACCAGCGTAACTATTTGCTTTACTATCAAATTCACTCTCTTGTCTTATAACTGCAAGTATCAATGCAGGGTTAGGAATTTTTCTTCCCCCAACCATAGTTGGTGTGCTGATAACAGGATAGTTATATTGATTGTGAAATCTTTTTTCATAAGATGCCAATTTAGATATTTGAATTGCAAAATCATATCTTGAAATTTCAGTAGCAAGTTCTGCAGCTAGAACTTCACTTCCTTGATCTATATTATCAAGAGCTAAATGACGTAAAATATGTTTTGTATATTTATCTCTTTCTATCTCATAAAGTAAATAAACGAGTTTATATAATTTCTTGTCCTTAAATTCTTTTTTGTATTTATCGTTTGCTTTCATTGTTTCATTTAAAGAAAATGTTTCGTCTGGTTTAATTTTCATATGTGCAAGTTGGCCGTAATATGTAGTCGGAAATTTTGACGCTTCACCGTAATATTTATCAGCTGTTACGGGATCACCCAGTTTTTCATATGTTCTTCCTAACCAAAATGCTCCTCTAGATAAACTTATTGGATAACCAACATTTTGATAAAAAGATTTAAAGTGTTCTCTTGCTAAAATTGGATCATTTAAGAAACTTAAAGCAATCCATCCACTAAACCATTCTGCCTCAGCGTATTCCGGCGTTCCTTGTTCTAATGAGTGGTTATTGACAATTTTGTAGGCTGTTTGATATTTCTTTTTATAAATTAACGATCTTCCAATAATTGACCTTTCCACCCACCATTTGTCTGGTCTTACCATATAACTCTTAGTATTCTTAATGTTTAACAAAATTTCTAATGAGCTATCTACTCGACCTCTTTTTCTTCTCCATTTTAATCTGTCATAGTTAAGACCTGGGTCATTTCTGAAACTTTCAGGCACCTTTGAAATTGCATTGTCTACACCATATGATTTACTCATTAGCAATTGCCTCGCAGTATAAAGAAGCTGATAATCTTTCGGTAAATATCTTAACATTCTTTTTAAATCCCAATATTTATTTTCCCAAGCTAGGTAATCAGCCCTTCTAATATGGTCTTCTGATGATAAATATTTTTTTATTCGTTTGTATGTAGGTCTAAGTTCTGCTTTAGATAATTCGGCAGTAATCCATCCTTTTTTTATCAATTTTATACCGTCTACATTTTGCCCATCTTGTAATAAGCTTTCCCCCAAAACTATCTCTCCGTATCCACTTAATGGTTTTTTATCCTCGAATAAATCTATTATTTTTTTGTGACCAATTTTTTTAACTGATAATTTCTTTTCAGATAGATATTCAATTCTACCACGACGAGGATAAGTTTCATTTCTTTTTAAAAATGAACTATAGTCAGAATAATTTGCATTATTGTTTCTTTCTAATAGGTATCTCCACATTGTGAAATCATAAATTGACTTATCTTTTGCACGAGAAGCAATTTTGATTGCACTTTGCCACTTTTTTCTTTTGATTAAATCTAAAGATTGTTGAGCTATTTTTACGTCTTTTTTACTATAGTATTTTGATTTCTTAACTTTCTCCTTTTTTGGCTCTGTCTTTTTAACAATTATTGTTGGTTTCTTTTTAGGTAGCAAAATCCCTATATCTTGAAAATTCTTATCGGTTTCTGCTTTTTCAACCTTTTCTTTTTTTTCTTCTTGAATTTCTCTCCCTTTTTTAACCGTAGGTTTTATTGGAGGTATAATATTTTTTTTTGATATAATCTTTTTTTTAACCTCATCAGACAATGTTGGTTTTTTTGGTGGAATAATTAACTCACTTGAAAATGAATATGAGCCTAAAATTAACAGAAAGATTAAAATAAATTTGATAAATATTTTAAAAAAGATCATATTTTTGTAAATGAATCGATAATCTATGTTATAAAGTTATATGTTTAAAGGATCAAATGTTGCGTTATTAACTCCGTTTAAGAATAATAGATTAGACGAAGATTGTTATATCAAACTAATAAATTTTCATATTGAAAATGGAACAAATGGTTTAGTTCCTGCAGGAACAACTGGTGAATCGCCCACATTGAGCCATGAAGAGCATGAAAAAGTCATTGAGCTTTGTATTAAAGAAGCAAAAGGCAAAATTCCGGTAATTGCAGGCACTGGATCAAATTCTACAACTGAAGCTGTAGCTCTAACAAAGCATGCAGAAAAGGCAGGAGCAGATGGCGTACTTGTAGTTACTCCATATTACAACAAACCAACACAAGAAGGTTTATATCAACATTACAAATCAATTAATGATAATACAAGTTTGCCAATTATTATTTATAATATTCCAAGTCGCTGCGTTATTGATATGTCAGTTGATACAATGGCAAGACTTTATGAACTTAAAAATATCGCAGGTGTAAAAGATGCGACAGGAGACCTAAATAGACTTGATCAAACTTTAAAAAAATTGGGTCCTGATTTTATTCAGCTAACTGGTGAAGATGGCCTTGCTTTTGAATTTAATAAAAGAGGAGGGGTTGGTATAATTTCAGTTACAGCAAATATAGCACCCAAGTTATGTTCCGATTTTCAAAAATTTTCAAAATCAAATTCTGATAATGAAATTAAAGAAGCTGAAAGAATTGATGCTTTGCTTCAACCACTTCATAAAGCTCTATTCATTGAAAGCAATCCAGCACCTGCAAAATATGCAGCTAAACTTTTAGGGCTATGCAGTGATGATGTTAGACTGCCATTAGTTAAAATACAAGAATCCACTAAGGAAAAAGTAAAAGAAGCATTATTGTCTGCAAAATTATTGTAGCATGGTAAAAAAAGAACCTGGACACAAAATAATTTGTTTAAATAGAAAAGCATCCTTTAATTTTTTTCTCCAAGAAATTTTAGAAGCAGGAATTGTATTAAAAGGATCTGAGATTAAGTCTGTAAGAGCAGGAAAAGTAAATATAGCAGAATCATATGCTATTGAAAAAGATGGTGAATTTTTTTTAGTAAATTCACATATACCAATTTATAAAGAGGCAAGTTTTACTAACCATAATCCTAGAGAAGAGAGAAAGCTGTTGTTAAATAAAAGAGAGATAAAAAAATTAATTGGTAAAGTTAATAGAGATGGATTGTCACTTATTCCTCTTAAAATGTATTTTAAAAAAGGGAGGGCAAAGTTAGAAATTGCCGTCGCAAAAGGCAAAAAAAGATTTGATAAACGACAAACAAAAAAAACAAGGGATTGGAACCGTGATAAAGCAAGATATTTTAGAAAATCGTCATAATACAATCATACTGGCACTAGGTTCAAATTTGGGAAATAGAGCTGATAATATTGAAAAAACTAAGTTTCATTTATCTCATTTTTGTTACTTTCTTAAAGTCTCAAAACTTTATGAAACACCATCGTGGCCAAACCAATCTAATCCAAAATTTTTAAACCTCATTATTGAATGTAAAACAAATTTAACAATTATTGATTTGTTTGAAAAAATAAAAAAAATAGAAACATTATTAGGAAGAAAAAAAAGTATAAAAAACGCACCACGAACTTGCGATATTGATATAATTGATTTCAACAATACTTGTAAAAGCATTACTCACAATGGAGAAAAAATTATTACTCCACACCCAAGAATGCATCAAAGAAATTTTACTTTAATTCCATTATATGAAATAAAAAAAAACTGGATACATCCAAAAAATAAGCAAAAAATAGATATTTTAATAAAAAAATTAAACCCTAAATCAATTAGTGATATAAAGATTTATCAAAGTAATGGTATAATCAAATATGCTTAAATCTGAAGAATTAATAAATAAGGTAAGGGAATATAATAAGTTTTTAAACCCGACAACTTTAACTAAAGCTTATAATTTTGCTCTTGAGGCTCACAAGAAACAAAAAAGAGATGAAGGTGTGCCCTATATTATTCACCCAATAGCTGTAGCAAATATTCTTTCAGATTTAAAACTTGATAGCGCAACTATTGCAACTGGATTATTACACGATACGATTGAAGATACTAGAGCTACTTATAAAACAATCAAGGAAGAATTTGGTCAAGAAGTTGCTGATTTAGTGGAAGGTGTAACAAAAATCTCTGCATTTGAAAATCAAGCAGCTCAAGACTCTAAAGCTGAAAATTTTAGAAAATTAATCATAGCAACCTCTAAAGATATAAGAGTCCTTCTTGTAAAATTAGCTGACAGACTTCATAACATGAGAACAATTAAATTTGTAAAACTCAAAGAAAAACAAATTAGAAAAGCTAAAGAAACGATGGAAATATATGCTCCATTAGCAGACAGAATGGGAATGAATAGAATTAGAGATGAATTGGAAGATCTTTCTTTTGAAATTTTAAATCCTGAAGCAAGACATCTTGTTAAGAAAAGACTTGATGAAATAAAAGAAAATAATATTTCAAATTTTAATATGATTTCTGAAGAGTTTCAAAAAATTTTAAAAGCAGAAGGATTAAACGTTAAAATATTTGGTAGAGAGAAAACACCTTTTTCTATTTGGAGAAAAATTCAAAAAAAAAGAACTTCACTAGAGCAGATCACAGATATAATCGGATTTAGGGTAATTGTTGACGATGTATCAGATTGCTATAAGACTTTGGGCGTGTTCCACAAAAAGTGGAATTGTATACCAGGAAGATTTAAAGATTATATTTCATCTCCTAAAATAAACAAATATCAATCATTACATACCGCTATAATTGGTCCAAACAAAAGACCTATTGAAATTCAATTAAGAACAATGCAGATGCACGAATACGCTCAAAGAGGAATTGCGTCTCATTGGATTTATAAGTCTTCTGAAAAATTTAATTCTTTAACTTGGAAAGAATACGATTGGTTGAAAGATCTAGTTGAAATTATTGAGAGAAATGAAAATCCAGAGGATTTTTATGAATATACTAAACTTCAGATGTTTAAAGAAAATGTATTTTGCTTTACACCAAAGGGATCTGTGATTAAACTTCCAAAAGATGCTACCCCAATAGATTTTGCATATGCTGTACACACACAAGTTGGAGATACAGCTATTGGATCAGAAATAAATGGTAAAGATAGTCATTTACAAAGTATCCTCAGAAATGGTGATGTGGTTAAGATTATAACATCAAAGAAAGAGTCACCATCTTTACATTGGTTAAGCTCAGCTAAAACAGGTAAAGCGAGAGCCGCAATTAGGAGATATTGGCTATATAGAGAAAATTCAAAACCAACTGACAAAATATATAATACCACTCTTTGGATCTCGTTACCTGATAAACCAGGTGTTCTTGGAACAGTGACAACGATGATTGGAGAAAATCATGTAAACATTTCTAGTGTTGAAATGGTAGAAAAAACTAAAACCTCCATTAATTTTAGATTTAATCTAATTATTTCTGATCTCAAAAACTTTACAAAATTAATAAGTGAGTTAAAACAAAGAGAGTATAAATTTAAAATTATTAGACACAAAAACAAAAAATATGCTTTCTTTAAAAAATTCTTTGGCAGTTTTAAGAAAAACTGATGCTCTTTTAGAGGGACACTTCGTACTTTCATCTGGTCTACATTCACCCCAATATGTTCAATGCGCCAAGCTTTTAAGCAAACCAACTCAAGCTAAAAAATTTATAAGTTCCTTGGCAACAAAAATTAAAAGAAATATTAAAAGTTTTGATATTATTCTGTCCCCAGCAATGGGAGGTGTAATTATTGGTTATGAGATAGGAAGATTGTTAAAAAAAGAGACTATTTTTTGTGAAAGAGTAGATAAAAAATTTAAACTTAGAAGAGGTTTTAATATTGAAAAAAAAACAAAAGTATTAATAGTAGAGGACGTAATCACTACAGGAAAATCTTCATTGGAGTGTGTAAGACTTATCAAAAGATTTGGTGGAAAGTTTGTTGGAATTGCTTGCTTAATAGACAGGTCGAAAAAATTAAAAATGTCCAAAAAAATTATATCTCAAGTAAAATTAGATATTCCTGTTTATAAGAGAAATAAATTACCAACTCCTTTGAAGAATATTCAAATTACAAAACCAGGAAGTAGATATCTTAGATAATGTCTAAACTCGGTGTTAACATTGATCATGTGGCTACATTAAGAAATGCTAGAGGAGAAAATCATCCAAATATTTTAAAATTTGCAGATATTGCAATTAATTCTGGAGCCGACTCTATTACGGTTCATCTTAGAGAAGACAGAAGACATATTAAAGATTTAGATTTAAAAAAACTTTGTAAAAAAAAAATTAAAATAAACTTAGAGATGGCATGTAATAACAAAATGTTAAAAATTGCTCTTAGAAACATGCCTAATTATGTTTGTATAGTACCAGAAAAAAGAAAAGAAATTACCACAGAAGGAGGAATAGATTTAAAAAAAAATTTTCATAATTTAAAAAAAATTATATCCAGACTTAATAAGGCTAAAATCAGAACAAGTTTATTTATAGACCCTTCAAAACAAAATATTGAAATCTCGAAAAAAATAGGAACGAAATGTGTTGAGCTGCACACAGGAAAAATATCAATTTTAATTAAAAAAGGTGCAAAATTTTCAAATGAACTAAAGAGGATTAAAGATGCAAGTAAATTAGCATTTGATTATGACATTGAGGTACATGCAGGACACGGTTTAGATTACAAAACAACAAAAATTTTGAAAAAAATTACATACATAAAAGAATTTAATATTGGTCACTTTATCATAGGTGAAAGTTTAGAGTCTGGTATGCCCAGTATTATTAAAGAATTCAAAAAGATCGTGAGATGACTTTAAATATTTTTGGTGTAGGGACAGACATTGTTAAAAATAGTCGTATAAAAAAACTTATTAAAAACAAAAAATTTATTAATAGAATATTCACATCTAGTGAAATTAAAGATTCAAAAAAAATTAATCAGAAAGTTTTGTTTTTTTCAAAAAGATTCGCTGCTAAGGAAGCTTTCGTAAAATCTCTTGGTACTGGTTTTGCTCACAATATTAATTTTAAAGATATAAGTGTATCAAAAAAAAGAAGTGGTAAACCCCAACTTACTTTAAGTAATAAGTTAAAAGATATATTAAAAAGAAAACTTAATTTGAAAAAAGTAAAAATTTTTCTGTCATTATCAGATGAAAGAGAATATTCAGTTGCATACGTTATAACTCAAAAGATTAAATGAAACAAAAAATTATAGATAATATCAAAACTATTTTTTATGCTTTAGTAATTGCTATTGTAATTAGGTCTTTATTAATTCAACCTTTTTATATTCCGTCATCATCAATGGAGCCTACTTTGTTGGTGGGAGATAGGATTTTTGTAACTAAATATACTTATGGATATAGCAAACATTCATTTCCTTTTAGTTTAGGTCCCATTAAAAAACGTATTTTTTTCGATGAACCAGAAAGAGGAGACATTATTGTATTCAAAACTCCTGCGGATAACAGAACCGATTATATTAAAAGACTTATAGGTGGACCGGGCGATAAGATTCAATTTATAGACGGTAATTTATATCTTAACGACGTTGAGATCCTTAAATCTAAAGTGAAATCAGAAATGGAAATATATTGTGGTGGTGAAGTTTTAGAAACAAATCTTTTTGAAGAAAAAATAGAAAATAAAGAATATTTAACTGCTTATAATAATTTTGGATCGTATCAAAATTCAGATGAATTTGTTGTACCTGATAATCATTATTTTTTTTTAGGAGACAATAGAGATTGTTCAAAGGATAGTCGCTTTTTAACAAGTGTTGGCTATGTACACCGCGATAATATTGTTGGTAAGGCTAGATTTATTTTTTTTTCAACAGACAAAAAAATAGGAAGATTTATTGAATTTTGGAAGTGGAATAAAAGTTTTAGATTAGACAGATTCTTTAAAAAAATTAGATAATGAAAAAAAATATAAGTTCTTTTGAAAAAATAATAGGTGTTAAATTTAAAAATCAAAATCTTCTATTACAAAGCCTAACACATAAAAGTAATAATCCACTTAATAACAATGAAAAATTAGAATTTTTAGGTGATAGAGTATTAGGATTAATTATATCAAAGAATTTATATAAATTATTTCCAAATGATAAAGAAGGGGATCTTGATAAAAAACTGGCATCATTAGTTAATAGGAAAAGATGTGTTGAAATTTCTAATTATTTATCTTTAAAGGATTATGTTTTAGTAGGAGACAACAAAGAAAATTCAAAAATAGAGAATAAAATTTTAGCAGATACAGTTGAATCAATTGTTGGTGCCTTGTATTTAGATCAAGGATTAGAAGTAACTGAAAAATTCATTTTAAATTACTGGAAAAGATTTTTAAATGAAAAATTAACAATTTATAGAGATCCAAAAACAATGCTTCAAGAATATTCTCTAAAATTATATAAAACCCTTCCAATTTATAATGTGATAGAAAACAAAGGCCCAAGACATAAACCTGTTATAAAAGTTTCAGTCAAAATTAAAAATTCAAAAAAATATTTGGGAATTGGTAATTCTAAAAAAGAAGCCGAACAGAAAGCCGCTTTAAAATTATTGGATACTTTTAAAAAATGAATTGGACAGATACAGGTATTTTATTGTCAAAGAATAAATTTCAAGAAAATTCAACCATTGTTAATTTCTATACTAAAAATCATGGTAAGTGCTCAGGTATAATTTTTGGAGCATCATCAAAAAAAATCAAAAACTATTTACAAATTGGCAATGAACTTCATTTAAATTATAATTCGAAAAGTGTTGACAGTTTTGGATATTTTAAAGTTGAAATTTTAAAAGTAAACACCCCAATATTTTTCTCCCAAAAAAGATCTATGTATTGCATTAATGCAGCATTAAATTTAGTAAAATTACTAACTGTAGAAAATCAAGAGAACACATCAATTTATGAGTTGGTTCATAAGTTATTTTCAATTCTAGAAAAAGAAGATTGGTATATAAATTATATTTTTTGGGAACTTGATTTTCTAAGATTGATTGGTTTTGACTTAGATGTAAAGAAATATGCAAAAAAAGAGTCCAATGGAAAGAATGATTTTTTTATTACTACAAATCTAAAAAAAATTAAAGTTCCTAATTTTCTTATTTCCAAAAGCGGAGATAATGTAAATAATCAAGATATTATAGACGGTTTGAATCTTATAAGTGAGTATTTACAAACAAACCTTTTTTTACCTAATAGTATTAATTTTCCTCATCAAAGAAAAAAATTCATAGACGATTTTAAATCTTAATTTTTAATAATTTTGTCTATTCTATCTGCAAAATATGAAATAATTGCATTAGCACCAGCTCTTTTAAATGACATAAGTGTTTCATAAATAGAGTTTTCACTTATTAATCCCTTGTTAATACCATTCATTAACAAACTATATTCACCTGAAACCTGGTAAGCCAAAACTGGTATTTTAAAGTTTTCTTTCACTTTTTTTATTATATCTAGGTAGGGAAGACCAGGTTTCACCATCACAAGATCTGCTCCTTCTTTTATATCTAATGCCACCTCCCTCAAAGCCTCTTCGGAATTACTGAAGTCCATCTGATATGTTTTCTTGTCGCCTTTTAAAGATTTTTTTGATCCAACCGCATCTCTAAAAGGACCATAAAAAGAAGATGCGTATTTTACAGCATAAGATAATATTTTAATATCTTTAAGCGAATTTGTATCAAGTTCTTGTCTAATTTCACCAATACGCCCATCCATCATATCTGATGGCGCTATAACATCACTACCCATTTGAGCTTGTAAAAGAGATTGTTGAATTAATATTTCTATCGTTTCATCATTAAGAATTCTTTTATTTCTTAAAATTCCATCATGTCCATGAGATGTATAAGGATCTAAAGCGACATCAGTCATTATACCGATTTCATTTTTGTATTTATCTTTAATTTTTCTTATAGCCTTACAAACTAAATTGTTTTCATTTAAAGCTTCACTACCATAAGAGTCTTTTAAACCACTATTTGTTTGAGGAAAAATTGCCACCATTGGAATTTTAAGTTTTAGGGCTCTATCAACAATCTGGCCAAGTTTATCGACACTATATCTAAAAACTTCAGGCATTGTTTTAATTGGAATCTTTTTATTTTTTCCCTCTGTTACAAAGATTGGTAATATAAAATCATTGCTAGAAAGAGAATTCTCTCTAACTAATCTTCTCATCCAATCAGTTTTTCTTGATCTTCTCATTCTCAATTTGGGGTATTTACCAGTGATAATCATTCTCAAAGTTTTTTAATGCGACAATAGTAATATATATAAAAATGGTTTATAAGCTATTAATAAAAAAGTTATAAAATGTCACTATCATTTAACGATTTTCAAAAACAAGATATCAAATTCGATATTACCAAACTTCGAGAAGCTTGCACAAAAGTTTTAAACCTAAAAGGTTTTGACACAAGTCTAGGAATTCCTCACTTTGCCGGAATTTCATTAAATCAAATACCAGGAGATCCAGAGTCAATTAAAGGAAATAATGTTCGTGGAGTATTTTGGACGAAACCAAGCAGTGATGGAAAAGAAGTTTCAAGGGACAAAATGATTGATGAAGGAAAGTACACACAGTTCATTGATGAATATAATGATACTTATTTTAAAATTGTTTATGAAGAATTATCAAAAAAATATAAATTAGGCAGAGTAAGATTATTATTGAAGGAACCAAGATCTACTTTAAGTTGGCATCGTGATCCAGAGCCTAGACTACATATTCCAATTATTACAAACCCCGGATGTATAATGGTAATAGATAATGTAGCTAAGCACATGCCAGCTGATGGATCAGTTTGGATTACGAATAATAAAAAGTATCACAATGCATTTAATGGTGGCGAAGAGAATAGAATTCATCTTGTTGCTTGTGTACTTGATTACAAATTTAATTAATTTGAATAAAATTTATATATCTTCAGACCACGCTGGATTTAAACTAAAAGAAAAAATAAAATATTCATTAAAAAAGAAAAAATTAAAAATTTTTGATTTAGGACCCAGTAATGATAATTCTGTAGATTATCCAGATTTTGCAAAAAAATTAGCAAAAAGTGTTGCAAAAAGTAAAAAAAATCGTGGGATTTTGGTTTGTGGCTCAGGTGTTGGAATGTCAATAGTCGCAAACAAGTTTAAAAATATAAGGGCCGCATTGTGTTATAGCATTGAAAATACCAAATTATCGAGATTACATAATGATGCCAATATAATCGCTTTAGGATCGAGACTTATTAGCGCAAAATTAGCTTTAAATTGTGTTAATATTTTTTTGAAAACTAGATTCGAAAGTGGTAGACACTTGAGAAGGGTAAAAAAAATAAAATAAATTATGTCTAGTGAAGGTAAATATACAAATATAGAGTATCAAAACTTTTTTGAAAAAAACTTATCAGATACTGATCCGGAAATATATAAAGCTATTAATGATGAATTAGCTAGGCAACAACAACATATCGAACTAATTGCATCAGAGAATATTGTTTCTAATGCTCTTCTTGAAGCTCAAGGATCTGTATTAACTAATAAGTATGCTGAAGGTTATCCAGGAAAAAGATATTATAACGGATGCGATCATGTTGATATAGCTGAAAACTTAGCTAACGAAAGACTAAAGAAATTATTTAATTGTAAATTTGCTAATAGCCAACCTCATTCAGGAGCTCAAGCTAATGGAGCAGTCTTTTTAGCATTACTAAAACCAGGTGATACTATAATGGGTATGAGTTTAAATTCCGGTGGTCACCTTACTCACGGTTCAAAAGCATCTGTTTCAGGAAAATGGTTTAACGCAATTGCATATGATGTGGATAAAAAAACAGAATTACTAGATTACGAATCTATAGAAAAACTTGCTGTTGAGAATAAACCAAAAATTATAATTGCAGGTGGAAGTGCGTACTCTAGACAAATTAATTTTAAAAAATTTAGGGAGATTGCAGATAAAGTAGGAGCATATTTTATGGTAGATATGGCTCACTTCTCTGGTTTGGTTGCAGGCAAAGGTTATCCAAATCCAGTAGAGTTTGCTGACGTTGTTACTTCAACAACTCATAAGGTTTTTAGAAGTGCACGTGGTGGAATTATTTTAACTAATAACGAGGCTTTGTCTAAAAAATTTAATTCTGCAGTTTTCCCAGGTTATCAAGGTGGACCTTTGATGCACATAATTGCTGCAAAAGCAGTTGGGTTCCTTGAAGCATTAAAACCAGAATTTAGAAATTATATTTCAAATGTAATGGCTAATGCAAAAATTTTAGCTGAGACATTAAAAAACAATGGTTTTAAAATATATTCAGGTGGAACTGATACTCATTTAATGTTGGTAGACTTAAGACCATTCAATGTAAAAGGAAATATTGCAGCTGACAGTTTATGTAGAGCTAACATAACATGTAATAAAAATGGAATTCCATATGATACAGAAAGTCCAATGATAACATCTGGGATAAGATTAGGAACACAAGCTGCAACTACGAGGGGTTTCGGTTTAGATGAATTTAAAAAAGTAGGTGAACTAATAACTAAAACAATAAAAGGTTTATCAGCAAATCCAGACGATAATGCGAAAGTTGAAGCAGAAGTAAGAGAAGAAGTAATTTCACTGTGCTCAAAATTTCCGATTTATAAAAATTTAAAATAGTAAATGATTTGTCCATGTGAAAAAAAAGGTGAAACATCGGTTGTGGATTCACGTCCAACTGAAGATGGTACAGCAATAAGAAGAAGAAGACTTTGCACATGTGGAGAAAGATTTACTACTTTTGAAAGAATCCAATTTAGAGAATTAATGGTTGTAAAAAAAAGTGGAAGAAAATCACCATTTGATAGAGATAAACTATCAAAGTCAATTTACATCGCTCTTAAAAAAAGACCAATTGATACTGAAACTGTTGAAAAATTTATTACTAATATTTCAAGGTCACTTGAAGAGTTAGGGCAAAATGAAATTTCATCCAATGCAATTGGAAAAATGGTTATGGATGGTTTAAAAAATTTAGACCCAGTAGCTTATGTAAGATTTGCATCTGTTTATAGAAATTTCAGAGAAGAAAAAGACTTTGTACAATTTGTAGACAAAATAGATGTCTTCAAAAAAAGATAAGCTCTATTTAAATTTAGCTTTGAATTTAGCAAAAAATATGGAGGGTTTAACAGGGACAAATCCCTCTGTTGGAAGTGTTCTTGTTAAAAATGATGAGATTGTTTCGTTAGCTTCCACAGGTTATAATGGAACACCTCACTCTGAGTTTAGTTTATTAAATAAAATTGACAAAAAAATAACTAAGGGTTCATCTCTTTATGTAACTCTAGAACCTTGTAGTCATTATGGAAAAACACCGCCTTGCACTAACATTATAATAGATAAAAAGATTTCCAGACTTGTTTTTGGTGCTCATGACATTGATGAAAGATCCTCAAAAAGAGCTAAACAAATTCTGAAATCAAAAAAAATTAAAGTTAAAAATATTAATGTACCTACGATAAATGAATTTTATAAACCTTATATTTTTCAAAGAAAATATAAACAACCTTATATAGTAGGAAAAATAGCATGCTCAAAAGATTTTTTTATTAAAAGTTCTAAATCAAAATATATTTCCAATACCTACACCCAATCTTTTACTCATCATCTCAGATATAAAAATCAAGCTATATTAGTCACTTACAAGACGATTAACGAAGACAATCCATTATTGGATTGTAGATTATCTGGTTTAAATGAGTATTCACCAATAAAAGTTATTATAGATAAGAATTTAAAAGTTAAAAAAAATGCAAATATTTTCAAATTAAAGAATACTAAAATAATTATTTTTTATAACTCAGGTGATAAAAAAAAAATAAAGTTTCTTAAGAGTAAAAAAGTAAAACTAATCAATGTTAAACTCGAAAAAAATGGTGAATTTGACTTAAAAAAAGTTATGTCAATTTTATACCAAAATAATATTTGTTTTCTATTAGTTGAGGGTGGAAATCAGTTTACAAACAAAATGTTGGATAAAAACTTATTTAATGAATTTTATTTAATAAAAACAGATAATAAATTGAGACAATCTGGTAAATTAAACATTAAAAAAATAGTTTATAAATTATCAAAAAAATTTAGAATTAAGAGTAATATCAATCAGTATTTTGATAAAAACAATATTACAAGATTTATTTAAAAATGTTTAACGGAATTATATATCAACAGGGAACTGTATCGAAATTTTCGAAATTGAACGCAGGGACAAAAATATTTATAAAAAGTAAGCTTAAATTAGACAAAAAAGATATTGGCTCATCTATTGCATGTGATGGTGTTTGCCTTACATTGGTTTCCAAAAGAAAAGACTTATTAGAATTTTATCTATCCAAAGAAAGTATTAACAAATCAAAGTTTAAGCATCTCAAAATTGGTCAAAAGATAAATCTTGAACTGCCTTTAAAATATGGGCAAGATATTTCAGGTCATATATGCCAAGGCCATGTTGATTGTACTTCTTTACTAAAAAAAATTAAAAAAGTAGGTAAATCAATTGTATTAGAATTTAAAATTGAAAATAAATTTTCAAAATATTTAATACCTAAGGCTTCAATACTTATAAACGGTGTTTCGCTTACAATATCAAAAATAAAAGGTAATAAATTTCAAATTTGGTGCATTCCGCATACCTTAAAGCTAACTAATTTATCAAATTTAAAGGTTAATGATATTGTTAACATTGAAATAGATATTCTTTCAAAATACGTTAAAAAATTTTATGAAAACAAAAAAGTTTAGTTCTGTAGAAAGTATTATTCGTAAAGCCAAAAAAGGTGAAATGTATATTCTTGTAGATGATGAACATAGAGAAAATGAAGGAGATTTAGTAATACCAGCTTCAAATGTTTCTCCAAAGAAAATTAATTTTATGGCTAAATATGGAAGAGGATTAATTTGTTTAGCCTTAACGAACAAGCAAGCAAAAAAATTAAATCTTTCTCTCATGTCTCCAATAAATAAATCAAGAAACCAAACAGCTTTTACAGTATCAATAGAGGCAAGAAGGGGAGTTACGACTGGTATTTCTGCAAAAGACAGATCTTTAACAATTAAAACAGCAATAAAAACAAATGTTAAAAAAAAAGATATAGTTTCACCAGGACATATATTTCCAATCATCTCAAAAGACGGTGGAGTTTTAGTAAGAGCAGGTCATACAGAGGCATCAGTTGATATATCAAAACTAGCAAAAAAAAACCCTTCAGCAGTAATATGTGAAATAATGAATGATAAAGGAGTAATGACAAAAGGCAAAGAGCTTTTTGAATTTGCTAATAAACATAAATTGGCTGTAGCTAAAATAGAAGATTTAATTTCTTATAGATTAAAGAATGAAAAATTAGTTAAGCTTAAAAAAATTGATAAAATTGTAATTAAAAATAAAAAATATCAAATTAAAATTTTCGAAAATCAACTTGATGGCTCTGAACATTTTGCATTAATAAAAGGCAATATTAGCCCCAGTAAAAATACTAGAGTAAGAGTTATATCTTCTAATTTGGTTGAAAGTTATTTACTAGGAAAGAGATTGCCTAATTCATTTAATAATACATTAGATTATTTTAAAGATTATAATAATTGTGTATTAGTTTTTATAAGAGACTCTAATTTAAAATCTGTATCTTCTACTTTAAGAGACTTTAAATCTGATAAGAAAAATAAAATAGGTGTTGATAAACTAATTAGAAACTATGGTATTGGTGCACAAATAATTAAAGCTTTAAGAGTTAAAAATATGATATTAGTTACCAGATCACCAAAAAAAGTTATTGGCTTAGAAGGCTTTGGAATTAGAATTACAAAACAAGAAATTATAAAATGAAAAAAATTTGTATAGTTGCATCTAAATATTATGAAGATATCATCAATATGCTAGTTAGTGGTGTTAATGATGTTCTTAACAATCATAAAAAAAAAATTAAAACAAAAATTATTTATGTTCCAGGTGTTTTCGAAATACCATATGCGATATCAAAAAATTTAAAAAAATATGATGCTTTTATAGCCTTGGGATGTGTCATCAAAGGTGAAACGCCTCATTTTGATTTTATTAGTAAATCTTCAATAGATGCAATAATGAAATTATCAATTGAAAGTAAAAAACCTATTGGAAATGGAATTTTAACTTGCTTAAATAAAGACCAGGCAATTGAACGTGCTGATAAATTAAATAAAAACAAAGGTAAAGAAACTGCAAATGCAGTAATTGAACTTTTGATTAGCGATAAATAAAAAGATGCAGCCACAATACAGTCCAAAAAACAATCCAAGAGTAATTATAATTCAAAAATTATATGGAAAATTTTTTAATAAAGAAGAGGAATTAACATTTCCTAAACACAGATTTAAAAAATTTATAAAGGATGTTGTAAAGGGAACAATTGAACGAAACGAAGTAATTAATAATGAAATTCAAATACATTTAGAAAATGATATTAAACTTAAAAAACTTGATAAAATTTTCATAATAATAATTAAAAGTGCTATTTTTGAATTTTTATATAAACCGAATGTTTCTTCAAAAATAATTATTAAAGAATATCTAAATGCATCTAATTATTTTATAGATTTATCACAAACGAAATATCTTAATGCATTATTAGATAAAATATCAAATAAAATCAGAGCTTAAATGAACGAAGTTCAATTAATTAACAAATTTCTTAAAAGATTAACTAAAAAAAAAAGTTCATCCCAGGGTCTAAACGATGATATTTTTTTTGATAAATCCAACAAATTAGCTGTATCAGTTGATACTTATGTTGAAAAGGTACACTTTCCTAACTTTAAAACACCTGATCTTGTAATTAAAAAGATTTTAAGATCATCACTATCAGATTTAATTTGTAAAGGTGTCAAACCAAAATATTATTTTATATCAGCGAGTGGTAACTCAAAATCTTTCTCAAACAAAAATTTACAAAAGATTTCAAACTCTTTATCCTTAGAACAGAAAAAATTTGATATTGAATTATCTGGTGGTGATACCGTTTATTCTAATACCAACTCTTTTACATGTTGTGTTATAGGATTTTCCAATAAGATAGTAAAAAGACATAACTCAATGATTGGAGATGACATATACATTACTGGTCACTTAGGTGATAGTTTCATAGGTCTTCAAATTTTGAAAAAAAAAATTTTGATACCAAAATTATTGAAAAATTACTTCATTTCTAAATTTTATATGCCAACCATAAATTTGAAGATGGTAAATTTCTTACAAAAATTCGCAAATACTTCTATTGATATATCCGATGGTTTGTTGATTGACTTGAAAAAAATGATAAGACAACAGAAATATGGTTTTTCAATTAAATTGGATGACATTAAATTATCAAATCAACTCAAAAAAGTTTTAAGTAGAAATAAAAGATATAAAATTGAAAATACAGTTTTTCATGGTGACGATTATGAAATTATTTTTACCTCTCATAAAAAAAACCGATCTTTAATCGATAAGTACGCTAAAAATAAAAAACTTAAAATTCAAAGAATCGGCAAAATCTTAAAAAAACACCAAGATTCTTGTATTTTGAAAGGAAATAAGAAGTTTAGGATAAATAAAAACCTTGGTTATACTCACCAATTTTAATTAATATTATATTGCCTTTTATACTTATTTTTGTAATGTCCATTTTTTTTAAATAGAAACTTTTAATACATAAGGAATTTATGAACTATAATGTTGAAACAATCTTAATCTACACAATTTTAGCTGGTATATTATCAATAGTTTACGGATATTTTACAGGAAAAAATATTTTAGCTGCAAGTACAGGAAACTCCAAGATGCAAGAAATTGCATCTGCAATTCAAATTGGAGCAAAAGCGTATTTAAACAGACAGTACAAGACTATCGCAGTTGTTGGTTTTGTAGTTCTTATTATTATAAGTTTCTCTTTTAGTTTCTTAGTTGGTCTAGGGTACTTAATTGGTGCTGCATTATCTGGTATTGCTGGTTATGTAGGAATGTTAGTTTCAGTTCAGGCTAACGTTAGAACAGCAGAAGCATCTAGAAAAGGTTTATCAAATGGTTTATCAATTGCATTTAAGTCTGGTGCAGTTACAGGAATGCTAGTGGCTGGATTAGCTTTATTGTCAATAGCAGTTTACTATTATTTACTTTTAAAATTTAATGTTGATAAAAGAGAATTAATCAATGCACTTATTGCATTAGGATTTGGTGCATCACTTATTTCCATATTTGCACGATTAGGTGGTGGAATTTTTACAAAAGGAGCTGATGTTGGAGCAGATTTAGTTGGAAAAGTAGAGGCAGGTATTCCAGAAGATGATCCGAGAAACCCAGCAGTAATAGCAGATAACGTTGGTGACAACGTTGGTGATTGTGCAGGAATGGCAGCTGATTTATTTGAAACTTATGCAGTAACGATAGTTGCTACAATGGTTTTATCCTCAATTTTTTTTCAAAATGATTTAATGATGATGGTTTATCCTCTTACTATTGGAGGCGCTTGTATAGTTACTTCAATTCTTGGCACTTTTTTTGTAAGATTAGGTTCATCAAAAAATATAATGCTTGCTCTTTATAAAGGGTTTGTTGTTACTGCAATTACATCTTTACTAGTTTTATATCCACTTACTGATTATGTTTTAGGTTTAGAAAAGATATATTCAGTAGACAACAAACAATTTTCTGGTTTAAGCCTTTATTATTGCAGTGTAATTGGATTAGTGATTACAGGTCTACTTATATGGGTAACGGAGTATTATACTGGTACAAATTATAGGCCAGTAAAAAGTGTGGCATCTTCATCTACTACTGGACATGGTACAAACGTAATTCAAGGATTGGCTGTTTCAATGGAAGCAACAGCAATACCAGCACTAATAATTGTTGGTGGTATTTTATTAACGAATTATATAGCTGGATTATATGGTATAGCTATTGCCGTAACAGCGATGTTAGCTCTCGCTGGAATGGTAGTAGCATTAGATGCTTATGGACCAGTAACAGATAACGCTGGTGGAATAGCTGAAATGTCTAATTTACCTAAAAATGTCAGAAAGACTACTGATGCATTAGATGCAGTAGGTAACACTACAAAAGCTGTAACAAAAGGTTATGCAATTGGCTCTGCAGGTTTAGGCGCCCTAGTCTTATTTGCAGCATACACTGAGGATATTAAGTTTTTCTCTGATCTTCCAGGGTCGAAACTAGAAAATGTTGTTGTTAGCTTTGATCTTTCCAATCCTTTCGTAGTTGTTGGTTTATTAGTTGGTGGTATGTTGCCATATCTTTTTGGATCTATGGGTATGCAAGCTGTTGGAAGAGCAGGGGGTGCAGTTGTAATTGAGGTTCGAAGACAGTTTAAAAAGATACCTGGTATAATGAAAAGAAAAGCTAAACCTGATTATGGTAAATTAGTTGATTTACTTACAAAAGCTGCAATTAAAGAAATGATTATACCTTCTCTATTACCGGTTTTATCTCCAATAGTTTTGTATCTAATTATTTATCAAATCGGTGGTCAGGTTGCTGCATTATCATCTGTAGGTGCAATGTTGCTTGGGGTTATAATCACAGGTCTCTTTGTTGCAATCTCAATGACCGCAGGTGGTGGCGCATGGGACAACGCAAAAAAATATATAGAAGACGGTAATCATGGTGGAAAAGGATCTGAGGCTCACAAAGCTGCAGTAACTGGTGATACAGTTGGTGATCCTTATAAAGATACAGCAGGACCAGCAGTTAATCCAATGATAAAGATAACTAACATAGTTGCATTATTACTTTTGGCTGTAATTGCTGGATAAAAAGTTATTGACCACCTTCTTGTCTTTTCTTTCTAACTCCTAGGGGGTCATTAATTTTTTGTCTCATACTTGATAAAAAGTCATAAATAAAACTTGTTTTACCATATGTTATTTCTGTACTGTCTTTATCAAACTTTAATTTATTCATATCCTCAATATCGTAAAAATCAATTTTTGCTAATAATCCCATTTGATCAATTTCAAGAACAAGAACATTGTTTACAACTAACTCTCGTCTACCAAAAATGTGAGTATTAGTAATTTTCCTTTCAATATATATCCAAACATCGTTGTCAAAAGTGCTTTTAGTTGATGGCTCACCGAAAATTTTTACAATATCATTTTTATTTGTAGAATTAACTTGAATTTTTTTCATTTTTTTCTCAATAAAATAAACACCATGATGATCATCAACAAGATTTAAAGAACAATTTGAAATTACGATGAATAAAGATATAAGAAGTATTATTTTCATGATTAAAGCATTTGTCAATTTATATAATAGTTTAGTAAATCTCTCTAGAAATAAAAGTCTTTTTTCTTTATTTACTGATAAAGACACTTTTTCAGATCGAATATTAATTTTGATGTTTCATTTTGCCTTTTTTTTGAGAGAATATAAAAAAAATACTGACAAAGAATATTTACAAAAGTTTTTCGATTATTTTTTCAGACAAATTGAGCTAAATCTAAGAGAAATTGGTTATGGGGATGTATCAATTAATAAGAAAATGAAAGACTACATAAATATTTTTTATTCAATTTTGGATAAAATAAATGATTGGAACAACATAGATAATCAAAAAAAGGGTCTACTTTTAGGTTTTTACTTCAAATTAAATAGCAATAAGCTAAGAATTGTTGAATATTTTAATAACTTTGAGATATATTTATCGAAAACCTCTTTAAAATCATTTACAAAGAGTGTAATAAATCATAAATTTTAAATTATGGCTGTACCAAAACGTAAAACAACTAAATCAAGAGCTGGAAAAAGAAGATCTCATATACAATTTAATACAAAAAATGTTATTGAAGATAAAAAATCAGGTGAATATCGTCTTTCACATCATTTGGATTTAAAAACTGGTACTTATAAAGGTAGACAGGTACTAGATCCTAAGGAATAAATTTTCTATATGACCAAAATCTTAAATATTGCAGTTGATGCAATGGGTGGGGAAGGTTCACCAAAAAAAGCTATAGATGGAATAATGCATCACTCTAAATCATCGAAAAATATAAATTATAATATATTTGGCGATGAAAACGAAATTAAAGAATTGTTAAAAGATTTAAGAAACAACTCTTATAAGATTTTTGACACAAAAGATAAAATACTCGATACGGATTCTCCATTAACAGCTGCTAGAAAAGGAAAAAACTCGAGTATGTGGAAAGCAATAGAAAGTGTTAAATCAAAAGATTCAGATATAGTAATATCAGCAGGAAACACCGGTGCATTATTCGTTATTGCAAAAATGAATTTAGAAATGATAGAAAATATCGATAAACCGGCTTTATCAGCTTTATGGCCGAATAAATCAGGAATGAATGTTGTTCTCGATCTTGGAGCCAACATTGAGTGCAGTGAAAAAAATTTAACTGATTTTGCAATAATGGGTTCATCTTTGTTTAAATCGCTTTTTCCTAAAGAGCAACCAAAAGTAGCGCTATTAAATATTGGATCTGAAGACATAAAAGGTAATGAAATAATAAAAAGCGCTCACAAGATTTTAAGTGAAAAAAAAAGTAATGAATTTAATTTTGCTGGGTATATTGAAGGTAATAATATTATGTCAGGTGATGTAAATGTTATTGTGACAGATGGTTTTACTGGAAACATTGCACTGAAAACAGCGGAAGGGACAGCAAATTTTATAATGAAAGAAGTGAAGAATTCGATGACATCAAATTTATATGGAAAAGTTCTCTCATTTTTAAATATTAAGAATATAAAAAAGGTCAAGGATAAATTAGACCCTAGACTTTATAATGGAGCAATACTTATTGGTTTAAATTCCCCAGTGGTTAAAAGTCATGGCTCAACCGATTATATTGGATTTTCTAACTCATTAAAAGTTTGTGAAAAAATTGTTAATGGAAACTTGATAGAGAAAATTAAAGATAATATCATTAATTAATGAGAGTAAATCTTACAAAAAAAGAAATCATCAATTCTGTATTTATGCAAATAGGTTTTTCAAAAAAAATGTCAGAGAGTATTCTTGAGGATATTTTGTCTGATATTGTTAAAAATCTTAAAAAATATAAAGTTGTTAAGATAACTAATTTTGGAACTTTTCATATACGTTTTAAAAAGAGTCGTGTTGGGAGGAACCCTAAAACAAAAGAGGAAAAAATTATTAAAGAGAGAAATGTAGTATTATTTAAACCATCTAAAGATTTTAAAAACTTTATTAACGAGAATAATGAAAAAAAGCTCAAAAGCCTATAAAACAATTGGTGAAGTTGCTGAAATATTAGAATTAGACTCTATTGGGAATAAAAAGAATACTCATACAATTCGCTACTGGGAAAGTGAGTTTAAACAAATAAAACCAATTATAATTAATAAAAGAAGACATTATGACGATAAAAATATAGATGTTCTAAAGAAAATTAAGTTCTTACTTAAAGATAAAGGAATGACTATTTCTGGTGCAAAAAAACAATTAAATGAAGATTTTTTTAATATTGACGCTAATGAAAATAAAACTATAAATGCTTTAAATTTAAAATTAAAGCTTAACAAAATAAATAAATTGATAAAAAATTTAAAAACTTCAAATGGCAAAAAAAACACACGTTAAAGTAAGATTAGTACCAGAGGCTAAACCTGATAGTCCATTTTTCTATTATGTAAAGAAACCAGCTGGTGGTGAAAAGGCTAAGATCAAGCTAAAGGCAAAAAAATACAATCCTTCTACAAGAAAACATGAAGTTTTTGTCGAAAAAAAACTTCCACCGCACAGTAAGTAATTAATTATCTTTTTTTCTTAAAATTTCTAAATTCGTACTGAATAAAAGCATTAATCATACTTTTCCATACCTTTAGAGTAATCCTGGTATCTATTTTATTCTTTTTAGATTTTTTCTTAATATTATTTAAAATTACATTAATTCTTTTTCTATCAATTATTTCACTCTTTTTTTCTTTAAGCTTCAAGACGTTTTGAACAACATCAAATCTCTTTTTTAATATTTTGATTAGTTGATTATCAAGTAAATCTAGTTTTTTTCTTAAAACAATTAATTTTTTTTTATTATTAGGCGACATTTAATCTTTTGGATTTAATAATAATTATTATATTTATTCATATATGTACATAAATAAAAGTATCGAAAATTTACTGTCTTTTTGGTTGATTATTATGTTTGTCTTAGTTTCATCAATAATAGTTGTTGGTGGACTTACAAGATTAACTGACTCAGGTCTATCAATTACTGAATGGGAATTATTTAAAGGATTTTTACCACCTTTTTCAAATACTGAATGGGTTGCTTATTTTAATTTATATAAGGAAATACCTGAATATAAATTACAAAACTTCAACATGTCACTAGATGAATTTAAAGTAATTTTCTGGTGGGAGTGGGCTCATAGATTTTTGGGAAGAATAATTGGTTTATTTTTTCTAATACCATTAATATATTTTATTTTCAGACTAGGTTTTAAAAAAACTAAACCATATATATTTATATTTGTACTAATATGTGCTCAAGGGTTTATTGGTTGGTATATGGTTATGAGTGGATTAGTAAACAAAGTTGATGTAAGCCATTTTAGATTATCTCTTCATCTAACAACAGCTTTTATTATTTTAACACTCATACTTTGGCAAATTTTCAAACTTAAAGTAAAATTAAACTCTAATTATGAGTATATAAAATTTAAATTACCTGAGATCTTCATTTTCTTGATTTTTTTACAAATAATTGTTGGTGCTTTTGTTTCGGGTATGGATGCTGGAAAAATTTATAACTCTTGGCCATTAATGGGATCAACGTTTTTTCCAAATGATAACAATCTCTACAACTTGTTTAAGATTTCAGCTTTAAGCGAACCATCTCTTGTTCAATTTATGCATCGAAATCTTGCCTACATTATAATGTTTGTTTATTTAATTACTCTTTATTTGGTAATTTCAAATAAATTAATAAATTTTAATAAAACAGTTATATTTTTAGGTTTAATATTATTGCTTCAAGTAGTGTTAGGAATTTTGACAGTAACTAGCGGTGCACAAATGTTTATTGCATCTATGCACCAAATTAGTTCAATTTTACTTGTAAGCTTTAGTGTTTATTTTTTATTTATAAACACTAAGAAAAATTAACTTACAGCCTTCAGACTTGGTTTACCTGAAGCATCAAGTGCCTGTTTCAAGTCTGCAATAATATCATCTGGATGTTCAATACCTATTGATAGTCTTATGTATCCAGGTGTAACACCAGCTGCTAATAATTCTTCTTCAGTAAGCTGACTATGTGTAGTTGTAGCAGGGTGGATAGCTAAACTTCTAGCATCTCCAATATTTGCTACATGATAAAACATTTTTAAAGCTTCAATAAACTTTTTACCAGCTTCTACACCGCCTTTAACTTCAATTCCTACTAGAGCACCATTTCCTCCAGAAAAATATTTCTTAGTTCTATCGCCAACCGCTCCTTTGTGAAGTGTTGGATATATAACTCTTTCAACATTTTTGTGCTTAGTTAAAAAATCAACAGCCTTTTCTGCATTTGAACAGTGTTGTTTCATTCTTAAAGGTGCTGTCTCTAACCCTTGTATAATACCCCATGCGTTGTCAGGTGCTAAAGGTGCTCCCAAGTCCCTTAATAAACATACTCTTGCTCTTACGGCAAAAGATACATTGGCTCCAGTTAATTGAGGTACAACTTCACCCCATTTTGCTCCACCATAACTCATATCTGGTTCATTAAACAATGGTTGCCTTTTTGGATCAGCTGTCCAGTCAAAATTTCCTCCATCAACTAAACATCCACCAATTACAGTACCATGACCTCCAATGAATTTAGTTAAAGAATGAACAACAACAGCTGCTCCATGGTCTAATGGCTTACATATAACTGGTGCTGCAGTATTATCCATTATTAGAGGTATATTATGTTTTCTTCCAATATCTGAAACTTCTTTTATTGGAAAAACTCTTAAAGCAGGATTAGGCAATGTTTCTGCGTAAAAACATCTAGTTCTGTCATCAATTGCTTTTTCAAAATTTTTTGGATCAGAAGGATCAGCGTACCTTACTTCAATACCAAGTTTTTTTAATGTATGTGTAAATAAATTTACTGTTCCGCCATACAGATCAGTTGAACTAACAAAGTTATCGCCTGACTGACATACGTTTAAAATTGCAAACGTAGATGCTGCTTGACCTGAACCAACAGTTACACAAGCTAAACCATTTTCAATTGCTGCAACTCTTTTTTCTAAAACATCATTTGTTGGATTCATAATCCTTGTATAGATATTTCCAAACTCCTTAAGTGCAAATAGGTTTGCTGCATGTCCAGTATTATTAAACTGATATGATGTTGTTCTATAAATCGGCACAGCAACAGCAGTTGTTGCTGGATCACTTCTATATTCACCACCATGTAGAGCAATAGTCTCTGGATTCTTTGATTTACTCATTTTTTTCTCCCTTCGTTGATGATTTGTGTTTTTTGATCAGTAGAAATTGTGAATTATGCACTACTTTCATATAATTATTTAAGCTATCATAAGATAATTGGAAAAAACAAGATAAATATAATAATTTGACAATAGGCTATTTCTAAGTATTAATCCCCGCAAACATGACTAAATTCGTTAAAAAAAGTGAAATAAACTGTAAGTGGTATGAAATTGATGCCAAAAATGCAGTTGTAGGTAGATTAGCTGCTATAATTACAAAAATAATTAGAGGTAAAAATAGCCCTAAATTCTCGCCTCACATGGATCATGGTGATTTTGTAGTGGTAAAAAATATAGAACATATAAAATTTACTGGAAATAAATTTGAAAATAAAAAATACTACCGACACACAGGTTATCCTGGGGGCATAAAAGAAACAACACCTGAAAAATTACATCAAAAAAAACCTGAGGAAGTATTAAAATTGGCAGTAAAAAGAATGTTACCAGGTGGAGCTTTAGGAAAAAAACAATTATCAAAACTTAAAGTTTATGTTGGAGAAAAACATCCTCATGAGTCTCAAAGTCCAGAATTGATTGATGTGTCAAAATTAAATAATAAAAATATTGTCAGAAATTAATTATGGCTTCAGAAAATATACAAAGTATGGGTAATTTCACAGACGGTAAATACGCTACTGGAAGACGAAAAAAGTCAATTGCTAAAGTTTGGCTAAAAAAAGGTAGTGGTAATATTTTTGTTAATGGTAAGAAATATGACGAATATTTTAAAAGATCTAATCACGTGAATCAATTGTTACGTCCTTTTGAGCTTATTGAACAATCAACTTCTTACGACGTAAGATGTTCAGTGAAGGGTGGTGGACATAGTGGTCAAGTTGGAGCTATGATTCATGGTATTTCAAAAGCTTTATTGTTATTCGACGCTTCATTCAAAGCTCCTTTAAAAAAAGAAAAACTTACCACGAGAGATTCTCGTTCTGTTGAGCGTAAAAAATACGGTCATAGAAAAGCAAGAAGAAGCTTTCAGTTTTCTAAAAGATAATTACTTTTTTACAATCAACTGTTATAATAATTTATGGACAAACTTAACGTATTAATTGCGGGCTCAACGGGTTATATCGGAACTCAATTGGTGAAACTCCTCTGTAAACACAAAAATGTTAAAATAAAATATCTTTGTGGCAATACATCTGTTGGTAAGAATATTTCATCCTACGATAAAGATTTAAAGAAATATAAGCTACCAAAGATAATCAAGATTAATTACAAACTATTTAAAGATGTAGATGTTATATTTACATCCTTGCCTAATGGGGAGTCTCAAAAAATTGCTAATAAACTATTAAAAAAAAATATCATGATTGATCTATCAGCTGATTTTAGATTAAAGAATGCAAAAATATACAACAAATATTATGGGATAAAACATATATCTTTAAATAATCTTAAAAAAAGCATTTATGGCTTAACTGAAATTAACAAGAAAAATTTACCAAAAGGAAAAATTATAGCTTGTCCGGGTTGTTATCCTACATCTATACTTTTACCGTTATTCCCTTTAATCAAAAAAAATTTAATTGATTTTAAAAATATTGTTATTGACTCAAAATCAGGTTTTTCTGGAGCTGGTCGTGGTGTTCATAAAAAATTCAAGAATAAAAATCTATATGGTTCAACAAGTGCTTATGGAATAGGCTCTCATAGACATAATGCAGAAATTCAGCAGGAATTGAGCTATATTAAAAAGAACATAGAATTTACTTTTACTCCTCATATACTACCTATGTTTCGAGGGATTTTATCAACTATTTATTTAAATTATAAAAGTAAATCTAATTTGAATAAAATATACAATGAATTAAGAAGATATTATATGAAAGATAAATTTATAAAAATATTTAAGAATAAAGCTCTAAGCACGAATGATGTTATTAACACAAATAATTGTCAAATATCAGTTTGTAAATCTAAGGATAAAAAAAAATTAATTATTCTAAGCAGTGTAGATAATTTGATAAAAGGTGGGGCAGGGCAAGCGGTTCAAAATTTAAATTTTATCTATAATTTTAAGTTTAATGAGGGTTTAAAATGAGAAATTTTTTATTCATAATATTTTTCATTTTAATTTCATGTAGCAAAAAAAATCTTAAGACAGAGGTTATAGACATAAATAAAAGGATGACTTTCGAAGAATTTAGGATTTTGATCGAAAAGAATGGAAATATTAAAGGATATCCGAGCTTAGATTAATGAAAAAGGAATTTAACATTGCGATTATAGGATTAGGACAAATAGGTATTTATCTTTATAATGAGCTCAAAAGAAATCAAAAAACTATTCAGCTTTTAACAGGAAAAAAAATTAAAATTGTTGGTTTATCAGCAAGAAACATAAATAAAAAAAGAAGATACCCAATTAATAAAAAGATCTTTTTTAAAGATCCAATTAAAATGCTTAAGAGTAAACAAGTTGATATTTTGTTTGAATGTATTGGATTATCAGATGGAATGTCAAAGAGATGTGTTGAGTTTGCTTTGAATAGGAAAATTCATGTCATTACTCCAAACAAAGCCTTAATATCAAAACATGGTGACAAACTATCTTCAATTGCTGAAAATAAAAGAGTAAATTTAGAGTTTGAAGCATCTGTTGGAGGAGGTATTCCAATTCTAAGAACAATTAAAGATAGTCTTGCAACCAATCACATTACAAAAGTTTATGGAATATTGAACGGTACATGTAATTACATATTATCTGAAATGGAAAAAACAAAAGATAATTTTAAAAATGTCCTAATAAAAGCACAAAAATTAGGGTATGCGGAGCCAGGTAATCCAAAACTAGATTTAAATGGATATGACGCCCTCGCTAAAGTTAAGATTCTATCTGCTTTAGCATTTAATAAACGTTTGTCGAATTCAGTCTCTTTAATGGAAGGAATAGAAAATGTAGAACCAAAAGATTTTGAAATAGCAGATCAATTAAATCTAAGAATTAAATTATTAGGTATTACAGAAATCATAAATAATAAGCTTTTTGAAAGAGTTCATCCGTGTTTGGTTAAAAAGAATACATATATTGGAAATGTAGGTGGTGTAATGAATGCAGTAATATTAGAGGGAAAACCAGTCGGTGAAAGTGTTTTACAAGGTGAGGGGGCAGGTCCTGAACCTACATCATCGGCACTAATGTCAGATTTAATGTCAATTTTAAGAGGAAATATAAAATATCCTTTTGGTATCCCAAATATAAAACGAAACAAAATTAAAAGTTATGATCTCAATAATTATGAAAATTCTTTATATATTAGGTTCGAAGTAAGAGACAAACCTGGAGTTTTATCACAAATCACAAAAAATTTAGCTAATAATAAAATTTCTATTCAAAGATTAATACAAATACCAAATAATAAAAATAAAACAGCTTCAATTGTTATTATTACACATGCAACTAAACAAATAAATTCAGATAAATGTCTAAGATCATTACAAAAAAACAAAAATGTGCTTAAAAAGCCTGTTTTATTAAGGCTTTTTTAGTAATGGAAATATACGTAAAGATATTTGAAGTTATTTTTCCAGTTTTTTTTGTCATAGGTATTGGCTACTATTTAGGTAAAAAAAATCCAAAATTTGACACTAATTTTATAACAAATTTTGCTGGAAATATTGGTACTCCAGCAATGATTTTTTATACTGTTACAACAACAGGCATAACTCTAAGTATTTTTATTCATTACTTTGCGTATGCTATTTTAATGATTGGTGGTTTTGCAATAGTTGGACTTATAATACTTTTCCTTCTTAAAAAAGATCTAAGTATGGAACTCCCACCACTAATTCTTCCAAATACTGGGAATATGGGCGTTCCAATTTGTTTATTTGCCTATGGAACTCAAGGTTTGGGAGTAGCTTCGGCTGTTGCCTCCGTAATTATTCTATTTCATTTCACATTAGGTGTTTTTTTAGCAAAAAAAAAATTTTCATTTGATATCCTTATTAAAAATCCACCTGTATACGCAATTATAGTCTCTGTTTTTTTTCTATTTTTTAATATCAAAACACCTTTATTTCTTGAAAACACAACTTTTCTTCTCACTTATGCAACTATTTTTTTGGTGTTGATGTCTTTGGGTATTGCATTAACAAGGTTTAAATTTTCTTTTCGAGACTCAATTATATTCTCATTTTTAAGAGTTATAATAGGTCCCATTATAGGCTTTGCTGTTATTTATTATTTTGATCTTTCAGGATTTCCTGCAGGAGTACTTTTAATACAAAGTGCGATGCCAAGTGCTATATTGAACTATTTAGTTGGCAGCATGTATTCACCCAAAAAAATTGTTGATAGTATTGCAAGTACAATTGTTACATCAACTTTAATGTCATTTATAACAATTCCTATTGTAGTATTCTTTGCTTTAAGATATTTCAATTAGATTTAATATATTAATGAAAGCTATAACTTTTAATCTATTAGCGTGGGTAATGCTTCCCATAATGGATGGTTTTGCTAAATATCTCAGTTCTGATCTTCCAGTTTTACAAATTACGTGGGCACGATACTTCTTCACAGTAGCATTTACATTGCCTATATTGTTTTTCTTTTTTAAAAAAAACCTTGTTTGGACTGATAAACCTAAACTACAACTTATTAGAGGTTTAATTTTATTAACTGCAAATGTTTGTTTTTTTTATTCAATTTCAATAATTTCTTTAGCAAAGGCTCTTACATTAGCTTTCATTGCCCCTTTAATTGTTACAGCATTTTCTCCAATTTTTTTAGGTGAGAAAGTAGGTTTTAGAAGATGGTCTGCAGTTATAATTGGTTTTATTGGATCAATGGTAGTAATTAGACCAGGATTTGTAGAAATAAACTTAGCAAGTTTAGCAGCTTTAGGAACTGGGGTAATGTATGGTTTTTATTTGATAATTACACGAAAACTAAGTTCATCTGATAATCCATTATTAACTTTATTATTAACTGGTGTAGTAGGGGCCATAATAATCTCGTTTGTTATGCCTTTCGTATGGATTAAACCTACCTTAAATCAATGGTCTATGATGGCAGCTATTGGAATATTTGCATGTGTAGGTCATCTATTTATTATATTGTCTCTTAAATATGCAGATGCTTCGAAATTAGCTCCATTTAGTTACTTTGAGATAGTTACAAATATTATAATAGGATATTACTTCTTTAGTGATTTCCCAGATAAATGGACTTTCCTTGGTTTATTTATTATTATTCTTAGTGGTATTTATATATCAAGGCGAGAGAACATCGTTAAAAGACTTAAATAAATAGGTAATATAAGTTTACTAATTAATTAAGTAATACTTTAATATATTATTGTAAACTATTGTTATTATTGAATATTATTAGTATCTTTAAAAGAATATTTTTGGTAAAAAAAACTAACAAAAAACCGTAATTTAATGATAAAAATGAAAAAACCTTTAAAATAGCCATTAATATTAGTTCAAAGACTGTGAAAAATCAAAAAAAAGGCGGTGTCTAAAACTATTGTTATTGCATAATTTTAGACCAATGCAGATATTGAATATGCTATTTAAACGGCCATAGAGGGGTCAATTTTAAGAATTGTCCTCAGAATGGTGCAACTGATCGTTGAATATATAAATAATATCAGTTTATAGACTAAATATAAAAAAAACGTTGATTTTATTGGGTTTTTAATTGAAAAAAAGCCCTAAATATTAACCTTTTCTGACCTCAACAATTTCAATTTTTGATCAACTCCACCTCTTCCAGAGTAACCTCCGAGGCCTCCATCAGACCTAATAACCCTATGACATGGTATATTCGGAGCATAAGGATTCGCAGCACAGGCATTAGCAACCGCACGAGCTGATTTTGGCTTATTTATTGCTATAGCTACTTGTTTATATGTTTTTACGGATCCTTTAGGTATCTTTTTAAGATAATTCCATACTTGTAATTGAAATTTAGTGCCTTTCATGAAAAAAAACCCCTGTTTCCTTGCACTTTTTACGGTGCAAAGAACAGTAGTTTTGGCACGTCGTTGTATGCGCTACCGCCATGCCTTCCGCCCTACGATTTTAGCGCTACTCCGTAAGACTTTCTGCCCCCTGGGCTTGGTCCTCTCGGCCTTTCCCCAGTTGGCCAGTTAAGGGTTGCCCCTTAATTCATTTTACAATAACAAATTACTTAGGTTGAATGTATCACTTTTTAAGCGATTAAACAGGATAGGTGTGAATAATGTTAATAACTCTAAAAGTACAATAATGAAACAATTACAGCCAAGCTTAAAATTAATACTGCTATCAAAATATATATAGATTTTTTTTTCTCAGGCTTGTCCAATTTTTCAAATTTAAACAGCACAAAAAAAACTATTCCAATAAAAGCTAAAGCTAAAATTATATATTTTAACATAAAAACAAATTAACTTATTTACTTGACATCTTAAATGACTTATATTATTACTAATGATAATTAATTGTTATCAATAGTAATTATGAATAAATTAACAACAGATCTAAAATCGCTTCATGAAGCAACTTTAAATAATTTAAAAAGCTCAAAAGCAAATAATACATTAAGAGCTTATAAGTCGGATTTTAAAGACTTTGGAGCTTTTTGCGCTAAACATGGTTTAAATTCTTTACCAACAGAGCCAAAAATAGTCTCTATTTACCTAACTCATCTATCCAAAAATTCAAAAATAAGCACTTTAAGAAGAAGATTGGTATCAATAAGTATGGTTCATAAGCTAAAAGGGCATTATTTAGATACAAAACATCCAATAATTACTGAAAATTTATTAGGTATAAAAAGGGTTAAAGGAAGCTTTCAAAAAGGCAAAAAACCTTTATTAATCAATCATTTAAAATCTATAGTTAATGTAATTGATCAACAAAAAATTGAAGAAATAAAAAAATTAAGAGATAGATCAATTATATTAGTAGGTTTTGGGGGTGGATTTAGAAGAACTGAGTTGATTTCAATTGATCATGAGGATTTAGAATTTGTTCCTGAGGGTCTCAAAATTACCATTAGAAGATCAAAGACAGATCAATTTGGAGAAGGAATGATTAAAGGCCTGCCCTACTTTACTAATGAAACTTATTGCCCAGTAACCAGTTTAAAAAAATGGTTGGAAATATCAAAAGTAAAATCAGGACCTATTTTTAGAAGATTTTCCAAAGGCTCAATACTAACGGATAAAAGACTAACAGATCAATCAGTAGTTTTATTAATAAAAGAATATTTAAATTTAGCAGGTATAGAAAATAAAAACTTTGCTGGGCATAGCTTAAGATCAGGATTTGCTACAGTAGCTGCTGAGTCTGGCGCTGATGAAAGAAGCATAATGGCTATGACAGGTCATAAAACAACTCAAATGGTAAGAAGATATATTAAAGAAGCAAATATCTTTAAAAATAATGCTCTGAATAAGATAAAGGTATAAAAGTAAAATATGATGAATTTTGCTAATAATATTACAATAGTCATAGTCTCACATAAAAGTAAAAAGAAATTAACCAATTTAATTAAGGATATTTCAAATAATATTAAAATAATAATAGTTGAAAACTCTTTAGATAAATCAATAGAAATTGAGCTTTCTAAACTAGGAAAAAAAATAGAAATAATATTTTCTGAAAATAATGGATATGGAAGTGCAATAAATCTAGCAAGGAGACATGTTGCTACGAAATACTTTTTTGTTTTGAATCCAGATATGCAGAAAATTGATGATAAATTAATAAGTGTTTTTTATGAGTCAGCAAAAGAATTGAATGATAATTTTGGAGCTTTGGGACCTAGATTTGAAAATGTAAGTGAAAAATCACATAAGCAATCGAATAAAAATGAAAAATATGGATTAATAGAGTCAATAAGTGGATCCGCAATGTTTTTTTGCTCTGAGGTATTTGATAAAAATAGAGGATTTGATGAAAATTTCTTCCTTTATTTTGAAGAAACTGATTACTGTATTAGATCAAATAAGAATAACTTTAAGATTTACCAAGTAAACTCTCAAAAGGTATATCATGATATCGGTACATCTGTTGAAACTAAAGATGAAGAAGAACTTAGTAAACTTAAGAGTCTTTATTCATGGCATTTCATTTGGTCAAAGTTTTATTATTATAAAAAAAGATACGGCAAATTAACAGCTTTAATCCTATTTTTACCTACTTTATTAAGAATAATTTTTAGGATTTGTCTTAATACAATTTC
>CACPLG010000004.1 GCA_902634775.1 uncultured Pelagibacteraceae bacterium
CTCAAGCTTTTTAGATCCAAAAAAAAACACATTAATCTTTTTTAGTTCAAGAAAAGTTTATAAGTCCAAAGAAAATATTAAAGAAAGTAGTAAATTAAACCCTTTATCAAATTACTCTAAAAACAAACTAATTACTGAAAATTTTTTAAAAAATAAGTTAAAATCAAACTTATTGATATTAAGAATATCTAATATTATAGGTTTTAAAAAAAAACGAAAAAATCTTCACAGTACTTTTGTTGATATGTTTTACGAAAAAGCAAAAAAAGGTTTTATTTATGATAATGGAAATAAATTTAAAGATTTCTTGTCTATCCAAAAATTTAGTCAAATATTGGAAATGATAATTAGAAAGGACCTAAGAGGTATCTACAACGTGTCAATAGGTAAAAAGATATTTTTGAGTGAAATAATTGATTGGCTAAATAGATATAATAAGAAACCCGTAAAATTCATAAGATATAAATCTTCAAAAAATCAAAATTTCTACCTTAACAATAAAAAGTTGATGTCAAAAATTAAGATTAAAAATGAATTATCTGAGTTAAAAAAGGAATGTTTAATTTTAAGCAGAAAATTGTTTAATTAAAATCTAATGGTAATCCCTCTGGTTGCCCCAATATTTTTCCGTTTAACATTTTAATTTTTCCATTAATTATCGTAGCAACGGCAGATCCTTTAAAACTCTGACCATTAAAAGGTGACCACCCACATTTACTCTGAATATTCTCATTTTTTATTTTTATAGATTTATCTAAATCTACAATTGTTATATCTGCATCATAATCTTCTTTTAAATATCCTTTGTTTTTGATTCCAAATATTTTGACAGGATTTTCACATATCAATTTCATTAACTGTTCTAATCTTAATCTATTATTGTTTACATGATCTAACATAACAGGAAGAAGGGTTTGAACTCCCGGCATTCCCGATGGTGAGTTTGGATAATCTTTTTCTTTGTTAGTCTTTAAGTGTGGAGCATGATCTGAACCAATAGTGTCATTATAATTATTTCTCACCGCATACCAGAGACGATCGTAATGTGACTTATCTCTAATTGGTGGGTTCATTTGTGCATAAGTCCCAAGATTGTTATAACAATCTGGAGAATAAATAGTTAAATGTTGAGGTGTAATTTCAAAAGTAATTAGTCCTTTATTTTGCGCGAGAAAATCAACTTCCTCTTTTGTAGTTATGTGAAGTATATGAGCTCTTTTGTTTAGTCTTTTTGCAATTTTAACAATTCTTCGTGTAGAAGACATTGCGACTTCTTCATTTCTCCAAATAGGGTGACTTAATACGTTGCCTTCCTCTATTAATTTTTTTCTAATTTTTAATATTTCCTCGTCCTCTGAATGTACTGCGACTACTTTGGAAGCATGTTCAAAAACTTTTTCTATATCTTTCTCTTTATCAACTAATAAATTCCCCGTTGAAGATCCTGCAAAAAGTTTTATTCCACAACATCCCTTTAAATCTTTAAGTTTTTCTAGTGTTGAATAATTTTCTGCTGTTGCACCAAAATAAAATGCATGATTACAAAACATTCCTTTCCCTATTTGGATTTTTTTGTCAAACTCTTCAAAGTTTGTTGTAGGTGGATTGGTATTTGGCATTTCAAAAACTGAAGTTATTCCACCCATGATAGCCGCTTTACTTCCTGAATTTAAATCCTCAGCATCAGTAGATCCTGGCTCTCTAAAATGAACTTGTGTGTCAATACAACCGGGCAAAACAGTCAATCCTTTTGCATCAAATGTTTCCTTGGATTTATCCTTCAAGTCACCAATCTCAACAATTTTGTTATTAGATATTCCAATATCTTTTTTCTCAAGGTTACCGTTAATATAACATTCACCGCTCTTAATGATCAGATCAAACATTGTTTTAAAAGTAGATATATTATATTTATATATTAATCAATTATGAATAAAGAAAAAGTTTATATTTTAGAGGATAGGGGTATTTTGTATATTAATGGGCCAGACTCTGAAAAATTTTTACAAAATCTTATCTCAAATGATATTGAAAAAGTAAATGAAAGTAAAAGTTGTTTTGCCTCTTTGCTTTCACCTCAGGGAAAGTTTTTATTTGATTTTATAGTAATAAAACATAAGGATGGGTACCTTTTAGATTGTGAAAAAAGAATAATTGATCAGCTTTATAAAAAATTAATTACGTACAAACTAAGATCAGATGTAGAAATTTTAAATCTTAGCAATGAATTTGTGGTAGCTGCTTTTAATTATGAAAAATTCTTATCTATAGAAGGTGCAAAAGATCAGTTGGGATATACCACTAAATATAATGAGGACCATGTTCTTCTTGATCCAAGAAATAAAAAATTGGGAGGTAGAATTATTGCTAATCTTGAAAAACTGTACATGTCCCTAAAAAAAATGAAACTTAAATCTTCTAACATAGATGAATACTACAAATTAAGCTTTGAGCTAGGTATACCTCAAAGTAACATGGACCAGTTACAAGAAAAATTATTTGGAATAGAGTGTAATTTTGTGGAACTTAATGCAATTGATTTTAAGAAAGGCTGTTATGTTGGCCAAGAAAATACTTCACGTATTAAAAATAAAGATAGATTAAACAAAAGATTATTGCCGCTTCAAGTAAAAAAAGGCTCAATAAATAATAATGATCCAATTACCTCTAATAATATAGAAATTGGTAAAGTTTTGATAGCAAATAAATTTAGTTTTGCCCTAATCAAATTTAAAGATAAGGAGTTTGAATATAATAAAGAATTTAAGTGTGGAGAAGCAAATATAGAAATATTAAAACCTAATTGGCTAAATTAATGAAAAATAGGAAAATAACAAATCCATCTAAATTAAAATTCACTCCATTTAACAGTTATGGAAAACCAATTTCAGGTATGAGTTGGCATAAAATATCTTATAATCAAAATACTGGTCTTGGAAGTTACATACTAAAAATGGCTCCTGGTGCTAGAAGTCTAAAACATAAACACCAAAACTATGAGGAATTTTTTGTTTTGGATGGAGAACTAACGGATGAAGATAATACAACTTTCAATAAAGGTGATTTTATATCGTATAAGCCAGGTTCAAAACATTCATCTTTTTCAAAAAAAGGATGTTTATTATTAGTGTTTTTAAGAAAAAAAAACAAAGCTATCTAAATGGTGCGGCCAGAGAGATTTGAACTCTCATGGACTAGGTCCACACGGCCCTCAACCGTGCCTGTCTACCAATTTCAGCATGGCCGCCTTATGCGTCACATTAATTGAATGACAACTATCTTTCAAGTTGATACATTTATAATATGGAATTTACTCCTGAAATAAAAAAAGCGACTCAGTCAATTTATCAAAAAATTTCTAAGACTATTCCTGAAATTGAATGGTCTACACACGCCCCATATATTTACGAAATAAACAAACTTAAAAAAGAAAAAAATGCAGTTATTCTTGCTCACAATTATCAGACACCAGAAATATATCACGGGATATCTGATTTTTCTGCAGACTCACTCGCTCTAGCTGTTGAAGCTGCAAAAACTAAAGCTGATATAATTGTTATGTGTGGAGTGCATTTTATGGCCGAGACTGCAAAACTTATGAGCCCTAATAAAAAAGTATTGTTGCCAGATATGAGAGCAGGTTGCTCTTTATCATCATCAATAACAGGTGAAGATGTAAGAAAACTAAAAAAACAAAATCCAGGTGTTCCGGTCGTTTCATATGTAAATACATCAGCAGATGTAAAAGCAGAAACAGATGTTTGTTGTACTTCAGCGAATGCTGTTAAAATTGTAAATTCATTAGGTGTCAAAAAAGTTATTTTCTTGCCAGATGATTATCTTGCTAAATATGTGGCTTCTCAAACTGATGTTGAAATTATCTCATGGAAAGGAACATGTGAAGTGCATGAAAAGTTTAACGATGCAGAGATAAACGAAATAAGAAAAAATAATCCTGGAATAAAAGTTATTGCACATCCTGAGTGCCCACCAGATGTGATAAATGCAAGTGATTTTACAGGTTCAACAAGTGGAATGATAAAATATGTAAAAGATAATCAACCAGAAAAAGTCATGATGGTAACAGAGTGTTCTATGAGCGACAATGTCCAGGTTGATAATCCAAATGTGAAGTTTATAAGACCATGCAACTTATGCCCTCACATGAAAAGAATTACTCTTCCTAAAATTTTAGATTGTTTAAAGAATGAGACAAATGAAGTTATAATGTCTGATGAAACAATCGAAAAAGCTAGAAAGTCTGTAGAGAGAATGGCTGAAGTAGGCAGATAGTATCTGTGTCCAAAATAATTTTAAGTAAAAGTTTCATAAATAATTCTGTTAAGCTTGCATTAAATGAGGATTTATTTCCTCGTGGAGATATCACGTCAAATCTCATTAAAAAAAGTAGCATCAAGACATTTAAAATAACTACAAATCAAAATGGAATAATTGGTGGAATAGAATTTGCTAAAAGTACATTCAAAATCTTCGATAACAAGATCCAATTTCATATTAAAAAAAAAGATGGCACTCAAGTTAAAAAAGGCCAGATTATTGCTATGATCAAGGGTGATTCAAAAAACATTTTAATTTGTGAAAGAGTGGCGCTCAATTTTCTTTCTCATATATCGGGTATAGCTAGTTACACTAATAAATTTGTTAAACATGCTAAAGGCAAAAGTAAGATTTGCTGCACTCGCAAAACAATTCCAAACTTAAGAGTAATACAAAAGTATGCTGTCAAATTGGGTGGGGGTACTAACCATAGATTTAATTTAAGCGATGAATATTTAATAAAAGATAATCATATCGCAAGTTCAAATTTAAAATCTTTAGTTCAAAAGGCAATTAAAAATAAAAAAGGACGTAAAATAACAGTTGAGGTCGATAATTTAAAACAGTTAAAATCAATTTTGGGATTTAAATTCAATACAGTACTTTTTGATAATATGAATATTAAGAGTCTTAAAGAAGGTGTAAAACTTGCAAAAAAATATTATGAAACTGAGGCGTCTGGAAATATAACTCTAAAAAATGTTAAATCGGTTTCAAGAACAGGCGTTGATAGAATTTCAGTTGGCAGCATAACTCACAGCGCTCCAGCTATGGATTTCAAACTGGAAATTTAAATTGTTTATTTTTTAAGTTCAGCTTGGGCAGCGGCTAGACGTGCAACAGGAACTCTATAAGGTGAGCAAGATACATAATTCAATCCTGTTTTTGAACAAAAATTTATACTTTTAGGATCTCCACCGTGTTCTCCACAAATTCCAAGTTTAATTTTTTTATTTTGTTTTCTACCTTTTAACGTAGCTATTTCAATTAAATCTCCTACACCATCATCTATTGAAACAAAGGGATCAATATCAAATATCTTATTTTCAATATAATCATTTAAAAATTTTCCACTGTCATCTCTACTAATGCCAAAAGTTGTTTGGGTTAAGTCATTTGTTCCAAAACTAAAGAATTCAGCATGTTTTGCAATATCTTTTGCTTTAATTGCTGCTCTTGGCAGTTCAATCATGGTTCCTACTAAAAAACTTATTTTAGTATTATTTTCATCTTGAACTTTTTTAGCAACTCTAATTACTAGATCTTTCATTATTTTAATTTCAGCCTCAGTTGATACGAGAGGTATCATAATTTCTGGCATTGTAGATTTGAGTTTCTTCTTTTTACATTCAACTAAAGCTTCAAAAATTGCTCTACATTGCATTTCGTAAATTTCTGGAAAAGAAATGCCTAGTCTACAACCTCTATGTCCGAGCATTGGATTATGTTCATGCAATTCCTCTGTCCTAGATCGTATTTCATTAGCATTTAAACCTGTTACTGAACTTAGGTCGCCAATTTCTTTGTCATTTTTCGGTAAAAATTCATGTAAAGGTGGATCAAGTAATCTAACTGTTACTGGAAGACCGTTCATTATTTCAAAAATTTGTATAAAGTCATTTTTTTGATGAGGTAATAATTTTGCCAAAGCCTTATTTCTATCCTCTATAGTTTTAGATAATATCATCTCTCTTACAGACAAAATTCTATCCTCGTCAAAAAACATATGCTCAGTCCTACAAAGACCAATACCTTCAGCTCCAAATTCTCTTGCTGTTTTTGTATCAAGAGGGGTCTCAGAGTTTGTTCTTACTTTTAATTTTCTGTAACTATCAGCCCAACTCATTAACTTTGAAAAGTCACCTGAGATCTCTGGCTTTATAGTTGGAACTTTATCTAAGATTACCCTACCTGTAGATCCGTCAATTGTAATTACATCTCCCTCTTTTACTTCTACATTCGACGAAGTTCTAAATATTTTTTGTTCATAATTAATATCAATTTCACTTGAACCAGATACACATGGTCTTCCCATACCTCTTGCAACAACAGCAGCATGACTAGTCATTCCTCCACGAGCAGTTAAAATACCTTTTGCAGCATGCATACCATGAATATCCTCAGGTGAGGTTTCTACTCTTACAAGTATCGTGTCTTGCATCATCCCATTTAATCTTTCTGCTTCATCAGATGAAAAAACAACCTTTCCACTTGTTGCACCTGGAGACGCGGGTAAACCCTTAGCAATAGTTTTAACTTCTTTTGTTTCGTCTAATGTCGGATGAAGAAGTGTGTCTAAAGTGTTGGGGTCGACTCTTAAGACTGCCTCTTTTTTTGTTATTAATTTTTCTTTAACCATGTCTACGGCTATTTTTACAGCTGATTTTGCAGTTCTTTTTCCAGATCTGGTTTGAAGCATCCACAATTTAGAATTTTCAACTGTGAATTCTACATCTTGCATATCTTTGTAATGTCTTTCTAAAAGTTTGAGAATTTTTTTAAGTTGGGTATAAACTTTTGGCATGGCCTCTTCCATTGATTTACCTTTTGAGTTTGAGTCTTTATTTGCTTTTTTTGTTATGTAGTTTGGTGTTCTTGTACCAGCTACAACATCCTCCCCTTGAGCATTAATAAGATATTCTCCATAAATTTCATTTTTTCCATTTGATGGGTTCCTAGTAAAAACAACACCTGTTGCACAATCATTACCCATGTTTCCAAAAACCATTGATTGAACGTTTACAGCTGTTCCCCATGCGGAAGGTATTTGATTTAATTTTCTATAAACTTTTGCACGGTTACTTTCCCATGACAAAAAAACTGCTGAAATAGCTCCAAACAATTGTTCATAGACATCTTGAGGGAATTGTTTTTTAGTCTTTTCTTTAACAACATTTTTAAAGTCATCAATAAGACCATCCCAATCATTTTCGTCTAGATCGGTATCTAACAAAACGCCCTTAGTTAATTTATAATTTTCAATTAATTCCTCAAAATTATAACTTTCTACTCCAAGCACCACATTAGAATACATTTGAATAAATCTTCTATAGCTATCTTTTGCAAACCTCATATTGGAAGTTTTTTTTGCGAGAGATTTGACAGTTTTATCATTTAAACCTAAATTTAAAATTGTATCCATCATACCAGGCATTGAAACTCTTGCGCCTGACCTTACTGATACCAGTAATGGATTATCTAAATCACCAAATTTTTTTCCACTTTCTTTTTCAATTTGTTTTAATTCTTGCTTAATAGATTTAATAAGTTTTGAATTAAGTTTTTTATTGTTTTTATAAAATATTTCACAAACCCCTGTTGATATTGTAAATCCAGAAGGAACGGGTAAACCAAGTTTTCCCATTTGAGCTAGATTTGCTCCTTTACCACCTAAGATAAACTTTGGGTTCTTTATCTTTTTTATTTTTTTAGATTTAAAATTAAAAACTAAATTGTTCATTTTGCACTTTCAATATTAGAAAAATTTAAATAATTATTGAACGTTTTACATAACAATTGCATAAGTTCCAAACGATTTTTTTTGATAGCTTCATCTTCATCGTTGACTATCACATTATCAAAGAAGTTAGAAACATCAGTTTTTGCATCAGCTAAAACCTCTAAAGTTTTTTTGCAATCCTCATGACTACCTAAGCTTGTAAAATATTTTCTTATTTCTTGTATTTTTTTGTATAGTTTTTTTTCAAAATCATTTTTGAATAAACCTGGATCGGTCGAATTTTCTAATTCAATCTTATTTTTTGATATCTCGTTTGATAGAATATTGGATGCTCTTTTGTAAGAAAAAATTACATCTTGACCAATATTTTTATCGATTAATTTATTTAAAATAAATGCCTTATTATAAATTTTATAAATTTGATCTGCACTATAACTATTTATTGAACATTCTATAATATCCGATCTTACTTTTTTTTCTTTCATATAAAATTTAAGTCTTTCAGAAAAAAAATTAAACAGATCTTGTTGGACAGTCTTAATATCAAAATCTAAATTTTGTTCAGCAAACAAAACACAAGAATAATTTATTAAATCTTTTAATTTAATCTCTAATTTATTTTCTATTATTAGTCTTATAAGACCAATTGCTGACCTTCTTAATGCGAACGGATCCTTTGAACTAGATGGTTTTAAATTTATTATAAAAAAGCCAACTAAGGTATCTATTTTATCACTTAAAGCTAAAGTGACTGAGTAAGGTTTTTTTGGTGTCTTTGTCTCTGGGCCTATTGGTAAGTAATGTTCACTAATGGCCAAACAAATTTCGTTATCGAAACCTTGTGCTTTAGCAAAGTGGCCACCCATTACACCTTGAAGTTCAGGGAATTCTCCAACTAAATCAGACACTAGGTCTACTTTGCAAATAGAAGATGCTACTTCAACTTTTTCTTTACTAATTAAAAGTTCATCAGATATTAGCGATCCGAGCTTTCTTAATCTTTGAGTTTTATCAAAGTAAGTTCCTAATCCTTCAAAATAATTTACGTTTTTTAGATCTGATATTCCTTTAACTAAATTTTTTGTTTTATTTTTATCCCAGAAAAATTGAGCATCATTTAAACGGGCTTCGACTACTCGCTCATTTCCTAATTTAATTAAACCTTTTGGGTCGTTATTGTCTGCAACCACAAAAAAAACATTCGTTAAATTTTCTTTATTGTCAAAGGTTGGGAAATACTTTTGATGAACTTCCATAGTTGTGACTAATATTTCTTTAGGAATTTTTAAAAATTTTTTGTCAAACTTACATTTAATTATATTGGGTTTTTCAACAATATTTGTTACTTCACTTAGTAATTTTTTGTTTGGGGTTAACTTTAACCTATCTAATTTAGTTTTTTTTAATAATTGATTTTCAATAAATTCCTCTCTTTTATTATGATCCAATATAATACCTTTGCTTTTGAAAAATTCCTTGTAAGTTTTAAAACTCAAAAATTTACTTGTTTTTTCCTCAAAGTCTTTGTCCAGATAGGTAAAATTGGACGAATTTAAATGATGATAGTTAAATTCTAAAACTTTATTATCAAAACAAGCAAGGATGGATTTTAATGGTCTACCCCAATACAAATCATAATCACCCCATCTCATTGATTTTTTCCAAGAGATTTCATCAAGAATTTTTGGTAAATTTTTTTGCAAAATAGATTTTGTCTCTACTGTTTGAGCGGGTTTTTTAAAAAAATAAAACTCTCCTTTATCTGTTTTTCTTATAAAGGTTTCTTCTTTAGTTATATTATTAGACTTTATAAAACCATTTAGCGCTTGTTCAGGCGCATTTACACTTGGACCTCTTATTTCGGCCTCTGTTTTTATAATCTTTTGAGAAATATTTTCGCAATAAATAATCAACCTATTTGGAGTTGATAGAATAGAAATACTATCTTTAAATTTGATTTCCTCTTTTTTCAAAAAATCTACAAAATTTTTTTGGATATTGTCTCTAGCTGTTTTCTGTAAAGTTGCAGGAATTTCTTCGCTAAAAAGTTCTAAAAAAAATTCAGACATTTTATTTTTGGCTATCTACCCATACTTGACCCACGCCTTTGGTCAAATCTCTAATTCTAGCAATAAACTCTGCTCTTTGCGCTACGCTAATCGCACCTCTGGCATCTAAAATATTAAAAACATGACTTGCTTTTAAACACTGATCATAAGCAGGAAGTGAGAGTTTTTTTTCTAACAAAGATTTGGTTTCTTGTTCCAGCATATCAAAAAATTTAAACAAGTTCTCAACATTTGCAAAATCAAAATTGTAAGATGAAAATTCTTTTTCAGCTTGTAAAAAAACATCTTTATAAAGAATGCCTTCATCATTCCATACTAAGTCAAATACGTTTTTTTTCTTTTGGGTAAACATACATAATCGTTCTAAACCATAAGTAAGCTCTACAGAAATAGGTTTACAATCCATCCCAGCCATTTTTTGAAAATAAGTAAATTGAGTAATTTCCATACCATCGCACCAAACTTCCCAACCCAGTCCGGCTGCACCCAATGTAGGACTTTCCCAATCATCTTCAACAAATCTAATATCATGATCATTATGATTTATTCCAATGGCATTAAGACTGCTTAGATATAATTTTTTAATATTTTTTGGAGACGGTTTTATAATCACTTGGAACTGATAATAATGTTGAAGTCTATTTGGATTTTCTCCATATCTTCCGTCAGTTGGTCTTCTCGAAGGTTGCACATAAGCTGATCTCCATGGTTTAGATCCTAGGGATCTTAAAGTAGTTGCGGGGTGAAATGTGCCTGCACCAACTTCTATGTCATATGGTTGTAAAATTACACAACCATTTTTTGCCCAAAATTTCTGCAGATTTGAAATTGTATCCTGGAATGTTTGTATTTTTGAATTTTTTTTTTTAGAGGCCATATCTTTGCCAGATAGATCTTTCTTCAATTACGTTTGCTATCTTATCGATTTGATTCTCTGATGAAATCCTTTTTGCTAACCATCCTTTACTTTTTTCAAACTTTTTAATAATGACATCGTCACCAAACTTATCTTTTAAAATTTGATTTGCATTCCCTATACCGTCAATTAAGCCAAGTTCTTTTGATTTAGACCCGGACCAAAACTCTCCTGAAAATAATTCTATTCCTTTATCTTTTTTAAGTTTTGTACCTCTGCTTGTCTCTACTACGTTTATGAAATCTTTGTGCAAATCAAGTTGAATATTTTTTAATCTATTAATATCTTCTTCTTTCGCATCCACAAAAGGATCCAAAGTACTTTTGTTTTTTCCTGCGGTATAAACTCTTCTTTCTACACCCACCTTTTGAATAAGATCCTTGAAACCAAAAGAAGCATAAATAACACCAATTGAACCAACAATTGAACTTGAATTAGCATAAATCTCATCTCCAGCACATGCAATCAAGTAACCCCCCGAAGCAGCAACATCTTCTGCGAAAACAATTACCTTTTTTTTATTTTTTTTGGCCTGAGCTCTAATGAAGTCGTATATTAAATGAGATTGGACTGGTGAACCGCCTGGAGAATTAATCGATACAGCAACTGCTAGAGATTTTTTTATAGAAAATGCTTTTTTTATTAATTCCTCTTGGCCGGCAAAATCAATTCCTTGCTTAAATCTTCCAGCGTTTCCAATAACACCAGTTAATCTTATGTGGGGAACAATTTTTTTTTTTTTGAAAAAAGATAACATGAAGTATGCTTACAGAATTTTTAGATTAATATAAAGTCTACTAATAGTTGAAGTTTTAGGTGCGTCAATTGATAAGTATAAAATATCTCCAATTATATTAGTTTCTTAGTAATGGGTTCAGTAATTCAACTAAAAAATAAAGTTAATAACGCTTACCTGGATTTAAAAAATTCAGTCGATGATAAAATTATTTTAGTAGAAGAAAAGATAAAGAATAAACTTATTAGTGATGTGTCTTTAGTAGAAAAGATGACTAGTTATAATTTAGAAACTGGTGGAAAAAAATTAAGAGCCATGTTGACTTTAAGTAGTTCAAAACTATGTGGGTACTTAAAAGGTGGTCGAGATATAAATTTGGCTGCATGTGTAGAATTAATTCACGCTGCAACATTGATGCACGACGATGTTCTCGATAATGGTGAGATAAGAAGAGGCAAAAAAACAATAAATTCCATTTGGGGAAATCACGCATCAATCTTAGTTGGCGATTATCTTCTAAGTAGATGTTTTGAAATGATGGTAGAAGACGGAAATTTGGAGGTTTTAAAGTTATTATCAACGACTTCTGCAAAAATAGCTCAAGGTGAAGTTTTACAACTTCAACACAAATCAGAAATTGATACAGTCGAAGAAACATACTTAAAGATTATCACCTTCAAAACTGCAGCGCTATTTTCTGCTGCATGCAAGGTTGGAGCGATATTAGGTAATAAAGATGAAAAGGTAAAAGAAGCATTATCTTCTTATGGAAAAAATCTTGGAGTAACTTTTCAGATAGCCGATGATACATTAGATTATAATTCTGATCTGAAAAAATTTGGAAAAACAATTGGAAAAGATTTTTATGAGGGTAAAATCACTTTGCCTATAATTATTTTAAATCAGCAATGTAAAAGTGGTGAAAGAGATATACTTAAAGAATTTTTTTCCAAAAGAGAAAGAACTGAAAACGACCTAAAGTACACATTAGACATTATAAAAAAATATGACATTATTAAACAATGTTACAAAAAAGCTGATCATTTTATTTCCTTAGCATCAAGCTCTTTAAATGTCTTTGAAAGTTCTGAGCAAAAAAATATTCTAAAAAATTTGACGTCTTTTAGTATTGAAAGATCTTTTTAAGGATTTAATAAAAATCTTTTCCAGCCTTTTCCATTGTTCTTAACGTATTTCAATCTTTCATGAATTCTATTATCTCCATCACGCCAAAACTCAATTTCTTCAGGTACCAATCTCCATCCAGACCAATTAGGTGGTCTTGGAACTTTTTTTTCATCATGAAACTTTTTTTTGAATTTTTCAATTGAGTCATCAAGTGACTTTCTGCTTTCTAAAACTTCACTTTGATTTGAGGCCCACGCTCCTATTCTGCTCCCATATGCTCTTGAATTATAATATTCATCGGCTTCTTTGTCAGAAACTTGAACAACATTACCATAAATCCTTATTTGTCTTAAAAGACTTTTCCAATGAAAACACATTGATGCTTTAGGATTTTCTTTGAGATCCTTGCCTTTAGAACTATTGAAGTTTGTGTAAAAAGTAAAACCATCATCACTAAAGCCTTTTAATAGAACCATTCTCACTTTAGGTCTCCCGCTTTTGTCAGCTGTTGCTAATGATAATGCATTTGGATCATTAGGTTCGGTGGTTTCAGCCTTTTTAAACCATTCTTTGAAGAGATTTACTGGGTTATCCTCATCTTTAAAACAAATATCTAGTCCAAGTGAATTTTTTTCATTCATAATTTTAACAAAATAATTTATATAATAGAATAATGTCATTTAATACATTTGGAAAGTTATTTCGTTTCACTACTTGGGGAGAATCTCATGGACCAGCTATTGGATGTGTAGTTGATGGATGTCCTCCGAGAATAAAAATATCTGAAAAAGACATACAAAAAGAACTAAATAAGAGAAAACCTGGTCAATCTAAATTTACTACTCAAAGAAAAGAAGATGATAAAGTTGAAATCTTGTCAGGAGTATTTAATGGTGAGACAACTGGTACACCAATATTAATGATTATTTACAATAAGGATATGAAATCAAGAGACTATGAGACTATCAAAAATAAATTCCGTCCTGGACACGCTGATCTAACTTATTTTAAAAAATACGGCATAAGAGACTTCAGAGGAGGTGGTAGGCAATCAGCGAGAGAGACTGCAGCTAGAGTAGCTGCGGGTGCAATTGCAAAAAAAGTTTTAGAAAAAAAAATTGGGAAAAAATATTACGTTAGAGGTGCGGTTATCCAACTTGGAATTTTGGGTTGTGATGTATCTGCATGGAACAATAAATTTATAGAAAAAAATCCATTTTTCTGTCCTGATAAAAAAGTTTTAAAATTGTGGGAAAAATATTTACTAGCAATTAGAAAGTCTGGTTCATCTTGTGGTGCAGTCATAGAACTAAGAGCTAACGGGGTGCCATCTGGCCTAGGTGCGCCTATTTACTCAAAATTAGATATGGATTTAGCTTCAGCTATGATGAGCATCAATGCTGTAAAGGGAGTCAATATTGGAACTGGAATGGATGTTGCGCAATTAACAGGTGAACAGAATTCTGATGAGATAAGACAAAAAGGGAATAAAACGGTTTTCAAATCTAACAATGCGGGGGGAATTCTTGGTGGCATTTCAAGTGGTCAACAAATAAAAGTATCTTTTGCAGTGAAACCCACATCTTCCATACTTAATTCAAGAAAAACTATTGATAAATTTGGAAAAAATACAAATATTTCAGTCCGAGGTCGTCATGATCCTTGTGTTGGAATTAGAGCAGTCCCCATAGGTGAAGCGATGATGCATTGTGTTTTATTGGATCATTTTTTGATGCACAAAGCCCAGTGTGAATCTTAATTTTTTTTCTGAACAACAACTTTAGAGTCTAAAACTTCATAAACTTTTTCCTCAATAGCTTTGCTATTCAAGCCAGCAATCTGATACATAAGATCAGGTTTATCTTGATCAATAAAGTTGTCAGGAAAAGTCATCGACCTAAATTTAATTTTTTCTAATAAGCCTTTTTCTGATAAAAATTTACTTAAATGAGATCCAAACCCTCCAATTGATCCCTCTTCAATTGAAATAATAATTTCATGATTTTTTGCTGTGTTCCACATTAAATTTTCATCTAAAGGTTTACAAAATCTTGCATCAATTAAAGTAAGATTTAAACCTTTTTTTTCTAGATTGTTTAACGCTTTTTGACATTCTTGCAAACGAGCACCAAAATTAATTAAAGCAATCTCTTTACCTTCTTTAATAACCCTGCCTTTACCAATTTCAATTTTTTCATTAATTTCAGGAAGTTTAATACCAATACCACTTCCACGAGGATATCTAAAAGCTGAAGGTTTGTCATTTATATCAACTGAGGTGTTGATCATTTTCACTAATTCCGACTCGTCGCTTGGTGCCATGACAACAAAATTAGGTAAAGTTGATAGGTAAGTTATATCAAAAGATCCAGCATGTGTAGGACCATCTGCACCAACAAGACCTGCGCGATCTATAGCAAATCTGACAGGTAAACTTTGAATTGCAACATCATGTACTACTTGATCATAAGCTCTTTGTAAAAAGGTAGAGTAAATTGCTGCATAAGGCTTATATCCTTCTGTAGCTAAACCAGCAGAAAATGTCACTGCGTGTTGCTCTGCAATACCAACATCAAACATTCTGTTTGGAAACTTTTTTGCAAACAAATCCATTCCAGTGCCAGATGGCATTGCAGCAGTGATACCAATTATTTTGCTATCTCTTTCAGCATGTTTAATTAATGTGTTTGCAAAAACACTAGTATATGATGGGATTTTAGAACTTGATTTCTCTTGAACTCCAGTTTGTATATTAAATTTTGAAACACCGTGGTATTTATCTTTTGAGTTTTCTGCAAATTGATAACCTTTTCCTTTTTCAGTCTTGATATGTATCATTATTGGACCTTCAAAATTAGTATCTTTTGCATTTTTTAAAACTGATACAAGCGTATCTATGTCATGTCCATCTATCGGCCCAACATAATAAAAACCTAATGAATTAAAAAGTGTTCCACCAGTTACTGCTGACCTCAAGAAATCCTCTGCTTTTCCCGCCTTTTTTGAAAACCTTTTTGAAAAAGCAGAAATAATTAATTTAAATGTTTCTCTTAAACTAAAATATATTTTTCCGGTTAATAATTTTGCTAAATAACTTCTCATTGCTCCTACAGGTTCTGCAATTGACATATCGTTATCATTTAAAATTACTATCATCTTAGTTTTCGATGAACCTGCATTGTTCATTGCCTCATAGGCCATTCCAGCACTGATTGCTCCATCACCAATTACTGCAACAACATTTTCTGATTTTTTTGAAAGTTTATTTGCAGTAGCAATACCCAAAGCTGCAGAAATTGATGTTGAGCTATGTGCTGCACCGAATGGATCATATTCACTTTCAGATCTTTTTGTGAAACCAGATAATCCATTTCCTTGTCTTAATGTTTTAATCCTATTTTTACGTCCTGTTAAAATTTTGTGTGGATACGATTGATGACCTACATCCCAGACTATCTTATCATTTGGTGTATCGAAAACATAATGCAAGGCTACAGTCAACTCGACAACACCTAATCCTGCGCCTAAATGACCACCTGTAAATGAAACAGCCTCTATCAATTCTTCTCTTAACTCCTTTGACAAAGTAATCAATTCAGAGGACTTAAGATTTTTAATATCTGATGGAAAATTTACATTATCTAAAAATTTATATTTTGTCATTTTTTTCTATTTACCACAAACTCTACAGTTTCAATCAAATCTTTACTTTTATACTTACTTAAAGAAGAAATTATTCTATTTTTTAAATAAGAAGAATATTTAACAGCATTTTTATACCCGAGTAAACTTATTAAAGTCGCCTTGCCCTTTTTTTTGTCTTTTCCAGTTTTTTTTCCAATCTTTTTCTCACTTCCACTGTAATCTAGAAAATCATCAATAATTTGAAACAAAAGTCCAATATCTAAACCTATTTTTTTAAATTGATTTATCTTCCCAAACTTATTGGCAATAATCAACGGCGCTATAGTGGAAAATGAAAAAAGTTTACCAGTTTTATTAAGCTGCATAGCTATAATTTTTCCTTTACTTACTCTTTTTTTTTCAAAATTAAGATCTAAATATTGGCCCCCTGCAATTCCTAAATGGCCTGAAGTGTTTGAGAGTAAATTTATTAATTTACTTTTTTTATTTTCACTAATCTTAAAGCTTTTTTCGCTTAAAATTTCAAAGGCTAAGGTAAGCAGTGAATTTCCAGCGAGGACTGCTGTTGCTTCACCAAATTTTTTGTGCGTGCTTAACTTTCCCCTTCTTAAATCATCATTATCCATACATGGCAAATCATCGTGTATAAGTGAATATGCATGAATACATTCCACTGCAGCTCCTACTCTTACTAAATGATAATAAGGAACTGAAAAGATTTTTCCTACATCAATGATAATCTTTGATCTTATTTTTTTTCCACCAGGAAATAAACCATAGTTCATTGAAGTGATTAATTCAGTTCTTCTCTGTTTTTTTAAAAAATTCTTGAGAAATTTATTAATATCTCTTCCTGTTTTATTAAGTTTTTTTTCCATTTTTTTTTAGAATTTGTTTTATTTTTAGTTTGTTTTTCTCAGATATTTCTCTTGAAGTATTTTGAAACTTTTTTTCAATGAATTTATTTAATTTAAATATTTCTAGATAATCCTCTTCGGATTGATTTGAAGCTTTATTTTTTTCAATTTTTTCAACCAAATTATTAAGAATTTCTTTAAGTTCATCTAAGGATTTAGACTCAATATCATCTGGTAAATTTTTTTGTTTCATATATTAGTTTGTATTATTACATGAATTATAATCTTTCAAATATTAAAAAAGCTAAATATTATTTAGATAAAAGGGAATGTATTGGGTTCCCGACTGAAACTGTTTATGGTTTAGCGGCTAATGCTTATTCAAAAAAGGCAACCTTAAAAATATTTAAACTTAAAAAAAGAAATAAAAGAAATCCACTCATAGTGCATTATTGTAGCTTAAAGATGCTTGATAAAGACTGTATAATTAATGAAGAATTCTTAAAGTTATATAAAGAATATTGTCCTGGACCTATTACATTTGTTTTAAAATTAAAAAAAAATAGCAATATTTCAAAAATCGTAACTAATAATCAAAAAACTCTAGCTGTAAGGTTTCCTAGTCATAATTTGGCTATTAAACTTTTAAAAATATTAAAATATCCTCTGGCGGCACCAAGTGCAAACATATCTTCAAAAATCAGTCCTGTAACAAAAGAAGATGTAAAAGATGAATTTGGAGAAAGAATTAAATTTATTCTAGATGGTGGTAGATCTAAAATTGGATTAGAATCCACTATAGTTAGTTTATTGGGAAAGCCAAAAATACTAAGGCTAGGAGGAATAGAAAGAAAAAAAATTAACAAAATTTTAAGAAAAAAAATACTATATAAAAAAAATGATAAAACAATTGTTGTCCCGGGACAATCAAGTTTACATTATTCGCCTGGGATACCTATAAGGCTAAATAAAAAAAAACCAAATGAAAATGAAGCTTTTATTTTAATTAAAAAAAGAAAAAAAACTTCAAAAAATTATTATTATTTAAGTAAAAAAAAAGATTTAAAAGAAGCTGCAAAAAATTTGTATAAAATTTTAAGAAATATTAAAAATAAAGATTATAAGAGTATTGCTGTAGAAAAAATTCCTAATTATGGGTTTGGGGAAGCAATCAATGAAAGACTTAAAAGGGCTTCAGCAAAGTAATGGAAAATTCAATAAAAGTAATTGATCTTAAAAAGAATTATGGAAATAAAGAAGCAGTTAAGAATATTAATTTTGAAATTAAAGAAAATGAGATAATTGGATTGCTTGGTCCTAATGGATGTGGAAAAACAACTACTATAGGAATGATTTTAGGTTTATTAAAACCTACAAGTGGGCAAGTTTTGATTAATGGCTTTCAACTAGAAAAAAATAGAATTGAGATTCTTCAAAAGATAAATTTTATTTCTCCTTATATTGAATTACCAAAGAAACTTACAGTTAAGCAGAATCTAATTGTTTATGGAAAACTGTATTCTGTCAAAAACTTAAATAGTAGAATAGATTATTTGGTAGAGGAACTGAGATTACAAAATTTGCTTGATAGAGTGACTGGAGAATTGTCTTCAGGGCAAAAAAATAGAATAAGCTTAGCTAAAGCGATTATCAATAATCCATCTGTCTTATTGCTGGATGAACCTACAGCTTCACTTGATCCAGAAACAGGAGATTTTGTAAGAACCTTTTTAGAAAATTATAAAAAAGAAAAAAAGGTATCTATATTATTAGCATCCCACAACATGGATGAAGTAACTAGATTGTGTTCATCAATAATGATGATGAAAAATGGTTTAATAATAGATCAAGGTAAACCAAATGATTTAGTTAAAAAACATGGAAGACAAAATCTAGAGGAAGTTTTTTTAAAACTTGTAAGGAATTAATATGAATATAGGTAGAATGTATGGATTGTTCTTAAGACACTTTTTTTTAATAACTAGGTCTTTTCCAAGAATTTTAGATCTAATATATTGGCCAACAATACAAATTACTTTATGGGGTTTTATTTCAAATTTTTTTACTACATACAGCTCGTATTATAATAATACTGTTGGAATAATATTAACATGCGCGATACTTTATGATTTTCTATTTAGAACAAGTATTGGGTTTAACATGCTTTTTTTAGAAGAAATCTGGAGTAGAAATTTTACAAATTTATTCATCTCACCAATAAAAAAAAGTGAAATTTTGATTTCATTAATATTCACAGCTTTAGTAAGAGCTTTGATCGGTTTAGTTCCTGCAATTCTTTTAACTTCTCCTCTATTTGGAATATCTATATTAGATTTAGGTTTAAGTTTATTTTTTTTATTTCTCAGTCTCTACATTTTTGGAATAACGCTAGGTATACTAGTTTCTTCTGGTCTACTTAGATTTGGCCCTTCATTTGAAAATATTGCCTGGTCAACTATGTTTCTGTTAGCTCCTTTTGGATGTATTTATTATCCTGTAGATATATTGCCTGAAATATTTCAAAAAATTGCTTATGCACTACCACTCGTTTACATATTTGAGGAAGCTAGAAATATTTTAGTCAATGGATTTGTAAATGTAGAAAATATTTTAAAAGCGTTTTATCTAAATGGATTATATTTATTTATCTCCATTTGCTTATTTTACTACTCTTTCAGTAAAGCCCGTAAAAAGGGAACATTAATTAATATAGGGGAATAATTTGGTGCGCCTGCTAGGAGTCGAACCCAGAACCTCCTGATCCGAAGTCAGGCGCTCTATCCAGTTGAGCTACAAGCGCATATAGTATTAATATTATAATTTATGAAAAATATCATTAAGTTTATTGTTAAAGATAATGAAAACGATCAGAGAGTTGATCTATTTTTATCAAACAACAAAAAAGAGCTCAGTAGAACTAGAGTCAAAAATTTGATTTTAAACCAAAGATTGTTGATAAATGAAAAAATTTGCACCGACCCATCAAAAAAAGTTAGTGAAAATGACAATATAAAACTTGAAATACCTGAGCCACAGAAAGCTTCTTTAGAACCATTTGATTTCAAACTTAATGTCATTTACGAGGATAACGATTTAATGGTAATAAACAAACCTGCTGGGATATCTATGCATCCTGGAGCTGGGGATTACAACAAAACATTGGTAAATGCCTTAATATTTTATGATAGTAAAAATCTTTCAACTATTGGTGATGAACTTAGACCGGGAATCGTTCATAGAATAGATAAAGATACATCTGGTTTAGTTGTGGTTGCGAAAAATAATAGAACACATGAAAAATTATCTAGTCAATTTAACGACCATACAATTAAAAGAGTATACCAAGCTCTTGTATGGGGAAAGCTAAGACCTCAAACTGGTAGAATTGAAACATTGATTACAAGAAGCTCAAAAAATAGACAATTAATGCAGGTTGGTCTCACTAAAGGAAAAAATGCAATTACTAATTATAAAACTTTGGAAATTTTTGAAAATGAAAAAATACCAACTTTTAGTTTAATTGAGTGTAGATTGGAAACTGGTAGAACCCATCAAATTAGAGTTCACATGAGTTATAAAGGTAACAATATTTTAGGGGACAAAAAATATAAAAAAAGTTTTAAGAAATTCAGAAATATTAATGATGATTTAAAAAATCTAATTCTTAAACTAGATAGACAATTCTTACATGCAAAAACTCTTGGGTTCAATCATCCCTCAAAAAATAAGGAAGTCGAATTTACATCAAATTTACCTCAAGATTTAAATACGCTGTTAAAAAAGCTTAGAAATTCGAAGTAATTACAATATTGCAAAAAATTAATTATTTATTAAATACATAGTAATAAAATGATATCTACATTCAAATACCCTGCTATAAGCAATGAAGGAGGTCTGTCAGTATACTTAGACCAGATAAAAAAATTTCCAATGCTTGATGCTGAAGAAGAATATATGCTTGCTAAAAATTGGAAAACTACAGGAAATGTTAAATCAGCTGAAAAACTTGTGACAAGCCATTTAAGATTGGTTGCAAAAATTGCGATGAAGTACAAAGGTTATGGATTACCAATGAATGAAATTATTTCTGAAGGAAATGTAGGATTAATGCAAGCAGTGAAAAAATTTGAACCTGAAAAGGGTTTTAGATTGGCAACTTATGCTATGTGGTGGATTAAGGCATCGATACAAGAATATATTTTGAGATCTTGGAGTTTAGTAAAAATTGGTACAACTACAGCACAAAAGAAATTATTTTTTAATTTAAAAAAATTAAAAAATCAAATAGCTCCAAAAAATGAAGGTGATCTAAAAAAAGATGAGGTAGAAAAAATTGCGAATACGCTTGATGTGAGTGAAGATGAGGTTATCTCAATGAATAGAAGATTATCAGGCAAAGAACAATCTTTGAACGCTCCGATTGGTGAGGATGGTGATGAGTGGCAAGACTGGGTTGTTGATAAAGAAATGGATCAAGAATTAAAAATAGCTCATCAAGAGGAACTTGACCAAAGAAAAGATTTACTTCAAGACTCTATAAAAATACTAAATGATAGAGAGAAAGAGATTCTTTATGCAAGAAGATTAAATGAAAATCCATCAACACTCGAAGACTTAAGTAAAAAATATAAAATTAGTAGAGAAAGAATAAGGCAAATTGAAAACAAAGCTTTTGAAAAACTACAAAAGCATATGCTTAATTCAGCAAAATCAAAAAATTTACTTCCAGTAAATTAAATTTTAAAAGGATCTTCGATTAAAATTGTATCGTTTCTTTCAGGACTTGTTGAAATGCTTGAAACCTTTGTTTCAATAAATTTTTCAAGCTCTTTAATATAAATTTTTGCATTCTCGGGCAATTTTTCAAAATTTTTGATTCCTTTTGTTGAAGATTTCCAACCTTTAAAGCTTTTATAAATTGGCTTAACTTTTAATTGATCGTCTACCGCAGCGGGTAAATAATCAACCTTTTTACCATCCAATTCATAAGCTACACAAATTTTGATTTCTTCTAGTTCGTCTAAAACATCTAGTTTGGTTAATGCTATTCCATTAATACCTGAGACTTTAATCGTTTGTCTTACCAAAACACCGTCAAACCAACCACATCTTCTTTTTCTGCTAGTAACAGTTCCAAACTCTTTTCCTATTTTACCGAGATGTTCTCCAGTTTCATTTTTCAACTCAGTTGGAAAAGGACCCTCGCCTACTCTTGTCGTGTAGGCCTTTGTGATACCAAGAACATAACCAATTGTATTTGGTCCACACCCTGAGCCTGTTGCTGCTGAAGATGCGACTGTATTTGATGAAGTTACAAAAGGATAAGTGCCATGATCTACGTCTAACAAAATTCCTTGTGCACCTTCAAATAAAATTTTCTTTCCTTCGTTTTTAAATTCATCAATCTTTTTCCAGACGGGCTTTGAAAACTTCAATATTTGGGGTGCAATTTCAAGAAGTTCCTTTTTCAACTTATTTTTTTCAAACAATTCTTTTCCTAAACCTTTTCTAATTGCATTATGATGCATTAAAACAGTTTCAAGCCTATGATCTAAATTTTTTTCAGAAATTAAATCCATTACCCTGATAGATCGTCTGCCTACTTTATCTTCATATGCCGGTCCTATACCCCTCCTTGTTGTACCAATTTTTGCTTTTCCTGCTGCATCTTCTCTTATTTCATCCATTTCTTTATGGAAAGGTAAAATCAAGTTAGCTGACTCTGACAAAATTAAATTTTTTTCAGATATCTCTACTCCTTTTGATTTTATCTCTTTTATTTCATCTAATAATGCCCATGGATCAACCACAACTCCGTTACCAATAATTGATATTTTATTTTTTCTAACAATTCCTGATGGAAGTAATCTTAATTTATAGGTAACTCCATCTATTACTAACGTATGTCCAGCATTGTGTCCGCCCTGAAATCTTACAACTACATCTGCTTCACTTGAGAGCCAATCAACAATTTTTCCTTTTCCTTCATCACCCCACTGGGATCCGACAACAACTACATTTTTCATTTAAATTTATTTTTAATATTAAACACACTTATATGGTTTATTGGCCCATGGCCTTTTCCAAAGTTTGGCCCTGATCCGATTGAATGGTTAACATAATCAATTGCCATCTTACAAGATTTCTTTAATGTTTTTCCACACGAAAAATAAGTAGCTATCGCACTAGATAAAGTACATCCTGTACCATGTGTATTTTTAGTTTTAATTTTATTGCTTTTAAAAAATTCTTTTTCAACTTTATTCAAATAGAGATCATATACATATTTGGCTTTTAAATGACCTCCTTTGATTAAAACATTTTTTGCTCCATAACTTAATAATTTTTTTCCAGCTTCAATCATATCATCTGTTGTTTTAATTTCAGTTTTAGTTAATATTTCTGCTTCTGGTACATTTGGTGTTATAAGAGATACTTTATTCATCAATTTAGTTTTAATTATTTCGATTGATTTATCATCAACTAATTTTGTGCCACCTTTCGCTACCATCACTGGATCTAGAATAATTTTTTTTACTTTAATTTTCTTTAAAGAATTTATCACTGTTTCAATAACTTTTTTTGAGTGTAACATTCCAATCTTTATAGCATCAGGACTGATATCTTTTGAAGTAAATTCAATTTGTCTTTTTATTTCATTAATTGGAACTTTTGAAATCGACAAAACTCCTGTTGTATTTTGTGAAGTTATTGCAGTAATAGCTGTCATAGCATATGATCCGAGACTTGTTATTGTTTTAACATCTGCTTGAATACCTGCGCCCCCAGAAGAGTCTGAGCCCGCAATAACTAGTATTTTAGATTTGAGTTTCAATTTATTTAATAGACCTTTTTACAATATTTATACATTTTTTTAATAAATGAATATTGTTTGACTCGCCCATAATTCTGATTTTAGGCTCTGTGCCAGATTTTCTTACAAGCATTCTACCATAATTTTTAATTATTCTTTCAGATTTTTTAATAGCAGCTTTACATTTAGTAGAATTAATAATTGATTTATCTTTAACCTTTACATTTTCTAATATTTGAGGTGTTAATTTAAATAAGTCAAAAAGCTCACTCGCTTTTTTTCCTTTTCTCATTGAAAATAGAATTTCTAATGCAACCAATAGCCCATCACCTGTTGTTGCAAATTTGCCAAGTATAATGTGCCCAGATTGCTCTCCACCTAAATTAAAGTTTTCTTTTTGCATTTTTTCTTTAACGTATCTGTCTCCTACATTAGCTCTGATAAATTTAATTTTTTGATCTCTAAAAAAATTTTGTAATCCATAATTTGACATTAGGGTGCCAATTACACCACCTTTTAGAATTTTCTTTCTTTTCCATCTGGTTGCTAGCATCGCAATAATTTTATCACCATCAACAATGTTTCCCATCTCGTCAGATACAATTATTCTGTCTGCATCGCCATCTAAAGATATTCCAATATGAGCTTTGTTTTTTCGAACTAAAGATTTGATCCTTTGCGGAAAGGTTGAGCCACAATTATCATTAATATTTAAACCATTTGGAGAAGTCCCATACTCAATTACTTTTGCTCCCAAGCTCCTCAATAATTTTGGTCCAGATTTATAACCTGCTCCATTAGCACAATCTATTGCAATTTTCATTCCTTTTAACTTAAAACCTCTTGGAAAATTATCTTTTAATATTTTTATATATTTATCATTTGCATCCTCTAATCTCTTTACTCTTCCTAAAATTTTTGGTTCAGAAAGATTTTTTGTTATTTTAGAGTCAATTAGTTTTTCTATTTTCTTTTCAATTTTATCAGAGAGTTTTAGGCCATCTGGTCCAAATAATTTTAGTCCATTATCATAATATGGGTTATGAGACGCTGTAATCATAATTCCCATGTTGGCTTTCATCTTTTTTGTTAACATCGCTAATCCATTTGTTGGTAAAGGCCCAAGCGTGTAGACATGCATTCCTGCTGAGGCCAATCCAGACACCAATGCGGGCTCAAGTGTATATCCTGAGAGTCTTGTATCTTTTGCAATAATAGCTGTTTGTTTTGATTTTTTCTGATTTTTAAAATATGTACCGGCTGCTAGGCCAAATTTAAAGAACATTTCACCATTAATTTTGGTCTGGTTAACCTTCCCTCTAATTCCATCGGTTCCAAAATATTTTTTAGTCATTTAAAATTTTAGTGATTTAAAAACTTTGATACTTTGATTAACTTCATTTACATCGTGAACTCTTAAAATCTGAATGCCCTGCATCATAGCACACAAACTAGATGATATAGTTCCTCCTAGTCTTTCCTTACTATCGTTTATCCCAGAAATGTCTTTAATAAATCTTTTTCTAGAAGTACCTAACATTATAGGAAATCCAAGTGAATGAAAAATAGAAATGTTTCTTAATAAGGTAATATTATGTTTCAATCTTTTTCCAAAACCAATTCCTGGATCCAAAATAATGTTTTTATGATTTATACCATTGGCCTCTAGTTCTAATATTTTATTTTGAAAGAAGTCATAAATATCTAGCAAGACGTTTTTATACGAAGGTTTAATTTGCATTGTTTTTGGATTACCTTGCATGTGATGAATTATAAAGGGGGTTTTTTTATTTCTTAGGATTTTTAGTGTATTAGGATCGTAATTGAGTCCGGAAACATCATTAATGATATGAGCACCATATTTTAAACTTTTTTCCATTATGGTACTTTTTCGAGTATCAATAGATATTACATTTTTTAGTTTTTTTGTTTTTTTTAATACTTCCTTAATCCTTTTCCACTCAATTTTTACATTTACATCATTTGATCCTGGTCTTGTGGACTCTCCCCCTATATCAATAATTGATGATCCTTTTTCAATAAAATGTTTTATTCTTTTTAAAGCATCTTTATGATTATTATATTTTCCACCATCTGAAAAACTATCAGGAGTTAAGTTAACAACTCCCATTATTAGCGGTAAAGACTTAAACTTTAGTTTAGAAAAGTTTTTTTTTTTAGTTATATTTTTTATATCTAATTTTACTTTTTTTTTTAAAATTTTACTTAAAAAATTTAATTTTGAAATGTGAATTTTTTTTTTCTTTTTTCTTGTTATAAGTTCTATTGTATCAAAAGAAATTTTATCATTTCCATTAAGTGGGAGAGCAAGTTTTTTATTGACCATCAGAGTTGAGTGGTCACCATAATAGAAATTACACGCTCTAGTGTAATATTTTAACATTAAATATTAATGAACAATTTTTGGTTTTAAACCAATTGATCCTAAAGCGGAGTCAGAACTTTCATCCTCAACTTTTAAATCTTCCTTATTAGGCGGATATTCGTTTTTGTTAATTATTTTTGCTATATCCTCACCAGTCAAAGTTTCGTAAGTTAAAAGAGCTTTTGCTATTTTATGCAAATCATCAATTTTGTTTGTTAAAATAGTTTTTGCTTGATTGTAACCTTCGTCAACAAGTTTTCTTATTTCTCTATCAATTTTTTGAGCAACAGCCTCTGAAACACTTTGTGTTTGTGTTACAGATCTTCCAAGGAAAACTTCCTCTTGATTTTCACCGTATTCAACAGGACCAAGTTCCTCACTCATTCCATACTTGGTAACCATAGCTCTTGCCAATGAGGTTGCTTGGTTAATGTCTGAACCATTTCCCCCACCTGCACCTGTTGATATATTATCTTTACCAAATATGAGTTCTTCGGCAACTCTTCCTCCAAAGCACACAGCCAATCTTGCTTTCAAATATTTAATAGAGTGACCATGTTTATCTCTTTCTGGAAGATTCATGACCATTCCTAACGCTCTTCCTCTAGGAATGATTGTTGCTTTATGTATTGGATCGTAATTAGGCAAGTTAAAAGAAACTATTGCATGTCCACCTTCGTGATAAGCAGTTAATTTCTTCTCATCTTCTGTCATGACCATCGATCTTCTTTCGGCACCCATCATCACCTTGTCTTTTGCATCTTCAAATTCTTGAGATGTTACAATTCTTTTATTTTTTCTCGCAGCTAACAATGCAGCCTCGTTAACTAAATTAGCAAGATCTGCTCCTGAAAATCCAGGTGTTCCTCTTGCGATAGTTCTTAAATTTACATCCGGAGACATAGAAATTTTTTTAGCATGAACTTTTAAAATCTTTTCTCGACCTATAATATCTGGATTTGAAACTACAACTTGTCTATCAAATCTTCCTGGTCTTAAAAGCGCTGGATCTAAAACGTCAGGTCTGTTAGTTGCAGCAATAATTATTACACCCTCGTTTGTATCAAATCCATCCATCTCAACCAGTAATTGGTTTAATGTTTGTTCTCTTTCATCATTGCCTCCACCTAAACCTGCCCCTCTACTTCTTCCAACAGCATCTATCTCGTCAATGAAAATTATGCATGGTGAATGTTTTTTACCTTGTTCAAACATATCTCTAACTCTTGAAGCACCTACTCCAACAAACATTTCAACAAAGTCTGATCCAGAAATCGTGAAGAAAGGAACACCTGCTTCACCGGCAATAGCTCTAGCAAGTAAAGTTTTTCCTGTACCTGGAGGTCCTACTAACAAACAACCTCTTGGTATCTTACCACCCAATCTACTAAATTTTTTTGGATCTCTCAAAAACTCTACCACTTCTTGAACTTCCTCTTTTGCTTCCTCAACTCCAGCAACATCGTTAAAAGTAACTTTCCCTTTAACCTCATTCATCATCTTTGCTTTTGATTTTCCAAATCCCATGGCACCACCTTTGCCACCTTGCATTTGTCTCATAAAGAATATCCAAACAGCGATTAAAAGTAACATTGGGAACCATGATAAAAGAACTCCAAACAAAGATGGCATTTTCTCATCGAGTGGAGCTGCAGATATACTTACACCTTTATCAGTTAATTTTTCTATTAAGTTCGGATCGTTCGGTGAGTATGTTGAAAAAACTGATCCATCGGCCATAACACCTTTAATGTTATTACCTTGTATCTGAACTTCTACAACCCTTCCATTATCAACCTCTGTTAAAAACTCGGAGAAAATAATTGTTTTATTATTTTTGTTTTGAAGATTTTGTGGATTCTTGAACATGTTGTAAAGACCTATAGTCAAAACAACAATGATCACCCACATAGCTAGATTCTTTAAATTCATACATCTAATAAGTTAAGAACTATTCTAAATTTAACAAGTGCTAAATTGTTACACAAATGAGTTTATTTTGTGTTTTCCTTAGAAATAACTACTGAATTCTCTAATTTTTCAATAACACATCCTCCTAAAGTTGTTTTGGTCAAGGATTTTTGTTTAATTTGATTAATAATCCTTGAGACACCCTTGCCTCTAGCTGGAAAATATCTGCCACTAATATCTTGTAAAATTTTTGTAAAGGACCTTAAAATTATTTCATCAGTGCTACCAAAAAACTTTGAAGTTAAGAGAGCTCTTTTATTATTTTTTGACGGGCTGATATAAGAATTTTCACTGATGTTTTTTTGTACGAAAAATTCAATTGAGTTATTCGAGGATATTAAATTTTCAAAAGTCATTTTAAACTTTTTTTCATCAAGACCATTTTTTTTTAAATTATTAATCATAAATCTTACCCGCGACCTCAAATATTCTAAGCTTCTATTTGATGGATCATCTATATGGAAATTGAAGGTATTTTTAGTAACATACAATAAGTCTTCTTTTGAAAAATCAAGTAATGGTCTAACAATATAAATGTTATTTCTTTGCAAATTTCTATAATTATAAAAAGATACTAGTCCCTTAAGACCAGAGCCTCTTAATAATCTGATGAAGAAATTTTCTTGAAAATCATCAAAATGGTGGCCTAATAATAATGTATTAATTTTTTTTGTTTTGCAAAAATCTTTAAATACCTTAAATCTGTAGTCTCTAGATTCTGATTGAGTTTTTTTAGTATTTGTCTTTTTTTTCCATGTAATTATTTTGCACTCAATTTTAAATTTTTTTAAGATCTTTTTTAAAGTCTGGGCCTCATTTGAAGATGTATCTCTTAACTTATGATCTACATGGACATAATGAAAGTTCTTATTTTTATTTTTGATTTGATAGCATTTTGAGAAGTATGCTAAAGCAAGGCTGTCCGCACCCCCAGAAACTGCAACCAAATACCCTTTAAATTCTTTTTGATTAATTAAAAATTCAAATCTTTCATAGATTTTTTTTATTCTTTTATTTCTTATTTGAGGACTAAAAATTGAATTTTTAAGATTTTTTCTTTTTACACTCAAACTTTTTTTCTTCATATTTTGCTTTTTGAAGAACTGATTGTTTTGCATCAGGATATTCTTTTTTAACTCCTGTAATCATTAAACACCCTTGATCTTTTTCTCCAATTTGCACTAATGATACTCCAAGCTTAAGTAAATTTATAGCTGCTTTTTCACTTTTAGGATATTTTTGATAACCCTCTAAGTAAGCAGAGGCAGCATCTGTATAAAGTTGTCTAATTCTAAATGTTTCTGCGTACCAATATTGTGCGCTACCTGCCATTTTATGTTCAGGATTTGTCATCACAAATTCTCTAAGCGCTCTCTCTGCAGTCGTGTAGTCTCCTTGTTTTAAAAAACTAGTAGCAAACTCGTATTGTTTGCCTGGTTTATCATTAGGTAAAATTTTTTCCTCTGACACAAATTTTTCTGTTATGACTGTTCCAGTTGTATCTATTGATTGAGTTTGTTGTGTTAATTCATTTGTTTCTGATGACTTGTAAGATACTGCGCCAAGATCTTGTGGTTGAGAAGAGCCAGGTAAAACTTTTTTCTTAGATATAACTTTTTTATCAATATCCTCGCCTTCTAAATTTTGGAACCTTAATTGATTATCTGCTTGAACTTTTGATAATCTACTTGATAATTTATCGATTTTAAAATTGATTTCTTCAAATTTATTTGTCAAATCTTGAAATTGTTTTTCTATCTCAGACAATTTTAATAAATGTCTTGTAAGCACATCTTCATCATTTGAACTTAATTTTGTTTTGCTAGATATAATTATATCTGAAGACTGTGAATAAACAGCTTTTTCTAAAGTTTTTAAATCTTTTTGTAATGTTTTTATTACTTCTAAAGTTTCTGTTTCTTCTGCCTTGACAAAAGAAATAGTTGAAAAAATAAATATTATTAAAAATAATATACATTTATTTATATACTCTAAAAATTTCATTAGTTGATTTCTATCTATAATGATGGCAAAAAAAAGACCCCAACAACTTATGTTATTGGGGTCTGAATTTGTAAATTATTAGTTAGCTTTTACTGTTACTGATCTTCTGTTTTTTGACCAAGCTAAAGGATTTGAACCAGAGTCTACCGGTCTTTCTTTTCCATAACTAATTACTGAAATTCTGTTTCCAGATATTCCATAAGTCATTAAATAATCTTTAGCTGCGTTAGCTCTTCTTTCACCTAAAGCTAAGTTATATTCTCTTGTACCTCTTTCGTCAGCGTGACCTTCAAGAACTACATTTATTTTTGAATTTTTTCTTAACCAAGATGCTTGTTTTCTTAATGTCTCCCTTGAAGCAGTAGTTAAAACTGTTTCATTAGTTGCGAAGAAAACTCTATCTGGCACACCTGAAGCTAAATACTCAACTGTGTCTTTTCCAGTGTATACGTCACCTTGCATTTTGCCTGTAGTTTTTACGGCACATGCAGATAATAGAATACTTGCAAAAAATACTAGCAAAGTATTTCTAAAAATTTTGTTTAAACCCATTACTGCTCCTTAAAAGTTAATTTTGTACTTTTTCACAACTAAATAGATCTTTCAAGCTCAAAAATCAAGGAATTATTAATTTTTTTTGAAAATACCATAATTAATCAGTTAATAATGACGACCAAGATGGGTCTGAAGCATCGGTCTCGGTTTTAACCATTCTTTCGTTATATCCAGTAAGATCTATAGACCAAAGTTTAGCCGAAAAGCCTTTTCCTGCTGAGTCTGATTTTGTCTCTCTATAAAAAATTAAAACTCTTCCATTAGGGGACCAGGAAGGAGCTTCTTGATAATAGTTTTCTGTAAGTAATCTTTCGCCAGTTCCATCTGTTCTCATTACACCAATATAAAACTTTCCTTTATGAAGCTTTGTAAAAGCTATCAAATCACCTCTTGGAGACCACACGGGTGTTCCGTAAAGACCATTTCCAAAAGATATCCTTTTAACTTTTGAACCATCACTTCTCATTACATAGATTTGCTGATACCCACTTCTATCTGAATTAAAGCAAATATATTTACCGTCTGGAGAATATGATGGTGATGTATCAATTGATGGATGGTTTGTGATTTTTTCAACCTCTCTACTTTCAAGGTCCATAGTATAAATATCTGAGTTTCCATCTTTAGCAAAACTCATAATAATTTTTTTTCCATCAGGAGAGAAACGTGGAGCAAATGTCATGCCAGGAAAGTCACCAACAACTTCTTGTATTCCAGTTTCAATATCTAGTAAATACACTCTAGGCAGATTCTTAAAATAAGATAAATAAGTGACCATTTGATTTGTTGGATTAAATCTTGGTGTTAAAACTAATTCATTTCCTAAAGTTAAGTATTTGGTGTTAAATCCATCTTGATCCATAATTGCTAATTTCTTGATACGACTTGTTTTAAGTCCTTCTTCAGCAACATAAATAATTCTAGTATCAAAATAACCTTTTTCACCGGTTAACCTTTGATAAACTTTATCGGTAATTATATGCCCAACTCTTCTCCAATTTTCTGAGACAGTGGTGAATGCTAACGCCATAATTTCTTTACCGGCTAATACATCCCATAACCTAAACTCAACTCTAAGCTTCTCATCAACTATCTTTACTTCTCCAGTTATTAAAGCTTGAGCTTTAATTAACGCCCAATCTTCAAATCTTGGTTTTACATGAGCAATATCTGGTTTTTGTAGAAAAGCTTTCGGATCCAACGGATTGAATAAACCTGATTGTCTTAAATTATTCTCAACAACTTTTGATATTTCTGCACCTATGTCTTCAAGTTTTAATAAATCTTTAAATTTTTCTTTAGAATTTTGATCAACAGATAATGGCGATACTGCTAGTGGCAAAGGATTTAAATTACCTCTGGTAATATCTACTTCTATAAGAGACCAAGCTTTACCCCAATTAAAAGTAAACAAACAAATAGATATTAAAAAAATAATTCTTTTCATCCTTGAAGCATCTCCCTAGCATCAAAATTTAATTGAATTTCTTTCCATCTCTCATAACCTGTAGTTGGAACTCTTAAGGGCTGACACAATCTAATTGCTCTTAGAGCGCTTTCCGCTAAAACTTTATAAAAACCTTGTCCTGGTTTATTCATTCTAGCATGATCAAGTATTTCAGAATTAATAATTGTACCATCGGGTTTTAAATTTAGTTTAATTCTTACAAGAAGATCTTCATTATAAGGTAAGCCTAATGGGATACTCCAGCATCCAAATATTTGTGCTTTAAGAGCATCTTCCTCATTTAAGGTCAATCCAGAGGAAATAACACTTTTTCTCTGTGATTGGGTTATTTTATTATCACTTTTAATCATCTCTGCAGTTTCTTCTTTCGATTTATCAATTAGCGCAGCAATATTGTTTGGATCAAATAATTCTTTTTTTTCAAATTCTGAAACTTGTTTAATTTCATCATCAATTTTTTCTGGGTTTTGTTTATCCTGTTCTGGTTTTTTTACAATATTTTTTTGTTGATCTGGTAATGGTATTGCATCTGGTTTTTCTTTTTTAACTTTTTTTGGGGGTGCTTGCTCAGAAACAAGTTTTTCTTTTTCTTTCTTCTTTATTTCTTCAATAATCTTTTTAGCTTTAGGAGCATAAGGTATAGATGTTTTGTCAGTTATTTGAATAAGTTCTATGGATATAATCGGGGGAAGATCTATTGGTTTTTTTGCTAAAAATGGAAGGCTCAATGCTGTTATAATTATAAGAAATAAATGTAGTAAAGATGATATAATAATATTATTAGCCACTATCAATCACCTCTCTTTATAAGGTTCTGAAATAAGCGCTACTTTTGTAAATCCTGAACCAGAAAGCATTCCCATAACTTCTAGAACTCTTCCATAATTGATTGTCTTGTCTCCTCTTACATATATTCTTGTGTCTGTCCTGTTTTTTGAAACAGCTAATATTTTAGCAATTACATTATCAAACTCAACTTTAGACTCTTGAATAAATATCTCTCCTTTTGAATTTATACTTAAAGTTAATGGTTCTTGTTCCTCAGGAAGAGAGTCAGCTGAACTTTCTGGTAGATCCACTTGAACACCAACTGTCAATAATGGTGCTGTGACCATAAAAACAATTAAAAGAACCAACATAACATCAACAAATGGTGTTACATTTATTTCACTTATTGGATCTTTAGATTTATTTTTTAAATTAAAAGCCATTAGTTAAATAGTAGAAATGAATCTTTTGGCAAAATTTTCTAATCTTTGAGAATATTTTTTTGAGTCGTTATTAAATTTGTTATAAGCTACAACCGCAGGTATAGCTGCTAAGAGGCCGAGAGCTGTTGCAAATAATGCTTCTGCAATACCTGGCGCGACAATAGCTAAACTTGTGTTTCTTGAAACTGCAATTGACTGAAACGAATTCATAATTCCCCAAACTGTTCCGAACAAACCAATAAACGGTGCAGTTGAACCTACGGTTGCTAAAAATGAATAATTTTTTTCAAGCCTGTTAACTTCATTTTCTATATTAGACTCTAATAAACTTGAAAGCTTTTCATTTAAATTACTTCTAGATCTTGATTTAAGAACAACTTGCATGGTCTTTTTAAAAACATTTGACATTGGGTCATCAACATTTGCCGGTAAATTATTATAGAAACTTTCGGCAGATCTTGATTTCCAAAATTTTTCTTCAAACTCTTGGGTTGATAAATTTATTTTCTTAAATAACTTAAATTTTTCTATAATTATCGCCCAAGTATAAATTGATGCTGCAATTAACAAGACAATAACTGATTTTACAATTATGTCTGCTCTTAGAAATAGGCTCCATAAAGAGAAGTCTACAGAACTTCCTAGTCCTACAGATTGTGATGCTATATCGGCTTCCATGAAAAATCTTTCACACTAAAATGTGTCATCAATTTGACCTGGGAGATTAAATAAATCTAATATTTAGCGTTTTGGTAATAAAAACTAGAAATTAGTATCGCATCCGCTTTATTAGCATCTTTTTTTTTTGACAATTTTGACGAAAAGTATGGATAAATTTCAATAGCTTTTGTCCTGCTAGCGTCTTTGTTTGTATTTATCAAATTAAAGAATTTTTTCCATTTAACTGGCGAAACAAAATCCATTGGAATTTGCATTGCAGAAAAAATTCCTTTCAACACTCCAAAAGACTGTCCAAAATTAAACATGCTAGTAACTCCTTGTCCTGGCATTGCAGAAACTTGTTCGATCACAGCTATTACTTTCGTCTTATCTTCTCCTGTTACAGCTTTTTGAATTTCGTTAAATATTTGAGAAGCATTAACTTGGGATTTATTTTTTTTTCCTACAGCCATTTTTGGCATTTCAAATACATCCACTATCTTTCCATCTTTAAATAAACATATAGCACCATTAATTCCAGGATCTATTCCAATTATTAACATTGATTAATCTTCTTCCCCAAAATTCGAGTAAACCCTTTGAACATCATCGTCATCATCTAATAATTCTATAAGTTTTTTTATGTCTTCTTTAATCTCACCTTCGCTGGAAACCTTGTTTAACGGAATCCACTCAATATCTGTAGATATAAAATTTTCAACATGAGACTCAATTTTTTTTTTTATAGAATAAATATCTTCAAAACTGCAATGTATCTCATGAAAATTTTCTAAGGAAAAGCATTCTTCCGCACCAGCATCAATTGCTAGCTCAAAAATTTTATCGTCTTTAATTTCATTTATGTCTATTCTAATTACGCCAATTTGTTTAAAATTGTGAGCTGCAGAACCTTGGGTACCCAAATTACCACCATTTTTTTGAAAAATTGTTCTTAATTTTGAGGCAGTTCTATTTTTATTATCTGTAAGTGCTTCAACAATTATAGCAACTTTATCTTTACCAAAACCTTCGTATCTTATCTTTTCAAAATTTGATTGATTTGATGATTTTGATTTATCAATGGCTCTCTCGATGTTATCTTTTGGCATATTTGAAGATCTTGCTGCTTGAATAGCAGATCTAAGTCTCGGGTTCATTAAAGGATCTTTATCTCCAAGTTTAGCAGCTACTGTAATCTCTCTAGAAAGTTTCGAGAAAATCTTCGACCTTTCTTTATCTGCTCTACCTTTTTTATGTTTTATACCAGCCCAATGAGAATGTCCTGCCATATTATTTTGAGTTATTTAAAACACCCCCAACAATTATACTATTAATATTTTTAGCTAGTCCTGATGTTTCATCACAATCTACCATAACACCCGATAAAGAACCATCCCCCAAAGATGGATAATGTTTTTCAGAATCTTGTTTAAAGAATCTTTTTAATGAGTTTTCTTTATTCATCCCAATTACTGAGTCGTAGTCACCACACATTCCAGAGTCTGTGATATACGCAGTTCCGCCTTTTAAAACTCTTGCGTCATTTGTTGGAATGTGCGTGTGAGTACCAGTAACTAAAGTTGCTTTACTATCAAACAAATGTCCCATTGCCATTTTTTCTGAAGTAGTTTCACAATGCAAGTCGACAACTAAAAAGTCATAATCTTTTTTTAGTCGATATTTTTTTTGAAAGTTTTCAGCTGTTTTAAAAACATCTTCACTTTTTCTCATGAAAACATTTCCCATTAAATTTAATACACCTATTTTAAAATTTTTTGATGTTTGATAAATTTCAAATCCTTTTCCTGGCGATACTCCAATTAAATTAAATGGTCTAAGAAGTCTGTTATCATCCTCAACGAGTTTTAGAGTTTCTTTATGATCCCAAACATGATTTCCAGTTGTGAGTACATTAACTCCAAATTTAATTAGATTGTCTAAAACATCTTTTGTAATACCTACTCCGTTATGAGCTGCGTTTTCACCATTTGCTATTACAAAATTTATCTTATTTTCCTCAACAATCTTCTTAAGATATTTTTTTACAACTATACAACCCGATGGTCCTACGATGTCGCCTAAAAATAAAATTTTCATTTATAAATTCTTTTTTCAGTAATTATGAAATCCATTTTTTTATCATATTTTTCAACTGGCACTTTATTAATTTTTTGATAAGAAAGAGCAAGTCCGATTTTAACACAGTTATTTTGTTTCTCAATTTTTTGAATAAACCTGTCATAGAAACCTCCTCCATAACCAAGTCTATTTAAGCTAGAGTCAAAAGCTAACATCGGAATTATTAATGTAGACGGAGTTATTTTTTTTCCCTTAAAAGGCTCTAAGATACCAAATCTATTTATTGTTAAAGGCTCATTTGGACTCCAGCTATAAAAAGACATCTCAAATTTATTATTAATTATGGGTAAAGAAATTATAAATTTTTTCCTAATTAATCGATACATTAATTCTAAAGTAGATAACTCATCACCAAACGGATAATACAATCCAACTCTTTTGTTTGGAGATTTCTGCTCAATCAATTTAATTATTACCTCAGAATTAACTGTGATTTTTTTTTTGGCGAATTTTGATCGAATTTTAGATATCTTTTTTCTTAATTGAAATTTGTTCACCTCTAAATCTAATTTTTAAGATTAACTCGTTCAACAAATTCCTCTATTTCTTTTGCAGTGTTAGAAATTAATTGATCATAATTATTGTTTATTTTATCAAGCTCTTTTTGCAAGTTATTGATATCGTTGTTCAATTTAATTGCTTCATCTTCTTTTTCATCCTTGTAGCCGTATACAAGAGACTTCAGCTCTTTAAATTTTTCAGTTAGATTAGTTAATTCTACCTTTTTTTTCTCAACATTTTTTTTGGTATCAAAATACTCATCCATCACTTTAATAGCAGTGATCAATAATAATTTATTTTCACCTATGTTTCCTAAGTCATTTTTTAATTTTTCAAATTTGTCGTTTAAATTGGCTGCTAACTCTTCAAGATGATCCTCTTGACCATCTTCACATGAAAGAAGAAAGTCTTTTCCATTAAATTTTATATTTACATTTGCCATTTTTCAATCTCATCAAGTAAAGTATCTGTTTCTTGATTTAATTCATCAATTTTTTCGTCAAACTCTAATCTTTTCACTCTATCTTCTTTTTTTTCAACCATCATTTGTTTAATTTTGACTTGCAGATTGCCGTGTTCATCACTTAAATTTTTGTATTTTTTTTCCAATTCATTTTTTTCAATTTCTAATTGATTTTTTTGATCAACTAATTCTTTAATGTCTACAGATATCTGGTCATTTTTTAGATCAAGTTTTTTTAATTTCTTAAGTGCGTCCTCAAGTTTTTTTTCTTTTTCGCTGATATATTTCATATATATATAATTATATATTAATGAGTCTCTTAGTCTAGATAGGAATATTTTTGAAAATAAAACACAAAGATTTAGCTAATGCTGTAAGATTTCTATCTTTAGATGCTGTTGAAGCAGCAAATTCTGGTCATCCTGGAATGCCGATGGGAATGGCTGATGTTGCTACAGTTTTATTTAAAAACTTTTTACGATTTAATCCTAAAGATCCTAGTTGGTTTAATAGAGATAGGTTCGTTCTTTCTGCTGGTCATGGGTCTATGCTTCTTTACTCACTTTTATATTTAACTGGTTACAAAAGTGTTTCTATAGATGACATTAAAAACTTTAGAAAACTTGATTGTATTTGTGCCGGACATCCTGAATATCATTCTAATTCAGGGATAGAAACTACGACCGGACCATTAGGACAAGGTATATCAAATGCTGTGGGTTTTGCGCTTGCTGAAGAAATATTAAAAAAGAGGTTAGGAAAAAAAAAGATAGATCATAAAACTTATGTCTTGGCAGGTGATGGATGCCTTATGGAAGGAATAAGCCATGAAGCCTTAAGTTTTGCGGGTCATATAAAATTAAAAAATTTAATACTTCTTTTTGATAATAATTCAATCTCGATTGATGGCCCTACTAATCTTGCTGTTTCTGATAATACAAAAAAAAGATTTGAGAGTTATGGTTGGAGATATTTGGAAATAGACGGTCATAATGATAAACAAATTTTTACCGCATTAAAAAAAGCTAAAAATTCAAAAAAACCATTTGCTATTTCTTGTAAGACTACAATTGGTTATGGCTCACCAAATAAAAGTGGGAAAGCATCATCGCATGGAAGCCCGTTAGGTACCGATGAGGTAAAGCTGGTAAGAAAAAAATTAAAATGGAATCATGAGCCTTTTAAGATCCCTGAAAAAATTTTAAGTGAGTGGAGAAAAATAGGGGAAAGCGCCTCTTCAAAAGCAGAAAAAAATAAATCATACGAGCCTGAATTCAATATTTTTAACGATGAGATTATAAGCGAAATAGAGCAAGTAAAAAATGATTATTTAAAATCACTAGAACCAATTGCAACTAGGAAATCCTCAGAAAAATTTTTAGATATAGTTTCAAAACTACCAAATTTAATTGGTGGCTCGGCTGATCTTGCAGGTTCAAATAATACAAAAACAAAAAATCATAAAATAATTAAGCCAGGAAATTTTGGGGGAAATTATATTCATTACGGAGTAAGAGAACACGCAATGTGTGGAATTATGAATGGAATCTCATTGCATAGTAATCTTATTCCATATGGTGGAACTTTTTTAATATTTAGTGATTATTGCAAGCCTTCTATCAGATTGGCTGCAATGATGGGCCAAAGGGTTATTTATGTTTTAACCCATGACTCAATTGGTCTTGGAGAAGATGGTCCAACCCATCAACCTGTTGAACAGCTCGCAATGTTGAGATCTATACCAAACTTAAATGTATTTAGACCATCCGATACCATTGAAACTTTTGAATGTTGGCAGTTGGCTTTAGAAAGTAAAAATAAACCAAGTGTAATCGCTTTAACAAGACAAAAAATAGAACCCGTAAGAAAAGAGGTGATCACTAACAATCTTTGCTCAAAAGGAGCTTATGAAATTTTAAGAAATGGAGATAATCTTAAGGTAACACTATTAGCGACAGGCTCTGAAACTGATCTTGCAATAAAAGTAAGTCATAAATTAGCCACAGAAAATATCTATTCAAAAGTTATATCAATGCCATGTCATGAAATATTTGATAGTCAAAACCACAACTATAAAAAAGATATTTTGCAAGAAGATACGCTTAAAGTTTCTATAGAAGCATCTGAAACTAGTTATTGGAAAAAATATACAGGAACCAGAGGATTAAATTTAGGAATAGATAATTTTGGTAAGAGCGCACCTTATAAAGATATTTATAAACACTTTGAATTAGATGTTGAAAATATTGTACAAAAAATAAAGAAAAGTTTATGAAAACTAAAATTGGGATAAACGGTTTGGGTAGAATTGGTAGAATGGTGGTTCGATCAATATTTGAGGAGGATCATTCTAACCTAAAAATTCAACATATAAATAATAGAGCTGACATTGAGACTGCTTGTGCTTTACTGAAAAGAGATAGTATTCACGGAAAATTCAAAGCGGATATATCAATAGAAAAAAGCTATATAAATATTAATGGTAATAAAATTTATTATTCACAAATAGATAAGCTGGAAGAAATTAATTGGAAAGACAATGATGTTGATTTTGTACTTGAATGCACTGGTAAATTTAATTCTAAGGAAAAACTAATCCCACATTTAAATAATGGAGCAAAAAAAGTTATTGTTTCAGCTCCATGCAAGAATGCTGATAAGACAATAGTATTTGGAGTTAACGAAAAAGAAATTAAGAATGAAGATAAAATTATATCTGCCGCATCTTGTACAACTAATTGTCTTGCGCCTGTCGCTCACGTTTTAAATGAAAATTTTGAAATTGAAAAAGGTTTTATGACTACAATTCATTCTTTTACAACTGATCAAAGGATTTTAGATAATTCACATAAAGATATAAGAAGAGCAAGAACAGCTAGTCAATCAATAGTACCAACCTCAACTGGTGCCTCAAAAGCGATTGGTGAAATTATACCTTCTTTAAAAGGAAAACTGGAGGGTGTAGCAATGAGAATACCAACCCCAAACGTTTCTTTAATTGAATTAATATTTTGCTCCAAAAAAGATCTATCTGTTGAAAAAATTAACTCTGCATTTAGAAACTTTAGCAAGAAACAGAAAATAAAAGTTTTAGAAATTACAGAAGAAAAACTTGTTTCAATTGATTTTAATCACAACCCAGCTTCCTCTATAGTGGATGCATCATTAACAAATGTTATAGGTAAAAATATGGGTAAAATTTCTGCTTGGTATGACAATGAGTGGGGTTTTTCAAATAGAATGTGTGATATTGCGGCGTATCTTCATAAAATTTCTTAATGAACAATATTAAAGATCAAGAAAATATTAATCAAAAGGTAATATTATTAAGATTGGATTTGAATGTTCCATTAAAAAATGGAGTTATCACAGATCAAACAAGAATTGATAAGATTTTACCTGTAATTAATTTTTTAATAAAAAAAAATTGCAAGATAGTTATAATTTCACACGTTGGGAGACCTAAAGGAAAAGTAAACAAAGAACTTTCTTTGAAACCGATTTGTGAAAATTTAGAAAGTAAAATAAATCAAAAAATCAAACTCATTGATGAAAATATCTTTAAGATTAAAAAAGATAAATTATTTAAAAATTTCGATGGCCAAATCATATTTTTAGAAAATATCAGGTTTTATGAAGAAGAAGAAGAAAATGACACAAATTTTTCAAAACAATTGGCGAGTCTTGCAGATCTTTATGTAAATGATGCTTTTTCTTGCTCACACAGAGCTCACGCCTCAATAAGTAAAATTACTGAATTTTTGCCATCATTTGCTGGGTTGCAACTAGAAACTGAAATAAATGCTCTCAAGAAAGTAACGAGTGAAATAAAAAGACCAGTTACGTGTATCATTGGAGGATCAAAAATTTCAACTAAGATTAATTTAATTAAAAATCTAATACCGAAATTTGATAATATTATTGTTGTTGGTGGAATGGCAAATAATATCTTGAGCTATAAAGGAAACTTAATTGGAAAGTCAATTAAGGAGGAGAATTGTGAAAAAGAAATAGAAAACATTTTTAAAAACTCTAATGATCACTCATGTTCGATAATTTATCCAAAAGATGTCAAAGTTGGAAAAAGCATGGATGACAAATCCCAAATTAAAGACTTAACCGAAATATCAGCCGATGATTTTATACTTGATATTGGCCCGAAAACTTTAAAGGAAATTGAAGATATTATCGAAAATAGTAAAACTGTTTTGTGGAATGGTCCGGCAGGTTATTTTGAAAATCCAAATTTTGCTTTAGGTAGTTATGAAATAGCAAAAATGATTATTAAAAAAAATAAAAATAATTCATTTTTTTCTGTTGCAGGAGGTGGAGATACAATTGCAGTGTTAAATCAGATAAACGCAATAAGTGATTTTCATTTTGTTTCAACTGCTGGTGGAGCTTTTTTAGAATATCTTGAAGGCAAAGAACTTCCTGGTATAAAAGCTCTAAATTAATATGTCTGAACTAAATAATATTGTAAATAAAATTCTTGAAAATGGTAAAGGAATCCTGGCTGCAGATGAAAGCACGGTAACAATGACCAAAAGGCTAGATGGTGTAGGTGTGCCCTCAACCCCGGAAAATAGATTACTTTTTAGAGAAACTCTTTTTTGTTCATCAGAGATGAAAAATTGTATTGGTGGAGTTATATTGTACGATGAAACAATTAAGCAGACATCCTCAAAAAAAAACAAGATACCAGATTTAATTGAGAGTATGGGATCTTGCGCAGGAATAAAAGTAGATACCGGCGCAAAAGTTTTAGCTGGTTCACTTAATGAAAAAATTACAGAGGGGTTAGATGGTTTAAGGGATAGACTAAAAGAATACTATAAACTTGGAGCAAAGTTCACTAAATGGAGAGGTGTTTACAATATATCAAAAGATTTCCCGAGCAAATTATCTATTCACTCTAATGCACATTCGTTAGCTAGATATTCCGCATTAGTACAAGAATGTAATATGGTGCCAATTGTTGAACCAGAGGTTTTAATGGATGGAGACCATTCCGCTAAAGAATGTTTTCAAAAAACCTCCGAGGTCATTAAGAAATGTTTTGAGGAGCTTATTCTTCATAAAGTTGATTTAAAAGGAGTAATATTAAAACCAAATATGATTCTAGCTGGAAATAAATCAAAGGAAAAAATCTCTAATGAAGAGGTTGCAAAATTAACCTTGGACTGCTTGAAAAGTTCTGTGCCCTCGGAAGTTCCTGGTATAGCTTTTTTATCTGGTGGACAGTCAGAACTGGAAGCGACAGAAAATTTAAATTTGATAAATAAATTGAATAAGACTGGTTTTATAATGAGTTACTCTTACGGACGAGCATTGCAGCAAGGTGCTCTAAAATTTTGGTCTAAGAACATAAAAGATATTGAGGGAACCCAAAAAGTATTTAACCACAGAGCAAAAATGAATACTCTTGCTGCTCAAGGAAAATGGTCAAAAGAAATTGAGAGTCAATAAAAAAAGGTTTATTTATTTAATTTCACCAAACAAAATTAAAAAGAGTTTTTATAGTAATTTAAAAGTCGTCCTTAGTTCAAATTTAGTAAGTTTTTTTCAATTAAGATTGAAAAAATACTCTTTAATAGAGAGAGAAAAAATTGGAATTAAAATTAAAAAAATTTGTAAAAAGTATAAAGTAAAATTAATAATAAATGATGATCCTAATCTGGCAAAAAAAGTTGGTGCAGATGGTTGTCATTTGGGGCAAAATGATATGGTCATTCAAGCAGCAAGGAAAATTTTAAAAAAAAAAATCATTGGTATTACCTGTCACAATTCAAAAAAATTGATTAGATATGCGGTTGAAGATGGTGCAAATTATATAGCGATTGGTGCTTTTTTCAAATCAAAAACAAAAAAAGTAAATTACATTGCAAAACCAAGCTTGATATCTTGGGCTAAAAGATTCACAAAACTACCTATTGTTATAATTGGAGGAATTACTAATAAAAATTTTAGAAAACTTCTGTTGCATAAACCAGACTTTTTAGCTATTTCAGGAGGCATTTGGGATAAAAAACCAGCAAAAGCAATTAAAGAATTTTTATGAAAATAAACGCTAATGAAATTAAAGTTGGAATGTTGATTGAATACAAAGATGATCTATGGGAAATCCTAAAAACTCAACATGTCAAACCTGGTAAGGGTGGAGCCTTTTGTCAAGTTGAGATGAAAAGTATTAATAAAAATACAAAGCTAAATGAGAGGTTCAGATCTAACGATACTATAGAAAAAGCAAGTATAGAGAATATTGAATTCAATTATTTGTATGATGATGAAACAAATTACTACTTTATAAATCAAAAAAACTTTGAACAAGTAGATGTTAAAAAAGACATAATAGGAGAAAAAGGCATACTACTGAAAGAAAACTTAAATGTAGATCTGATATTTTATGAAGACAAAGCTATTGGTATTGAGTTACCAAATCAAGTACAGTTTAAAATAAAATCAACCGATGTTGCATTAAAAGGTCAAACAGTCTCATCATCTTATAAACCTGCAATTTTAGAAAATGATATAAAAATTCAAGTTCCACCATTTGTAGAAAGCGGAGACGAAATATTAATAGATACAAGAACAATTGAGTATATAAAAAAATTATAAACATGAACTCAATTTCTCCAAACCTAAATTTAATGATAAAGTCTTGTGAAAAAGTTTCTAAAGTGTTGATAAGAGACTTTGGAGAAGTTGAAAAGCTTCAAGTTTCAATTAAAGGTCCAAAAAACTTTGTTACTAATTCAGATAAAAAAGTTGAAGATATGTTGGTTAATGAACTATCTAAATCAAAAAAAAAATATTCTTTTTTAACTGAGGAGAGTGGTTTTATCAAAAATGATGATAAAGAAAATTTCTGGGTTATAGACCCAATAGATGGCACAACAAATTTTATAAATGGCATACCACATTTCTGTATTTCAGTTGGCTTAGTTTTAAATAATGAAATTGTTTCTGGCGTAATATTTGATCCTATTAAAGATGAAATATATTATGCAGAGAAAAATTCTGGTGCATACATGAATAATAAAAGCATACGAGTTTCAAGAAAAAGAGAAATTTCTGAATGTTTATTCTCATCTAATAGTAAAAAGATTTCTTCAGACGGTTTAACAATTCGAATTACGGGCAGTGCAGCTTTAGATCTTGCATACGTATCATGCGGAAGATTTGATGGAAGTTTTCACAAAAATTTGAGTTTATGGGACATTGCAGCAGGCTCAATATTAGTAAGAGAGGCTGGCGGAGTTTTGAGTGATATTGATTTAAAAAAAACTGAAAATATCAGCCTAATTGCATCTAACCATAGTATTGAAAAGGAAATTAATAACAAAATTTCTATGTTTTAATTGTTTTATAATTTTCATTTGCTATAAGTTCATTTATGAAAAAAAAAATTCACCCAAACTATCATACTATCAAAGTAGAGATGACAGATGGATCTCAATTTGAAACTAAATCTACATGGGGCTCTGAAGGAGAGGTTTTAAAATTAGAAATTGATCCAAAATCTCATTCGGCTTGGACGGGTGGTAAGCAAAAGTTGCTGGATAAAGGAAGAATAAGCAGATTCAATAAGAAATTCCAAAACTTTAAATCTAAGAGCAAATAAAATGACACAAACGCCATTAATGCCGATGGCAACTGCTGTTTGGCTTGTAGAAAACACAACTTTAACATTTAAACAAATTGCTGATTTTTGTAACCTTCACGAGGTAGAAGTTCAAGGTATAGCAGATGGAGAGGTGGCAAAAGGTATTAAAGCTTATAATCCCATCACATCAGGACAACTGACTAAAGAAGAAATAGAATTGTCTAGCAAGGATCAAGATAGAGCTTTAAAAATTACTAACACTGATGTGGAAATTACATCTGATGAAAAGAAAATTAAGAAATATGTTCCTTTGTCAAAAAGGCAAGATAAACCAGACTCTGTTTTATGGTTGATTAAAAGCTATCCGCAATTAAAGGACTCCCAAATAGCTAAACTTGTTGGAATAACGAAAAACTCAGTTGTATCTATTAGAAATAAGAGTTACTGGAATTATAATAATTTAAACGCAAAAGACCCCGTTGCGATGAATTTATTCACTCAAAAAGACCTTATCGAGGCAAGTGAAAAAGCAGAAAGACGTATTAAGAGAGAGAAAAAATTAAAAGAGAAGGCTTTAAAAGCAAATCAAAGTCAAAATTCTTAAAAAACTAATAGACATGAAATTTTATAAGTGTTATCTAAACTTTTTTTTTGGAGGATGTTATTAAAATAGACGTAAAAGACAATAATGTAGAACAAGCTTTGAGAGTTTTAAAAAGAAAACTCCAAAGAGACGGTTTTTTTAAGATAGTCAAACTTAAAAACACTTACGAAAAACCATCTGAAAAAAAAAAAAGAATCCTGCAAGAGAATATTAAAAGAGTTAAGAAACTTAACAAACTTAAAAACAGAATTTAATATCGCGGGGTGGAGCAGTCTGGTAGCTCGTCAGGCTCATAACCTGAAGGTCGGCGGTTCAAATCCGTCCCCCGCAACCAATTAAATTTTAAATCTTGACTTCTTACTATCGATTAGAAAACCTTTAACTGTATCTTTTGTAAGTTTATCAAAAGTTTTTCCAAAATTTTCTATTGTTTCAATTATTTTTGGAGGTACTGTTATAATTTGGCAACCTAATTCTTTTGCTTGTAAAAGATTGTATGCTTCTCTTGTACTTGCCCACAATATTTCGACGTTTTTAAATTTTTTTGAAATCTTTAAACTCTTTTTAAATTCAGGTAATGGATTTTTTCCTGCATCAGCCATTCTTCCAGCAAATATAGATATTATTACCTTAGTCTTTTTATCTATATTCTTTAAAATCTTTTGAGTTTGTGTTGCTTTATAAACAGCTGTAATGTTAAGTTTTATTTTTTTTGAATTTAAAGCTTTAATTACTTTCCCAGAAAATTTACCTTTTGTATTCGAATAAGGAACTTTAACAAATACATTTTTTCCCCACTTAGAAATTTTTTTTCCCTGTTTTATCATTTCTTCATGGTTATCTGCAAATACTTCAAAGGAAATTGGTTTTTTTGTTACTCCTAAAATTTTTTTTGAATAATTCTGATAGTCTTTTGCTCCTGCTTTTCTCATTAAAGATGGGTTAGTTGTAAAACCTTTAACAATTCTCTTTCTATCAAATTTTTTGATAAGATTTATGTCGGCGATATCACAAAATATTTTTGTCAAATTATAAATTCTTAATTATATCTTCTGTCATTTTTTTAGCATCTGCAAATAACATTAAAGTATTATCTCTATAAAATAGATCGTTGTCTATGCCTGCATAACCCGGTGATAAACTTCTTTTAACAAATAAAACAGACTTGCTTTTTTCAACGTCAAGCACGGGCATGCCGTATATTGGACTTTGAGGATCTGTTTTAGCAACTGGATTTGTAACATCGTTTGCTCCTATTACATAGGCTACATCGCAATTTGCAAAGTCATTATTGATCTCTTCTAATTCGAACACTTCATCATAAGGAACGTTCGCTTCAGCTAACAAAACATTCATGTGCCCTGGCATTCTGCCTGCAACAGGATGAATTGCGTATGAAACTTTAACACCATTCTTTTTCAAAGAGTCTACCATTTCTCTTAATGCGTGCTGCGCTTGAGCAACAGCCATTCCGTATCCAGGAACAATTATAACTGATGACGCATTTTTCATTAAAAAAGCTGCATCATCTGCATTTCCACTTTTGACTGGTTTTTGCTCTTTACTTGTCTTGCTTGAAGTTTGATCAGTTCCTCCAAATCCTCCGAGTATCACATTAAAAAATGATCTATTCATACCTTTGCACATTATGTAAGATAAGATTGCACCTGAGGAACCTACTAAAGCACCAGTAATTATTAAGGCAGTATTTTCTAGGGTAAAACCTATTCCAGCTGCGGCCCAGCCTGAATAAGAATTTAGCATTGAAATTACTACTGGCATATCTGCGCCACCAATTGGTATAATTAATAAAAAACCAACTAGAAAAGAAATTGCAATTAATGACCAGAAAAAATTAGGAGACTGATTCAAACATAAAAAATATGTAAGAATTATAATAGAAATTAAAATTAATAAGTTCAATATATGTTGTCCTGGAAAAGTTATTGGAGACCCTGACATTAATCCTCTTAATTTTAGAAAAGCTATTATTGAACCTGAGAAAGTAATTGCCCCAACAGCTGCTCCTATAGACATCTCAATTAGACTAGCTAGTTTAATATTTCCTAAAGAACCTAAATTAAAAACCTCAGGACTTAAAAAAGCAGATATTGCCACAAACACCGCAGCTAAACCTACTAAACTATGAAAGCCAGCTACTAATTCTGGCATCGCAGTCATAGGTATTTTAAATGCTATGAAAGCACCTATTGATCCTCCAACTAGCAAGAAAAGTATTACATATAGAAATCCACTTGAAAAATTATCTATAGAAAGGAAAGTAACAGTTATAGCGATTGCCATTCCGATTATTCCAAACAAGTTTCCTTGTCTTGAAGTTTCTGGTGAGGATAAACCTCTTAAAGCTAAAATAAATAAAATTCCTGAAATCAGATAAAATATTGCTAGTAAATTTGCAGAGATCATTTTTTATCTTTCTTTTTTTTCTTGTACATTGCTAACATTCTTTGTGTCACCAAAAATCCACCAAAAATATTTATTGCTGCCAATACAATAGCTAGAAATCCAAATATGCTAGATTGATTAAAAACACTTAAACTTGAGCCTGCCAATGAGGCAATAATAGCTCCAACTATAATTACTGAAGATATTGCATTAGTTACAGACATTAGAGGTGTATGCAATGACGGAGTAACACTCCATACAACATAGTAACCAACGAAGATTGAAAGTATAAATATACTTAGTCTAAAAATAAACGGGTCTATTTCCATAATTATTTTACCAACGTTTCCTTAATAATCTCATCCTCTAAATTAATATTAACACTCTTTTTTTCTTTATCATAAAGATTTGATACAAAATTGAATATATTTTTTGAATATAAGTTTGAAGCTGAAACAGGAAGCTTATTTAATATATTTTTCTCACCCATTACCTTTACCCCATTTAAATCCACAACTTCATCAGCTTTTGTTACTGCAGTGTTTCCACCTTGAACAGCTGCCAAATCATAAATTACAGAACCTGGCTGCATATTTTTAATCATACTTTCTTTGATAATTATAGGAGCTTTTTTACCGGGTATTAACGCTGTACAAATAACAATATCTATTTTTTTTAATGTTTCAGAAAGAAGATCTTCTTGCTTTTTCTTAAATTCATCAGAAGTTTCCTTTGCATATCCACCTGAAGTCTCAAGATTCTCTGCTCCTTCCACAGTTAAAAATTTACCACCTAAACTTTCAACTTGTTCTTTAGACGACATCCTTACATCCGTTGCAAAGACTATGCCACCCATTCTTTTTGCTGTTGCAATTGCTTGTAATCCGGCAACACCTGCACCTACAACTAAAATTTTTGCTGCAGGAATTGTACCTGCCGCTGTCATCATCATAGGGACTGCTTTTTTAAAATTTGCAAAAGCTTCTACTACAGCTTTGTATCCTGCTAGATTGGCTTGTGATGAAAGAATGTCCATCGATTGAGCTCTTGTAATTCTTGGTAATAATTCTAAAGAAAAGACATTAACTTTCTTTTTTGATAAGCTAGAAATAATTTCTTTGTTTGAGTAAGGATTAAATACACCAATTAAATTTTGATTTTCTTTTAAAGAATTTAAATTATCTTCAGATGGTAAATTGAATTGAATTATGAAATTAGAGTCTGTTAAAATTTTTTTCTTATCTGTTGTGGTTTTAGCTCCTAGAGATTCATATGCATTGTCATCTAAACCAATATGTTCAGCATATCCTTTTTCTATTAATACTTTAAAACCTAGACTGATAAATTTTTTTACATTTTCAGGAGTAATTGCAACCCTGCTCTCAATTTTTTGATCTTCTCTAATGGAACCAACTATCATTTTAATTATAGCAAGAAAATAGCTAGAAGTGTTAAAATAACAATGACTGAAATTGTCCCCCAAAGAACAAACTTTGTAAAATTATCCCATGTTTTTTTATGGTTTTCGTTATCCATAAACTACTTCTGTCTAGCTTTAAATTTTGGGTTTTTTTTATTAATTATATAAACTCTTCCCCTCCTCTTAACTAGCTTTGAATTAAGATCTCTTTTTTTTAATGATTTGAGGGAACTTTTAATTTTCATAATTTTAAAGCCTGGCAACGTCCTACTCTTCCATGTCTTAAGACAAAGTACCATCGGCGCAAAAGGGCTTGACTACCGAGTTCGGAATGGAATCGGGTATTACACCTTCGCAATAATCACCAGGCATATGACTTATACTCATAATTAATAAGTTGTAAATGATAATTTTAAGTTAAATTTATCTGTTTTTTACAAAATCTTTTAACGTAGCGTCAAAACCTTTGTCTAAATCATTAGATGGTTTCCAACCATACTTTTTTGCAAGACTAATATCTAAACACTTTTTTGGCATTCCATCAGATCTCTTTTTGTTGTAAACAATTCTAAATTTTACATTTAATCTTTTCATGATGTATTTTGCGTACCACTCAATTGTAAAGTCTTTTCCATTTCCAATATTTATAAAGGGTTCTTTTATTTTTTTATTCATGAAATAAATTAATGCCTCTGCAAAATCTTCAACGAACATAAGCTCTCGTCTAGGCTTGCCGGAGCCCCAAAGACTAAGATATTTTTTTCTTCGAATTTTTGCTAAATATATCTTCTTTAAAAGAGCTGGAAAAAAATGTGAACTTTTCAAATTATAGTTATCTCCAGGTCCATATAAATTAGGTGGCATTAATGATTGATAATTTAATTTATAGTTTTTTGAATAATTATGGCACATCATAATACCAGCAATTTTTGCTATTCCGTAAGCATCATTTGTCTCCTCGAGCTTGCCACTTAAGAGATCACTTTCCTTCATTGGTTGTTTACAAAATTTTGGATAAATACAGCTAGAGCCCAAAAAAATTAAGTTTTTCACTTTCGCAAGATAGGACCCATGTATTAGATTATTTTGTATCTGTAAATTTTCATAAATAAATTTATGTTTGTATGTTGAATTAGCAAGAATTCCCCCTACTCTTGCTGCAGCAATAATAACTAAGTCGGGTTTATTTTTTTTTAAATATCTAAAAACTTTATCTTGATTGAGTAAATCTAATTTTTTTTTTTCAGAAAAAATTAACTTCGTAAAACCTTTGCTTTTTAGTTTTCTTAATATAGCAGAACCAACCATACCCTTGTGTCCTGCAATATAAATTTTGCTTTTTTTATTAATCATTACTTAAAATATTCATCTCCTCAGTGATCATTTCATCGATCAATTTATGAATATTTATTTGGGGTTTCCAATTTAACTCTCGTCTAGCTTTCGATGCGTTTCCAAGTAAAGTATTTACATCTAATGGTCTTATATAACTTTTATCAACAAGGATTATATCTTTTTTTGTCAAAGTATTATATCCTCTCTCACTCAAACCTTTTCCCTTCCAAACAATTTTCATATTAAGCTTTTTTGATACAAGATTAATAAATTGTCTTATACTATATTGTTTTCCTGTAGCTATGACATAGTCATCTGGTTTTTTTTGTTGCAATATTTTCCACATTGCCTCCACATAATCTCTTGCATGTCCCCAGTCTCTTTTTGAGTTTAAGTTACCTAAAACTAATTTTTTCTGAATCCCCATTTTTATTCTAACAAGAGCTCTTATTATCTTTTTTGTTACAAATGTCTCACCTCTTCTTGGGCTTTCATGATTAAACAATATGCCATTAGAACCAAATATATTATAAGCTTCTCTATAATTCTTAGTAATCCAATGTGCATAAAGTTTTGCTACACCGTAAGGGCTTAGTGGATAAAAATTTGTTTTTTCGTTTTGAGGTGTTTCCTGAACTTTTCCGTACATTTCAGATGTTCCAGCTTGGTAAAATTTTGTTTTTTTTTCTAACCTGTGAAATTTAATTGCTTCAAGTATTCGAAGAGCGCCAAGGGCGTCTGCATTAGCTGTATACTCAGGTACCTCAAAAGATACAGCTACATGAGATTGGGCTGCCAAATTATAAATTTCACCTGGTTTTATCATTTCAATAATTTTCGAGACAGATGTTGAGTCAGTTATATCTCCGTAATGAAGAAAAAAATTACGAGACTTTTCGCTTGGCTCTTGATAAATATGATCTACTCTTGATGTATTAATTGATGACGATCTTCTTTTAACACCGTGAACGATGTATTTTTTTTTTAATAAAAATTCCGCTAAATACGAACCATCCTGACCCGTAATACCAAATATTAAGGCTACTTTTTTTTTCATCTTTTTTCTAATATATTCTTTTTAAACATTTGTTAAGAGTTATTTTATCTTTAAATTTTTAATTACAAATATTAATTCCTAGTCTTGATTATAATCAATTTTCCATTACTTTTTTTAATTATAAAATCTTTATCATTCAAACATTTATCTTTATCAAGATTACAATCTTGGTAGTTTTTTGAAAATTCATTAAGTTTATCGTGAATTCTAAAATGTATTTTATCAGTAAAGAAAAACATGTTTTCTTTAAAATTGGCTTTATAAAATTTATTTTCGTAAATTATCCTATCAATATTTCTTCCAAGAAAAATAAGTACAGTTAATAAACACAAAGAAACTACTTTTAATTTAAAATTATCCTGTGTTTTGTATTTTGATAGAAAAAAAGACAGTGGTATAAAAAAAATTAAAGATATAATTACATAACCACCATATCTCAAAGAAGGATGTTGTAAAAACCACTCAAAAAAAAGTAATAAAATCAAATAATAATAGATCGCGTTATATTGAAAACTACTTTTCTTTAATTTTAATTTTTCTGACTTAAACATTAATATAAAAATAATTGATATAAATGATAAACTTAAAAGAAAATCTGAAACCTTATTAAAAAAGTATCGGTCAATCCAGTTTAATAACCAATTAAAATTTTGAATATATATTTCAGGTTCAATTGACGATCTATATCCAGGGCCACCGCCTGCTTTAGACCACCATTGATAATGGGTATTAAGTGCGCTAACCTCTGTCTTGGGAATAGCCCACTCTACTGCTGTTATACAAGTTTGTTGAATTGGGTAGAGTAAACATCCTGTATTAAAAAAATAAACTAATACTACGCAAAAACCCAAAAAAATTGAAAGATAAAACAATGAGTTATTAAAAATTTTTGGTATCAAATTTTTTTTTTTATCTAAAAAAAGATAATAAATAAAAGGTATTAAAAATATTAGATATAAAACATAAAAGGACTTTATTGAGATTATAATACCTAAAAGAATAATTAATTTTGGTAAAATATTTTCAAAGTTTTTATAATTACCCCTTAAAGATAATATATAAATTAAGAATAAGAATATAAGTATTTGAGCTGATCTATCAGTTCCATGTTCTGCGATTCTATAAAAAAAAATATTTATGAATAAAAATGTCAAAAAATTTAGGAAAAAAAATTGATTATTTTTCTCTTTTTCAAGATGATTTTTAATATTGGATATTAAAATAATATTGGAGAATCCCATGATCAAAATAACACTGATATGATACAGATAGTATTCAATGTATGGAAAATAAAATAATGAATTAAGATAAAAAATCGATGATGGAGTTCTAAAACCTAAGTTTAAAGGTCCGATTCCTATTATCATTGAAAATTTATTTAAATAATAACTGTAAGGAAAATGGTAGTATCCAAAGTCATCATGTGTTTTGAAAATTACAAAAGCTAAAAAAATTATCGAGAAAACACAAAAAATGTAAGTTATGTTTTGTTTGTTAAAAACTTTGCTTCTAAAATTGTATAAAGAGATTATACCTATTAAAAGAAATATTATGTTGTGAAGATAACCGTGGCTTATAAAAAAATGAGTAAGATATGAATAAAGTATTAAAAAAAAAATTCCTACTAGGCCTACAAAACCAATTTCGTCTTTGGAAATATTTATTTTTGATAATTTAATCGCCAAAAAACCGTGTCCAATTACGGATAAAACTATTAAAAAATAGCTTAAGAAAAATATTAAATAATTGCTTACCATGTAACTATATATAATATATTAATAGGTATATTGAATATAAAAAACTTAGTCTAATCGGGTGAACTTTTATTGTTCTTGGTTTTTTTAGACTTATTCAATTGAATTCATATGAACGACCTTACTTTAATTATACCCGCTAAATACGAAAAAGAATCTTTACCAAAAGTACTAGATGAATTAAAGAAATTTGATGTTAAAAAAAACATTGTTTTAGAAAAATCTGACAAGTTAACTGTTGAAGCAATAAGTAATTATGACTGTAAAATTATTTATCAAGATTCTGTTGGGTACGGGGATGCGTTGAAAAAAGGTATTCAAACAGCAGAAACAGAATTTTTTTGCATTTTCAATGCTGACGGATCGTTTAATCCTGATGAATTGAATAATATGATAAGTAAAATTAAAAAAGATAAATATGATTTTGTATTTGCAACAAGGTACGAAAAAAACTGTGGTAGCGATGATGATACAATTGTCACCTATGTTGGAAACTATATTTTTACTCTCTTGGGTAAAATATTCTTTAAACTTGGAATAACTGATATTTTGTACACTTTTGTAATGGGTAGAACCTCTTTTGCAAAAAAACTTGAATTAACAGCAAAAGATTTTTCATTTTGTGTCGAATTACCAATAAAAGCAAATAGGGCGAATTATAAAATTTGTACAAGTAAATCGTATGAAAGATCAAGGATTGCAGGTAAAAAAAAAGTAAGTGCATTTAAAGATGGCTTAAAAATTTTATTTTCAATGATAAAGTTATTTTTTAGATATTAACTTAGATTTATAAAATTTAAACAAGAGTATGTAACAAGCATTATAAAAAACAACTGAAGTTGCTATCAATTTTATCTGAAAAATTGTGCTACTTGGATTTAAAGTAGAAATATAAATAATTAAAAAATTAAAAAAACATATTATTAAACTGCTCAAATTATTTGAAATTATTAGTTTAAGGTTGAATTTTTTTGTTAAGAAGAAAAAAACGAGCTGATGTAAATGTTTACTGTCTGGTTTTAAAGGTGAAAACTCTCTATTTAATTTCCTTAATATTGAAAATAAATTTTCAAAACAAGGATACCAAATCAATGAAATAAAAAAATATGGAGAAATATTAGGATTGCTTATATGAGAACTAATTATCATATAACCTACAAAAAAACCAAGTAAGTATGCTCCACTATCTCCAAGCATTAAGATATTGAAGATGTTTAGTAATAAAAGCAGTGATAGTATAAATATTATTAGATTAATTGACTCACTTGAAATTATTAAATTATCTATTAAATCTAATTTGTTTAGCATAAAAAGAATAATTATTGTAAAAGAAATTAATATTCCATTCAAACCATCAATAAAATTACTTCCATTAATTAAAATCAGCAAACAGAATGCTGAAAAAAAAATTGCAAAAATTTTATAATTTAAAATAATATCAAATAACTCAATTTTAGATGAATTTATCTTAATATCAAAAATTTCTACGAATAATAAAACTAAAATACATTGAAATAGAAATCTTGTTTTAGGTGAGACTAGAATTTTTCTGTCAGAGAAATAACCAATTAAATAAATTGAAATTATGAAACAATTTATTAAAAGATCATTTAAAAAGAAAACTAGTGGGATAAGAATAAACAGTCCACCAGCTAGAGGTACATTTTTTTTATTAGAAAAAGTTTGATGAATATCTCCAGAATAATTTAAAAATATACCCTTTTTTTTGAAAGTAAAAGATAAGATTGTTACTAGCAGTAAATAAGTGTAGAAAAAAATCATACTATTTTTTTTTAAGATAGTTCAAACTCAAACAAATTAAAAAATATAAGGATTTTATCATATTAAAATTCATATAATGATTATAAACTTTATAACCATCAATTAGCTTTTGTGTTGTTGAGGACGATAGTGAATTTCTTGAATCCGTCCAGTTAGTCAAATTCTTATCATAAGCATAAAATTTGTAATTTTTTCTTAATAATATAAGCCAAAAAACAAAATCTTCTTTAGTTACAAGTTCAGGAAATTTTATTTTATTCTTTAAGATTATATTTTTTTCGATAATCACTGTGGATAAACCAATGTCACAAGATTTTAAAACTTCATTGAAAGAGAGTAAATCTCGCGCTTTCCTTTGACCAATAATTTTATTTTTTTCATTAGTGATATAATAAGATGTATGAGATATTTGGTAATTATTTTTTTTCATAAAAAATATTTGATCTTTAAGTTTGTCTTGGCCCCAAGTATCGTCAGCATCTAAAAAAGCTACATATTTTCCATTAGATTGCTCTATACCTACATTTCGCGAGAGGCCAGCTCCTAGTCTTATATTATTTTTTATAAGATTAATTCTTTTATCTAATTTCGCGATCTCCTTTAAAAAATCAAAATCATTTAAATTAGTATCATCGAAGATAAGTAAAATTTCAAAATTATCATAACTTTGATTTAATACGGAAATTATTGCTTTCTTAACGAAATTACGTTTTTTATAATATGGAATTATCACACTAACTAAATCCATTTAGTTGAACTAAATATTAACTTTCTAAAAAGCTCTTAAGTTGTTTAGATCGACTTGGGTGTTTGAGCTTTCTTAATGCTTTTGCCTCAATTTGTCTTATACGTTCTCTAGTCACAGAAAATTGCAAGCCAACTTCCTCTAATGTATGATCCGTATTCATTCCTACCCCAAATCTCATTCTTAACACTCTTTCTTCTCGGGGGGTTAAAGTTGATAAAATTTTAGTGGTCGCTTCACTTAGATTTGATTTAATTGCTTGTTCTAAAGGAGCCAAAGCTTTTGTGTCCTCAATAAAATCTCCTAAGCTGCTATCCTCTTCATCTCCAACAGGTTTTTCAAGTGAAACTGGTTCTTTAGAGATTTTAAGAACTTTTCTCACTTTCTCTAATGGCATTCTAAGTTTTTTTGCTAACTCCTCTGGTGTCGCCTCACGTCCAAACTCGCTTAAAATTAGTCTCTGCGTCCTAACTATTTTATTAATTGTTTCTATCATGTGGACTGGTATTCTTATTGTTCTAGCTTGATCTGCGATTGACCTAGTAATCGCCTGTCTAATCCACCAAGTTGCATAAGTGGAAAACTTATAACCTCTCCTATATTCAAATTTATCAACGGCTTTCATTAAGCCAATATTTCCCTCTTGTATTAAATCAAGGAATTGTAGACCTCTATTAGTATATTTTTTTGCAATTGAAATAACTAATCTTAAATTTGCTTCTACCATTTCTTTTTTTGCTATTCTTGACTCTTTCTCTCCCTTTTGGACTCTGCTTAACAATTTTTTAAAGTCAGTTACACTCACTCCAAGTTTATGGCTTATCTCTGTAAGTCTATTTCTTATATTTTTAAACTCTTCCTTATTTTTTTGAAAAAAAGATTTCCAGACTTGATTTGTACTTAAAAAATTTTTCAAATTTGGATTAATTTCGTTTCCAATATAAAATTTTATAAATTCCTCTCTAGGAATTTTATTATTAACAGCTAACCGCAGGAGATTTCCTTCTAAGGAAACTATTTTTTTGTTTTCAATATAATGTTTCTGAACAAGCGTTTCTAGGACCGATGGAGATAACTGAAGTGATTTTATATTCTCTAATATTTCTGTTACTAATTTTTGATAACTCTTTTCTTTTGAGTTAGTAAACTCAGAACTATTCAAAATACAATCTAGTTTTTCTTTTTGATATTTAATAAGCTTAGAATAGTCCTTTGTAAGTTTATTTATTGTTTCCAAGACTTTTGGTTTAATTTCACTTTCCATGGCTGCAAGAGTAGGATTAAATTCATCTTCCTCAGCTTCTTGGGTATTTTGCTCATTTTTTTCATCTTTATTATTGTTTTTTTCGTTCTTATTTTTTTTCTCAATATCTTTATCTTTTTTATCTTTCGTCTCTTGAGATGAATTTTCTTCTTCCATATAATTCGTATCAATATCAATTATTTCTCTGACTAGAATTTCATCTTTTTGCAGTTTTTCATTCCACTCAAAAAACTGTGAAGCAGTTATCGGGCTTTGAGACAAAGCGTTCAGCATAACATCTTTTCCAGCCTCAATCCGTTTTGCGATGGCTATTTCTCCCTCTCTAGATAATAATTCGACACCACCCATTTCTCTTAAATACATTCTTATTGGGTCGTCACTTTTCTCAATTGTTTTTGGCTCATCTTTGTTATTTGAGTCTCTTTTTTTAAGAGCCTTAAAATCAGATTTTTTTTCAACTAAAGAAATTTTTTCATCTAAAATGTGTAAAAATGCAAGTGCAAGGTTTTCCCCAGATAAATTTCTTTTACCTAAAGATTTATTTAATTCATCGTGGGTTATAAATCCTCTATGGATCCCACGACCCATTAGTCTCGCAAACGATTTTGTAATTATTCTTTCCACAATTATAAATATTTGGAAGATCTTATATAATAGCTATTTTAAAAAAATCCACGAAAAATTATATTAAATTAATTAATATTTTGCTCTTTTTTAAGCCTATTAATTTCATCAAAAGTATTTTGGTTAAAATCTTCAGCAAATTTTGATTCTAATTCCTGAATTCTAAGTTCCAAATCATGTGTCTTAAGCTCGTTCTTTATATCATTAAAAATTTCTACGATCTTACTTTCGTCTTTATCATTTTTGTGGACTATATGTTTGATATTTGCGTATTTTTCAATTTGATCTAAAAGTTGATTGTCAACTTGCAAATCATCAAGATTTCCAGTCTTTACACATTCCAAAATTTGATCAAAAATTAATCCATTCTCTTTTTTATAAAATTTAATATTTTCCAGTAAATCTGATCTTTGGTAAAAAAAATTTAAGTTATTTATCATTATATAGATTAAACAAAATTCTTTTATATCAACTGATGAAAAATTTTCGGTATCTTTAAATAATTTTTTTGTTTTATCGAGTGGCTTATTAAAATCAATAAACTGTTTATTTGAATTTTTGAAAACTGTTCCTGGGGAATGTTTTGCTAGGCTTTCTAAAAAATATCCTAGTATGTATTTTTTAACCACATTGTCTTTAACTGAATTTGCTATACTTTTTAATCTCTTTTCAAGAGATGCTAACGCTGATGGGGATGAAGAATTTTCTTTTTTATAATGCTCAAATATCAATTTATGCACTGAAATTTTATTATTTTTATAAAAATCTAAAAATTCATTTTTTCCTTTTTTTTCCACAAAAGTATCTGGGTCTTCTCCATCGGGAAGAAATAAAAAATATATTTGTTTGTCTGGAAGTATGGTCTTAATTGAATTTTCTGCTGCTCTTATAGCAGCTTTATATCCACTTTCATCACCATCAAAACAAATCACAATATTATCAAAAAACTGGGTTACCATATAAACTTGTTTGTCAGTTAATGCAGTTCCTAAATTTGCAATGCAATTTTCTATTTCAAATTTGCTTAAACCTATTACATCCATATAACCCTCAACTAAAAAAACTTCGTCAAATTTATGTGAAATTTTTCTTACCCTATCTAAGTTATATAAATTATTTCCTTTTCTAAAAAAGTTTGTTTCTGGAGAGTTTATATACTTTGCGTATTTGTTTTTAGTGTCAATTATTCTTCCACCAAAGGCAATTGGTTTACCTGACAGAGAATTTATTGGAAAAATTATTCTATTCCTAAACCTTTCTACATATATTTTTTTATTTTCATCATAATAGAATAATCCAGACTCATTTAAAATTTTTACATCATAATTTTTAGTAAGTTTTTCGTAAATATTGGAATTAAAGTTAACAAATCCGATTTTAAATTCTTCAATTATTAAGTTATTGATTTTTCTTTTTTTTAAATAATCTAATGCGATCTTTGAATTAGAATTATTTAATAATTCATTATGATAAAAATCAGTATAATATTTATATATACCTGTGTACTCATTCCACTCTTTCTCTCTTTGCTCATCAACTTTAGAAAATCTATAGGGTGTCATTCCAGCTAAGTTAGCTAAAAATTTTACTGCCTCCCCAAATTTAAAGTTTTGCATTTTCATTACAAAATCAAAAATATTTCCATGCTCTGAAGTACTAAAACAGTGATAAAAACCTTTCTCATCATTTACTGTGAAGGATGGCGTCTTTTCATTTTTAAAAGGCGACAATCCCACAAACTCTTTTCCTCTTTTTTTCAATGATACATGTTTTGAAACAACCGTAGAGACTTTCAGTCTTATTTTAATCTCATCTAAATACTCTTTTGGATATTTCATCATTTATTCAGTAGCTCCTTCAATATTGATCCTGCTTTAGAAAAATCTATGCTATCAGAGTAATTCTTTTTCAACTCACCCATTACTTTGCCCATGTCCTTAATGCTTTGAGCTCCAACTTTTGAAATTACTTCTAAACATATTTTTTTTATCTCTTCTTCGCTTAGTTGTTTAGGCAAGTATGTTGATAACAAATCTATTTCACCTTGTTCTATTTTTAACAAATCTTCTCTCTTATTTTTTTTGTAGATTTCAACTGATTCGTTTCTTTGTTTGATCATTTTTTTTAAAAGTTTTTTTATATCCTCATCGTCTGTCTCTTTCTTATTTGGGCCTGACCTATTTGAAATATCTAAATCTTTTATACCAGACAGAATTAACCTATAAGTTGATATCTTGTTTTTATCTTTAGATTTTAGCGCAGTTTTATACTCGTCGTTAATTTTTTCTTTAATGGACATTTGTCTTTAATTTAGCCTAAAGATTTTTTTCTTAAAAGAAAAATTGTTTTTTTTTTTAAATTTTGTATTAGTTCAGTTGCTTAACTCGAGCTTTTATTGTATTAACCTTTAACTCATGAGTTGTAATTGAACAAAAAACAAAAAGTAAACTCAAAAAGAAAATCAAATTTTAGCCCGGGTATTTTAGTTCTTGAAAATAAATCAATTTTTAATGGAATTGGTATTGGTTATGAAGGTACTGCTACAGGAGAGGTTTGTTTCAATACTTCAATCACGGGTTATCAAGAAATAATTTCAGATCCCTCTTATGCGGGACAAATTATTAATTTTACCTTTCCCCACATTGGTAATGTTGGAACTAATAAGCAGGACAATGAATCTGAAAAAGTCTGGACTAGAGGTGTAATCTTTAATTCAGAAATAACCAATCCCTCAAACTATAGATCTTTAGTTGAATTAGATTTGTGGCTTAAAAAAAACAAAATTGTCGGTTTGACTGGTTTAGATACTAGAGGCTTAACAAATTTTATAAGAGATAAAGGTGCACCAAAAGGAACTATTTCTCATAAAAAAAATGGCGTTTTCCCAATAAAAAAACTTATTAATACAACTCTAAAGTGGCCGGGTCTGAAAGGTCTAGATTTAGCAAAAACAGTGTCTACTAGAAATAGATTTACATGGAAGGGGTTAAAAACATGGACAAAAGAAGATGGTTTCAAAAAAATAAAAAAAAAGAAATTTAGAGTAGTTGCAATTGACTACGGAATTAAAACAAACATTTTAAGATATTTTTCAAATTTTTATTGTGACGTAATAGTTGTGCCGTGTGACGCTTCAGCTGAATATATTATGTCATTTAAACCAAGTGGAATTTTTTTATCAAATGGCCCAGGTGATCCTGCGGCCACAGGTATATATGCAATTAAAATTATAAAAAATCTTATTAGAGAGGGTTTGCCAATTTTTGGAATTTGTCTTGGCCATCAATTATTAGCTCTTGCTTTAGGTGGCAAAACCAAAAAAATGAAGCTAGGACACAGGGGCGCAAACCATCCTGTAAAGAATCTAAAAAATAATAAAGTTGAAATAACAAGTCAAAATCATGGATTTGAGGTTACCAAAAATAATTTGCCATCTAAAATCGAAATCACCCATAGATCGTTATTTGACAACAGTATTGAAGGGATCAAGTTAAAAAATAAACCAGTTTTTTCAGTGCAGTATCACCCCGAGTCAAATCCAGGTCCTCAGGATAGTCATTATCTTTTTAACAACTTTATTATGGAAGTAAAAAAATATGCCAAAAAGAAAAGACATTAAAAAAATTTTGGTAATTGGTGCTGGTCCGATCATTATAGGTCAAGCATGTGAATTCGATTATTCAGGAACACAAGCATGTAAAGCACTTAAAGATGAAGGCTATAAAGTTGTTTTAGTCAATTCAAATCCTGCAACAATAATGACAGATCCTGAAGTGGCAGATCAAACATACATTGAGCCAATATCTGTAGAAGTTCTAGAAGAAATAATTAAGAAAGAAAAACCTAATGCAATTCTACCTACAATGGGCGGGCAAACGGCATTGAACCTGGCCTTGAGAGCAGAAAAAGACGGGTTGTTAAAAAAATATAAGATTGAATTAATTGGAGCAAACTCTAAAGCAATTGCTAATGCAGAAGATAGAAAAAAATTTAGAAAAAATATGTCAGATATTGGTATTGATCTTCCGAAATCTGAAATACTAAATAATTTTAAAAATGCCTCAAAGTGTTTAAAAAAAATTGGATTGCCTGCGATCGTAAGGCCATCATTTACCTTAGGTGGGCTTGGAGGTGGAATAGCAAGAACAAAGAAAGACTTTTTTAAGATTGTTAAGGGTGGACTTCAAGAGTCTCCTCAAAACCAAGTGCTCGTAGAAGAGTGCCTTGATGGTTGGAAAGAATTTGAAATGGAGGTTGTCAGAGATAAAAATGATAATTGTATTATTGTTTGTTCAATAGAAAATATAGATCCAATGGGAACACATACGGGTGACTCCGTTACAATAGCACCAGCGTTAACACTAACAGACAAGGAATATCAGGTAATGAGAAACGCTTCGATTGCATGTTTAAGAAAAATTGGTGTTGAAACTGGAGGCTCAAATGTTCAGTTCGCAATTAATCCAAAAAATGGAAGAATGGTAATTATTGAGATGAATCCTCGAGTGTCTCGGTCATCTGCTTTAGCATCAAAGGCAACAGGTTTCCCAATTGCTAAAGTAGCAGCAAAACTTGCTGTTGGATATACATTAGACGAACTTCAAAATGAAATTACAAAAGTTACTCCAGCATCATTTGAACCTACCATAGATTACGTTGTCACAAAAATACCAAGATTTACTTTTGAAAAGTTTCAAGATACTAAAGCAATTTTAGGAACTTCAATGAGATCAGTTGGAGAAGCAATGGCTATAGGCAGAAATTTTAAAGAGTCATTTCAAAAGGCACTTGTATCTCTTGAGACTGGTTTGAGTGGACTAGATGATATTTTTAATTATTCAAAAAAGGAAATAATTAAAAAATTAAGAGAGAATATACCTAATAAATTGTTACTGATCGCGGAGGCTTTTAGAAAGAAAGTTTCTTTAGATAAAATTTATAAGATATCAAAAGTTGATCCTTGGTTTTTAAACCAAATTAAAGAGATAGTTGACGACGAAAATAGAATTATAGTTAATGGTTTACCAAAAAATTATATTGAATTTAATAGAATTAAATCATGTGGATTTTCAGACAAAAGGTTGTCTAAACTTACAAAAATAAAAGAGGAAGTTGTTAGAAGAAAAAGGAAAGTTTTGAAAGTAGTTCCGGTTTTCAAAAAAGTTGATACATGTGCTGCGGAATTTAAATCATTTACACCTTATATGTATTCCACATACCAAAGAAATTTTGCTCTAAACTCTGAATGTGAAGCTAATCCAAGTAATAAAAAAAAGATTATTATATTGGGTGGAGGTCCTAACAGAATTGGGCAAGGTATTGAATTTGACTATTGTTGTTGTCAAGCTAGTTTTTCATTAAAAGATGCAGGATTTGAAACGATAATGATAAACTGCAATCCTGAGACAGTCTCAACTGATTATGACACAAGCGACAGACTTTATTTTGAACCTTTGATAGAAGAGTATGTAGAAAATATAATTTTAAAAGAAAAATCAAAAGGTAATCTCTTAGGTATAATTGCACAATTTGGAGGACAAACTCCTATAAGACTTGCAAAATTTCTTGATGAAAATAAGTTGCCAATTCTCGGAACTCAATATTCATCAATTGATCTCGCAGAAGATAGAGACAGATTTAGAGATTTATTAATTAAATTAAATTTAAAACAGGCAGAAAGTGGGATTGCTAAAAGTTTTGACTCTGCAGTTAAAATAGCTCATAAAGTTGGACTTCCAGTAGTTGTACGTCCCTCTTATGTCTTGGGTGGGAGGGCTATGGAAATTGTTCACGATGAGAAGCAACTAAAAAAATTCATCAAGCAGGCCTTTGATGCATCTGAAAATAATCCAATTTTAATTGATAAGTTTATTGATAATGCAATGGAAGTTGATGTTGATGCGATTGCTGATGGAAAAGATGTTTACGTTGCAGGTATTATGCAACATATAGAAGAAGCAGGAATACATTCTGGAGACTCTGCTTGCTGTTTGCCGCCAGTATCAATTAAAGAAAATATATTAAAAGAGATAAAGGTTCAAACAAGAAAACTAGCTTTGGCAATGGGCGTTAAAGGCTTCTTAAACATTCAATTTGCTGTTAAAAAAGATCAAATTTTTGTTATTGAGGTGAACCCTCGCGCGAGCAGAACTGTACCATTTGTTTCAAAAGCTAACGGTATTCCATTAGCAAAGATTGCATCCAGAATAATGGCAGGAGAAAAACTCTCTAAATACAATTTAAAGTATAAAAAAAACAAAAGATATGCTGTTAAAGAAGCCGTTTTTCCATTTAACAAGTTTCCGGATAGTGATGTCTTACTTGGTCCTGAAATGAAATCGACTGGTGAAGTTATGGGCTTCGATGAAGATTTTGGTATGGCGGTAGCAAAGAGTCAAATCGCTGCGTCTAATTCTTTACCGATTGGGGGTATGGCATTTCTATCTGTGAAAGACTCGCATAAGCAAGAAATCATAGGAGTAGCACAAAGGCTAAAAAAATTCGGTTTTACAATTTCAGGTACGAAAGGAACCTCAAAAGTTTTAAATAATAATGGTATAAAATGTAAGACGATTAACAAGGTAAGTAGTGGTCGACCACATATCGTTGATATTCTAAACTCGAAAAAAATTTCTTTGGTAATTAATACTGGAGGTGGAAACAGTGAACATAGAATTAATGATGCAAAAGCTCTAAGAAGAGGGGCATTAGCAAATAAAATCCCCTATTGCACCAACATGTCAACTGCCTATTCTTTCTTAGAAGCTATTAAATCTCTGAAAACCAAAAAACTGGGTGTTAAATCTATTCAGGATATCTAGTCGACTTTCCAGTCTGTTTTAAAAGTTACGTAGTTCACTTGTAGGCATCTTCTCTCTTTGCGAATTTCTTTTTTTTCCATACCGTGCCATGTGCCTGGACCGCTAGTGAAAAAATAACCATAATTATCTTTATAAGGCATCGTCTTTACTTTTTTCAGATCATTATTGTAAAAGTCAGTTCCTAAGTCCTCACTTTCATTTGTTTTATTAACAAATAATAAACATGACATTAATTTTTCCTCAATATCACAATGAGGTTTTAACCAAAAACCTTTCCTGTCACATATAACTTCAACTCTTACATAAGAATTTGATAAATCTTTACCAACAAGTGTAGAAACTTTTTCATGAGTTTCTTTGCTCTGAAGCTCTTTAATCAATTTCATTAAGTTAGGGAATTCATTTGAATTATCTTTTGTTATGAAGCATCTAAACTTAAGCGCCTTTCCGCCGTGTGATAACCCTTTTCTAAATTCTGGGGCTCCACCATCGATCGCTCTTGTCCCATCATAATTCAAATCATGTTCAATGGGATTTGCAATATCGGCTTTGACTATTTCGTTAATTTGTTCATCAGTAAGAGGTTTGTCTAATTCCCAATGCAAAAATGGGTCTTCAAATTTCTTTGATTTATTTTCTAGAGAATTTAAAAATGACATTATAATTTCTGTTTTATTAATTTTGCAATTCTATTAGTTTCATCAAGTTTTTCATATTTCCATATTTCTAAACTATTATCTAAATTTTTTATAATATTTAATTTACTAAACAAGTCCCTAAATTGCCTAAACCTATGATCGTCTCTTTTTGGTGATATTTGAGCTACGTATATTGGTTTTCCTGTTAAAGCAGCTTCGGAAATCATCGACGTCGAGTCACAAGTCACCACTAAAAATTTAGCGATGGACAGACCACTTAAATAAGCTTTTTTGTCAACATTTTGAATAACAAGATTTTCACTTCCAAAGAATTTATTTGCGTAATCAATGGTGTCAGCTGGAGTTCTCATGGAGGGAATAATAATAATTTGAAGATTATTTTTTTCTGCTAAACCCTTAATGTTTTCAAAAATCCTACTCAAGTTCTTTTTATCGTATTTGTAGTACTTGTTAGGACCTCCTAAAATAAGAAGTATTTGTTGTTTATTTTTATCAATCTTATCACTTAAGTACTCATGATTTTTTTCAATTTCTTTTAAAGTGAGATAATGCAAAGCACCTTTAGAGCTAATAATATTTTTACCGTTTAAGCTATCATGCTCAGGAACAATCACATAATCGAAATTTGACAATGATACTTTTGGGTCCTGAATATGAATATTTACAATTTTTTTAGTTGAATTCTTTTTAAGATATAATGAAGGTATGACACTTTTTCTTCCACAAGAAATAATTAAATCAATTTCTGGCACAATGAATTTTTTAAAAAATAAATTTGAAACAGGAGTTATTTTTGGGGGGAGAAGTTTTGCTAACAAGTTTATTTCAACTTTTTGGTGAATGTAATCAATGCCTAATGCTTTAGCCAAACCTTCGACTTGACTTATCATGCCATGCATTCCCTCTGTTAATAATAACCCTTTTAATTTAGACATAAATTACTATATAGCTTTGATATGAATCAAAATCCAACTAAACACACAAAAGTGTTAATAATTGGGTCTGGCCCAGCCGGATATACTGCAGCAGTTTATGCTGCAAGAGCTATGTTGAATCCAATTTTAGTTCATGGAATGGAACCTGGTGGACAATTAACTACAACTACAGATGTTGAAAATTATCCTGGATTTGCAAAAGTAATTCAAGGGCCTTGGCTAATGGACCAAATGAAGGATCAAGCTAAAGCTGTTGGAACTGAAATGATTGAAGATCATATTTCATCTGTTAATTTTAAGTCTAAGCCTTTTGAAGCTATTGGTGAAAGTGGTAAAAAATATACTGCAGATTCAATTATCATTTCTACAGGCGCTCAAGCAAGATGGTTAAACCTCGAATCTGAAAAAAAATTTAGAGGCTTTGGAGTTTCTGCATGTGCTACATGTGACGGTTTCTTTTTTAAAGAAAAAACTGTTGCAGTAGTTGGTGGTGGAAATGCTGCCGTTGAAGAAGCAATGTTTCTCACAAAATTTGCTTCAAAGGTAAAACTAATACATAGAAGAGATAAGTTGCGAGCAGAAAAAATGCTGCAAAAAAAACTTATGGATAATAAAAAAATTGAGATTATTTGGGACTCAGTCGTTGAGGAAATTATTGGGGATGATGATCCTAAAAATGTTAAAGGTTTAAAGATCAAGAATGTAAAGAATAACAAAACAAGTGATTTGAAAATCGATGGACTATTTATTGCGATTGGCCATGATCCTGCAACTAAACTGTTTAAAGATCAATTAAAAATGGATAATGAAGGCTATTTGATTACAAAGCCAGACTCCACAGAAACAAACGTTCCAGGAATATTTGCAGCTGGAGATGTTAAAGACAAAATTTATAGACAAGCTGTTACAGCGGCAGGTATGGGATGTATGGCTGCTTTAGAGGCAGAGAAATATCTAGCAGGTTAGATTTTATTTTAAACTCTCACAAAAAGATTTTATTCTTTTCATTGCTATCTCAAGCTTCTCCATTGAAGTTGCATATGAAATTCTAAAAAAACCCTCTAGCCCGAAAGCTGATCCTTGGACAACCGCTACATCATTATTTTCTAATAATGACTGGACAAATTCTGTGTCATTCGTAATTTTTTTTCCGCTTTTATCTTTTTTACCTATTAATCCTTTGCAGTTTGGAAAAACATAAAAAGCTCCTTGTGGTTTTAGGCAACTTATTCCTTCAATTGCATTTAAAGAGTTTACAACAAAATCTCTTCTTTCCTGGAAAGCTTTTGCTCTTACTGGGATAAAGTCTTGTTTTCCATTTAGAGCCTCAACGGCTGCTGCTTGACTTATAGATGAAGGATTAGTTGTTGATTGAGATTGAATCTTGGCTATAGCTTTAATTATATCTTTGTCGCCTGCTGCATAACCTATTCTCCAACCAGTCATTGCATATGATTTGCTAACACCATTCATTGTAATAACTTTATTTTTAATTTCAGGTATTTGAGCAATCGTAAAAAATTTAAAATCATCGTAAGTGATATGTTCATATATGTCATCACTAAGTATATTTACATGCGGATTTCTTTTTAAGACCTGCGATAAATTTTTGATCTCTTGCTCTGAATAACAAGCTCCTGTTGGATTAGACGGTGAATTTAGAATAAGCCATTTAGTATTATTAGTGATTTTCGCCTCTAAATCTTTTGCACTTAATTTGAAACCCTGATCTTCAGAACACTCTATGACTATCGGATTAGCTCCTGCCAATAAAACAATATCTGGATATGACACCCAATACGGTGCAGGAATGATTACTTCATCACCTTTGTTTAACGTTGCCATCATTAAATTGTAAATTACATGCTTGCCCCCTGCTCCAACGGTTATTTGATCTATTGTATAATTAAGATTATTTTCCCTTTTAAATTTTTTAACAATTGCCTCTTTCAAAACTTTGGTTCCATCCACAGCCGTATATTTTGTATCACCAGATTGAATAGCATCTATTGCCGCTTTTTTAATATTATCTGGAGTGTCAAAATCTGGCTCTCCGGCACCTAAACCTATTACATCTTTTCCAGCAGCTTTTAATTCCTTGGCTTTTTGAGTAACGGCGATAGTTGGAGAAGGTTTTATTCTTTTTAAGCTATCCGATATAATGCTCATTGAAATATAATTTTATTTTATTACTTTGTTTAATATATGCAAAATACATATCAAGATTTAATTACCGATTTAGAGGGAAAAAAACCTCAAATCAGTGGAAAACTTGAGGGAGGAAAGAAGTTTAAAATAATTTCAAATTTTACACCCGCAGGTGATCAACCAGAAGCAATAAAAAAACTGGTCTCTGGAGCTAATGAAGAACAATTCAATCAAGTTTTATTAGGGGTTACGGGATCTGGTAAAACTTTCACAATGGCAAAAGTTATTGAAGCTACGAATAGACCAGCTTTAATATTAGCCCCAAACAAAACATTAGCTGCTCAACTTTACGGCGAAATGAAAACTTTTTTTCCTGAAAATGCTGTGGAGTATTTTGTCTCATATTATGACTACTACACTCCTGAAGCGTACGTACCAAGATCAGATACATATATCGAAAAAGAAGCTTCAATAAATGAACAGATTGATAGAATGCGTCACTCAGCAACAAGATCTTTACTAGAAAGAGATGATGTACTTATTGTTGCAAGTGTGTCGTGTATTTACGGATTAGGTTCCGTTGAAGCTTATAGTAAAATGACACTGACACTCCAAAAAAATTATGAATATAACAGGGAACAAATTATTAAGTCTTTTGTTGCTTTACAATACAAAAGGAATGATCAAAACTTTTATCGAGGCACTTTTAGAGTAAGAGGTGAAAATCTTGAAATTTTTCCTTCACATCTAGAAGATAGAGCCTGGAGAATAAGTCTTTTTGGAAATAAACTTGAACAAATAGAAGAGTTTGATCCTTTGACCGGTGATAAGGTCAGAGATTTAAACTTAATAAAAGTTTATGCAAACAGTCACTACATTACACCAAAGCCTACTGTAGAGCAGGCAGTGATAAAAATCCGAAAAGAATTAGAACTTACTCTTAAAAAACATAAATCTGAAAATAAGTTATTAGAGGCACAAAGACTAGAGGAGAGAACAAAGTTTGACTTAGAAATGATAGAGGCTACTGGGTCTTGCGCGGGAATTGAGAACTATTCAAGATTTTTATCTGGTAGAAAACCAGGTGAACCTCCACCGACTCTGTTCGAGTACTTTCCAGATAATGCAATTATATTTGTTGACGAGTCTCATGTAACCGTTCCTCAATTAAATGGAATGTATAAAGGAGATAGATCAAGAAAAAGTACACTTGCTGAATATGGATTTAGACTACCTTCATGTATGGACAACAGACCATTAAAATTTGAAGAATGGGATTTAATGAGAACACAAACTATCTTTGTTTCAGCAACCCCAGGACCATGGGAACTAGAGCAAACAAAAGGTAAATCTATAGATCAAGTTATAAGACCCACGGGATTAATTGATCCAGAGGTAGAGGTAAGACCGGCAAAAAATCAGGTGGACGATTTAATGCACGAGTGTAAAAAAGTTGTTGAAAAGAATTATAGAGTTCTAGTCACTACTTTAACAAAAAAAATGGCAGAGGATTTGACTGAGTATCTCCATGAGAATGGAATTAAAGTTAGGTATCTCCATTCAGATATTGACACACTTGAAAGGATAGAAATTATGCGGGATCTTCGCATGGGTGTTTTTGATGTTTTGGTTGGAATTAACTTATTAAGAGAAGGGCTTGATATACCTGAATGTGCATTGGTTGGTATTTTAGATGCAGATAAAGAAGGGTTTCTAAGATCTGAAACATCTTTAATTCAAACAATTGGAAGGGCTGCAAGAAATGTCGAAGGGAAAGTAATCTTATATGCAGATAAAGAAACAAAAAGTATTAAAAAAGCAATACTGGAAACAAAAAGAAGGAGGGAAATTCAATTAGATTATAATAAAAAAAATAAAATTGACGCTAAATCAATTAAAAAAGAAATAAGCGATATTTTAGAAAGTGTTTACGAAAAAGATTATGTAAAAATTAGTGAGGGATCAAATATAGGTGGCAATTTAAAAAAACACTTGAAGGGTTTAAATAAAAAAATGAAAGATGCTGCATCTAATTTAGAGTTTGAAGAAGCGGCTAAATTAAGAGATGAGATTAGAAAATTGGAAAGTACTGAACTTGAAATTACTTTAAATCCTAAAATAAGACAATATGATGTAAAAAATAAGCTTTATCCTAAAGGTAGATCCACTCTGGGAATGCCAGGAACTAAGGTAACAAAAAAAAGAGATAAAAAGTGGAAGCACAAAAAATAATAATTACTGGGGGTGCAACTAGAATAGGTGCTGCAATCGCTAGAAGTCTATCCGGAATTAATAAAGATATAGTCATTCATTATAATAAATCAAAATCAAAAGCTGAAAATTTAAAAAAAGAACTGATAAAAACAGGGTCAAAGGTTTATCTTGTTAAGGGTGATTTGGGAAAAGAAAAAGATGTAAATAAGATAGTAAAATTTGCAAAATCGAAACTAAAATACTTTGATTGTTTAATAAATAATGCATCAATTTTTGAGAACGATAAACTAGAAAATTTCAATTCAAGTAGTTGGGAAAAGCATTTATCTATTAACCTTAAAGCTCCAGCAATATTATCGAGAGAATTTGGAAAAAATATAAAAGGAAAAAATAACAACATAATAAACATAATTGATCAAAGAGTTTTTAAACTTACCCCATTTTTTTTTTCATATACTTTAAGTAAAACAGGTCTTTATACTTTAACTAAAACAAGTGCCATGAGTCTTGCGCCTCGTGTAAGAGTTAATGGAATAGCACCTGGACCAACGATTAAAAATAAAAGACAATCAAAAGGTCACTTTAGAAGGCAATATCTCTCAACTCTTTTAAAAAAACAAGTAGACGTGGAAGAAATATGTAGTGCTGTTGACTTTTTTATTAAAAATAGATCTATTACAGGGCAAGTAATTTCAATCGATAGTGGTCAAAGCTTAAACTGGCAAACGCCAGATGTCTTGAAAGGCAAGGAATGAAAAGAAGTAATTTAAAAATCGTAAAAATAAATAAATCTAAAAAGCTTTTTAATTATGAAAAAAAAGTTCTTATAAAAGAATTACTGCTAGATCTGAAAATTGGATATTTCGACTTTGAAAAAGAAAAAAAACAAAAAGTAAAGTTTTCACTTGAAATAGATTATGTAGACAAAAAACCATCAAGTGATAAGGACATCAAATCAATTGTAAATTACGCGAAAGTTGTAAGATTAATTAAAAAACTCGTTAAAAAAAAACATTACAATTTTCTTGAAACATTGGCAGAAGATGTTTTTGATGAACTTTTTAAAGATAAAAGAATAGATAAAATAAGCCTTCAAATAGAAAAACTCGAGATAATGAGAGATTGCTCTTCTGTTGGGATACAAATCTCAAAAAAAAGAAGTCATGATTAGTTCTGAAATTGGAAAAGAAATTATAAAGAAAGAGTTGCCTTTGATTCCAAAGCTTCCAGGTGTTTATAAAATGTTGAGTGATAAAGATCAAATTCTTTATGTTGGAAAAGCCAAAAACTTGCCCAACAGACTCAAAAGTTATGTATCGGAAAAAAATCATATTATTAGAACTGAGAGAATGCTATCTCAAACAAGAAAAATTGAGATTACAACTACCTCAAATGAAAGTGAGGCGCTACTTCTTGAAGCTAATCTTATTAAAAAACACAAACCAAAGTTTAATATCCTACTAAGAGATGACAAATCTTTTCCATTTATTTTTATTGGCAATAAAGACAAGTGGTCTCAAATAAAAAGACATAGAGGTAAAAAAACAAAGGAAGGTTTTTATTTTGGTCCTTTTGCATCTGCTGGATCTGCTAACTGGACTATAAAAATGATACAAAAAATTTTTCATCTTAGAGTTTGTGATGATACTGTTTTTAAAAATAGAGAGCGACCTTGCATTTTATATCAGATCAAAAGATGTTCAGGTCCTTGTGTTGGTTATATTGATGAAAATGAATACAAGAAGACAGTTGAAGATGCTATTGAATTTGTTTCTGGTAAGTCAAGAAAGATACAAAAAAATTTGTCCAGTCAAATGGAAAAAGCAAGTGAGAATCTTGATTTTGAGAAAGCAGGGATTTTAAGAGACAGAATAAAATCACTAAATATAATTCAATCATCACAAAGAATAAATGAAGCAAACTTAACTGAAGCCGATGTCATAGCAGCATATAAAGAATCTGGACAAACTTGTATACAAGTATTCTTTTATAGATCTAAACAAAACTGGGGTAATCAAGCTTTTTTTCCAAAACACGACCCTGACGAAAATTTAAGTAATATTCTTAATTCCTTTGTTTCACAGTTTTATGAAAATAAAAGTGTCCCATCCTCAATTATTTTATCTCAAGAAATTAGAGAAAAAATTTTAATAGAACAGACACTTTCACAAAAAGAAGGTAAGCAAGTGAATATTACAGTGGCAAAAAAAGGCTCAAAGTTAAAAGTAATTAACCAAGCAATAAAAAATGCAAAAGATAGTTTAAATAGGAAACTTCATGAAACTCAAAATAACAGAGAGCTATTTGATTCAGTTGTAACTAAATTTAATTTAGAGACAAATATTAACCTTATTGAGGTTTACGATAATAGTCATATTCAAGGAACGAATAGTGTTGGAGCATTAATTTCGTATGGAGATGAAGGATTTATTAAAAAAAGATATAGAAAGTTTAATATTAAAATGAAAAAAAATGAACAAGATGATTACGGAATGATGAAAGAAGTGCTTACTAGAAGATTCAAAAGAGCAGTCCAAGAAAAAGAAGGTCATCTTACTTTCCCAGATTTGATTTTTGTTGACGGTGGAAAAGGCCAGTATTCAGTAGCTAGAGAGACTTTGAATGAACTTGGACTTCACGATATTCCATTGATAGCAATCGCAAAGGGCAAATTTAGAAATAGTGGAAATGAAACTTTTTTTCATAATGGAAAAGAGTACAAATTTTCAAAAAATGACCCTACTCTTTTTTTTCTACAAAGAATAAGAGATGAATCTCACAGGTTTGCGATTAGCGCTCATAGAGCTCGTAGAAAAAAAGGTATAAGTAAATCTTTATTAGATCAAATAGAAGGTATTGGATCAATTAGAAAAAGAGCTTTGCTTAACCATTTTGGTTCAGCAAGAGCAGTAGAGTCTGCGAGTTTAGATGAGATTAAATCAGTGGAAGGAGTTGAGGAAAAAGTTGCAAAAAAGATATATAATTTCTTTCACGAATGAAAATTAAATTTCCTAATTACCTAACAATCGGCCGAATAATAATAGTCCCCTTTTTTGTTTTGGCGTATTATTTGCCAGGATTTTATGGGGACATAATACCATTCACTTTATTTGTTGTTGCTTCTTTTACTGATTTCTTAGACGGCTTACTTGCTAGACTATATAAGGAAGAGTCTAAGCTCGGAGAACTTTTAGATCCTATCGCTGATAAAATTATTGTGGCAGCTGCTTTGATTTTACTTGTAATGGACGGGACTATAAAAAATTACGAGGTAATAGCTGCGATAATTATTTTAACTCGAGAAATTTTAATTTCTGGTTTAAGAGAGTTCTTAGCAAAAGGACAAGTGAATTTACCAGTGTCTGGATTGGCTAAATTAAAAACTTTTTTACAGATGTTTTCAATATCATTACTTTTGACCGGAGAAACAGGGAATAAAATTTTTAATTTTCAAGATTATAACGCTCAAACTATTGGTATTATCTTATTATGGCTTTCAGCTTTTCTTACTTTATATACTGCTTATGACTATTTGAGAAAAGGTATTGACCATGCAATATCAGAAGATAGTAAGTAGTTAAGCAGCAATTTTTTTTCTCACAAAAGATTGGTAACTATCTGATAAATCCATAATTGTTTTGCAAACCTTATAATCATAGTTTGATATTTTTGAAACTGGTGTAACCTCTGCTGCAGTACCTGTTAAGAAGCATCCAACAAAATCCTTTAATTCGTTAGGTGAGATTTTTCTCTCAATAACTTTGATATTTTTAGATTTTGCAATTTCAATCACAGTTCTTCTAGTAATTCCATCTAAGAATGAGTCTGGTACTGGAGTATGTAGTTCCCCTTTAGTATCCTTGAAAAAAATATTTGCACCAGTTGCTTCTGCAACATTTCCCTCGTGATCTAACATTAGAGAGTCTGTATAGCCTTGTCTTTCTGCTTCGTGTTTTGACAAAGTGCAAATCATATAAAGTCCTGAGGCTTTTGTATCCCATGGTATTGAGTCAGGAGAAGGTCTTCTCCAATTTGATATATTTAACTTTATACCTTCAGTTTTAAGTTTAGGATCGAAATAAGATCCCCACTCCCAAGTTGCAATGGCTACATGAATTTTTGTTTGTTGAGCTGATATTGCCATCATCTCGCTTCCTCTCCAAGCCACTGGTCTCACATAACCATTTTTTACATTTTGGGCTGAAACAATTTTTTTTGTTGCGATATTTATGTCGCTCTCGGAATAAGGAATTTCAAAACCCATTCTTTTTGCTGAATAAAAAAATCTCGAAGTATGTTCCTCAAGTTTAAAAATATTTCCGTCATAAACTCTTTCACCTTCAAATACACAACTTCCATAATGTAAACCATGACTTAAAACATGTAGCTTTACATCAGACCAATCAACTAAGTCTGAATTGTACCATATTTTACCGTCTCTTTTATCGTAAGGAATCATATTAAAAAGATTTATTTATAAAAAATATATTCCTATATATAATATGTCAATATAACTTACCAATTATGAAAAATCTTCTTTACCTAAAAGATGAACAATTAAAAGGTTTTATTGAAAAAATCTTTGTTGGTTACAGGGAAACATTTAACGATTCAAAAAAAGTACTTAAAAAATACAATTTAGGAACTGCTCATCATAAAGCTCTGCATTTGATATCATTTTATGATGGGATAACTATTACTCAATTACTTATCAAGCTAAACGTAACAAAACAAAGTTTAAATAGAGTTA
>CACPLG010000005.1:0-55000 GCA_902634775.1 uncultured Pelagibacteraceae bacterium
AATTTAACATTTTCTCTAAAATTTTTTGATCTATTACCTTTATCTTATTTTTTTTTGCTAAATCTACTTTTTTATTTGTCGGTTTTTCTCCCATAACTAAAAAATCTAGTTTAATACTTACATTGCTCACAATTTTGCCTCCATTATTTTCAATCAATGATTTAGCTTCTGCTCTTGAAATATTATTGAGTTTCCCAGTAAACATAAAGGACTGTCCTTTAAGCTTTCCTGTACTGTTTTTTTCCTCAAAATTTTGAATGTTCAATAATTTTGACAAATTAGAAATAACATCTTCAAAGAATTTATTTGAGTATCACCTATTCCATCAATATTGATCAGTTCATGTATGTAATTTTGATTTTTTAATCGAAAGAAATTTTCTTTTTTCTTTAAAAATTCACTTAAAAGCTTTGCATTTTCTTGACCTATATGCCTTATTCCGAGTGAAAATATAAATTTGTCTAATGAGATATTTTTTGATTTTTGAATAGATTTTTTTAAATTATCGACTGACAATCTACCCCAACCATCTAACTTTGATATTCTTTCAAAATTTAAATTGAATATATCATGCGGTAGTTTAATGAGGCCAATTTCCCAAAAATTTTGAACTATCTTTTTTCCAAAACCATCGATATTGAGTGCATCTTTTGACACAAAATGCTTAATTTTTTCTATAGAAATTTTTTCGCATTTAAAACCTTCGCTTGTGCATCGTCTAACTGCATCGTGTTTTTTAGTTAAAGAATTAAATTCTTTGATAGTCTTTGACCCGCAAGATGGACAGTTTGAGGGAAAAATAAACTTTTTAGAATCTTTTTTTCTTTTTGATAAATCAACCGAAATTACATGGGGTATTACATCCCCAGCTCTCTCAATATTAACTGTGTCACCAATCCTTATGTCCTTTCTCAAAATTTCTTCCTCATTATGAAGAGTGGCATTTGAAACCAATACCCCACCTATATTTACAGACTTTACCTTAGCTACTGGCGTTAGTGCCCCCGTTCTACCAACTTGTATATCAATATTTAAAATTTCAGTAACTGATTTGCTTGCAGAAAATTTATGGGCTATAGCCCACCTAGGTGCATTAGTTACAAATCCCAATCTTTTTTGAAGGTCAAAATCATTAATTTTATAAACAATGCCATCAATATCATAATTTAATTCAAATCTTTTTTTTTCTATCTTTTGGTGATTTGACAGTAAATTTTTAATGCCTGTAATTTTTTTATTTAATTCTGAAGTTTTAAAACCCCATTTTTTTAATTTAATCAAAAAATCAGTCTGTTTGTCGATTGTTTGATCGGATGAAAATCCAAAAGTATAAGCAACAAATTTTAGAGGTATTTTTGATGTTTTTTTAGGGTCTTTTTGTCTTAAAGAACCAGATGCTGCATTTCTTGGATTTGCAAAACTATCTTTTATTTTTTCAAAATCATTATTTTGAATGAAAACTTCTCCTCTAATATCGATATCATCAGGAAAATCTTTTTGCTCTATATAATGTGGTATATCAGCTATTGTTTTTAAATTTATAGTAATATCCTCTCCTTCTTCTCCATTCCCCCTTGATAACCCCCTGATTAATTTGCCATATTTATATGTAAGAGAAGCAGATATACCATCAATTTTAGGTTCTGCACAATATTCAAATTCGAAATTTTTAGTGAGATTTAAAAAATTAATTATCTTTTTTTCAAAATTAATCAAATCTCTTTCATCAAATGCATTTGCCAAAGAGAGCATTTTGACTCTATGAGGAAATTTTTCAAAGTTTTTGGAGGGTTTAAAACCTAATGTTCTTGAGGGAGACTCTGGATCGTCAAAGTTAAATTTTTTTTCTAGGCTTATAATTTCTTTTTTTAATAAATCAAATTCATAGTCAGAAATTATTGAAACACTATCTTCAAAATATTTTTGACTGTACTTTTTATATAATCTTATTTTGTTTTTATATTCCTGTTTAGCTTTTAAACTTTTGGCCATTTTACTCGAAAAGGTTTTTGAATTTTTTTAACAAACTTTTTTTTTCTTTCTTTATCTGTAAAACTGTTTTGTAATCTTGATTGAATAATTTAAATGATTTTTCATACCATTTACTTGACTGATAATTATATCCAAGTAATGACGCATATTTTTGAGACTCTTCCTTTAAACCAATATTAAAGTATAACTCTACTAATCTATGTAATGCTTCTTCGACGTAAATAGTATTTTCATATTGTTCAATTACTGTTTTGTAGCGATTGATTGATGCAATCCATTTTTTCTTTTTCATATAATATGAAGCAATATACATTTCTTTAGAAGCAAGATAATCTTGTATTAAATCAAGCTTATATTCTGCATCTAATGCGTAATCTGAATTAGGGTATTCTTTAACAATAAAACTAAATTTTTCTTGAGCTTTTAATAGTGGACCTAAATCTTTTTTTTCATCTACAATTTTTTCATAATAACACATTGCAAGTAAAAAATGAGCATAATTTAAATTTTCATCTTTAGGGTAAGTCCTAATAAATCTTTTAAGTTCACTTTCTGCGTCATAGTAATAATCTTGTGCATAATATACGTATGCAGCCATTAATGCTGCTTTTGGGGCCCAATTAGATTGTGGAAATAATAGTTCTGCTTCATTAAATTTTTTTGCAGCAAATAAAGAATCACCAGCTTTAAATTCTTCGTATCCTTCTTTGAAAGCCTCTATCATTTGTAACTCAACATCTTTTTCTTCAATCAAAGAAATTTTTTCTTTTTTTGAGCAATTTGTCTGAAAAAAAGACACTATTAACAATATTAAAAAAATTTTAAAAGAATTCATATGTTAGTTATTTTAAAGATTATTTAAAAATTAATCTTATGCGATGGATTTTAGAATATTCTTGTTCAAAAAGGAATGCGGAATATTTTTTTCTTTTAGCTCAATTATTGAAAAATTCTCGTTTTTACTTAACAATTTTCTTAAACCTTGATTGGTGATATTGTGTCCACCTTGACATGAAGTAATTTTACCAACCAATTTATAACCAGATAAATATAAATCACCAAGACAATCTAATATTTTATGATTTACAAATTCTTTTTCATTTCTTAACTTTTCTTTATTAAGAATTTTATTTTGTTTTACTACAAGTGCGTTATCTAATGACCCGCCTTTAGCTAAATTTAAATTTTTAAGTTTTTCTATATCCTCAAATAGACAGAATGTCCTAGAATTATACATATCCGACAAATCGTCCATATAAATATTAATTTTATTTTTTTGAGTATTAATTAGTTCGTTTTTAAAATTTATCTCAAAATCGATTTCTAAACTTATTTTACTTGGTTGAAAGGTAATAGATTTTTCGCCTTCTTTGTAAACTACCTCTTTATCAATAGTTATAATTTTAATTGGTTGATCACTTACTTCAATATCTACCGAATTAATTGCTTCAACAAAATTTTTTGAAGATCCGTCAAGTATTGGAACTTCCTCAGAGTCAATTTCTATTAGCAAGTTGTCAACTCCTTTACCATATAATGCTGCCATTAAATGCTCGATAGTTGAAACTGATGCACCATATTCATTTGAAATTTTAGTGCAATAGGAGGCACTTGATACATTAAAAACACTTGGATAAATAATATTATTAGATTTTATATCAGTCCTTTTAAAATATATTCCAGTATTTGGCCTCTGGGGAATTAGTTTAATGTTGGCATTTTTTCCAGAATGTAAGCCAACACCTGACAAACTTATTTCTTTTTTTAAAGTTTTTTGTTTTAAAATTGACATCCAAAGAACTTATATTCATCTGTAAAATCAAAGAAAAAACAAGTTATGTTACAAAACAATACAAGATTTAACCAAAATAATTGAACATTTTCTCAAATAAACCTTGTTTTTTTGTGTGCATGTTATGCGATATTACTTCTGATGGGTTGATACCATCCATTACTTTCTTTGCTGCAATACAAGGACTGATATCACTTTTATCTGCGAACTTATTTGAATATTGATAACTAATAATTTTTTTAACTTCAATATTACAATCTTTAAAGATTTTATTTAATGTTTTAACAGTAGAGCTGTGAACTGTAATGAAGCTGACATTAATAACTAATTCATTATAATTAAAATTTTCTGGAAATTCTAAATATTCTTTTCCATCAAGAATATATTTATCAACAAAAATATGTAGTATAATGCAATTCTTATTGTTTCTTAAAATTAGTTGTTTCGCATCACTAATTAGTCTAACAACATCGCTCTCTTTTATCTTATTTGAATCATATTTGTTTTTTAAACTTAAGGAAAATTGATCATATTTAGCATCTGTAATTATATTTACTTTTTCAATGAAGTTACCAACATATTTCTCAAAGTCTTTAATCTTTTCTGAAATGAATTTTGATAATATTATTAAATTAAGATTATTATCTATCGTGTCTGGCAACAGATATTTTTTTTGATAATCTGAATTACCATCATTTGAGCTAAAATAATTCATGTGTAAGTCATGACCGACTATTGCAAAATAAAATGATTGATATTCTTTATTAATCATACGTAATTATCTTATTAGGAATTCTTAAATCAATAATTTTTGATTTATTAAACTCATCATCATTTAAAAGTTTAGAACCAAAATTTAAATTATCAATTGATAAATTTGTTGGAAATTTTATTTTTTTTTTATTTCTTAATTCTACGTCTATTCTTTCGCTTGGAAAAAATTCTATTATCATTATATTTTGAATTTCAAGATCTGACTCATCTATCATTTTTAAAGTTCGAAAAACTTTTTTTATATTTTTAGTCCCATTAATTTTAGGAACATTTGTTGGTAAATTTTCAAATTCAATTATCTTTCCGTTATTTCCTAAAACAACTAATTCATTCAAGTATTTTATAATACTAATGGCCTCAGCTGACTCCAAAAAAACTTTTATACGATTAGGATATATTTTTTTGACACTATAATCTTTTATGAAATTGAAAGAATTCATAAATTTAAATGACTCTCTTTTCAGTGTAAAAATATTGTATCCTATTAAACTCACTAACTTTTTCTCTACTAATAAGTTATTTTTTTTATCTGAACCAAAAACTTCTATTTTTTTAACATTAAAAAAATTATTAAATTTTAAATTTGAATTGTGTATTGAGGATAGAATTAAAAAAATAATAAAGTAAAAAAGAATATATTTTTTCTTATCTATTTTTTGAAGCATCTTTTATAATCCAGTCTATTAATGAAAAGAAATTCATTCCATGGTAAAATGCTATTTCTGGCACTAATGAAAGATTTGTCATCCCTGGTTGAGTATTAGTTTCCAAAAGATAAAATTTCCCTTTATGAAATTTAAAGTCGGATCTAGTAACACCCCTACATTTTAAAGCTTTGTGAGCTTTCAAAGCAATATTCATAACTTTTTTATACTCTTTCATTTTAATATTTACCGGAATAATGTGTTTCGTTTTTGCTTTGGAACTATACTTTGCCTTATAATCATAAAATTTTCTCTTAGGTTTCAACTCAATTGCTCCTAGTTTTTTTTTTCCGAGTATTGCAACTTGAATTTCTCTACCTGGTATAAATTCTTCAACCAAAATTTCATCATAAGCTTTAAGCTTATTAAGATTTTTAACAATATTTTTTTCATTGCAAATATAAACACCTAAACTAGATCCCTCATTAATAGGTTTAATAACTACGGGAAATTTAATTTTCTTTTTTAAGAATTTTATTACTTTTTTTTTATCTAAATCTGTTCTTATTTTTTGAAATTTTGGTGTTAAAATTTTGTTTTTAATAAATAATTTTTTTGAAATTTCTTTATCCATTGCCATCATAGAAGATAAAACACCCGAATGGGTGTAACTAACACCTTTGCTTTCTAAGTAGGTTTGAATGAAACCATCTTCACCAAATCTTCCGTGTAAAGCATTGAAAACAACATGGGGAGAAAATCTATCAATATTTTTTGTTAAATTCTCATCGGGTTCAACTATTTTACAATTATATTTTTTTTTAATACAGTTCCTCACTGCTTTTGCAGTTTTGAGACTAATAGATCTTTCTCCTGAAATACCACCTCCAAGAATAAGAATCCTTTTTTTCATCTATTCTATTATTTCTATCTCAAGATCTAAGGATATGCCTGTTTTTTTTTTAACCTCGTCTCTTACATAATTAATCAACTTGTTCATTTCAGAAAAAGAGGCATTTTTTGAATTAACAAAGAAATTGCTATGTTTAGATGAAATTTTAGCATCACCAAAACTAATATCTTCAGGCACACTTTCACGTATAAGTTCCCATACTTTCCTTTTAGTGCTTTTGACTGGATTTTTAAAAGTACTCCCACCAGTTTTGACTCTTAATGGTTGAGATGATTCTTTTAGTTTTTTTAATCTTTCAATTTCTTTTCTTATTAATTCCTTGTTACTTTTTTTACATTCAAATGTGGCACTTAAAAAGATCAAGTCATAAGGCAAATTGCACTCTCTATAACCAAAAATAATATCCTTCGCTCTTATCGAACTTACCCTTCCTTCAAAATCTACTACTTGTATTGAAACTATAAAATCTTTGAATTCAGACCCGAAACATCCAGAATTCATTCTAATACCACCACCTACTGAGCCTGGTATACAAGACAAAAATTCTAAACCAGATAAACCATTTTCACAGGCAAAATCAGAAACATTTTTATCTAAAGATGAACAGCCCGCAATTAATTTATTATCATCAATCAATGATATATTGCTAAAATTTTTACCTAACTTAATAAAAATTTTTTCCCCCAATTTTTCACTAATTAAAAGATTAGATCCCGCTCCTAAAACATGTTTTTTATATTTTGGTACTATTTTTAAAAAACTTATTAACTCTTTTAAATTTTCTGGTTTAAAAAAAACCTTTGCTGATCCACCAATATTCATCCAATTCAAGTTTTTAAGAGAGAAATCAAATTTTAGGTTAGAATTGTTTTGATCTTTAAAGATTTTAAATTCTTGCATGTTCATTATTTAAGAAAATTTTTAAGCTCTTTTAACCATCCAGATATTGATCCAGCACCCATTCCAATTACAATTTCGTTTCCTTTTAAATTATTTTTAAAGAAATTTACAAGGTCTTGTTTTTGATTAACCATAATTACTAAAGTTTTTGAATTTTTTGATATATCTCTAGCAAATTTTTCATATCTAAATTTCAATTTAATTTTTTCACCTGCTTTAAAAACAGGGCATAATAATACTTGATCTGAATTTTTAAATGATTTGCTAAAGTCATTACTTAAATCATTTAGTCTTGAAATTCTGTGTGGTTGAAAAATAGATATGACTTTTTTGTTTGAATAGCTTTTTTTTACACCATTTAAAACTTCTTTAATTTCAGTTGGATGATGAGCATAATCATCAAAAAAAGTAACACCATTAAAATCAAAGACTTTATTAAACCTTCTTTCGACCCCTTGAAAATCTTTGAGGCTCTTTTTTATTAAGCTTGTAGATATTCCTATATGAAAAGTTAATGCAAATGCTGCAGCCGCATTACTTATATTATGAAATCCAATCAAAGGAATTTCTATATTTTTGATACTTATCTTTTTTTTATTTGGTATCTTAATAATTAGATCAAAAATTGATCTATTTAATTTGTACTTTATATTTGAAATTCTAAAATTAGAACTTTTGTTAACACCATAAGTAAAATAGTTTTTAACAAAATTTTTTTTAAGTAAACTTCTATTATTGACATCATCGATACACAAAAATGTTTTGCCAAAAGATGGAACGTTTGAAATGAATTTTTCAAAATATTTCTTTAAATTATCCTCAGATTTATAAAAATCCATATGTTCTCTATCAATATTAGTAATAATAGAATAAGTGAATGGAACTTTTATAAAACTCCCATCAGATTCATCAGACTCGAGCACACACCATTCACTCTTTCCTAATTTAGCTGAGTTGTTAATTGAATTTATCACACCTCCATTTATTATTGTAGGATCTAATTTGGCTTTTGAAAAAACATTTGCAATTAATGAGGTTGTAGTAGTTTTTCCATGCGAACCTGCAACAACAATATTTTTTTTTAATGAGGTCATGTGTGCAAGCATGTCTCCTCTTTTGTAAATTGGTAAATTTTTTTTCTTGGCTGCGTTTAACTCAATATTATTATTTTTAATTGCTGAGGATATGACAATAATATTAGCCTTGTTTAGATTGGGAATTTTATGTTTTATAAAAATTTTAATATTATTTTTTTTTAGTCTTTCAATGTTTTTATTTACTGAAATATCACTTCCTTGTATTTTAAAACCAAGTTGTTTCATTATTAATGCCAATCCACTCATACCAATGCCTCCTATGCCAATGAAATGGATTACTTCTTTTTTTCCTAGATTAATTTTCATAAAAAGTTTGTTCTATCATACTAAGATTTTCAGACCATGATCCTTCAAAAATAAAATTACTCATTTTTTCTACTTTGTTATCTAACATTTTTTTGTTATGAATATTTTTTTCATAAAACTGATAGAAATAGTTTTCAAAAATCTCATGTTCATTAATAAGCCAACCAAAATTTTTATCCACATAAAATTTTGCATTAAAATATTGGTGATCATCTTTTGAAAAGGGAAAAGGAATTGCTAGAAATGGGATCTTTAAAGAGACTAATTCTGACAAAGTAGATGCTCCAGCACGTGTGATTGCAAAATCACATAACGACATAATTTCACTTAATTTATCTTCAAAAGTAAAAACTTCATTTGTAATACTATTTTGTTCATAAAAGTTTTTTAGATATTCTTGGTTAGATTCACTAGTTTGGTGATATATGGTTAGGTCTATCATCTTTGAGATTCTTAAAATATCTTTAAGAAAAATAGTGTCTAATTTTTTTGCTGTTTGACTTCCCCCGATTATTAAAACTTTAAGTTCTTTATCTGATGACGATTTTTTTTTTTGTTTCAAAAATTCTTTTCTAATTATGGGTTTGATTACTTTAAGTTTATACAAAAATTTTGAGGGTAAATTTTTCAAATTAGTTTCATACGCAAATATTTTTTTGCAAAATCTTAATATTAATAAATTAGATCTCCCAATTACTAAATTGGGTTCAAAAAGGAATATTTTAATATTTAAAACTCTTGCTGCTAAGCAGTGTGGAATACTCATATATCCGCCTGTAGACAAAAGCAATTTTGGATTTTCTTTTTTAAGGAAAAGTAAGGATTTTAAAAATGAGGCAATTAAAAAAAAAGGAAATATTAAAATACTTAAATTTTTTTTAAATTGTGGGATATGAATTTCATTTACATTATAATTTTCTTTTTCAATGAAATTTAGACCTCTTTTATCTGAAATTATTTTTACATTAAATTTTTCCTTAAAATAATCATAAAATACCTTAGCTGGTATAACGTGCCCTCCTGTCCCGCCAGTGCTTATTATCATGGAGCTCATTTATTTATTTTTCTCTTTGTTAAATTTAAAATTATTCCTATCAATATTGAGGAACCAATTATAGAGGAACCTCCATAACTAAGAAATGGCAAAGTCATTCCTGTTGTAGGTAAAAATCTAATATTTACTCCAATATGAACTAAAACTTGAAAAAGAATTAACGTTACAGAGCCAACAAGTATTAATTTGAAACATTCATCTTCTATAGTTGATACTTTTTTGAAAACTCTAAAAATAAGACAGAGAAATATTAAAATAATTCCTATTATTGATATTATTCCAAATTCTTCAGCTATTACGGCAATAACATAATCTGTATGAGCCTCTGGCACTCTAACATTCAAAGTGCCTTCTCCGATACCTTTTCCAAAAAAACCTCCATTCATAATTGCTTCTGATGCTCTCTCAGACTGATAATTTCCTTTTGAAGTTAAATCAAAAAATGAATCAATCCTAAATTTTATGTAACTCAACTTCGGGATAAAGTTAATCATCAGAAACAAAGTGCCTAAACCAATTAATATAAAAAGAATTAAAAATATAAGATTTATACCTGAAACAAATATAAGACTTAACCAAAGAGATAATACTAATAATGTTTGACCAATATCTGGCTGCAAAAATAGTAAAAGGATGATTGGTATGATTGCGATCAAACTTAAAAGATATCTTGCATACTTATTAGAATATTTTTCAGATGTAAGTATCATTGATAGTATGATTATTAAAAATGGTTTAAGTATTTCGATTGGTTGGAACCTTGGAAAAAAGAAGATATCTAACCATCTTTTAGAGCCTTTAACTTCCACACCAATAATTGGAACTAAAATTAAGGCACAAAATATTATCAAAAAAGAAACTAGTGACAGTTTATAAAAAGTTTTTTCTTCAAGTAAGGAAAAAAAGAAAATTGTGAAAATTCCTAACAGAGTATAAATAAATTGCTTAAAAAAAAAGTAATAACTTGTTGTCTCAAGTTTGGTAGATGCAATTAAAGAAGTTGAAACAAGTGAAAAAAAAATACCTAAAGAAATTAACAAGATTATTAAAAAAAATAAAAATTTATCAATATCTTTCCACCAATTATATAAAGAAAAATTCATATCTTATTTTTTTCCATTAATGCCAATTTTTCTTAACTGATAATTGAAATATTTTCCTCTATCTTCGAAATTTTTGAAATCATCAAATGAAGCTGAAGCAGGACTAAAAAGAATAATTTTTTCATTCGACATCTGTTCTTTTTTAAAGTCAATTTTAATTTTCTTTATTGCTGAAATCATATTATTAAACTTTTGATAATGAACTTTATCCTTTAGTTTTTTTATAAAAAATTCAGCATTTTTCCCAAATATATAGGCTCTTAAATTAAAACAATCTTTTTTACTTAATGTAAATTTATCCCCTTTTTTTGGTAATCCTCCTAAAATCCAGAATGTTTTCTTCTTAGTGTCTATGAGCTCTTGAGTGGAAGAAAATGATGTCGATTTTGAGTCATTAATTACCTTAATTTTTTTTCTATTTATCACAATTTCATTTCTAAATCTTAAACCCTTAAATTTATTTAAAGTAGGTATAATCTTTTTCAAATTAATTTTTAAAAAATTACAAATATTGAAAATAAAGATAAGATTTTTTTGATTTACATTATTATTTAGGTAGTTATTTTTAATTAATTTTTGAAATTTCAAATAAATTTTCTCATCAACTCTTAAAACTTTTGAATTAATCTTTTTTTTATTTAATATTTTATCAATAATCTTATTTTTATTTTCTATAAAAGCGTAGGAACTTTTATTTTGCATTAAAATAAGTTTAATTTTACTTTTAACGTAATTTTTGAAATTACCGTGTCTTTCTAAATGATCGACTGAAACATTTAAAATCGCTGCGAAATTAGTTTTATAGTATTTGCTATATTCGATTTGATAAGAAGAAGCTTCAACAACAAATAATGTTTTTTTGGTAAAATGATAATTTGATAAAATAGATTTTCCGATATTACCCACTAATTTTGTATGAATTCCTTGAGACTTAAGAACTTGATATAGAAGTTTGCAAGTTGTTGATTTTCCATTTGTTCCTGTGATTGTGATAAAAAAATTTTCTGGAAAACTTTTATAAAACACATCCAAATCAGAGATGATCTTTTCTTTATTTTTTATTATTTCATTCGATAATAAACATTTTCTGTAATTTATCCCGGGGCTTAATAAAACGTGGTCAAAATTCCTTACTCTATCTCTTCCTCTAGTAAATTTTTTATTATATGGAAGATTTGTTAAAGGTAAATTATCATCAAAAACTTTTAAATTATTTTTTGTTTTTAAAAAGTTAAAAGCGGACTTGCCAGTTTTGCCGTATCCATAAATTAGAATTTTTTTGTTCTGGAAGAATTCCTTTGTAGATTTCATCTTAGTTTTAAAGTGGCTAAACCAATCATCGCCAAAATAAGAGATATAATCCAAAATCTTACGACTATTGTGGACTCGGCCCAACCTTTTTTTTCAAAGTGATGATGAATTGGTGCCATCATAAAAATTCTTTTACCTGTTAGTTTAAATGAAACAACTTGCACAATTACTGAAATTGCTTCCAATACAAACAATCCACCTGTTATAGCTAACACTATCTCATGTTTTGTTACTACTCCAACTGCACCTAAAGATCCACCTAATGCCAATGAACCTGTGTCTCCCATAAATATTTTGGCAGGTGGCGCGTTAAACCATAAAAAACCAATCGAAGCTCCTATGATTGCTCCGCAAAAAACTGCTACTTCACCAACATCTTCGATATAAGGGATTAATAAATAGTCTGCAAAAATAATATTTCCTGACACATAGCTTATAAAACCAAAACAACCTGCAACTAATATAACAGGTACTGTCGCTAATCCATCTAAACCATCTGTTAGGTTTACTGCATTGGAAGACCCAACAATAACAAACAGATAAAAAGGAATAAAAAACCATCCTAAATTTATTACTAAATTTTTAAAAAATGGGAAATATAAATTAGTTTTAATATCAGAGTCTATAAATTTATAAAAAATAATTAATGAAATTAAACAAAGAAAAATTTGAACTAATATTTTCAATTTTGAAGAAATTCCTCTCGAATTATTATTTTTAATTTTTTTGTAATCATCAAATGCACCTAGAATTCCAAAAGATAAAGTGATGAATATCAATAACCAATTATATGGATTAAGTAAATCAGCCCACAAAAAAACACCTGTGAATAAACCTATCAATATTAAAACCCCACCCATAGTAGGCGTTCCAATTTTTTTAATTAAATGATCTTCAGGTCCATCAGAACGAATAGGATTTGTAATTTGTTTAGATGAAAAAAAGTTTATAAATCTATCGCCAATTAAAAAGACTATTATCATGGCAGTGATGACTGCCAGTCCTGTTCTAACAGTTAAAAAATTGAAAAAATTAAGAAATGAATATGTATCCGAATAGCTTGTAAGTATATTATATAACATTGTTACAAATTTTTTATTATTCTATTTAATCCAGTTGAGTTAGATCCTTTTATCATTAAAAAACTATTATTAGGTAGTTGATTTTTAATCAAATTTAAAATCTCTAATTTATTACTCAATATTTTGCCTCTTATTTGTGGTTTTAATTTGTTAAATGTATGTTTTGTATAATTACCATAAACATAAGTTTTATTTATGTTAGATTTATTAATATATTTCGCAATTTTAATATGAAGTTTTTTCGAAAATTTTCCTAATTCAAGCATGTTTCCAATCAAAATAAATTTTTTCTTACTATCCTTATAAGTTTTATTAAATCTTTCTAATGCAAATTTAAATGAAAGTGGATTTGAGTTATAACTTTCATCAGTAATAGTTAAATTTCTTTTTCCTTTTCTATACTTTATTATAGAGCCTCTACTTTGGGAAATTTTGAAATTTGAAAATAAATTTATAGGCAATGTATCTATATTAAAATAATTGATAATAATACTGAGTGTAGATAAAATATTTTCTTTGAAATCTATTAAATAATTAGGAATTTGAAAAAATTTTATTTTACCCTTTATTAAAAATTTACATAAAAATTGATTTTTATTTTTTCTTTCACTAAGGTAAACAACATCAGCTAATTTATTTTTTTTACTGAAAGTAATAATATTTAAATTTCTCATTTTTGCTTTAGAAAGAAAATAATTATGATATTTATCATCTTTATTTATAATCATTGCCCCTGAAGGAAAAATGTTATTTATTATTTCACCCTTAGCTTTTGCAATCTCATCTAGATTCTTAAAATTCTTAATATGAGCATAGGAGATATTTGTAATTAAACCAAGATTAGGTCTTATTAGCTTTGTTAAAGTGTCTATTTCTCCTTTTTTATCCATTCCTACCTCTAAAACCGAGAACTTTGTTGATTGAGGTGAATTTAAAATACTTAAAGGTACACCGTATTTATTATTAAATGAATTTTTTGAATAATATGTTTTATCTAATTTATTGAGACAAAATCCAGTTAAGTCTTTAACTGATGTTTTTCCTGCAGATCCTGTTATTGCAATATTATTACCGTCTAAAGACTTTCTATAAACAAAGCTGAATTCATTTAATTTCTCGAGAGGATTTTTGCTAACTATATTTCTAGAATTTTTAGATTTTTTATTTGTAATTGCTAAAACTGCATTATTTTTTATCGCATTAATTCCAAACTTGTTTCCATCAAATTTTTGACCTTTTACCCCAAAAAATACTGAATTTTTTTTAATTTCTTTGGAGTTTAAAGACACCGAGTTTATTAGAGTTCTTTTATTTAAAATTTTATTCTTGAAGGTTTCAGCTAAGATATTTGTTTTAAGTGAATTCGATAATAAATTATTCTTTTTTCTAATAGCTTTAATAATCTCTAATTTGTCCGAGAAAAAAGTTTTTTTCTTATATTCTTGATAATTTTCATGTCCTTTACCAGCAACAATTAAAACATCACCTGAATTTAATTCATTAATTGCTTTTGAGATTGCATCAGACCGTGAGGAAATTTCAACATATTTTTTTTTCTTAATTCTCCTTTTTATCTGATCTCTTATTGCTTTAGGGTTTTCAAATCTTGGATTGTCATCAGTTAGATATATTTTATCACAATACTTGTTTGCGATACCTCCCATTAAAGGTCTCTTTCTTTTATCTCTATCCCCTCCACATCCAAATACTAATGAAATTTTACTTAAGGGGTAATCTTCTTTTATATTTGATATTACTGTTTTTAAAGCATCTGGAGTATGCGCATAATCAAGTATTACTCTTGACTTGTTCTTTAATTTACCAATCTGTTCTAATCTTCCATTAATAGGTTTAATCTTACCAATATTCCTAAGAATGGTATTAATCTTTATGCCTGATAAATATGCAGCCAAAACTGCAAAAAGTAAATTCTTTATCTGAATACTGCCAATTAGATAAGAATTGAATGAATATTCTTTATTTAATAAAGTAAAATTAATTCTTTTTTTATCATTGATTTTTTGTATTTTTTTTAAGTTAATGAAGCAATTTTCACTACCTATTTTGTGAATCTTCAATTTCTTTTTTTTTGAAATCTTTTTAAGTTTTTTTTCTTGAGATATTCCATTTTCAAAAATTATATTTCCTTTATTAAGTAACAATTTATCAAAAAGAATGAGTTTAGAATTCAAATAATCTTTGAATGTTTTATGATAATCTAGATGATCCCTTGACAAGTTTGTGAACAAAGCAGTTTTTAAATTTATTCCATCCAATCTATGTTGTTTTAAACCATGACTTGATGCCTCTATAATTACGTTATCGATCCTTAAACCTTTTAATTTATGAAGAATGTAGTGTATTTTAAGGGGGTCTATCGTTGTATTATTTGTCTTTAACTTAACTTTTTTTGATAAAACTCCCAAAGTTCCAATGGCAGCAGCTTTTTTTTTGCTCAGGGACAATATTTGATAGAAAAAATTCGCTATTGAAGTTTTGCCATTTGTACCAGTTATAGCAATAATATTTTTAGGTTTTTTTGTATAAAAATTACTTGCAGCCTCCGCCAATGCTTTTCTTGGGTTTTTTCTTTTAATAAATAAAATTTTTTCTTTATTAAATCCCTCAAAATTTAAGCTAGAAACAATAATTTTTGAGCCATTTTTTATAGCGTCTTTAATATAATTATTTCCGTTTAATTTATTTCCCTGAATAGAAAAAAAAATATCGTTAGTTTTGCAATCTTTGCTGTTAAATCTAATATTATTAAATCTAATGGATTTATAGGCTGGCTTTATATTTTTAATTAATTTACCCAATAACATTTTTTTAAATTCTTAGTATTTTGTGGCTAAAATAGGTCCTATTTTTTCTATAATTTTTGCTGCTACTTCTACTGAGGTCCAACCTGCAGTATTGAAAGGTGTACCTACAAATGAACCTGGTTTGTTTCGATATTTATAAACATAATCTTTAGATAATTTGGTATCTTCCAACATAACAATTAAAACATACTTTGGCTTATTTGTTGGAAAAATTGATGCAAAGGTATTGATTTTTTTTTTAGTATATTTTCCGTTTTCTACGATTAGTGCAGTACCTGTTTTCCCCCCAACATCATATCCCTTTACATCTGCTAAACTTGCAGTGCCCTCTGTAACGACTCTTCTCAAAATTTTATTTATTTTTAAACTTACATCTCTACTTAAAACTCTTTTTCCTTTTTCGGAGCTAATATTTTTTACCAAAGTCGGTGTAATATTAAAACCACCATTTGATATAATTGCGTAACCTTTGGCAAGTTGTAAAAGTGTAGTTGTAATACCATGACCAAACGAGACAGTTAAAAGTTTACACTTTCCCCAATTAAAAGGGATTGGTGTCCCAATCTCTGTAATATCAAATTTAATATCATCAAGTATACCAATTTTATTTAAAAAATTTCTTATCTTATCAATACCAAGCTTTTGACCTATCTTAACAGATCCTATATTTCCTGAATTAATTAAAATTTCTTCAACTGATAAATTTTGTGATAAATTCTCATCATACTCTGAGATTGTTCTGCCTCCACATTTAATTTTTTTTTCAAGATTATTGAACATGTCATTTGGTTCAATTAATTTTTCATTAAATCCTGCTGCTATTGTAAATGTTTTAAAAACTGATCCAAACTCGTAAACCCCTTTAGTTGCTCTATTGATATACTTTTTATCAAAAATATTATTACGTTTATTAATGTCAAAGTCAGGTAAAGATACTAATGATAGTATCTCACCACTATTAATATTCATTAAGATACTTGCGCTTCCAACATTTTTGAAAATTTTTTCTGAATTGATAAGTTCTTGTCTGATAAGAAATTGAATTTCTTTATCTAAGGTAATAGAAAGTGGTTCGGTATTTGTTTTGAGATAATTATCGAAGCTTTTTTCAATACCTGACACTCCAAAATTTTCGTCATCTATCTGGCCCACCGTATGAGAGAATAAATTGTTATCGGGATAAATCCTTGTAATTTTTGGTTCAAGAATTAAAGACTTTTCGCCTAATAATTTTATTTCTTCTGACTTTTGAGGTGTAAGTTTTTTTTTTAAATAGAAAAATTTTTTCTTCTCAATATTATTTTCTATTTTTTGAAAGTCTAATTCTGGAAATGAATATTTTAATTTTAACAAAAATTTTTTTTTGTCATTAATTAAGTTTGGTTTAATTCCAACATTATATGTAATAACTGATTTAGCAATAAAACTACCATCGATATCAACAATATCAGCACGATAGTTTTCAGTTTTTTTTGTAATTTGATATGTTTGATTTGGACTGCTTGATCCCAAATATACTATCTTAGTTGAATAGAGTAAAAATATGAAAAGAATGAAAAAAAATAGAAATGCAACTCTATTAAAAGAAACTATCTTTTTTTTTTCTGAGAATTCAAAACCATCTTCATTTTCAATTATATATATTCTTTTTTTATTATTATTCATTAGTATCTATCCTTTTTATATAATTTGGATCTATTGGAATAAATTTGTCTTTAAACATTTTTTCCTTTAACCCAATTAATCTTTCAGGTGTGGTTAAATAATCATTTTCCAAAAGTAAAAAATCAAATTTCTCTTCTAAAATTTTCACTTCCTCCTCAAGTATAAAAACGTTTTTTTCCAACTGCCTTGTGGATGATTTGACAATCGATGTTGTAACAATAAGGGAAACAATAAAGAAAGAAATTATATATTTTTTCATAGTTTTTCTGAAAAGTTTTCAATGTTTAATAAATTTTCGTATTTCAAAAATACATTCATATTGTTTTCATATGCACCAATTTTTTTAATTGCTCTTAATTTTGCAGATCTAGAAGGTGGATTTAATTTCAATTCCTGAGCACTGGGTGTGACGGGTTTTTTAGTTATGAGGCTGAATGATTTTTTTGTAGTTTTTTTTACTGGTAAATATCTAGAAACTTTGTCTTGTTTTGAAAGATAATTAAAAAAAAATTTACAAATCTTGTCCTCTAACGAATGAAACGATACTGTTAATATAATTCCATTTTGACTGACAATACTCGCGGATGCTTCTAAACTCGTTGTGAGTTCACTTATTTCTTTGTTTACAAAAATCCTTAAAGCTTGTAAAACTTTTGTTGCTGGATTAGTTTTTGTATAATGCTTTTTTTTTACTCCTTTAACTAAATTAACCAAATCCTGAGTATCTAAATTTTTTTTTTGCCGTTCAAGTACAATTCTTTTGGATATAAGTTTTGAATTTTTTTCTTCACCAAAATACTTAAAGGTTTGCTCTAATTCTTTTTGATCTAATTTATTTATTACGTCTTTGGCAGAAAAATCATTAAGCCCCATCTTCATATTAAGTTCGCCTTTGCTATCAAATGATAAGCCTGTTGAAAGATCTTTTATTTGGTTAATAGAATAACCTAAATCAAAAATTATACCTTTAATTTCATCTTTAAGATTTAAGTCTTTTATTTGGCTAAACTTAATATTATGAAAAAAGAATCTATCTTCAAACTTTTTTTTTAAATCTAATGCAATGTGTTGAGAGTTTTTATCTCTATCAATAGCTATTACTTTAGTATTGGGATATTCTAATATTTTTTTTGAGTAACCGCCTTGACCAAATGTGCAATCTATAAAAGTGCCACCATTTTGAGGGGTTATAATATTTATTACTTCATTTAGAAGTACCGGATAATGAAAAGTTTTTTCCGGTAAAATAGTGGCACTCATTTATTTTTTCGAAGACCATTAATTTTTTTGTCTTCTTAAAAATGCAGGAATTTCTAATTCGTCCTCATCGTTTGTGTCATTATCCTCATTTGCATTTGTCTCATGATCAGAGTTTATATTTTGACTCTCATCAAATAGTTGGGGATCTTGTGCATCCAAATTAAAGTTTTCAAGTCCATTGGATTCGTCACTCAAGGTTGCATCATCACTTAAAACCAGTTTTTCTTCGAGAGAATTTTCTTCGTTTCCAGCTTCGGTTGAAGAGGGATTTTCAACTGCCATTTTTTCATCTACCATAGATGAAATCAAATCATTTTCTGAAACTTTGATATCATTTGTCTCTATTTTTAAGGCATTAGCGCCACTCGTAGATAACCCTTTACTCATTTCATAAGAGTAATTTGGTCTCGAATTGGAAAAATCTGAATAGCCTGGATTTCGGTTCTGAATTCTATGAACCATATTGATAACTGACTTTGATTCTGGTTGTTGTCCATCTAATGAAGTTGCAACAATAGATACTCTAAATTTTTCCTCTAATGATGGATCAATTATACAGCCCTTAATAAATTCAACTTCTGCATCAACCTGAGAAGTAATTTTTTTAACAACCTCATCAACTTCAAAAAGTGTAGGTTTTTTTGCCGTTATATTGATAAGTAAACCTTTTGCACTTTTCAAAGAATAGTCATCGATAAGAGGATTGGTCATAGCTTGCTCTGCGGCTTTTAAAGCTCTGCCCTCACCTTCTGCTTCTCCTGTGCCCATCATCGCTTTACCCATTGAACTCATGATAGTTTCAACATCAGCATAATCTAGATTTACTAGACCGGGACGTACCATTAAATCTGTAACACTTTGAACACCTTGTAAAAGAACATCATTTGAGAGTTCAAATGCTTCTTCAAAACCTGTATGCTCATTTGCAATTTTAAATAAGTTTTGATTGGGAACTACTATGATCGTATCTACATGTTTTCTTAATTCCTCTAAACCTTGTTGAGCTCTTCTCATTTTAGATGACCCCTCATATAGGAAAGGCAAAGTTACAACACCTACTGTTAAGATATTAAGTTCCTTTGCAGCTCGAGCAATTACATGAGCAGAACCAGTTCCTGTTCCACCACCCATTCCTGCAGTTATAAAAACCATGTTTGCTCCTTGCAAACAATTTACTATTTCATTTAATGACTCTTCTGCAGCAGCATGACCAATATCAATTTTTGCCCCAGCTCCAAGGCCCTTTGTTAAATTTAAACCAATTTGTATTTTTGCTTTTGCTTTGCTGTGAATTAAATCTTGTGCATCTGTATTTACTGCAACAAATTCAACGCCTTGTAATCCACTTTCGATCATTTTGTTTATTGCATTTCCTCCAGCGCCACCTACACCTAAAACAAGTATTCTAGGTTTTAGCTCCTTTATCTCTGGTGTTTTAAAATTAATTGTCATTTATCCCCCTCTATATTATTAGTTTATCTTTTTTTCCCATTTAAGACTTGATCTGTTAAGATTTGATTTTTTAATAGCTTTTGTCTTAAATTTTTCAAATAACGTTGGTTCCCAAATTTGGAAAGTCTTACCTAAACCAACAAATAAAATTCTTGTTTTTATTTTTGAATGTTGAAGAAGTTTTTTTGTTAAAGAGATCCTTCCTTCAGTGTCAAAAATTAAATTCACACTTTCTGATAAAATTGAGGTTGCAAAATAATCCTTTTTTTCTTCAAATGGATTTAGGTTATCAATTGCATCTGATATTTTTTCAATTCTATCTTGAGGCCAAGCTTCTAAGCATTGTTGATTAAATGAAGGAAAACAAATTATACTGTTAAATCCCAAACTGGACAAATGTGATCTAAATTGTGCAGGCACAGATACCCTTCCTTTTTTGTCTATATTGTTTTCGTACGTCGATAAAAACATAATCCATAATTAACCCGTTTGGGTAATTATGGGAATATATGGGTTTTTAATTCAACCGTCAATACCTATAATTAAAGCCCATTCTTAGGAAAGAACATTTAAGAAACAAAATTATTAATGATTTGCTAGATAAGCTATAAGCCGGGTTCTGTCATTTAAACTTATCATTTATCTAGGCCTTAAGTCGCCTTAAGGCTCAAGCAACTAACCCTGATGACTAGCCAAAGACTGCTTTTAGTATTCACAATGTCATCTCTACTCAGTCTTGCTCTCAGTGGGGTTTTCCATGCGTTATTTGTTACCAAACAACCGGTGTGCTCTTACCACACCTTTTCACCCTTGCCTTGATGAGGCGGTTTATTTTCTGTGGCACTATCCCTAGGGTTTCCCCCGCCAGTTGTTAACTGGCACTGTGTCTTTGTAGAGCCCGGACTTTCCTCTTTAAAAATTAAAGCGATAAGTCACTTATCTAGCACTTTGTTTTTTACAGTAATTTAACGATTATACAATCTTAATTTAAACCGCGTTTTATTAGGTTTTTTGCTATTTCTAAACACTCTTTATCGATTTTTCCATTAATTATTTTTGATCTAAATCTTCTTTGAAAAGCTTTAGTAGCAAAGTTTGTGTATTTGTTTTTAAAGCAATAACCTATCTTTTTAAGATACAGAAGAAAAAGTTTTTTGTTTTTTTTTGAAACTTCGATACCCCTTAATGTTCGATCTTTTTTAGGTAAATCATACCAGATACCTATTTTATGTTTAGCTAAATATTTCCAAGGAAACTTTTCTCCCGGATCTTTTTTTCTTTCGGGCGAAATATCAGAATGACCTAAAAAATTTTTACTTTTGATATTGTATTTTTTTTTTAAAATTTTTGTTAGTAACAGTAAACTTTTAATCTGTTTTATTGAAAAACTTTCATATTTGTTTTTATGGCCAGAATTTTGGATTTCGATACCAATAGATTTGTTGTTTAAATTTTTACGATTTTTCCAACATGATACACCTGCATGCCACGCAACAAATTTTTCAGGTACCATGTAGAAAATTGTTCCATTTTTTTTAATAAAATAATGGCTACTTACTTTTGATTTCTTATCAGTCAATCTCTCAATTGCTTTTTTTTCAGAAGTCATTCCAGTATAATGAAAAATGATGTAGATTATATCTTTAGGTGATCTGGCAATTTTATCAAAATTTATTGAGTAAATAAGTTTAATATTCTTCATTTTTAAGTGTTTTTATGGGTTTTTTTTATTAATTTCTGATTTACTTTGCATTAAGATATAATATACAGATTTCAAATGAATAGAATAATAACTACCTTAATAGCTTTATTGTTAATTCAATTGTTGGTTGTAAAAAAGACTTTTGGAGCAGAAACTGAAGTCAAGGACTGTTTTGAAAAACTAAACAGGGTTACGTTTGCATTAAACATGGGATTAGATAAGGTAATTTTTAAACCGGTAGCAAAAGGATATAGAAAATTACCATCTCCTATAAGAACTGGAACTAGTAATGCTTTAAGTAACTTATCAAATTTAATAACGATCCCAAATAATATATTGCAAGGGGACTTTGGCTCTGCTGCAAACAATAGTGCGAGACTTGTTATTAATACAACTTTAGGTATTGCAGGTATTTTTGACCCAGCTAATTCATTTGGATTTGAAAAAAGAGAAAAAGAGGACTTTGGACAATCGCTTGGAGTTATGGGAGTTGGAGAAGGTTGTTATTTAGTCTTACCGGTATTAGGTCCATCAACAGTAAGAGATACTGTTGGATCATTTGTTGCGATGAACGGTGGAGATATGTGGCACAATATTACAGTAAGAGATGATGAAGAGTATGTAAAGGAATTTAAAGAGTCTGATTATTGGGCTTCTAGAGTTACTTCAGGTGTAGATTTTAGAGCAAAAAATTTAGAGGCTTTTGATGCAATGGAAAAAAATTCAGTTGATTTGTATGCAACAGTGAGAAGTTTATATTTGCAAGATAGGAAAAGAAAAATTAAAAATTCACAAAGCAAAACTGAGGCCATGGAAGATGGTGATTGGGACACATTAGAAAAATAATAAAATTTCATTAAAATGAATGTCATAAAGAACTTACTTAAACTTTTTCTTGTTTACTTTTTACTTATAACGAATTCATTAAGCACAAATCCATCCGAATTTATTGATTCAATAAGTAACGAAGCGTCGGGAATTTTATCAAGTAAACTATCTGACAATGAAAAGGTCACTAAATTAAAGATTATCGCTGAAAACTCGGTTGATATAGATGGTGTTGGTTTATATACTTTAGGAAAACACAGAAAAACTTTAACCGACGAACAAAAAATAGAATATAAAAAGTTATTTAAAGAGTATTTTTTAAAAAGTTTTTCAGGCCGTCTGGTAGTCTATAATGATGCAAAAATTGCAGTTTTATCAGAAGAAGTAAAAAATGAAAAATATACAATTGTTTATAGTAAGTTAATAGGCTCAGCAGATAGACCAGAAGTAAAAATAGATTGGAGAGTCTATACAAAAAATCCTGAAAAGCCTTTAATCCGAGACTTAGTTATTGAAGGTTTAAGCTTAGCACGTACTCAAAAAGAAGAGTTCAATTCTATAATAGAGAATAATGGTGGAGATATAAGCGCATTATTTGCAAATTTAAGAAAATTTTTGGAAAAATAAAACTAAAAAATTAAAATTTCTAAACGTTAATTTTACTGGATTTGGTGGGCCCGCCAGGACTCGAACCTGGGACCAATACATTATGAGTGTACTGCTCTAACCAACTGAGCTACAGGCCCAAAAAATTTATTTGTTATATTTCACTGGTATATCAAAATAAATTTTAAAAGATATCTAATTTTTCCTTATTAATTATAAACGCAAATGCTGATTGAGGGTAAATATCAAAGCCTTTTGTCTCTGAATTAATCAAATATGGAAGAATGAATAAATTTAAATTCATATTTTTTATTCCTTGGTGGAAGCTTAAATGCTCACATTTTTGGTAAAAAATTTTTTTATCTATACCATCTTTAAATTTTAAAATAAATTCTTGTTCTCCTACATAAATATTTTTATTTTTTATGATATTTTTAATCTTATAAATTCCAAAACCTCCAAATGCTGATAAAACTTTTATTGGAGGTAAATTAACAGGAAATGAAATTTTTTTTTGGTCGAAATAATTGTTTTTCAAATCAAGTAAAATTTCTTTATTTACCTTATCTGTTGATCTCATTTTTGATGCAGCAAATTTTAATGCATTTACAAAAAAATCGTCTTTGAAATTTTTTTGATCCTGTAAAGCCCACATATCAAAATATAAATCAGGTTGATTGCCGAAAACGCCTGCTATATCGTTTTTTGAGTACAAAAATTTTATTGCCTTGCTTATGTTATCTTCTTCTATTTTGAAAATACCACGGTCGTCAAAATCTATCATTATCAATAAATCAAAATCTTTTAATCTTTGATTATTTTTTATCTCATCAATAATTAAATTTCTTGCTAAGGCCAATCGAATTGTCCTTTGATCAATCAAGTTTAAATCATCCCTAAAATAAATAATACTTTGATTATCTTTGCTAGAATTTAAAATTTCTTTGGTACCATCCGTTGATCCATTTTCTACAATTATCTTAAATGTTTTATTAAAGAGAAAGCTGTAATCATTTATATTTTGAAGAACATTTGGTAAAAACTTTGCACAATTTTTTGCACATCCGGCAAAAACAACATTTAGATCATTTAAATTCATCACAATGGTGGGCCGTGTTGGTTACGCTCCAACTACCCCTGCAATGTCAATGCAGTACTCTACTATTGAGCTAACGGCCCCTCAATTTAGTTTATTTTCAAATATATTAGTTTTTTCACTAACTGCATACATTAAAGATAAATTAAGCATAAAAAAAGTAATATTAAAGTCACTAAAAAAAGCACCGCTAGGTATCAATGGTAAAAAATTTACCAATAAATATACAAAGGTTCCTATTTGAATATAATTCTTACTATCAATGATATTTCTCAAAATTTTGAAAATTATTATAAAAAAAACTGATAATGAAATAACAGTTCCAACTATTCCGTGCTCAGATAGAAATTCAATATAAATTTGATGTGGGTGAGTTGTGCAGAAATAATCGAATTTGTCAGGTTTGTTATCATGACAAGTCTCAACCCTATAATTTTTGTTTCCAACTCCAAATATTGGATTTTTTTGGAAAACACTTAAGCCTGATTTATATAATTTAAAATATTGATTATTATTATAATCTTTTTGAGCCTTTTCTTCTGAAGTAAAAAATAAATTATATACTTGTTCAATATAACGCACCCTTAAATAGTCTGATTGATAAAGTGAAACAAAAAAAATAATAACAAAAGAAGCTGAAAATATTATTTTATATTTCAGTTTAAAATAATCCAAAAAAGATACGAATAACAAAAAACCTACAAATATTTTAATTGTATTAGATCTTTCACCAGTGATAAGTACTGAAGTTAAAAAAATTAAAAGCATAAATAATGGGATAATTTTGAGAGTTTTTTTTTTATTCTGAAATATTACAAATAGATAGCCAGCTACGATAAATAATAAACCAGATAAATACGCTCCAGCAATAGGCTCATCCTTAAAAAAACTGATAACACGAGGTCCGAAATCTTGTTCCTCAGATCCAAATCCTAAAATATTTGTTCCATAAAATCTTTCAAAATAAACATCAAACACGACAATTAGGAATAAAGCTGTCCAGATCTTAAATGAAGAGAGATCATATTTTTTAATGTAGAAAAAATAATTAATAGCAATAAATAGAAATATAAATCTTACAAAGCCAAAATTTCTAAATATACCGCTTGATGGCTCAATTGAAATTAAAGTATTAAAAATAAGATATAAGTTAAGTAGAAAAAACAAAATTATTGTCTTATCTTTTATAAAGTAATTCAAATGATCTTTCTTAAAATATTTAAAAAAATATATTAATATGAACAATAAAATATTAATTAAAGATACTGCGGGTCCTAAAATAATACTCAAAGGTAATAATGCAAAAAGAAAATCATAAAAATTAATATTAAATTTTTTAAACATAGGAAATTAATATAACACCATAATTTTGTTGTATTTCTATTATAAATAAATATCTTGTTTGTTATCAATTATCAACATGGTCAAAAAATAATCCAAATGAAAAAAGAAGTAATAATTTTTATGCCTTCAATTGAGGGGGGCGGAGTTGAAAAAAACCTATTTTTAGTAAGTAACTATTTAGCAAAAAGGATAAAGTCATTAAGGGTTATTACAATCTCTAAGAAATATAGGAAGAAATTCAGTAAATCAGTTAAATTAATTTCTCTTGAAAGCAATATATGGGATAATTTTAGTAGGAGATTTAAATATTTTCTTTCAATCGTATTACTAATTAAAGAGATTTTAAAAAATAAAAAAATTGTAGTGATGTCTTTTCAAGCAAATATCTACTGTATATTAATTTGTAAACTATTTTCTATTAAAGTCATTTCAAGATCTAATTCTGCCCCAATTGGATGGTCTCAAAACTTTTTCAAAAAAAAAATATTTGGGGTTGGATTAAAACTAGCAGATAAAATCATAGTAAATAGCATTGAATTTAAACGAGATCTGAAAAAGGAATTTAATGTAAATGCAACTTGTATTTACAACCCACTCAATAAAAATGAAATTCTCACTAAATCAAAAAAAAAATCAGCTAGAATTTTTAAATCTAAAGGCAAATTAAGAATTCTAAATATTGGTCGTTTTACTGATCAAAAGGATCAATTAACATTACTTAAATCCTTAAATAATTTAAAAAATCATATTGAGTTCGAGACTTGTATAGTTGGAAGGGGAAAATTAAAAAAAAAGTTACAGAAATATATTGTAATCAATAAACTTAATAAATATGTCAAAATAATTGATTACGTTGATAATCCTTATCCTTTAATAAAGCAAACAAATTTGTTTGTTTTAAGCTCAAAATTTGAGGGACTTCCAAATGTTTTGTTGGAGAGCTTAGTATTAAAAAAATTTGTTATTTCAAGTGATTGTAGAACTGGTCCAAAAGAGATATTGTTAAATGGCAAAGGTGGATTTCTATTTGATGTTGGTGATTATAAGTCGCTAGAAAAAAAAATTAAATATTTTTTTTTCAATCAATCAAAGTGTCAAAAAATGATGATAAATTCTTATAAATCTTTAAATAGGTTTGACTATAACAAAAACCTAAAAATGTATTTAGATTTATTTAAATCTTAAATTTACTTACTCGTAAATTTTAAGGATTTTATTCAATTTTAAATAATGTTGAAAAATTGTATATTTTTGAGCATTCTTTTTGAGTCTCATTTTTTTATGATAAATTTCTTTTTGTTCCATAATAGAAATTTTTCAAAACTTTTTAAAAGCTCATCCTCGATCAATTGAAGGTGAAAAGATTACAAGGTTTTTTTCATTTTTTAGATCAGATTTTAATTTTGCCATTTTTAAATTTTATAATTCCTATATATAGATTAATAATAAAATGGTAAAATTATGAAAATATTTTATTGGGCTCCTTGGATCGGTAATGTGGGTACAATTAAAGCAGTAATTAATTCTGCTGATATTTTAGAAAAATACTCGAAAAATAGTATTCAAACAAAAATCATTGATGCTGTGGGAGAATGGAATATGTATGAAAAAAGGAATAGATATATAAGCCTCAGTAAAATTAAATTTCACAATTATTTGCCAAAAAGAGGATTTTTAAATAGTCGTTTAAGTTATCTAATAATTTTTTTTTTTTCATTCGTACCTTTATTAAATTTAATCAAAAAGGAAAAGCCTGATTTTTTAATAACACAATTAATAACTTCCTTGCCTCTTTTTCTAAATTATATTTTTAAATTAAAAACAAAAGTTATTTTGAGAATTTCTGGGTATCCTAAGATGAATTTTTTAAGAACACTATTTTGGAAAATTGTATCAAAAAAAATTTACAAAATAACATTTCCTACGAAAAGTTTATATGATCAATTTAAAGTTTTGAAAATTTTTGACGAAAAAAAGATGTATGTCCTCAGTGATCCAATAATTAATTATAATGAGATAATAAAATTAAAAAATGAGAAAAATATTCCCGAATACGTCACAAATCAAAATTATATAGTCTGCATTGGAAGATTAACCAGACAAAAAAATTTTTCCTTTCTAATAAATAATTTTGCCGTAATTAAAAAAAAATACAAAGATTATAAATTAATCATTATCGGTGATGGAGAATTAAAAGAAAAATTAGTCAGTCAAATAAAAAAATTTGGTTTATATAAAGATATCATTTTAGCTGGTCATCAGAAAAATGTTTATAAGTTTTTAAAACATGCAAAAGTGTTCGTTTTGTCTTCTATCTGGGAAGAAGTAGGTTTCGTTATGGTTGAAGCTGCATCTTGTAACGTTAATATTATCTCCTCTAATTGCAAAAATGGACCTGAAGAGTTTTTGCTTAATGGTCAGGGTGGCTTTTTATTCAAAAATAATAACTCTGAGAGTCTAAATACAGCTTTTGAAAAATTTATAAATTCAAGTGAAGAAGAGTTATTTCAAAAGAGACTAGTTGCAAAAAAACAAGTTAAGAAATTTACTTTTTTTCCTCATTTTCAAAGTTTTATGAAAGTGATCAAGTAATCTTAATTTTCTTCTTAAATTTTATAATATAGTTTATTAAAGTAATATACGTCAGCTCCAAATTGGTTACCTTTAAAGATATTATTATTTATCATATTTATTCCAACCATTCTAAAATTTTTAGATACAAGATATTTTTCAATATCACTAAAAGTAAAATATTTTTCGTAATAATCGTTAAAGAGAATTTCAACTTGCAAAATTTTTATTTTATTATCTTGGATGGACTGTAAACCACCCTGAAGTATTTTATCTTCATAAAGTTGTGCGTCTATTTTTATAAAGTCTACATGATCAATATTTTTTTCTTCAATATAATCGTCAAGTTTAATAATTTTTACTTTTTCAGTTTTTAAAATTAATGGTTTATACCTTTCAATTTTTATTCTACTTGTATCTGGATTAATTTTATAAAATGACGATTTGCCAGACATATTTGTAATATTAAAATATTTTTCCTCATTTTTATCTCCCAAAGCACAATTATTGCAAAAAAACCTTTTTATCATTTTTGAAGTTGCTTTTCATTTCACCAAATACACTTTTATTTGGTTCAAACGAATGAATAATAGGATCGTTGAATATTCTCTTAAATTTCTTAATTGATTGGCCTGAATTAGCTCCAACATCAAATATAATTGGGTTTATATTTTTAATTTTTTCACTTAAAAGTTCATCAAAATTGATAGGGTCTATTTTTTTGTTAATCCTGGTAATATTATATCCAAGCTTATTTACCAATTTTTTTATTATTTTTCTCATAAAGTTTTTTATTATTTCTTATAACGATAAATCATAAATAAACCATAATTTTATAAGTAATTAAATTTATAGTTTATTAATTAAACTTTATTTAATACTAATAAAATTAACTTATTATTTTATATGAACATAGCATTTATTCTTGGCACGTTCTTTCCAGAAGCTGGGGGCGTTCAAGTTCAGGTCCATAATATTGCAAATAAACTCTCAAAATTAGGTATTGGTGTCAAACTATTTATCTACAATAAAACAGATATTAAAAATAATAGTTACGAAATTATTATATTTGAAAAGCTTATTTTTAATATAGTTTTTGTTTTCAAATATTATTTAAATCTAAATATCTTTTTTTTTTTGAATCCTTATATTTCAAAAATAATTAAAAAAAATAAAATTGATATTTGGCATTTTAATTTTATAACTTTTAAAAGTTTAATTTTAATTAATATTCTAAAAAGATATAATCAAAAAATAATTGTTACTTTTCATGGTATTGATCTGCAAATTGATGAAAAAATAAACTATGGCAATAGATTAGATGAGAAATATGACACTTTTTTAAAAAACACTCTTAAAAAAATTGACAAATTTACTTATCTTTCTGAAACAATAAAAGAAGACTTGATGAAATTAGGTATAGAAAAACAGAAGTTAATTTATTTTCCAAACAGCGTGAACATTCAAAAATTTGAAAGAATAACTCCAACAAAAAATGAATACAATGGAAGGTTTAATTTTATTACTGTTGCAAGATTTGCTGAAAAGAAAAAGGGTTTTGATTTCATACAAGAAATTTGTTCTAGATTGATAGAAAAAAATATAAATTTCAAATGGAAAATTATTGGTGAAAACTCACATCTCTTGTATAAAAATAAGTTTATAAAATCTCATTCACATTTGTTTGAAATTATCAATAATATTGAAAATATTGATGAGGAGTTTTTTCCTCATTCAAATCTTATTAATCATTACAAATCTTCGGATATATATCTTAATCTTTCAAGAATTGAGTCTTTTGGAATTACGTTTATTGAAGCACTTGCTAGTAAGTTACCTATTATTTCTTTTGCCGGAAAGGGTGCTAACGAAATAATTAAAAATGAATTTAATGGTTTTTTAATACAAAACAATAATATTTCTGAATTTATTAATAAGATTTATCAAATTAAAAAAAATAAGCTTGACATAAACAAGATGCGAAATAACTGTGTAAATTCTGTTAGAAAATTTGATTTAGATGTAAATAGTAATAGATTAATAAATATTTATAGAAGTCAAATCTAATGAGTAAATTAAATCCACTAATTACAGTTTATATAACAAACTTCAATTACGGACAATTCATAAAAAAAGCTATTAATAGTGTCCTTAATCAAACTTTTAAAAATTTCGAATTAATTATAATTGATGACGGGTCCAAAGATAAATCAACTAAAATAATTAAACAATTCCAGTATAAAAAGAATGTAAAAATTGTATTTCAAAATAATAAGGGTTTAATAGTTTCAAATAATTTAGCTCTAAGACTCTCAAAAGCAAAATACATTATGAGACTGGACTCAGATGATTGGCTTGACCCACATGCTCTTGAAATAATGTCAAATATTTTAGAAAGAAATTAAAAAGTTAGTTTAGTGTTTCCGGACTATTGCGAAGTTGATAAAAATGGTAAAATTATTAAACAAGTCAGAAGACACAATTTCAAAAAAGTAGGTTATTTTATGAAAACGTTTGGCCAAGAAGTCAAAACTAACGCTAGTTTTTCTTCAGATAAAATAAATAAATTAAGAATCGATCTTATCGAAGAAGAGTTTGAAGAACTAAAAAATGCTATTAAAAATAAAGATCTAAAAGAAACAATTGATGCTTTAACAGACATACTCTACGTCACGTATGGAGCTGGTCACGCTTTTGGTGTAAACCTAGATAAATGTTTTGAGGAAGTTCAAAATTCGAATATGAGCAAATTAGGTGATGATGGTAAACCAATATTTAACGAAAACGGCAAGGTAATGAAGGGATCAAATTATTTTAAACCAAACTTAAACCAATTTTTGAAATAACTTATATTTTTTTAAAAAGCACATCCTGAAAATGCATAGTTGGAAACGTAAACTTTTTTGAAATAATGAAATTATGTTGAAAAAGATATTTTTTAATATCACTAAAATTATTGTTTTTGTAATGATTACCAAACAAATTTTCAACCAACACGAATGAAACTTCTTTAAGTTTCATTTTAGATCCTTTAATGACATTCATTTCAAAACCTTCGACATCAATTTTAATCAATGTGTTTTGCAGATTAATATTCTTAAAAATTTCATCCACTGTTTTTGTTTGAACCTCATATTCATCTATATAGTTTGACCTTGAATGAGTTAAAAAATTTTTTACTTTGAGATATATTGAATTTTCGTTAAATTCAGCAAGAGATGACGTCATGTCTAACTTATTAATTCTTATTCTTTTAGTACCAATCTTTTCATCCATTGCAAAATTAAACAAAGTTACGTTCTCATTTTTTGAGAATCTTGCTTTCAATTCATTAAAAAGCTTCTTTTGAGGCTCAAAGGCATAAAATGACTTTATTTTTTCAATTTTTAACATGTTTTCTAAAAATTCACCTTTGTGTGCACCTATGTCTAAAAATTTTTTTATGTTCAAGCTGTGTAAACATTTAAATATTCTTCTGTTATGAAAAGTAATTAAAGGGTTAAATATTTTCTCGACTAATATCATATTAAAATTAAGTTACTTTTATTTGTGATCTATAAATATTTACTATAAGGTAAATAATATATTAATTATACAATTTAATTAGTTATGAATATTAAAAATGCAAATAAAAACTTAGGAAGGGGCAAGTTTACCCAAAACATAATTAATATAGGCAAATCTTCAAAAGATTTAGAAACATTTAATAATTTGTTTCTAGAGAACGGTGAAGAAATTAAACAATACTTGAAACATGCATCAGAAATACAAAATAAATTTTGGCTAGAATTTTTTGAAACCAAATCTTTTAAAATGGGAGTTGATCCACATATTATGAAATATGTATTTTATAATAAAAAGAATGTTAATAAAATTTTTAGATATATGAATTTTAGATTTTTCTTTGAGCAAGTATCACAGAAAAAAATTGAAACAGATTATCCACCATACTTATTAATAGAACCAGTTTCAACTTGCAACTTAAGATGCCCATTTTGCTTTCAAACAGATAAAACATTTACTAAAAAACCCTTTATGGGAACTATGAAACTTGATTTATTTAAAAATATAATAGATGAGGCAGATAAACTTGGGGTAGGTGCAATAACCATTGCCAGTAGAGGTGAACCAACATTACACAAAGATTTAGGCGAAATGTTAAAATATACAAAAAATAAAGAAAATATTTTTGAAATTAAACTTAATACAAATGGTACAAAACTAACAGAAGATTTATGTAACCAAATTTTTGAAAGCGAGGTAAACCAGGTAGTTATTTCCGCTGATCACTTTGAAAAGAAAACTTTTGAGGAGCTAAGAAAGAATTCTAATTTTGAAAATATAGTCAAAAACGTTAATACTCTCTTTCAAACCAGAAAAAAATTCAAAAATCCATTAACAGAAATAAGAGTTTCGGGCGTAGATTATTATAAATCTACAGATAAAAATAAATTTCATGATTTTTGGATCAAAACTTCGGATGAGGTTACCATAGGAAATGCACTTGAAAGGTGGGATACTTATAATAATAAAATTCATCACGATATAAATGACCCTTGCGAAAATTTATGGGACAGAATGTATGTATGGTTTGATGGAAAAGTTAATCCTTGTGATGCAGATTATAAAAGTTATTTAAGTTATGGAAATGTTAAAGAATTTTCTATAAAACAACTTTGGAATAATAAAAAGATTAAAACTTTAAGAAATCAACACTTAACAAATCAAAGAAAAGAGATTAACCCGTGCAACAAATGTGGAGTAACATTCGTATAGGTATAATTGGGCAAGGGTCTCAATACAATAGAATATCTAAAATACTTAGAACAAAAGGGATCAAGTTTATTACTTACAAACCACCAAGGGATAAAAATTACTATGATAAAAAAAAATTTGAGGAATTAATAAAGTGTAATGTCATATTCATTTTAAGTCCCAATGATACACATTTGAAATATATCAGATTGCTCAAAGATAATAGATTTATTTTTTGTGAAAAACCACCTGTAAATAAATTAAATGATTTAAAGAATTTAAAAAAGATTAAAAGTAAAAAGATATATTTTAATTATAATTTTAGATTTTCAAAAATTAGCGAAATTCTGGGAAATGCGAAAAAATTTAATTTAAAAGAACTTTTATATGCTAACATTATTTCAGGACATGGTCTTGGATTTAAAAAGGATTACGCAAGAAGTTGGAGATCTGATAGAAAGTTGTGCAAAAAGGGTGTTTTTGAAATTGTATCTGCACACTGGATTGATCTTATAAATTATCATTTTGATATTAAAAAAATTCAGAATTTAAAACTAAGAAATTATACGAAAAATACTAACGGTATTGATAATTCTTATTGCAAAATATCTTTAAAAAATGAATCAGAAATTAATATTTTTTCAACCTACACTTCTCCTTTAATAAACAGAATGGTTTTTGTATTTACAAATGGTTTTGTTGAAAAAAATGATAATATAATTGAAATTAGGGGCCCTACAATGAATTTAGATAAAAATAAATATTTTAAAAAACCAAAATTAATAAAAAGGATTAACCTTAATGAAGACCAGGATTATATTTTTTCTTTAAACAAAAGTGTGTCCTACTTCTTAAAGCATGCTTATCAAAATAAAAATTTTTCTGAAAAGCAATTGAAAAAATCTCTAGCATCTAATAATTTAATAATCTAGAAATTTTGCAAAGTATTTGTTATGATTAAATATACTTATTAATATGGCTGAAAAATTCTATAAAAAGACCGGAATGTACATAGATTGGAGTCAAATAGAAACTTTGCCGGAAATTGATACATTCATTGATATTGGCGTTGGACCTAAAGGAACAGAAGATATGTACCGTATTTTTAAAAATGCCAATCTCATACTTATTGACCCAATCGATGAGTCAAAGGAATATGCAAAAAAATTATCAAAAAAGAGAAACGTAGCTTTCATTCAAAGTGCAGTTGGAAAAGATGATAATATAGAGAAGAATATGAAGTTACAAAAAAAAAGGGGATATAGTTCTTTTTTGGAGATTTCTTCAATAAACATGAAGGATGATTTTACAGAAATTAAAAAATTTAATATTTCAAAATTGGACACGTTGCTAAATGATAAACATAAACTTGGAAAAATTGGAATAAAAATAGATGTTGAAGGTTATGAGTTAGATGTAATTTTAGGTGCATTAGAAACATTAAAATTTACAAAGTTCGTAATAGCAGAGGTAAGACATAATCATGAGTCCCTTAAAGGTGTATATAAACTTGGTGAATTTATGAGAGTTATGACTGAAAATAACTTTACTTTATCAAAAATCCTAACAGCAAAACCTTTTATTGCTGATTTGTGTTTTCAACCAAGTAAAGATATCTAAACGTATTAATTATTTTTTAAAGTTTTATAATTATTACTAACTTGGTTTTTGTATTTTTTAAAATAGTTAAAATTTTTAAGATTATCATTTTTAATATATGAGAGCCCTTTTTTTAAAGAATTAACTTTTTTAATATCATTATCAATTCCAAAAACTCTTATATTTGCTTTTATAAATCGAGCACAAATCGGCAAACCGACATATCCTAATCCAATAATTCCAACAGAAAAATTTCTTTTTATTATTTTTTTTTTAAGTTTATTGATCTCTTCTTTTTCTTTCATTACAATGTTGATTTACCTCTGTTATTATTCTCCGCCCGTAATATTTAAAACTTCATTTGTAATAAAATTATTCTCAGTAATTAAATAGAAAATATATTTTGCTATATCTTTAGCTGAGGCCATTTTTTTTGTAGGAATTAACTTTACTCTTTTGGAAAGAGACTTATTCTTAATTTTTTGATGAAATTTTGTGTCTGTTACTCCAATTCTGACTGTATTGTAAAAAACATTGTTTGATGACATTTTTTTAATTTCAGAGGGCATAAATTCATTCAAGTATTTACTAATAGAATAAGAGAAAGTATTAGCACCTCCACCAAACTTTGTACCAATACTTGAAGTATTGATTATTCTACCATATTTTTTTTTCGACATATTTTTAAGTGAGTTTCGAATAATCATAAATGGAATTAGACTATTTATCAAAATCGTTTTTTGAACTTCTTTAAGGTCAAAATTTGAAAAACTTTGATTGCTTACATAACCGACTAGATTAATAATTACATCATAATTATTATCAAAAATTTTATTTAAATTTTTTTTATTTACTAAATTCAAATCTTTTTTGATTAGCTTAATATTTGTATGTTTAGAGCTCTTTAAAAATTTTTTATTATAATGAACGTGAATAATAAAATTACCATCCTCAATAACATTGTTTAATAATTGAATTCCTATATCTGAATTCCCACCGAGGATTAATAACTTTTTCATTTATTTAAAATATTGTGCACTTTTTTCACCCATTAAAGTACCGTCAACATCACAGACATTACATGGAGAAAAATTTCTGTTTCTATTTGTTAAAATTTTTCTTATTTTAATTGATTTATCTTTAAACCAAATGTCTAAAAGTTTCTCTTTTTTTAAGTTTCCTAAAATAATTTTTTTTCCCCAATCATGCGGGCACATTAAAACATCTCCTAAATAATCGAAAAATAAAGTGTATGAAGGTATGTAGCATGGATTGTCTAATGGACTTGGGGTTTTGGGAATTTGATATTCGGCATTTTCCATCATACCAGCTCTGTTGCTTAATGTGATACCAAAATCTTGATCCTCAGGTAAACTTCTATCTCTAACAATATATTGATCCTGTTTCAGTTTTAGTTCATCAATCATTTTTTGAAACTTAATAACATCTTCTTTCCCATCGTAAACACTTATTAGAATTTTGTCTAAACCACTTTCAAATAGTCTTTTTAATCTATTGATATTCAAAGGGTCACCGTTTGTTACAATTTCAATTCTGCTATTAGGGCAAAATTTTTTGAAAGTGTGTATATGGTCAAAAATTTTTTTGTCGAGCATTGGTTCGACAAAACCACTAAATCTAATCACTCCCCTATAATTTAAATCAGAAAGTTCATTTGCAATTTTACTAACTAAATCTTTTGAAATAAATTCTTTTATATCTTCAAAACCATCAGCACTTCTCGGACAAAAACTACATTTTCTATTACAGGTACCTGACTCACTTATTTCTATTTCTGTTGGTAAAGGGAGTTCTTTATTTTTATAGCTAAAAAGCTGCATTCTCTCAGTGACTGTTTGATTTTTAAATTTAATATTACTGTCTAGAAATTTTTTCATTTAGTTTTTTACAAAGTTAATATTTTTATTTTTGTTTAAGTAGGTTGAAATATAATTCTGCTTATAGTCAAAATCAATAACAGAAAAATTGCGCTTTAAACTTAAAAATTCAAAAGGTAATGAAGAATTTTGAGATACAATTACTTTTGAAAAAGACTTATGTTCAAAATTTTCAATTTCTTTAACTTTTTCATCAGAAACAAAATTAAATTTATTCTTTGGATGATGTTTAAAATAAAAAATTCTTTTGTAATTTGGAGTTACGCTATTTTTAGCATAAAAATATAAATCTCTAACATCATGAAGTCCAGATAAAATTAAAATACTGTTTGATTTTTTCTTTATTTTAATACCATTTATAAAACTAAGATTCTTTCTTTCTTTTTTGAATTTTATGATTGAAGTTTTTATGTTTTTATATTTTAATTTATAATCTTTAAGACAATACCTATTAAGACAATAAATATCGTGTGGAGTATATTTTTTTTTAAATTTTAAAGATTTGATTAAATCAAACCACATCAAATTATTAGAAAATAATCCGTGCTGATAACCTGATATTTTTATTTTACTTGAAAATTCTTTTATAGATCTAATCAAATAATGGCCAAAACTATATTCAAATAAATAAAGTTTGAAATTAGAAACCTTGTTTTTTTTTAAAAATCTTGGAATTGCCTTAGAATAGATTTCAAGCTTTGATCTATTAACATAGCTACTTATATAAATGCTATTTAATTCGTCATTAAAGTCTAAACCTTCAATATCAATTTTTATTTTTTTTAATTTTTTCAATTTAAAAATATAGGATATTCGTTTTAATAATAGTAATAAAATATCTGAGATCTCAATATACTGTTCTATGTTTATAATATTTTTATCATTTGTTACTTTAGCAAAATGAAATAATTTTCTGAGATTGAAGTTTAAGTGAGTTTCATCACTAATAAGGAAATTGCAAATATTTTTCTCTTTTTCAAAAAAATTTTTTTTACCATATAAATATTTATTTGGGTAAAGTGATAAATAAAAAGTATTTTTTTTTCCCTCATTTTTTTGATTTAATCTTAAAAATTTACAGTAAAAAGTTATAACTATACTTTTAAGTAAAAATTTAATAATTTTTAAATTTGGAAGACTAAGTTTTAAAGATTTTTTAGAAAGGTCCTTTTTTTCAATATTTGCAACTAAATTGTCAAAAATTTTTAATGTTAATTTATTATCAGAAATTATTTTCATTTTTTTAAATCCTTTTTTCAAAATTAGTTTTTTTATAATTAAGCAATTTAACATTCGATCTGGAAATTCGTATTTGTCATTTCTTAAATTAAAAATTTCCATTTCTGAAAAAAAAAGTTGATTTTTTTTATTACATAATACAAATTTTTTGAATTCTTTAATCAAATTAGAATAAATTTTTTTTCTTAAATTCACAAAATTTTTTAATTTTATTTGTCTACAATTTTTTAGATTGATATTACCCTTATTGAGATAAATATATTCTTTATTTTTTTCAATTAAACTAAAATTTGTACTTAAATCTATTAATAATAAAGTATCTTTTTCCATTTTATTTTATGTTGGAGATATACCACTTGATAAATTTTTTAACTCCATGATTAACACTTGTTTTTGGGTTATAGTTGTAATATCTTTTTATTAGTCTGGTGTCAGAATGTGTTTTAAAGACATCCCCTTTCTGTAATGGTAAAAACTTTTTTCGTGCCTTTTTTTTTAAATTTTTTTCAATTAACTGAATATATTTTAACAATTTAATTTTTTTTCCATTTCCTATGTTAAATATTTGAGAACCAAATTTTTTTTTTTTACTAAAAACAATCTTAATAATTCCATCTACGATATCATCTACATAAGTAAAATCCCTCTCATGTTTACCTTTATTAAATACCTCAATAGGTTTGCCTTTAATAATATTTTTTGTGAATTTAAAGAGCGCCATATCTGGGCGTCCCCATGGACCATAAACAGTAAAAAACCTTAAACCTACCGTATCCATTTTATAAAGGTAACTATAAGATGTTGCCATTAATTCATTTGATTTTTTTGTTGCAGCATATAATTGTATTGGATTATCTGTATTAAAATTTTCCTTTAAAGGAAATTTTTTCTGCAAACCATAAATACTACTCGTGCTAGCATAAACAAATTTTTTTACTCTATAATTTTTTGATATTTCCAATATGTTAAAAAAACCATTAATATTGTTATCTATATATGATCTTGGATTTTTTAAAGAGTAGCGTACACCTGCTTGAGCAGCCAAGTGAATTACTTTATATATTTTATGTTTTTTAAATACTGTTTCTAAATTTTTATAATTTTTTATATCGATTTTTTTAAAAATATAATTTTTATTTTTTTTTAAAATATAGTTCCTTTTTTTTTTTAACTTAACATCATAATAGTTATTTAGATTATCAATACCTATTACCTTAAAGCCTTTAGATAAAATTTTATTCGAAAGGTGAAAACCAATGAATCCTGCAGAGCCAGTAACCAAATATATTTTTTTATCCATTTCCAATTATTCTTGTTAAATCATTAAACTTATTTTTATTCAAAATACAATAATCTGCCTTATAATTGCTGATTAAATTCTGTATTTTCTTTTGATTCCACCATTTATTCAGCTCATCATCTTTGTTCAACTTCTTAAGGATTTTACAAAGACTTTTTGGATTTGTGTGAAGAATTCCTAATTTCTTAAATTCTAATAAATATTTTTTAGATTTTTTATCCAATAAATTTAAATCATGTGAAAGATAAATTAGAGTAGGTTTATTAATGGCAATTGTTTCTAAGTGTCCAGAAGAACAAGTGGTTTGGATTACTAATTTTGCTGAATTCATTTCTTTTGTCATTTTTTTTGATTCATCAATAAATTTTAAGTTTGGATTAACATTTAAAAAATGCTCTTCTTCATTCCAAAAAGATTTGTCAGGACGTAATTTGATGTATAAATTTTCAAATAATTTATCATCCTTAATTAACAAAAAAAAATTCTCTAAACTTTTTAAATAATTTTGACTTTCGAGAAAACCACTATCTATCTTGATTTCCCTGCCATACCCTTTTCGCATTCTAACTACTAATATGATCTTACGGCCAATTTTTTTGTCATCTTTTATATTTTTAACAACGCCAAAAGGTGTAATTTTTTTATTTCTACTGTGACCCCAAGATAAATATTTGTCTGAAATTCGTGGCTCAAAAATTGAGAGAAAATGAGATTTATGTTGAAAGTAACTTCCCCCATGTTGAGCCAAAATCAAAGTTGTTCCATTTTCAACATTTTTGGCAATGTATCTATCCATTATGGTGCTTCTTAAAATCCCAAGACAAGTAAATATTTTTCTTGGTTTTTTTGGAAATGGAATTTTTTCAACTAAATCATCTATATATTTATAATTTTCTAAAAACGAAGTGGGTAAATTGATTAAAATTTCTTTACTTAAAAATCTCTCTAATTTTGAACTTTTTGATCTTAATTGCTGAAGTTTTTTTCTTCGGAATTTAAATAATTTTTCTTTTCTGAACAAAACATTTGGTCTCAAACTCTTATAATATAAAAGTGATTTATTTATTAATATGTTAAGCCAAATCTCTTGAATATTACTCATATAAGTTGAAAATATCAAAGTTTTTCTGTCCTGGGAAAAAAAGTTTAAAACTTTTTGTATTAAAAGTAATATGTTGTTTTTAATACTGTTAAGCTTTAAATTTTTATAAATCTTGTTCCTTTCGTAATTATTTTTAATTTTTCCGCTTTTTTTTATTTTAATTCTTTTTGAGAAATTGGTTTCAATTATTTTTGAAAAAAAATGATGATTCCAAAAATGGCTTATTGATAGTCTTGTGTAATCCTCAATTCCATGTGGGACTAAATCATATTCATCAACATCTTTTTTTAAAAAAAAATATTTTTTTTTTTTCAAAGAATTTAATAAATTCCACTTAAAGGAAATTGATGATATAAACCAATATAACCACATACCAATCATTATCTCCCAGTACCTTTGGGAAAATTTTTTTCCATGATACCTATTTAGAAAATAAGTTAATTCTTTCAAAAAATGGTTATAAAATTTTAGATTTTTTTTTATATCTTTGATTTTGTTTTTATGACTCTTCCAGGGCTCATGAAAAATTATATCTTTGGAGTAATGAAAATTTTCATTAAAAAAATCTGGTATTTCTAAATATTTTTTTGATTTAATTTTTTTAAAATCGTCGATTTGCAAAAAGTCGGTTATCAGATAATCTCTCATATCGAATTTAGTCAGTAAATCTTTTAAAAGAAGAATTATTTATTTTGTCTTTTTTTTGCACAGTAAAATTAAGTTTTAATTGCTATTTATAATAATTGACATTTAATTGTTTTATAATATTTAATCTTACTAGTGAACAAATTCAACAAAAATAAATCCCATTTTAATAAGTATGGTTACTGCATTATTAATTCTTTCTTTAGTCGCAAAGAAATTAACAATTTAGATAAAAAAGTAAAAAAATTTATTGAAAAAAAATCAAATAAACTAAAAGGTAAAAATATCAATTTTACCAAAAATAAATCAGTAAACACTATGCACGACGTAAATAAATTTGAGAGTTTCTTTAAGAAGTTTGCATTAAGAAAAAAAAATTTAGATTTAGCAAGTTTTTTTTTGGATTCTAAACCAGAATTCAGGAAATGTGAAATTTTTGCAAAACCTGCAAAAACTGGATTACCAGCTCCATTGCATCAAGATAATTTTCTTTGGGCTATTAAAAATAACAATGGAATTACTTTTTGGATAGCGCTTGATAAAAGTAATAAAAACAATGGAGGGCTTTATTATATAAAATCGAGCCATAAACTAGGATTACTAAAACATGAGAATTCTTTCATGCCTGGCACTTCTCAAAAGATTTCAAAAAAATTAGTTAAAAAAATAAGATTGTCAGATGTAATTACTCCTAACTTAAAACCCGGTGACATGCTAATTCATCACTGCTTAACAGTTCATGGAAGTAACGCGAATAAATCTTTAAAACCTAGACGCGGTTTTACTATTCAATATAAAGATAAAAAATCTGTATATAATAAGAAATTACTTAAAAGCTATAAGATAAATTTAATAAAACAGCTTAAAGCTAGAAATCAAATTTAATTTAAAAAAATTGTATTTTTATGAAAGAAAATTTTAAACTCATCCCCTATCTAGATTATTTCAAAATTGATCCATTAAAATTTAGGGGAAGAGGTTTTTTTAAAAAAGTAGAAGATGATAAAAAAAAGTATTTAAAAAAATTTTCTTATTTAATTAATAAAAAAAAAATGGCTTGCCCTTTGTGCAAAAGTAAAAAAACCAAAATATTTTTAAAGGTAACAAAAAGATATTTGATACTTGCCTGTAGAAACTGTGAATTAAAATTCCCTAATGTCGATTTTGTATCTAATAAGAAATATGCAGACATTATCTATGAGAAATACTCTCAATTAAATATAAGAAATAATATCCAGAGAACAAGCAAATATAGGTTAAAAATGATGGAAGAAAGGTTTAATTATTGTATTAAATCTAACTTTAAAAAGACAAAATCAATTAGATTATTAGATTATGGATGTGGAAATGGTCTTTTTTTGGATTACTTAAAAAAGAAAGGTATTTCTGGAACAGGAATTGAGATTGATGAGGCCAATAGCCAAAAGTTAATTAATAAAAAAATTGATTTTTTTAAAGATATTAATGAAGTTGAGTCAAATAAATTTGATATATGCGTAATGTTTGATGTAATTGAACATTTAACAAATCCTATCCAAGATTTACTTAAAATAAGAGATAAACTAAAAAAAAAGGGTATCATTGTAATTTACACACCTAATATAAATTCTTTGGCTTTTGAACTAATGGGATCAAGACAAAATCAGGTTTATCCTTTTATGCACACACTTTTTTTCAACGATAAATCATTCAATTATTTAGCAAAAAAAACAAAACTGAAGATCAAAAAAAGAGGTACATTTGGCTTAGATTTGATGGATTATTTTTTTATGAGAGAACATTTGGATAAAAAGAAATATTTTGAAAAATTGACTGATTTTATAAATATAACACAGTCTTTGGTGGATATAACAGGATTCGGAAATCATTTTAGGATAATTTTTCAAAAATGATTCCTAAAAAGAAATAATTTTTTTTGCTGTTTTTGAGTAAATTTGTTTGCTTACTTTAATAGAAATTGGAATTGCAATATATTTTTGAATTTTATCTTTTGACTTTCTAATTGAGTTAATTTGTTTTTTTGAAATTGCGTGTCCCCAATAACTTGCAAAATGCCATTTGATAGCATCGGGAACATTTTTAATACCCATTCCAGATTTTCTTAAAAAATTTACTATTTTTGATCTCTTTTTATTGTCTCGAACTTCAAACATAAAAGTATCCATCGATGCGATGCTATCTTTTATTTTATAGCGAATTTTAAATTTTTTGCTTAAAGTTTTTAGTAATAAATCATACCTTTTTTTATTTTCAGATAATATAAAGTTTAATTTTTTTAGTTGCGCAATCCCTACCGCACCTTGTAATTCTGTCATTCTATAATTAAACCCGGGTCTACTAACTGTGTCCATACCTCTAGAAAATTTAGGATTTAATTCGTGACCATGATCATGATATTGATTGCAATATTCATAAATTTTCTTGTTATTAGTCAAAATACATCCACCCTCTCCTGTTGTAATATTTTTTCCGAAATCAAAACTCATTATTCCTACATCTCCAAAGTTTCCTAAAAACTTATTTTTGTATTTTCCACCAATGCTTTCACAATTATCCTCAACTAATTTTATTTTTTTTTGTTTACAAATTTTTTCAATTCGATTTATATTAGATGAAAATCCTAACATATGAACTGGAATTACAGCTTTTGTTTTTTTAGTAATCTTTTTTAGTAAATCATCTGGACACATATTCAACGTCTCATCAATATTGCTAATTATTGGAATAGCGCCTATATCTACAATTGCTTCAACAGTAGCAATAAAGTTAAAAGCTTGAGTAATTACCTCATCACCTGGTTTAACACCGCATGCTTTTAGAGCTATTTTAATAGCAGCTGTACCTGAAGTCACACATAACACATATTTTGATTTAAAATATTTTTTTAAATTTTTTTCAAAATTCCTTACTCTAAAGATATTTTTTCTTCTTTTATCAAAACCATGAGCAAACAAAACACCATCGCTTTTTTTAAAAATACCATTAATTTCTTTCAGTTCCTCTTTACCTATTAATTCATTTCCGGGCATAATTTATTTTCTAGTTTTCAGATTAACTATTTTTTTTGCAATTTCAAAAGTTAATTTATCATCAATATCTATAAAATTTATTTTATCAACTAAATATAAGTTAGTTTTCAAGTTATAAATCTCTTTATATTTTTTAAAAAAATTTGTATCAAAATAAAATAGAGAACCAGTAATATATTGGAAAACCCTGTTATAATTTTGCCTATTAATAACCCTTTTTTTAATTAAAAAATTCCATTTTTTTTTATGTCTTTTTTCAATTATTTCGTAAGGACTTTCGATAACATTGCAAACATGCATAAGTGATTTTAAATTATTTTTTTTAATAAACTGCAATGTTTTTTTAATTTCATCGATTGATAAAGTTGGAGACGTAACCTGCAACATTAAAAGATTTTGATTATTTTTGAATGGATAATAATGTAAAATAAAATCATTTATTAAATCATTTATATTTGAGTCAGCTTCTGAGTATTTTTTTTTTCTCAAATAGTTACTATCTACTTTTCTATGGTTAATTAATTTTTTTTTATAATTTTCTGAGTCTGTTAACACATAAATTTTTCTTATTTCTTTAATTTTAAGTAATTTTTTAATTGTGTAATTAACCAAAATAGTTTTCCCTGAAAAACGTAAAATATTTTTATTTTTTAATTCTTCTGATTTAGATCTAATGGGTATAATTACATCAAATATTTTTTGCATTTTATCGATTTCCTGTCTTTAAATTTTTCAAAATATTTTCAATATTTAAACAAATATTTTTGATTTCTTTTTCTACTAAATTTACTGAAGACGGTAGGGCAATTATACACTTTGAAAGGTCTAGAGAATTATTTAAATTATTTTTTTTTGTAAAATATTTTTTATAGGGCGGCATTAAATTAACGGGATAAAAACAATTTCTTGCTTCAATACCATTTTCTAAAAGTTTATTAATTATTTTGTCTCTTAAGTGCGAAATATTTTTTTTTAATTTAATATAATATAACCAATAAGAACTTTTCGTATTTGGGAAATTTTTTGAAAAGAATAAATAGTTATTATTTTTAAGATAAAAACGATATTTTTTTGCCATTTCCCTTTTCTTGTTGATAAAAAAATTTAGTCTTTCCATTTGTGCGAGGCCTACTGCGGCCTGAAGGTTGGTCATTCTATAATTAAAGCCAACATGATCATGCCAGTATTTTTTATTTTTATTCATTCCATGATCTCTTAACTTCTTAGCATATTCATAATGACTTTTTTTCTTAAAACAGATCATTCCACCCTCGCCAGTGGTAATTGTTTTATTTCCAAAAAAGCTAAAAGTTGACACATCTCCAAAATTACCAACATGTTTTTTTTTATAATAAGTGCCCAGTCCCTCTGCACAGTCTTCAATTAAAAAAAGTTTTTTTCTTTTTGCAATTGCCCTGATCTTATCAACATCACACGCGTGGCCATATAGGTATACAAGCATAATCGCTTTAGTTTTATTTGTTATCGCATTTTCTAGTTTATTTGGATCAATACAAAGATTATTTTTGTTAACATCGACTATGACGGGCTTTGCGCCTAAATATATCACTGCATTTACTGGAGCTATAAACGTTAAGTTTGGTACAATTACTTCATCGTTTTTCTTTATTCCAAGACTTGCCAAAGCTAAATGAAGGGCAGTGGTTCCACTTGTTACAGATAAGGAATAATTTGATTTAGTTAAATTCAAAAACTTTTTTTCAAATAGCTTAACATATTTTCCACCCGAAGAAATCCATCCTGATTTAATACAATCGTTTAAATAAGGAATTTCATTGCCTAAAAATTGTGGCTCGGATACTGGAATTTTATTTAATTTAAAATTTATTGCATAATCCACCAATATCATTTGGTCATTTACTAATGGCAAATGTGTTATTTGTGGTGTCATTTGATTCTGAATCATTTCAAAAGATGAGTTGATATTTAAATATTTGCATTTTTTTTTCTTAATAATATTTGAAATTTTTGTTTCTAAATTAAACTTTTTTAATAATGCTCTTCTAATATCACCATCAGTAATTACATTGATAAACTTTCGGTTGTCGACAACGAATGCAATTCGTTGTCCACCTTGCTCAATTATTTTTATTGTATCTTTAAGAGAGCAGTTTTTTTGAACAATCAATTTTTTCAGAGGAGGCAATCTAGTAAGTTTCATTTAAAATTTTATTAGTATTTTGTTTAAGATGTTTATTTGTTGTTTTAGTTGTTTTGGAGATTTATTATAGACTTCAATACTATAATAATTCAAATTTTTTTTAATATAAGGTAAAAACCATGAATCTTTTTTAATTGAACTATTACTATCCTTATAACCATTATTATCTGAAAAATGATACCCGCCTACAAATTTATTCATTATTTTTATTGATTTTATTGGATCTAATTTTTCTGTTCTGGCACTAACTTTTAAATGTGCAACATCAATTAACAATTTAACATTTTTAGGCATAATTTTAAAAAAATTTCGTATATCTTTATAATTTGTTAACAAAAATGGATTACTCTTAAATTCAATCAAATTTTTTTTTGTTACCACATTGTTCTCAATCAAAATATTGACCTTATTTTTTTTTGCAAATTTAGATATTTTTTTTGTTTCACGAATAAAAATTTTTAATGCTTTGTTTTCACTTATCAACTTCTCACTTTTAAATTTTTTTCCGAGAGACTTAAAATTTGGATCAAGTCTAAAACCAGCATGAAAACTATAAGTATCCCCTCCAAGTTTTTTTACCAAAAGAATTGCTTTCTTTATATGATTTATAGATTTATTTAAAATTTTTCTATTATTAGATGCAAGATTAATCACAAATGGATATTTTGAAGGTGGGAAGTAATTATGCACTCTTAAATTTAATGTTTTCTTAAGAGAGGTGATTTTGGTAATTTGATCTTTTGAGTATTTACCACCAGATAGCTCAATATCTGAAATATGACTTTTTTTTAAATATTTAGCTGCTTGTAACCCTGTTAAGTTTTTAAAGCCACCGGTCGATATAGAAATTTTATTTTCCATTATTGATGTTAAGCTCTTTCCTGAGTTCCTCGTATTCTTTCATTTTCCTTTTCATAAAATTTACTGTAAGTAAACTTTTTTTTGCTATACCTTTTGGGGTCAGAATGTAAATATAATTAATTTTATTTTTATTATTTTTAAAATTTTTGATTTTGATAAGACCTTTTTTTTTTAAAGCCTTAAGACAGTAATTTAACTTTCCCAAACTAAATCCAAGCTCATTTGCTAAGATTCTTTGTGACGCCTTTGGCTGTTTACTAATTTTTCTAAGCAAATCCAAATTATCTTGATTATTTTCCATATTTGTTCAAAATTTGAACAAGAATAGCGTTCATCTATTGAACTTTCAACTAAAATATCTTAATTTGGCTACATTTTAATCAGACTAATGTTGGGAATATATATTTTATAGTGACTAGTTTTTTTAATAATTCTAAAAGGACCTTTGTAATTGCTGAAATAGGAGTAAATCACAATAACGATATTTTGCTTGCAAAAAAACTTATCAAGAGCGCCAAAATTGCTGGTGCCGATGCTGTGAAGTTTCAAACTTTTAAAGCTAAGAATTTAGTTTTACCAGGAACAAAAAAAGTAAAATACCAATTGAAAAATTTGAAGGATAAAGAGGACCATTTTCAGATGCTTAAAAAACTTGAGTTAAGCTATAAGAATCATAAAATTCTTTTCAAATATTGTAAAAAAAATAAGATAATCTTTTTGTCAACACCATATGATGTGGAAAGTGCAAGATTTCTTAACAAACTTGGAGTCAAGCTTTTTAAAACTGCATCTGCAGATTTGATAGACTACAATTTACATACTTATTTATCAAAATTAAATAAACCTGTAATAATTTCTACGGGTATGTCAACTTTGAAAGATGTAAAAAAAACTGTAGAGATTTACAAAAAAAACAAAAATTCAAATATTGCTTTATTACATTGTGTCTCAAACTATCCTTGTTCTTTAAAATCTGTAAATTTGAACGTATTAAACACCTTAAAAAAATTTGGATTTACTGTTGGATATTCAGATCACGGGAATGATAATTTCGTTACTTGCTTAGCAGTATCGGCTGGTTCAAAAATTATTGAAAAACATTTTACATTAAGTAAAAGTTTAAAAGGTCCAGATCATAAAGCCTCTTCAAATTTCAGCGAACTAAAAAAAATGATTAACGAAATCAGAAAAACTGAAATAATAATGGGAGATAAAACAAAAAAAATTCAACCTGAAGAATTAGAAATGTCAAAAATTTCAAAAAAAAGTTTATATTTTAATAAGAACAAACGAAAGGGTACACAAATTAAAAATTCTGATCTAGTTTCTCTGAGACCTGGTTTGGGAATTAATCCTTTCTTAATAAATCGATTTATTGGAAAAAAATTAAAAAAAGATATAAAAAAAAATCAAATTGTAAAATTTGACCTTATTTGATAATGAAAGATTATGTTAAATTGCTAACTAAAGAGAATAATGGTCATATTCTTTTATTTATAATATTGAATATGACACTAGTGCTTGCTGAAACTATTTCTATAGCACTCATACCTTTATTCATTGATTTTGTTATAAGTGATGAACCAATTTTACCAAAATACCATAATTTTTTTGAAAATGCTATAAACACTGAAAACAAAAAAGATTTATTAAATATTGGTATTTTTTTTTTTATTTTAATTTTCTTTATTAAAAATCTTTTTTACCTATCAGTAATTTTTTATCAGGCAACCTTAAAAAAAAAATTCAATTGCTATTTGAAAAAAAAATTTTTAGGACTTTATATTTTTGCACCATTTGAAATTATGAAATCCTACAATACCTCGGAAATATTAAGAAATGCTGATGGTGAAGTGCAAGATTACGTAACAAATTTTTTTCATATACTGAAATTTTCAAAAGATATTCTTTTATTTTTGTGTATTTTTTTTCTTCTACTGGTAGTTGATGCTAGCTCTACTTTTGTGGCTTTAATTATCTTAATGTTATGTTTAATCTTCTATTTTTTATTTTTTTATAAACACTTGCACAATCTTGGATTAAAAAGATTAAAATCAATTAAAGCAGTTTATCAGTGGATCAATCAAACTAGTGGTGCAATTAAAGAGATTAAAATTACAAAAAAAGAAAACAAAGTTTTGGATATCTTTTCAGAAAAAGTAAGTATTTATGAGCAATCAAAAAAAATAACAGAAATTATAGGTGCGTTACCTATAGCTCTTTTTGAATTTGTGTTTTTAATAATCATTCTATTTTTAATAAAATTTTTATATCATGTGGACTCAATTAATGCGCTACCTGCTGTATCATTGTATATTGTTGCGTTTATTAGATTGTTACCTATAGTTTCTCGAGTCGGATCTAACATATCAGTATTAAGATCGTTCAGTCCTTCGGTTCAGTTGCTTAATAAAGAAATAGGTAAATTAGAAAAGTATTCAAAACCAAAAGAAAAACTATATAATTTAAATAAAGATTTGGTGCAATTTAAAAAAGATCTTCAATTAAGAAAAATATCCTTTAAATATAATGATGGAAACGAAAACATATTTGAAAACTTCAGTTTCAAGATAGAAAAAGGTAAAAGTATTGCTTTTCTTGGAAAATCTGGCTCAGGCAAAACAACTCTTATAAATTTGCTTTGTGGTCTTTTAAGACCAAATAAAGGTGAGTTCTTAGTGGATGATAAACCTGTAAATGAAAAAATTACTAGTTGGCAACAAAATATTGGTTTGATTTCACAAGACAATTATTTATTAGACGATACTTTGAAAAATAATATTGTGTTTTTGAATGAAGGCGACACAGTTGATAAAGCAAAACTTGATGATGCGGTTTTTTATTCTGGTGTCTCAGAATTTTTAGATGAGCTAAAAAACGGTTTAGAAACAAAGGTTGGAGAAAAAGGATCAGTTTTATCAGGTGGGCAAATACAAAGAATTGGTCTTGCCAGACTTTTGTACAGAGATCCAGAGATGTTTATTTTAGATGAATTTACTAACTCCTTAGATCCAAAAAATGAAGACTTTATACTTGAAAAGCTAAAACAACTTCAGAACAAAAAAAACAAAACGTACGTAATAATATCTCACAAATTAAAACCACTAAAAATTTGTGATGAAATAATGATTATGGAAAAAGGTAAAATTTCAGAGAAGTTAAATTATACAGATTTTTACAATAAATATCATCTTTTATATGATTAATGAACAGGAAAAAAATATATGTTATGTTTTATAATATTAAAAAATTTGTATTTAGAATAAAAGTATCTCAATGAGTCACAAATATATTTTAGGTTTAAATTACGGAGAGTTTAATTCATCAGCATGTTTAATTAAGGATGGGGAAATAAAAATTGCGTTACAAGAGGAAAGATTAAATAGAGAAAAATTTACCAAAAAGTTTCCAATACTTAGTATAAAAAAAATATTAGAAAGCGAAAAAATTGATTTCTCTAAAATAAATTGTGTATCTGTAGGATGGGACCCTTCTAAACATATGAATAGATACAACCCGTTAATTTCATCTTTCAGATCTTTTAGGGAACACAATTTTTATACATTGAGTGATAACCTTTTGAGTTTAAGGTCAAATAGAGACCTGGGCTCATATACCAAAGTACAACATGATGATAAAAATTTTCCTGACGTTTATCATATCAACCATCATTTGTCCCATGCTGCAAATGGCTTCTATTTATCTAATTTTAAATCTGCATCAATTTTAACCTGTGACTTCAGGGGAGAATATGAATCAACAACATTTAGTTTAGGAGAAAATAACAAAATTAGTAAAATCGAAGCACAAAACTTACCGAACTCTCTTGGAAAACTATATGCGACTTTTACTGAACTTTTAGGTTATAAAAGTGATAGTGACGAATGGAAAATCATGGCTATGTCCGCTTATGACTATGATTGCAAAGATGAAATAAAAAAAATAAAAAAATGTTTCAATCTTTCTGATAACGGTAAATTTGAGCTTGTGTCCAAATATTTTGAATTTTCAAATTTAGGTGATAACAATCAGCATTATTCAAAGGAAATGCTTGAATTATTTGGTATACATAAGGTAACTTATAGTCCTGAGCCTTCACAAAAACAAATAAAAATTGCAAAAGCTCTTCAAATTTGCTCGGAAGAAATTGCGCTACACTTTCTAAAACATCTTTACAAACTAACTAAAAACAAAAATTTAGTAGTGAGTGGAGGTTTTTTTCTTAATACAGTTTTTAATGGAAAGATAATTGAGAAAAGTGATTTTAATAACTTATATGTTCCTTACGCACCATCTGATACTGGAAATTCTATAGGAAGTGCTTTCTACTTATATTATGATATTTTAAAACAAAAAAGGAAAAAAGTTAACAACTCTCCTTTTGTTGGTTTTGAATATAAAAAAAAAGAGGTATTGAATTCAATACAAAAAAGAAAAATCAATTTTTCCACTGTCAAAAATTACCATAATTATATTGCTACAAAATGTTTTGAAAATAAGATTGTGGGCTTTTTTAATGGAAAATTAGAATTTGGAGATCGTGCACTTGGTTGCAGAAGTATATTCGGCAACCCGATAAATAAAAGTGTAAAAGATCTGATGAATAAATCAATAAAATATAGAGAAAAATACCGTCCATTTGCTCCATCAGTCGTCGAAGAGGATTTTGAAAAATATTTTGAGACAGAAAATTGTAAACAAAATAATTATATGGAGAGAGTTTTTAAAATTAAGGAATTTTATGTTGATAAACTGCCAGGTATAGCTCATTTAGATAATACTGCAAGAGTTCAGACTGTTAGCAAAATAACAAACCCAGATTTTTATAAAATTCTTAAGGAATTTGAAAAAATATCTGGTTATCCAATTTTGTTGAATACCTCATTCAATATTAATGGCGAGCCGATAGTTTGTTCTCCTGATGATGCTATCAATACCTTTTTTAAATCTGGCCTGGATGTTTTAATGTTAGGCAATATAGAAATTAAAAAATAAAATATTATGTTAGATATTATTAAATTTTAATAAATTAAATGAGAATAGTATGGATAATAGATAATAAGTTTAGAGAATTATATGGGTTATATGATTTGAGAAAAAAACTTCTTGAGCATAAAATAAAGCTCTATTTTTTCCATATCCCTGTTTGGAAAACAGCAATAGATCTAGTTAACCCCAACATTGTTGTTGTTCCCAATTTAGCTAAAAGTTCATGTGCACCTATTGTAAACTATGCATCAAAAAAAAATATTAATATACTCATGCACTCATCGGAGGGATTATTTTACGCAGATAAAGTTCAAAAAGATAAATATCCAATTTATTTGATAAAAAAAGTGAGTAAGATTTTAGCTTGGAGCAAGCTAGATGCTAAATTTTTAATTAAAAAAGGTTTTAAAAAAAAAGTTATAATAAGCGGTAATCTTAAATTTAGTAAAAAAAATTTTATAAAAACAAAAAAAAATAATAGAAAAGTTAAAGTAATCGGAATACCTACTCACTCAAGAATTATATCTGGAACTGGAATTTCAAAAGAAAATATACCATTAAGAATAAGGCAATACATGGAGAATAATGAAGTTGAAAGGATAGGATATTTAAAATTTGAAATTGAATACATCCAAACTCTTTTGAAGATTTTTAAAAAAATAAATAAAAATTTTCAAATTGTAATAAAAGTGAGTCCGTTTGAGGATAAAAAGATTTATGAAGAAACTTTCCCGGAATTTAAGATTTATAAGGGTGAAAATATGAGAGATTTTTTAAAAGATATTGATTTGGTTTTAAATGTATTCAGCTCCACAACAATTGATGCTTTAAAATATAATATTCCTGTAATAAGTATTACGAAGCTTATAAATTGGGATGAGACAGTAAAAAAAGATAAAAATCGTGGACCATTAGGTAAAAATGGTCCTGGTACATTATCTATTCAACCCAAAAACATAGCTGAACTTAAAAAATATCTCAAAAAAAATAAAGAAGAGCTAATAAATATATGTAAAAAAAAGAATTTTTTAAAAAAGGCGGATAATTTGGCATATTCTGGTGGTACCCTAAAGATACTAACAAATTTATTTTTAGATTATCAAAAAAAAGTTTCTCCAAAATTTTTTAACTATTTTTTTCTTTTCAAATATATTGCAGTTACAATAAGGCAAATTTTATTTCGTCGGAAAAGAAGGAAGCAATTGTATAATTTTTGGGATGCTCAAGACAGAAAATTACTTAAATCTTTTAAATTATAAAAAATTTAGTTTTTTTTGAAAATTGCAAGTATCATATTTTTACTTTTCAAAATCTTATTATTTAAAATTAACAACTTGTTTATTTTTTTTGCTATATGAAAAAAAGTCGTATGTTGAAAACCTGTAAAATGTTGAATTGGTAAATTATTTTTAGTTGGATCCTCTGTTAAAATAAAAAATGAGTCATTCGAGTATGCAACTTCGTTTAAAAAATTAAGTGGCCTCACAAGGTGGTCTAGGTATTCTATTATACCAAACAAAGAATTTTTTTTGCGGTCAAGCGAATAGACAATTTCTCTTTTTTTTAATCTGCTCTTTTTTATTAAAATTTTTTCATTCCAAAAATTATTCTCTTTCCTGTCATAAAAAAAAATTTTTTTTTTATTTCTTTTGGCAATTTTAAGCATTCCCCATGAGGGACAGCCAACTTCACCATAAATTTTGAAATTAGTTATTTTCATTAAATAATTCCACAATATTCTATCATTATATCCAACAAACCTTGAGAATCGTTTCGGTTTTTTTATTAAGTTTGAAATTTTGAGAATATTTTTCTGAAATTTTTTTTTCTTATAATCTTCATTATCCTTGTTAAGAATTTTTTTACAACTTTTCAGAGTTTTTGAATTTGAATCTATTGCACTAATAATTGAACCCATCACTCTTTTCGACTTATTAATCTTTTCTTTATTATTTTTGTGAAACTTTATTAGATTATTGAATTCATTTAAGAAATATTTTTTTTCAAATTTTTTTTTTTCAAAAATGTCCATTCCTTTTGGATGCAAAGGTATTTCTTTTTTAAATAGTATTTTTATTATCTTTGGTTTAAACCAAAAATTTTTGTAAATTAAGGAACATTTCTTACATTTAACATTATAAATTTTTGATAACATTTTGTTTTCATTTACATTTAAAATTTTTGAAATTTTTTCTGAGTAGAGATTTTTTTTTGATAAACTATGAAACACATTATTAGTAAAGCCACAAATTGGACAAGATTTTATTTTAAATGTTTTTCCTGTTAAAAATTTCATTGCTTAGAAAAATTAATGGTGTATTTAATCTTATATATATTTAATGGCAAAAAAAAAGCATTATAAATTAATAGCGGAAATTGGATGGAACTTTTTAGGAAATTTAAGCCTCGCTAAAAAAATGATAATGTCAGCAAAGAAATCTGGTGCGGACTATGTAAAATTTCAGATTTGGAATCCTAAAAATTTGAAGTCGGGAAAATGGGATTTCGATGGAAGAAGACAAATTTATAATAAAGCTTTTTTGGATAAAAAAAAATTCCAACAACTTTATAATTTTTCAAAAAAAATTAAAATTGAATGTTTTGCGTCTGTATTTTCAGAAAATGACCTAGAGCTTTACAGTAATATCACTAAAAAAATAATTAAAATTCCCTCTCACGAATCTTATAATTTTGATTTAATTAAAAAATCAATAAACATTTTCAAATTAGTAATTATATCTTGTGGCTGTATGAAAGAAACTGAGCTTAAAAAACTTTTAAAAATTGTTAAAAATAAAAAAAATGTAATTTTAATGCACTGTGTGAGTTCTTATCCCCTTTCTGAAGAAAACTGTAACTTTAAAAAGTTCAAATATTTAAAAAGAAAATTTAAACATGTTGGTTACTCTGGGCACTTGAATGGTATAAATGATGCAATTTATGCAATTTCTTTAGGTTCAATTTTAACAGAAAAACATTTTACAATAAATAGAAACTTAAAAGGAAGAGATAACAAGTTTGCCATACTACCAGATGAAATGTTATTGCTTAGTAAATATTCAAAAACTTTAGAAAACTTTGAAA
>CACPLG010000005.1:60000-72134 GCA_902634775.1 uncultured Pelagibacteraceae bacterium
GAATGCAAATCAGGCGCTCTCCCAGCTGAGCTAATCCCCCAGATATATTGGTGGGCCGAGATAGACTCGAACTATCGACCCCACCCTTATCAAGGGTGTGCTCTAACCAACTGAGCTACCGGCCCTCATTGTTTTTAAGAGAAACACAAAATTAAAAAGAGAAGTGCGGACGGTCAACATTAACCTGTTAAATATTTAGAATAAAATTATAAAATTTTATTCATCCTTAGAAAGGAGGTAATCCAGCCGCAGGTTCCCCTACGGCTACCTTGTTACGACTTCACCCCAGTCGCTGACTATACCGTGGTCAAAGGTTTTAAACTTTGCCTTAAGGTAGAACCAACTCCCATGGTGTGACGGGCGGTGTGTACAAGACCCGGGAACGTATTCACCGCGGCGCGCTGATCCGCGATTACTAGTAATTCCAGCTTCATGTACTCGAGTTGCAGAGTACAATCCGAACTGAGGCATTTTTTTAGGATTTGCTCAACGTCGCCGTTTTGCTTCCTATTGTAAATGCCATTGTAGCACGTGTGTAGCCCAACACGTAAGGGCCATGAGGACTTGACGTCATCCCCACCTTCCTCCAGCTTATCACCGGCAGTTCTTTCAGAGTGCCCAACTAAATGATGGCAACTAAAAGTAAGGGTTGCGCTCGTTGCGGGACTTAACCCAACATCTCACGACACGAGCTGACGACAGCCATGCAGCACCTGTGTTTCGTCCGGCCGAACCGAAAACTTTAATCTCTTAAAGTCGCGACGAACATGTCAAGTGTTGGTAAGGTTCTGCGCGTATCTTCGAATTAAACCACATGCTCCACTACTTGTGCGGGTCCCCGTCAATTCATTTGAGTTTTAACCTTGCGGTCGTACTCCCCAGGCGGTGTGTTTATTGCTTTCGCTGCGACACAGAAAATAAATTTCCAACGTCTAACACACATCGTTTACGGCATGGACTACGAGGGTATCTAATCCTCTTCGCTACCCATGCTTTCGTTCCTCAGCGTCAGTAATGATCCAGAAAGCTGCCTTCGCAATTGGTATTCTTTCTAATATCTACGAATTTCACCTCTACACTAGAAATTCTGCTTTCCTCTATCATACTCTAGCTAAAAAGTTTTGATGGCAGTTCCAGAGTTAAGCTCTGGGATTTCACCACCAACTTTTTTAACCGCCTACGAACTCTTTAAGCCCAGTAATTCCGAACTACGCTAGGTCCCTTCGTATTACCGCGGCTGCTGGCACGAAGTTAGCCGGACCTTCTTATTCGGGTACAGTCATTTTCTTCCCCGACGAAAGAGCTTTACAACCCAAAGGCCTTCTTCACTCACGCGGCATCGCTGCATCAGGGTTTCCCCCATTGTGCAAGATTCCCTACTGCTGCCTCCCGTAGGAGTTTGGGCCGTGTCTCAGTCCCAATGTGGCTGATCATCCTCTCAAATCAGCTATTGATCATTGTCTTGGTAGGCCATTACCCTACCAACAAACTAATCAAGTGCAGGCTCATCCATCGGCGCATAAAGCTTTCTCCGTAAAGACTTATGAGGTATTAGCACAAGTTTCCTCGTGTTATTCCTCACCAATGGGAAGATACCTACATGTTACTCACCCGTCTGCCACTAAGTATTGCTACTTCGTTCGACTTGCATGTATTAGGCGTGCCGCCAGCGTACGTTCTGAGCCATGATCAAACTCTCAAGTTTAAAAACGGCGCACACTAGCTTCTATATAAATCTAAGAATAAATTTATATAATGTTGAAGTGTGTACGACAAATTTTGGTAACCTTAACCGTCCACACTTCTCTTCTTAAAATTTTACTTTTCAAATAGCTAATTAGGTTTTTCCCTAATAATTAACAATTTTCATTGTTTGGAGAGATGCTTATAGTACAAATCGTTAGTAAATCAAGGTAATATCAAAGAAAAAATTGCTAAAAAGCCCCATAAACACTAATCTTTTTTGACTAGTTATTTAAAGAACAATAAATTATAGAGATCTCATGAAATTAATTCAACTCAAAGTTACATCGTTTATTAAGAAAAACACTGAGGTATTTTTACTAATATTTCTCATATTAATTTCCACACTTTTTATTCAAATTTACAATACTCAAAACAAAAAAATTGATGATGAATATTTAAAAATCTTGAGAAACACCTACTTTAAAAAGACTGTAAATCACATTTTTTTTAACTTAACTCCTAGGTATGAAGAAATAAATCATTCAGTAAGAAGCGGTCAAACTCTAAAAGATATACTCCAAAAATTTTCAGTAAAAGATGAAGAAATTAAAAAAATATATACAGTTTTAAGTAAGAAAGAAACAAGTAAAATTAGATCTAACCAAACTATAAATATTGTATTAGATAACTCTGATAAAGATAATAAAAAAATATTAAGTATTTTAATTCCTCTTTCCAAAACAAAAAAAATACAAATCGTTAAAAATTTAGAAACCAATGAACTTAAAAAAGAGGAGATTGTAACTAATCTCACAAAAAAATTAGTTTTGAAAGAAGGGGTCATTAAATCAAGTCTCTACAATTCAGCAACTAAACAAAAAATAAACCCTAATGTTATTATAGAATTTGCAAGGCTATATGGTTTTCAAGTTGACTTCCAAAGAGATATTAGGAAAAACGACTCTTATCAAATAATATATGAAACATTTATTGATGAAAATAACGAAGTGTTTAGTACGGGAGAAATTATTTATGCTAATTTGGTACTTAGAGGACAAACAAATCAATTATATTTCTATCCAAATAAAAAATCGAGAGGGCACTATGATGAAAATGGTAAGAGTATTAAAAAGGCATTAATGAAAACACCAATCAATGGCGCAAGGTTATCGTCACCTTTTGGAATGAGAAAACATCCTATTCTTGGGTTTAATAAAATGCATAGAGGTACCGACTTTGCAGCACCTTTAGGAACTCCTATAATGGCGTCGGGCGATGGTATAGTGATAAAAGCTGGATGGTGTGGAGGCGGAGGTAATTGCGTAAAAATTAAACATAATGCAACTTACCAAACAATATATGCTCATATGTCAAAATTTTCAAATCTCGCAGTGTCAGGGTCTAGAATTAAACAAGGACAAATAATAGGCTACGTTGGGTCAACAGGAATGTCTACTGGGCCGCACTTACATTATGAGGTTATAGAAAATGGAAAAAAAGTAAATTCACAAACATTAAAATTACCTCCGGGAAAATCTCTAAAGGGATCAACTAGAGAAGAATTCGAAATTGTAAGAATTAAAACAGATGTACTAAAGTCTGATTTGATAACTAGAATTAATTAGTTTTTTTTAGGAGGCGTCTTTTTCTTTTTGCTCTAAGGAAACTCTTAAGAAGTGGTCAGCGTATTGAAAATAGTTTTCTGACAATATTTTATCTCCATTGGATAAAGCTTCTCTAGCAAGATCATTATATTTTGAAATTAACTTCTGAACATTGCCATTGCTTCTGTTAATTTTTCTCCTGAAAGAATTGTCATTATTTGCAAAATTACCATTTAATCTATCAAAATCAGGGCCTCTTTTGAATGGTCTATCTGAATGATGTCTGCTTCTATTTCTTTTTAAATTACTTTTAAATGGTCTCATAAATTTTCAATCTTTGTTTGTAGATACTATACATCTAGTATTATTTCCATAGTCTTTGATAATTCTATTTATAAAAAAACTTTTTTCTCTTAAGAAATTCATCACTTTGTATTTCTGATCATATCCAATTTCAAGGATTAGTTTTCCATTAATTTTTAATAAATATTTTGATTTTGAAATAACTTTTCTAATTACTTCTAAACCATCTAACCCACCATCTAGAGCAATTTTAGGCTCATATTTAATTGTACCCAAATATTTTATTTTATGTTTTTTAATATATGGAGGATTACTTATAATCAAATCATATTTACCGTTATAAAAATTGTCAACATCTCTTTTGTAAAATTTAATTCTATCTGATAATTGATGCAAATTTGCATTAATTTTAGCCAATTTTAAAGCATTTTTAGATAAATCTATTGCATCGCATTCGCAGTATGGTCTCTCTTTTAAAATAGAAATTGATAAACATCCTGAGCCTACTCCAACATCAAGAATTCTTTTAGACTTATCTTTTTTAATTAATTTAAGTGCCTGTTCTACTAAATGTTCTGAATCTGGACGTGGAATAAGAGCATTTTCATTAATTATAAATTTTTCTCTCCAAAAATTTCTATTTTTTGTTATGTAAGCGATTGGCACATCTTTTTTTCTTCTATTAATATAATTAAAATATTTTTCCTTCTCTTCTTCTTTCATCTCTTTTTCTAGATTTAGAAGAACTTCTTCCCTCGAGATATTTAAGGTTTGTGACATTAAAATTTCACAATCAATTTTATAAGAAGATATATTATTTTCTTTCAGTATTTCGTATCCATCTTCTAAATTGTCTATAATTTTCATGATATTTTTTTTAGTTCTTCTTCTTGGGCTTGTAAGCTTAAATTATCAATCATATCATCAAAAATTTCTCCTTCCATAAACTCCTCGAGCTTGTGCAATGTAAGATTGATTCTATGATCTGTGACTCTCCCTTGAGGAAAATTATATGTTCTTATTCTTTCAGATCTATCACCTGATCCAATTTTACTTTTTCGGTCTTTTGCTCTTTCCTCATCTCTTTTATTTCGTTCAAATTCATATATTCTTGATCTCAAAATTTTAAGTCCTTTTTCTTTATTTCTGATTTGAGACTTTTCATCTTGCTGGCTTACAACAATTCCTGTTGGTATGTGTGTAATTCTAACAGCTGAGTCTGTGGTGTTAACACTTTGTCCTCCAGGGCCGCTACTTCTAAACACATCGATCCTCAAATCTTTTTCTTCAATCTTAATATCTACATCTTCTGCCTCTGGTAATACTGCAACTGTTGCTGCTGACGTATGAACTCTGCCTTGTGTTTCAGTATCTGGAACCCGTTGAACCCTATGAACTCCACTTTCATATTTTAATGATGAATAAATATTTCTTCCTTTTATTGAAGCAATTACCTCTTTTAATCCACCTGCATCACTTTTCGATATACTAATTATTTCTATAGACCATTTTTTTTTTTGGCTTACTTTTTCATACATTTTAAAAAGATCTGATGCAAAAAGGCTAGCTTCTAATCCCCCTGTCCCTGCGCGTATTTCAATTATTGCATTTTTTGTGTCTGCTTCATCTTTTGGTAACAAGAATAATCTCAACTTATTTTCATTTTTGTTTTGTTTATCTTCAAGTTCATTAAGTTCGATCTTGGCTAATTCTATCATCTCTTTATCATTATTTTCATCGCTAATAATCTTATTTAGATCGTCCCTAGTTTTATCAAATATTAAATAGTCTTTCGCATGAATAATCACAGTATTTAAATCTGAATATTCTTTTGACTTAGATGCAAATTGTTTTTTTTCGATTGTTCCAGATGATAACTCTTTTTCAAGAATCTCGTGTTTTTTTATTATTTCCCTTACCTTATCAACTGGTATCATTAAATTTTATTTTTGATGTCTTTTTCTTTTTTCTCAACCAATGCTACAACCTTTGAAATTATCTCATCATTTTTCAATTTTTCTTTTTGAATACCATTCAAATATAACATGTTGCTGTCCTTGCCCCCTCCTGTAATACCGATATCAGTTGAGGCAGCTTCTCCTGGACCATTCACAACACACCCAATTATCGATAAAGTTAAAGGTGTTTTAATATGAGACAACTTTTCCTCTAGTTTTTTAACAACATCAATTACTTCAAATCCTTGACGAGCACATGAGGGGCATGAAATGATTTTTACACCTCTATTTCTTAAATTTAAAGATTTTAAAATTTCATTGCCTATTTTAACTTCTTTAATAGGATCGTCAGATAATGAAACTCTTATTGTGTCACCAATTCCTTCCATCAAAAGCGAGCCAAGACCTATTGAGGTTTTTACACTTCCTGGCACAAAACTACCTGACTCTGTCACTCCTAAGTGTAAAGGATAGTCTGTTCTAGTCGAGAGAAGTTTATATGATGCTACTGAAAGAAATACATCTGATGATTTAACACTTACTTTAAAATTAAAAAAATCCTCATCTTCTATAAGCTTTATATTCCTCATTGCGCTTTCTACTAAAGCATTCGGACATGGGCCTTTATATTTTTCTAAAATATCTTTTTCTAAGGAACCTGCATTAACTCCAATTCTTAATGCACAGTCATAATCCTTAGCTGCTGTTATTACTTGTTTAATCTTATCCTTATTACCAATATTGCCTGGGTTTATTCTTAAACATTTCGCACCACTCTTAGCTGCCTCTATAGCTCTTTTGTAATGAAAATGAATGTCTGCAATAATTGGAACTTTACTGTTTTTAACAATTTCTTTTAAACAATTTGTTGATTCTTCATCAGGACAGGAGACTCTTACAAGTTCAGCACCTTCCTCAGCACAATCATTAATTTGTTTAATTGTATCTTTAACATCGGTGGTTAAAGTATTTGTCATTGTCTGGACTGTGATAGGGTTGTCTCCTCCAATTTTTACTTCACCAACGTTTATCTCTTTTGTTTTTTTTCTTTTTATATCTCTAAATTCTTTATAACTCATTTATTTAGATTAAATTCTTTATGTAGTAATTCAACAGATTTCTTTAAGTTTTTACTTTGAATTAAAACAGATATTTTAATTTCAGAAGTAGAAATTACAAGAATGTTTATTTTTTTATTTGCCAATGCTTGGAACATTCGATAAGTAACCCCTGGAGTTGTAATCATTCCAACTCCTACAATAGAAACTTTAGAAACATTCTTATCCACAATTAGTTTTTTAAATTTAATTTTTTTATTTCTAGAAATAAGCTTTCTAGTTTTTAAAAGATCATCAGACTTAATGGTAAACGTTAAATCTGTTTCCTTACCATCGGAAGAAATATTTTGAACGACCATGTCAACATTGATAGAGTTTTTATATAAAGGCTCAAATATTGCTGCAGCTACCCCAGGCTTATCCTTTACACCAAGAAGACTTACTTTTGCATCATTTTTAGTAAAAGACACACCTCTGATTATATTTATATTTTTAATTTTTTTTCTACTAATTATTTCTGTTCCTGGTTTATTTGTAAACGATGACTTCACATCAATTTTTACTTTGTTTAATTTTGCGTCCTGGATTGAAGCTGGCTGCATAACTTTAGCACCAAGCGAGGACATTTCTAGCATCTCCTCATAAGATAAAGCTTTTATTTTTTTTGCTTTTTTTGTTAAGTTTGGATCAGTTGTATAAACTCCATCAACATCTGTATAAATTATGCATTTTTTTGCTTTAAAAAACTTAGCAAGCATAATTGCACTTGCATCACTGCCACCTCTTTCTAAAGTAGTAATTCTGTTATCTTTATTTAAACCCTGAAAACCAGTTATTATTGGAATGCCACCTTTTTTTAAATATTTTTTTATCTTGTCTGTGCCAATTTTTAGAATTCTTGCAGAACTATAATTACCTCCTGTTATAATAGGGATCTGCCATGACATCCAGGATCTTGAGACAAAACCTAAATCATATAACTTTCCGGCTATTAAAGCACTAGCCATTTGTTCACCAGTGGATAACAACACATCTCTCTCGGAATCTGGAAAATTTTTAGAAATTTTTCCAGCTTTTTTTAAAAGTTCGTTTGTAACACCGCTCATAGCAGAAGTTACAACAATTACTTTATATTTTTTTTTTATGTATGAAATGATGATTTTAGATATCTTTACAATTCTATCTAATGTGCCAACCGATGTTCCACCAAATTTCAAAACAATTATTTTCATTGATATTTTGTATTTAAATTTTTATATTTAGATAAAATACATCTTAATTGTAAAGTCAACTACCAATGAAAAAAGACACTATTAATAAAAAAGAAATCGATAAATTTTCTAAATTAGCTGATGAGTGGTGGGACCCCGAGGGTAAATTTAAACCATTGCATAATTTTAATCCAGTTAGATTGAGATATATTAAAGATACAATTATTAAAAAATTTGGAAATAAATCAGAAAAATTACCTTTAAAAGATATAAAAATATTAGATATTGGATGTGGTGGGGGTCTTTTAAGCGAACCGCTTTCAAGATTAGGTGCAACAGTCACGGGCATAGATGCCTCGGACAGAAACATTCAAATTGCTAAAATGCATTTAAAAAAAAGTAAATTAAATATCGATTATCACTGTTCATCTCCAGAAAAATTTGCTGCCAAAGAAGAATTTGATGTTGTATTAAATATGGAAATAGTTGAACACGTAGATAATGTTGATTTTTTTTTATTAAAAAGCTCAGAGCTTTTGAAGAAAAACGGCTTAATGTTCATCGCAACTTTAAATAAAACATTAAGGTCTTATATTTTTGCAATTTTAGGGGCTGAGTATATCTTAAAATGGCTGCCAATAGGTACTCATGATTGGAATAAATTTTTAAAACCTGATGATTTAATAAATATTTGTAAAAACAATTCATTAAACTTGAATAACTTAATTGGTGTAAAGTTTGATATTCTAAAGAATGAATGGATTGTATCTAAAGATAGCTCTGTAAATTATCTTGCACAATTTTCTAAAATTTAATTTTCTTTATCTTCTATCCAGGGAAACTCTTCAGTTTTAACACCCTCTTGTTTAAGATCTTCTATTTCTTTTTGTGAGGCTTTTCCATAAATTGCTTTGTTTTTCTTTTTCGAGTCATAATGTATTAATCTTGCCTCATGGGCAAAATTTTCTCCAACGTATTTAAAGTTATCTTTTACAAATTTTTTAAATTCTTTAAGCTTTAATTTAATTTCTTTAATTTTATTTATATCTTTACTTTTAATATCTGAGCTATTCAATACATTTGGTGCCATCAGTGTTTTTTCTATTTTTTGAGAATTACAAATATGACAATTCAAATATTTTTTTTTTTTTAGTTTCTCGTATTCCTTAGAACTAGAAAACCAACTATCAAAAATATTGTTACAATCCTTACAAATTAATTTATATTTTATCATAATGTATAAGTAATAATACTCTACTATTTTTCAACCTTTAACTTCTATAATCTGAATTAATAGATATATAATTTTGAGTGAAGTCCATCGTGTAACAAGTAAATTTTTTATTACCGTTATTAATCTCAATTGTGATTTCTAAATTGGGTTGCTTCATATAATGAGCAACATCTTTTTCAATATAATTTTTATTTAGCAGTCCTTTGTCCAAAATTTTATACTCTCCAATAAATAAATTTACTCGATCTATTTCAAACTCTACACCTGCTTTTCCAGCTGCCATTAATATTCTTCCCCAATTTGGATCTTCCCCTGAAATAGCTGTTTTTACTAATGGTGAGTTAGCAATCGAAAATGATATTTTTTTGGCATCGCTTTCACTAGAACATTTCAAAGAATTAATCTTTATAAACTTTGAAGCACCTTCGCCATCACTCACAACTCTTTTTGCTAAGTTTAATAAAACGTTATTTAGAGCTAAATCAAAATCTTTAAGTTTTATATCGTTTATATTATTAATAGATTTATTTTTTGCCTTTCCTGTTGAAAAAATTGTCACCATATCATTTGTGCTGGTATCACCATCACAACTAATTGCATTAAAAGTATTTTGAATGTTTTTTTTCAAAACTTTTTTTAATATATTTGAAGAGAGGTCTGCATCAGTAAAAATGTAAGCTAAAGTTGTTCCCATATTTGGAAAAATCATTCCAGAACCTTTCGCAAGACCATAAATTTTTACTTTTGTATTTCCGATATTACATTCTTCCATAGCAAGTTTTGGTTTTAAATCAGTTGTTAAAATACCCATTGCAGCTTTTATCCATAAATACTTATTTTGAGTATACTTTATTTTTTCTACCAAATTTTTAATAGAAGACTTAATTTTATCCTTTGGAAAGACTTCTCCAATCGTGCCAGTGCAGCCGAACAAAACTTCATTTTTTTTAATTTTTTTTGGATGATCTTCATCCTCTTTTTGTTTCTTTGTTAAATTTATTGATATTTCCTCAGAAATTTCTTCAAGGGCCTCATATCCTTTTTTACCTGTAAGTGCGTTTGCATTTCTTGTGTTTATTAAAAGAGCACGAATTTTTTTTGTTTTTATTTTTTTATTCCATTTAATATTTTCAGAAATAACCTGGGATTGGGTATAAACTGATGCGTGTTCAGCACCATGTCTAAAATAAAAAAGCACCAAATCATCTCTATTATTATTATATAAATTAGCTGAAGTTGTAGATACTGAGACACCATCAATATGGTCCAAGTCCTGGAAGTCAGCCATTTTCGACTTTTCTTTTTTAGATAACAAAAAATTGCTTAAATTTAAGGGCATTTTATTTAAAAAAAATAATTTATAACTATATAATCAATTAATAATTAATTATATATCAAAAAAAAATGTTAAATCCATTAAGCTTTATTAGTAAAATATTTAAAAGTAGCAACGATATCGAGCTGGCTAAGTTTAAAAAAATTCTAGAAAAAATAAATTTGCTCGAAAATGATGTAGTAAAATTAAAAGATAGTGATTTTCCAAATAAAACTAATGAACTAAAAAATCAAATTAAAAGTGGAAAACACCTTGATGAGGTTTTGCCAGAAGCATTTGCGTATGTAAGAGAAGCTTCTCACAGGTCAAGAAATGAAAGGCACTTTGATGTTCAATTGTTAGGAGGTATTGCATTACATCAGGGTAAAATAGCAGAAATGAGAACTGGGGAAGGAAAAACAATTACAATTGCATTAGCAGCTTATTTAAATGCTCTTTCTGGAAGGGGTGTTCATGTTGTTACAGTAAATGATTATTTGGCAAAGAGAGATTGTGAAAATATGTCGAAAATTTACAACTTTCTCGGTCTAAGTGCTGGTTACATCAATAATGATCAATCTGATGATGAGAGAAGAGAAAATTATTTGAAGGATATTACTTACGCAACTAATAGTGAACTTGGTTTTGATTATTTAAAAGATAATATGAAATATTCATCGAATAAATTAGTTCAAAGAGAACATAGTTTTGCTATTGTAGATGAAATCGACTCTTGTCTAATAGATGAGGCTAGAACTCCGTTAGTTATTTCTGGGCATTCAGATGAAACGAGTAATCAATATAAAGCTATTAATAAACTTGTAAACAAATTAAAATCAAGCGATTATGAATTGGATGAAAAAGATAAAAATGTAACTTTAACTAATGAAGGAATAGACACAATAGAAAAATTGTTGGGAGATATTGGAATACTGAAAAATAATAATTTTTATGATCCGGCAAATTTAAACCTTGTACATCACGTTAATCAAGCATTGAAAGCAAATCACCTTTTCTTAAAAGATAAAGACTATGTTGAAGTAGATGGAAAGATCAAAATTGTTGATGAGCTTACGGGAAGAATTCTTGAGGGTAGAAGGTATGGTGATGGACTACACCAGGCTTTAGAGGCTAAAGAAAATTTAAAAGTCCAAATGGAAAATCAGACACTCGCATCGATTACTTATCAAAATTACTTTAAACTATATAAAAAACTTGCAGGATGCACTGGTACTGCTGTTACAGAAAGTCAGGAGTTTTATGAAATTTACAACCTCAATGTTGTTGTTATTCCAACTAATAAAGTAATGATTAGAAAAGATTGGAACGATCAAATTTTCAGAACAGAAAAAGAAAAACAAGATGCAATTATTTCTAAAGTAAAAATGTTAAATTCAAAAGGGCAACCGTTACTTATTTTTACTTCCAGTGTCGACAAATCTGAGGTCTATTCAGATTTATTTAAAAAAAATAAAATTCCACACACAGTTTTAAACGCAAAAAATCATAAAAAAGAGGCTGAGATTATTGCTAATGCAGGAAAATTAAATTCAGTGATAATTACGACAAGTATTTCAGGAAGAGGTGTAGATATTAAATTAGGTGGGAAAGATTCAGATAATATTAAAGAGAATAAAGAAAAAATTAAATCTCTAGGTGGACTTTTTGTAATTGGTACAGAAAGAATGGAGTCTAGAAGAGTTGATAACCAGGCCAGAGGAAGAGCTGGGAGACAGGGTGATGAAGGTAATTCAATTTTTTATGT
>CACPLG010000006.1 GCA_902634775.1 uncultured Pelagibacteraceae bacterium
CCAAAAAACCTTTCATGGCAGTATTTTATAAAGAGACAAGAAAAAAAATGAATATTTTAATGAATGGTGAAGATCCAGTTGGAGGAAAATGGAGTTTTGATGAAGATAATAGAAAAAAACTTCCTAAAGGAACAAAAATTCCAGCTTTTCCAAAAATAAATGAAACTCCTCATACGAAAAATTTAAAAGAGATTATAGAAAAAAATTTTTCAAAACATCCTGGTTCAACAAAAAATTTCTGGTTTGCAACCGAATTTAAAGATGCAATGAGATTATTGGATTTTTTTATCAAAGAAAAATCAAATTTATTTGGTGATTATGAAGATGCTGTTGATCAGAGTAATAATATATTATTTCACAGTGCACTCAGTCCTTATTTGAACTTAGGGATAATTACACCTGAAATAATATTAGATAGAATTTTAACCAGTCACAAAAAGAAAAAAATAAGAATTAATTCTTTGGAAGGTTACATACGACAGGTAATAGGTTGGCGTGAGTTTATGAGAGGAATTTATCAAAATTTTGATAATAAATTAGAAACTGGGAATTTTTTTAAACATAACCGAAAAATGAAACCTTCTTGGTATGAAGGAAACACAGGTTTACCTCCTTTAGATTATGCAATTAAAAATGCTAATGATCATGGTTGGTCTCACCATATCGAAAGATTAATGATTTTATCTAATATAATGAATCTTTGCGAGATTAAGCCAATCTTTGTCTACAAATGGTTTATGGAAATGTTTGTTGATTCATCTGACTGGGTAATGTCACCAAACGTTTACGGTATGGGACTCTTCAGCGATGGGGGGATATTTGCAACCAAACCATATATCTGTGGTTCAAGCTATTTTTTAAAAATGATGGATTTTAAAAAGGGTGATTGGTGTAATATTATGGATGGTCTTTATTGGAGATTTATCAATAAAAATAGAAAATTTTTTTTAAAAAATCCAAGACTATCGATGATGGTCAGAATTTATGATAAAATGAACGCAACTAGAAAAAAAATGATTCTGGCTGCAGCAGATAAATTTATTAAAGAAAATACAAATGTCAATTAAGGTTTTTTTCAATAACTCTTGTAACATTTGTAAAATGGAAATTGATCATTATAAAAAAAATTCTGATGAAAACTTAGAGTGGGTTGATATTACAAATAACCAGGAAGCAATTAATTTGACTTCAAAATCCCAAGCAGAGCTTCTACGAAGATTGCATGTCATCGAAAATGGAGAAGTAATAGGCGGTGCAAAAGCATTTGTGATTATTTGGTCTAAAATTCCAAAATATAAATTTTTAGCTAAAATATTTAGTTTCAAACCTTTATTTATAATTTTTCATTATCTTTATGAATTTGTTGCCTACTTTCTTTTTTTGAAAAACAAACATCAACTTAATGAAGAAACAAAACCTTCCAACTAAAATTTGTCCAGTTTGTCAAAGGCCATTTAAATGGAGAAAAAAATGGAGATTGAATTGGGATAAAGTCAAATACTGTTCAAAAAGATGTTCGTCTAAGTGAACATTGTAATAATTTTTGGAATATAATTTTTAAAATTAAAAAAACCTTTATTACAATACTGCCAGGAATGCTGATCAAGCTTTCTGTATAAAAAATCAAATGTAATATCATTCGAATTTAAATAATCTAAATTTTCACCAACTGTTGGATATAAACCAATAATATTTTCACCTATTTTTTTGACCTCACTTATATCTATAATCTCACACTCTAGTGATTGATTTTTTATTCTTTGTTCTTGGTCTTTGATTAAAAGGGATTTAAATTCGATTACTTTATCACTTAATTTGATGGACCTGTTTTCATTTTTGTTTGATACTAAATAAATCTTTTTAAATTCAAAATCTTTAAAATCAGTGATTTCAAAAGATAGGTTATTTTCAAAAATTAATAAATTATCAGAATCGATATCTTTAGGATTAGCAAAATTTTGTTTTACAATTGAGTATGTCTTTCCAGAAACTTTTGGTGGCGCCTTTTCATTTAATTTAATATTGTTAAATCTATTATTAGTAAATTTTTTGATATTCCATTCACTTGCTAAATAATGTTTTCCTTGAGTTTGCTCTCCAGCAACCCATCTCCATCCAAGTGTATTTGATGCAGCATCACCATCATAAAGATGTTGCATAAAAAATTCTGCGCCTAGTTGCCAAGGTAAATCCAATGTGAATATCCAGATACTTGCAAACCACATTCTGGTGTGATTATGAAGATAATTATTTTCTTTTAATTCTTTTACCCACTCATTGAAGCATTCGATATTAGTATTTCCCTCTATCGCATTTAAGTATTTTTTATTATTCACAAATTTCTCTCTTATATTGTTTAAGCTTACCAAATAATCGGTCCATACGTTCGGTCTTAACTCAAGCCAACCTTTCCAATAAGTTCTCCAAAGAACTTCCTGGATAAATTTTTCATTTTTTGAAAAAGAAAACTTTGAAAGTGATTTTTTAATAATTTCAATTTCGTTAAGAATCCCATGAGTAACATAAGGCGATAAGCACGAAACATTATCTCTTTTATCAGGCCCAAAATCGAAGTTTCTCAATTTTGAATAATCTGAAAGATTTTTTTCTACAAAATTATTTAGTTTATCAATAGCTTTCGCTCTAGATGTTTCGAAATTCATTTTTTTACTTTAATTTTTTTTTATGGAAATTTATAAATCTTTCAACATTCGATTTGTTAAAAGTTTTATTTTCCTCAAAAGAAACTTTTTTCATTGAGTAAGCACTGCTTTTTGTAATTCTTGATTGAATTGTAACATTCCCTTTATAAAGTTTTAACTTAACACTTCCATTTACCTTACTTTTTTTTAGATCCACAATTTTTTGTAATTTAAATCTTTCTTTTGAAAACCAATAACCGTTATAAATCAATTCTGCATATCTTGGCATAATAGAATCTTTTTTATGCATAGTATCTTTATCTAATGTCACAGACTCTATAGCTCTATGGGCGATTAAAAGTAACGTCCCACCTGGTGTTTCATAAACACCTCTTGATTTAATTCCGATAAATCTATTCTCAACTAGATCAACTCTTCCAACTCCATTTTTTCCACCGACCTGATTTAATTTATCCAAAAGTTTTTCTGGATTTAATTTTTTTCCATTAATACTAACTGGATCACTGTTTTTGAAACCAATGGAAATATAACTAGGTTTATTAGGTGCTTTTTCAGGTGAAGTTGTTCTTTGAAAAATGAATTCTGGGGCTGAATTTTTTGGATTTTCTAAAACTTTACCTTCAGTTGATGTGTGAAATAAATTATCGTCTACTGAAAAAGGTGGTGCACCCTTTTTATCTTTTGGAATAGGAATGTTGTATTTTTTGGCATAATTAATTAAATCAGTTCTTGATTTTAATTTCCAAATTCTCCAAGGAGCTATAACTTTTATTTTTGGACAAAAGTAATGATATCCAAGTTCAAATCTAACTTGGTCATTACCTTTTCCAGTTGATCCATGTGAAACAGCAAAGGCTTTAAACTTTTTAGCAACTTTAATTTGATCTTTTGCAATTAACGGTCTCGCAATTGATGTCCCAAGAAGATAGACCCCTTCGTAAATTGCATGACTTCTAATCATTGGGAAGACATATTCTTTTACGAAAGTATTTTTTAAATTATTGATTATTATTTTTTTAACACCAAGTTTTCTTGCATTTTTAATAATTTGCTTTTGGTCCATTTCTTGACCGATATCTGCAGTGTAAGCAATCACTTCGCTATCATAATTTTCTTGTAACCATTTTAAAATTATCGATGTATCAAGCCCGCCTGAGTAGGCTAAAACAATTTTTTTGTTTTTTTTCATTTAAGATATTATGCGCAATTTTTTTTTGCAGTATTATAAGCCTTTGTGAAACCCATTAAAGAATAGTGATCAATTGTTTGAGATCCAGATTGATTATATCCCGTAATCATAATTCTTGATCCTTTTTTCATTACATTCACCATCTTTCTTTCTAAACCTGTGTCGCCTATCCAAGCAAAGTTTTGTTTTTTAACATCAAACTTAATTTTATTTTTTCCAGATTTAGCTGTAATTGAATTTTGAGCGTTATATTGGTAACCAGATGTAATACTTACTTCATCTTTAATTTTATCAGCTGGTCTAAAACTAATAAATAATCTTGCCTCTCTTGGATTTTTTTTTGGTGATTGTAAAACTGGTTTTGATTGAGCAAAACATAGTTTCTTTGCTCCATCAGTAACTACTATTGTTTCCCAGTCTTTAAACTTACCAACTTTTTTTATTTCCTGAGCTGAGGCCTCAGAGACAATTAAAAAACAAAATAATAATACTGTAATTTTATTTATTAGGGACATGGATTTTGATATATTTTTTGAACTTCGTTAATTTCATTAATAATTTCATTATTTAATTTTACATTTACACTTTCTACATTTGTTTTCAACTGTTGCATAGTCGTAGCACCAATTATTACACTCTCAACAAAAGGCTGTATTTCACAAAATTTTATGGACATTTGAGCAAAATCCAAATTAAATTTTTGAGAAATTTTGTAGTATTCTTCAATAGCTTTAATACTATTTTCATTATTGTAGCGAGTGAAGTCTTTAAAAAGATCTATTCGTGAACCTTTTGGCATATTATTATTTCGATATTTTCCTGTGAGGTAACCAAAAGCTAGTGGTGAGTAAGCCAGCAGGCCACTTTGTTCTCTTACCGAGATTTCGGCAAGACCAACCTCATAAGTCCTATTGAGTAAGTTGTATGGATTTTGAACAGCCATCATTTTGGGTAAATTTTTTAATTTTGAGAGCTCGAGGCATTTTGCTAAACCCCATGCAGTTTCATTCGAAAGACCTACATAACGAATTTTCCCTGCGTCTACAAATTTTTTTAAATTTTCTAAAATCTCCTCAAAAGCAATCCAATTTTTTTCATTTGAGTCGTGTTCGTATCCTTGCTTACCAAAAAAATTAGTATTCCTTTCTGGCCAATGTAATTGATATAAATCGATATAATCAGTTTGCATTCTTTTTAAACTTTTTTCTAATGCCTCTGACATACTTTTTTCATCATAACTGCATCCACCACCTCTGATGTATTCTTTACTAGTAGGACCCGAAACCTTTGTAGCTAAAATGACTTTGTCTCTCTTTTTTGTTTTTTTGAACCACTCACCTATGATGTTTTCTGTCTCACCATAGGTTTCTTCTCTCATTGGTATTGCGTAGATTTCTGCTGTGTCCCAAAAATTTACCCCATTATCAATTGCATAATCCATTTGCTCAAAACCATCTGCCTTTGAGTTTTGCTCTCCCCAAGTCATGGTTCCGAGACAAATTGTACTCACATCGACGTCTGTACTGCCTAGTTTCTTATAATTCATAAAAATATAATATTTTGGTACCTTTAGACCATTGAAAAATTTTGTAAAATTAATATATTCAATCCATGGATTTTAATAGACAAAATATCTTCCAAGCAACATCTGCAAAAACTGCAGTTTGGGACGCTGGTTTAAGAGCTTACATGTTGAAAGTATATAACTACATGGCAACTGGAGTTCTCTTAACTGGAATAATTTCATTGATTTCTTTCAAAATGTCTGTAGTTACAGATTCTGCAGGAACGATCGCTTCATTTACAAGTTTTGGTAATGCAATTTTCTTTTCAGGTTTAAAATGGGTGATTATGCTAGCACCTTTAGCAATAGTTTTTTATATGAGTTTTGGTATTAACAAAATGTCAGCAGCTAAAGCACAAACTGTTTTCTGGGTATTTGCTTCTTTAATGGGATTATCATTATCATGGATACTTTTAGTTTATACAGGAGTAAGTGTTGCAAGAGTATTCTTTATTACTTCAGCAACTTTTGGAGCAATGAGTATTTACGGCTATACAACTAAAAGAGATTTAACTAAGTTTGGCTCATTTTTAATGATGGGCTTGATAGGAATTATAATTGCTTCATTAGTAAATATTTTTCTAAAATCAGCTATGATGTATTTTGTAATTTCAATTTTAGGTGTTTTAATTTTTGTTGGTCTGACTGCATATGACACACAAAAAATTAAAAATATGTATTCAGCTTCAGATACTGTCGAAATATCCGGTAAAAAAGCAATAATGGGTGCATTAACGCTTTACTTAGACTTTATAAATCTATTCATCATGCTTCTAAGACTTTTTGGTCAAAGAAGATAATTAAAGTTTTTTCCAATTTATTTTATTAATCAAATTTTCAAGGTCGTGTGAATTTTTTAAAATACGGCCCCTACTATCAGTAATACAATACTTTAAGTTTTTGCTATTTGGCTTGAAATTTTTGCAGATATTATAAATTGCGTTTTCAGCAGCATTTTTAAAAACACTAAAACTTACTTGTTTGTTTGAAATATTAAGACCATAATCTTTCCATGAACCGTTCGAAACCATTTTTGCGTATAAATCTAAAATAATTTTAAGTTCATTTTTTTCGAAAAAAAATTTCTCTTCGTATTTTTTTATCGAGTTATTAATAACCAATTTTAAATTTCTATTCATTTTGAGAGTATTTTTTAATTAATGGAATTTGAAAAGCTGTAAAAACAAAAGTAATTGGTAGCATACCCCAAACTTTAAAATTAACCCAAAATTCCTCAGTTTGTGTTCGCCAAATAAGTTCATTTAGAATGGCTAATGCAAAGAAAAACCATATCCATCTAAAATTTAAAATATTCCATCCTTCATCATTTAGAGACAATGATTTTCCTAAAATTAATTTTAAAAGAGGCTCTTTGGTAAAATATTTTCCAAAAAAAAGGGATAAACCAAATAAAATATTAATTATCGTTGGCTTCATGTAAATAAAAATTGGGTTGTTGAAATAGATTGTTAATCCTCCAAATAGGGTTATAAGAATACCTCCAATAAGAGGAACCATAGGAATTTTTTTTTCAAAAAACCAAACAATCAAAATAGAAATTATTGTCGCAACTATAAGAGGCGGTATAGCTACCTGAAGATCCTTTCCTGAATTATAGTAAAAGTAAAAGAAAATTACTAATGGACCAAAGTCAGTTAAAAATTTTATTAGTGACTTATTCACAACTTAATATTATCAGATTTACAAACTTTTAATAATTTTTTTATTGATTTTTTATCTCAAATACCCATATTATTTAATGTGAGTGTTCAAAAAGCAAAATTTTCAATTGGTGACGTCGTAAAGCACAAGCACTTTGATTTCAGAGGTGTTATTTACGATGTAGACTTTGAATTTAATAATTCTGAAGAATGGTACGAGTCTATACCCAAAAATGTAAGACCTAGAAAAGACCAACCATTTTATCACCTGTTAGCAGAAAATGAGGATGTAACATACGAAGCATATGTTTCTGAACAAAATCTTCTTAAAGATGATTCAAAAGAACCAATTAAACATCCATTAATTAATGAGATATTTTCTGGAAAAAAAGGCTCTTCATACTTCAAACAGTCAAATTAATTCGCAGGGTCATCATTTAAACACAATTCTCTCAAATCTTAGACATACCTTTGGTCTACACTATGAATACTGATCAAGGATGTTAAATATTTCCCAACATTATCTCCCTCAACGTTCTTGATCAGTTGATTTCTTTATAATAAAATCCTTACAATTACACAAATGTTGAACAAAATTTTTGAAATACTAAAAATGATTTCACTTTCGAAATTAACGAGAATTATTGTATTCTCACTTTTCGTTATTTGTCTTACATTAGGTCTTGTGGAGTCTTTATTTCTATCACCAGAAGACTATATTCAAAGTGATGCAGTGAGAATTATGTATGTTCATGTTCCGGCAGCATGGATTTCTTTAGGAATATTCTCATTCATAGCTTTCCTATCATTAGGTATTTTCATTTTTAAAAATAAAAATTTTGCAATCATAGCGAAAAGTTTTGCACCATCGGGTTTGGTTTTTAATCTCATTGCTTTAGTGACCGGATCTATTTGGGGTAAACCAACTTGGGGAACATGGTGGGCTTGGGATCCTAGAATTACTTCGATGTTGGTGCTATTTTTGTTTTATATCCTTTATATCGCATCGTGGAGATTATTTGAAAATGATAAAGCCGCAAAAATTTCTAGTTTAGTGGCCATCGTTGGTTTTGTGAATGTGCCTATAATTAAATTTTCTGTAGATTGGTGGGCGAGTCTTCATCAACCGTCTTCAGTCAAAATTCTTTCCGAAACTACAATTCATTCATCGATGTTGACACCATTATTATTAATGACTGCGGCATTTGCACTATTCTCAATATTAATTTTTTTAATGAAATATAATATAGAATTGATAAAGATTAAGACAAAAGGATTAGATAGATTGTGATTAACTTATTAATAATGAATGGTTACGGATTGTTTGTGTGGTCGGCGTTTGTATTTACGCTAATCAACTTCTTTGCACTATATATAATAATCAATCGACAATTAATAAAAGAAAACAAAAAATTTGAACTAAAATTTAATCATTTAGAAAAAATTAAATACACAGAGGCATACAAACAAAGAACTAACCAGGCATTAGTCTCAAGTAACGTTGCACAAAAAATCTAATTTAAACTAATGTACAGCAAAAAAGTTAAGTTTAGATTTTTATTTATTTTTGTATTTTTAACATTAATAGCACTCACAACCTTCACAGTTTTAAAAGTTTTGAAAGATAATGTCGTATATTTTAAATCTCCAAGTGAAATTAATCTATTGACAGAAACTTCAAGCAAAAAAATTAGAGTCGGAGGCATGGTAAAAAAAGATTCAGTAATAATGAATAATAATAAAATTAATTTCATAATTACTGATTTTAAAAACGAGTTATATGTAACTTTTTCTGGGACAGTTCCAAATTTGTTTGAAGAAGAAAAAGGAGTTGTTGCAGAAGGATTTCTTAATGATAAAAAATTTCTGGTAGCAGATAAAATTTTGGCTAAGCATGATGAAAATTATATGCCACCAGAGGTTAAAAAATCTTTAGGAGAATAAATTGATTATTTCACAATTAGGATATTATTCATTAATTTTTGGCTTGTTGACATCAATATTTATTTTTTTTAATTCCTCAGTTCAATTAAAAAATAACAACCCAATTATTTCTGATAAAATAACTGGCTTAATTGGTTTTCAGTTTTTTTTTGTTTTTATCTCTTTTATTTCTTTAATTTATTCTTTTGTAATCTCAGATTTTAGCAACGAGACAGTTTATAACAACTCCCACACGACAAAACCTCTGTTTTATAAAATTACAGGGACCTGGGGAAATCATGAAGGTAGTTTACTTTTATGGTTATTAGTACTAAGTGGAGTGTTGTTAGGATTCATTTTTAAATCTAAAAATGAACCAAGTAATTACAGACTGTTAACTACATTATTGCATCAAATTATTGTAATCGGTTTTTTTGTCTTTGTTTTGAAAACATCAAATCCTTTTAATGAAATTTTTCCAGTTCAAACAGAAGGGCTTGGACTTAATCCTATATTACAAGATCCAGCATTAGGTATTCATCCTCCAATTTTATATTTAGGTTATGTTGGAACATCGATAATCTTTTCAGCTGCATTAGCTTCAATGATTTCAAATTATTTAAACAAAAGCTGGGCTAAAAATATAAAGTTTTGGATTTTATTTTCTTGGATATTTCTAACAGGCGGAATTTTATTAGGCTCGGTTTGGGCGTATTATGAACTTGGCTGGGGTGGATTTTGGTTTTGGGACCCGGTTGAAAACGTATCTTTAATGCCATGGTTAAGTTTAACTGCATTGCTTCACTGCATTGTAACTTTAGAAAAAAGAGAGCTTTTCAAAAAATGGACAATTGTTTTATGTATAATTACATTTGCATTAAGTATGGTTGGAACTTTTTTGGTAAGATCTGGAATTCTAAATTCGGTCCATACTTTTGCGAATGATCCATCTAGAGGAATTTATATATTAACATTTTTATTGGTTTTAGTTTTATTATCATTTGTAATATTTGTAATTTATGAAAATAAAAACTTTACTCAAGAGAGTGAAATTTTTACATTAAGCAAAGAAACTGCAGTTTTAATTAATAATTGGTTTATATTATATTTCTTAAGTGTTGTTTTAATTGGTACGATTTACCCAATATTTCTTGACGTAATATTAGATGAGCAAATTTCGGTGGGGCCACCATTTTATAATAAGCTCATTTTACCTTTCCTAATTCCATTCGTTCTTTTTATGTCTATTGGTCCTAGCATGAAATGGATTAAAACAAACTTTAAGATTGGAATTAAAAGCTTTTTTGTAATCATATTTACACTGATTTTATCTTCCTTTACTATTTATTTTGTCGGAGAAAAAAATATATTCATTCTTTTATTGTTTATTGGGTTTTTTTATTTGCTTCTCAAAAGTTTAGATCAATTAAGAGAAAAAACAAAAAATTTTGCACAAATATTTTCACATACTGGATTTTCATTACTTTTAATATCAATATTATTAAACAGTTTTTCTTCAAAAGAGATCATTAAGAATATTCAGGTTGGGGAGAGTTTTACTCTAAAAAATGAAAAGATAATTTTTAAAAAAATTGCAATAGAAAAAGAAAAAAATTATGAGTCAATTGTTGGTTTTTTTGAAATACTTGACGACAAAAATAGAATTATTAATCTTCAACCCGAGATACGAATTTATAATGAACCAGAAATAGCTACTAGTGAAGCATCAATAAAAACAACATTATTTAAAGACAGATTTATTACAATTAACATAATTAAAGATCAAAATTTTTTTAACGTAAGATATCAACATAAGCCTTTTATGATTTGGATCTGGATTTCAACTTTAATAATTATGCTGGGAGGGATGTTTGCAATTTTTAGAAAAAATAAAGAAGTCAATATTTAGTTTAATTATATTAATTCTTTTAATAATATCATTTTTTGTTTTGAAATTTGCACTTCAAAAAGAAAAAATTTATTCGCCCAAAATGAGTGAAAATCAAATTTTTACTGATTTTCAAGTTGTAGGATTAATTGAAGAAAAGCAAATAAATTTTAACGAAGCGCTTACGGGAAAAAATTTTTATTTGATAAATATTTGGTCTTCGTGGTGTGAACCTTGTAAGGATGAAAGTGAATATCTTTTAGAATTGAAAAAAAATACTCCAGTTATGATGATTGGAATAAATTATAAAGATAAAAAAAAAAATGCCTTAAACTTTTTAAAATTGTATGGAGATCCATTTGACCAAATCTTTATTGATAAGCAAGGAACGATATCAATTAATTTTGGTGCTTACGGTGTTCCAGAAACATTTTTAGTTAATGAGGATAATAAAGTGTTAAAAAAATATATAGGACCATTAAATGATGAGGATGTTTATGAAATTAAAAAAATTACTAACAATTAAAATTTTAATAATTTTTATTTTAATTTCTTTTAATTTAAAAAATATCGCTATGGCATCAACTTTTTCTGAAGAGCAAACTATAAACATTACTAAAAATTTAAGATGTTTAATTTGCCAAGGTCAAACAATTCATGAGTCCAACTCAGATTTTGCCGAAAGTATGAAAAAATATATTAAAGGTCAATTAGAGAACGGCAAAACCGACGAGGAAATATTTTCATCTCTTGTCGAGAAATACGGTCAGTGGATAGTATATGATCCAGGTATATCAAGAAATACCCTTTTACTGTGGGCTTTACCCTTATTGTTATTTTTAATTGGAGGTGCCATAATAGTAAAAAAAATTTTTAGAAAAATATGAATAATAGAATAATTAAAACTTTGATAATTTTTTTAATACTCGTTGGATTTACAAAAAATATTAGTGCTGATGAGACAAAACCTTCTGATAGCCATCAGTTTAATTTCTTTTCAGGAGTATTTGATATCAATACTAGTTCTAAAAAAAGTTCAGAATTATTTGGTATACAACATTCGAATGAGGATTTATTCAGGGATACCTTTTTAGGAAAGCTAAGTCCAATAACTGGGTTAATGATGACAGCGGACTCATCATCATACTTTTATACCGGAGTTCAAGCAGAATATAAAATTGGTAAATTAAATTTAGTTCCAAGTTTTGCACCTGGTTTATACACTATGGGTGATGGTAAGGATTTAGGTTCGCCTTTAGAATTTAAATCCGAACTTCAAGTATCCATAGATATTCTTCCAGGCACTAAACTGGGCTTTTCGCAAAGCCATCTATCTAATGCTGATTTAGGGGATAAAAATCCTGGGGCAGATAGTTACATGTTTAATTTCATGAAAAGTTTTTAAAGTAGTCCTATGAAACTAACAAATTGTCATAACTTTCGTGATTTTAGAAAACTAGCAAAGAAAAAGCTTCCCTCACCAATATTTCATTATATTGATGGGGCTGCAGATGACGAAATTACTTATGCTAGAAATACAAGTGCGTTTGATGATGTTGATCTTGTTCCAAATGTATTAAGGGGCGTAGAAAATGTTGATCTATCAACAACAATATTTGGAAAAAAACTTGACCTACCTTTTTATTGTTCACCAACAGCATTACAAAGACTTTTCCATTACGACGGAGAAAGAGCGGTAGGAAAGGCGGCACAAAAGTTTAATACAATGTTTGGAGTTTCAGCTTTAGCTACAGTTAGCGTAGAAGAAATATCGTCTATGATAGATACTCCTAAGATGTTTCAATTTTATTTTCATAAAGATAGAGGATTAAATACTTCATGTTTGGAAAGAGCAAAAGCTGCAAAATTTGATGTTATGGCTTTGACAGTTGATACCATAACTGGAGGAAACCGTGAAAGAGATTTAAGAACTGGTTTTACGTCTCCTCCTAAACTGACTTTATCAAGTTTATTTAGTTTTGCTACTAAACCAATGTGGGGAATTAATTACTTAACGAAAGGTAAGTTTGAATTACCCCATCTACAAGATTTTGTGAAGGAAGGCACAAGCACAAATTCTTCTATTGGAAATTATTTTTCTACCATGTTGGACCAATCCATGAATTGGGAAGATGCAGAAAAACTATGTTCCCAATGGGGAGGTCATTTTGCATTAAAAGGAATCATGAGTGTTGAGGATGCAAAAAGAGCTGTTGATATTGGATGCACAGGGATAATGGTTTCAAACCATGGAGGAAGACAACTTGATGGCTCAAGATCTCCTTTTGATCAACTTGCAGAAATAGTAGATGCTGTTGGAGACAAATTAGATGTCATCTGTGAGGGAGGATTTCAAAGAGGCACACATATGTTAAAAGCTTTATCTCTTGGTGCTAAAGCTTGTGCAGGAGGAAGATTATATCTTTACGCTTTAGCTGCAGCTGGTCAAGCAGGTGTTGAAAGAGCTTTAGGACAATACAAAGCAGAGTTACAAAGAAATATGAAATTAATGGGATGTACGAAAATTTCAGATCTTAATAGAAGTAATTTAAGATTTAGAAGATAAATAGTTGAATAGTCTGAAATTAATTTATAGGATAATTTTTTTATGAAACTAGCTAAAAGTTTAGACAGATTAGGAACCGAGTCTGCATTTACCGTTCTTGCGGAGGCAAAAAAATTGGAGGCTCAAGGTAAACCCATGATCCATTTAGGATTAGGTCAACCAGATTTTAAAACTCCAAAACATGTTGTTGAAGCAGCCAAGAAAGCACTTGATGATGGACATCATGGATATGTAATGTCAAATGGTATTCCTGAATGTCGTCAGGCTGTCACAAGATGGATAAAAAAACGTTATAATGTTGATATTGATTTTGAAAGAATTCTCATTATGCCAGGTGGAAAACCTACAATGAGTTATGCTATCCAATGTTTTGGTGAACCAGGAGCAGAAATAATACATCCTACACCAGCATTCCCAATATATGAATCGATGATAAATTATACTGGCTCAACATCTGTTCCTTATGATTTAACAGAGGATAAAGATTTAAAATTTAACCCAGATAAAATATTATCTTTAATTACTGACAAGACTAGACTGTTAATTTTAATTAATCCAAACAATCCAACAGGAAGCTTTGTTGACAAAAAAGATATTGACTTTTTAGCTGATGGTCTAAAAAAATATCCTCACGTAACAATATTAAGTGACGAGATTTATAGTAGACAAATTTTTGATAATAAAGAAATGCCATCATTTTTCCATTATCCAGAATTAAGGGAAAGATTGATAGTTTTAGAGGGATGGAGTAAAGCTTATTCAATGACAGGTTGGAGACTTGGTTGGAGTTTTTGGCCTCAAAATTTAATCCAGCATGTCAATAAATTATTAATCAATAGCGTTTCTTGTGTTAATGCTGCAGCTCAGTTTGCAGGTATTGCTGCATTAGATGGACCAGATGATTCAATCAATACAATGATGGAAAAATTTACTCAAAGGAGAGATCTAATTTATAAAGGTTTAAATGATTTACCAGGTGTTGAATGCAGCTTACCAGGCGGAGCATTTTATGCATTTCCTAAAGTAATTGGAACTGGCATGAACGGTGCTGAATTTGCAAGGAAGGCTATGCATGAAGCAGGTGTAGCAATAGTTCCTGGATCAGCTTTTGGCGAAACTTGCCAGAATTATGTTAGATTCAGTTTTGCTGCATCAAGAGATAATATTTCACAGGCATTAGAAAACATCAAAAAAATGCTGAAATAGTTTTAATAGTATTTCCAAAAAATATTAGATAATATCAAATCTTATGAATACCATTCTTAAACAAGAATTAAAAAAAATTTTGAATGGCAGATTTTCTCAATCAGAGTCTACACGCTTAAATTATTCTAGAGGAGAAGATACTTACGATCCGATTTTATCTAAAGCAGTAGTTTTCCCAGAAACAAATGAAGAAGTTTCGAAAATACTAAAGCTTTGCAATGAATACAAAGTACCAGTCGTTCCTTTTGGTACCGGTACATCTCTTGAAGGAAATGTAGTCGGTAATGATAAAGGTATAACAATTTCATTAGAAAAAATGAATAAAGTTTTAAGTGTTAACACTCAAGATTTCGACTGTAGAGTTCAAGCATGCGTAACAAGAGAACAATTAAATGATTATTTAAGAGAGGATGGAGTTTTTTTTCCAATTGATCCTGGTGCAAACGCTGCTATAGGAGGTATGGCTTCAACATCTGCCTCTGGAACAATGGCAGTGAAATACGGTACAATGAAAACTGTTATAACCGGTTTAACCGTAGTTCTTCCAAATGGCGAAATAATGAATACAGGAGGAAGAACAAAAAAAACTTCTGCTGGATATAATTTAACAAATTTATTTGTAGGATCAGAGGGCACTTTAGGAATTATAACTGAAATTCAATTGAGGTTATCTCCTATTCCAGAAAGTATAATGAGTGCTGTTTGTCATTTTTCATCTTTAGAAGACGCAGTAAAAACTGCTCAAGAAGTTATTCAATATGGTATCCAAATTGCGAGAATTGAAATGCTAAATAAAGATCAAATGGAAATAAGTATTAACTATTCAAAATTGGAGGATGTTAAAGCACTCCCAACCCTATTTTTTGAATTTCATGGTTCAGAGGTATCAAATAAAGAGTCCATCAATACTGTAGAGGAATTATCTAAAAATAATAATGGAAGCTCATTCAAGTGGGCAAAAAGTTTAGAGGAAAGAAATAAACTATGGAAAGCTAGATGGGATGTATATTACTCAGTCAAAGCTTTAATAGATAATGGCAGGGTTTATTCAACAGATGTGTGCCTACCTATTTCAAAAATAACTGAATGTGTAAAATTTGCGGAAGTAGAGGTTAAAAAATTTGGATTAAGGGCCCCAATGGTAGGTCACTTAGGAGATGGAAACTTTCATGTTTTGCTTCCCTATAATCCTGAAAAAAAAGAAACTTATGAGAAGATAAGAAAATTCAGTGATCTTTTAATTGAGAAAACATTAGAGCTAGAGGGAACAATCACTGGTGAACATGGGGTAGGATTACATAAAAAAGAGTATCTTAAAAAAGAACATGGAGATAATCTTCCAACAATGAAATTAATTAAAAGAACCATGGATCCAAATAATATAATGAATCCTGGCAAAATTTTTGATCTAAATTAAATCCGAAATGAAAAAAATACTAGTTACTAGAAAATTACTTGAATCGAATGAGGAGAAATTAAAAAAGCTTTATGATGTGAAACTAAATTCAAATGATGAATTGTATTCTCAAAAAAAATTAATAGAGATGAGTCTAGGTTGTGATGGTATTCTTTCTGCACTGACTGATAAATTAGACAAGGAAACTATAAATTTGTTACCAGAAAGTGTTAAAATTCTTTCCAACTTTGCAGTTGGATTCGGTAACATTGATCTTGAGGCTGCAAAAAAAAGAAATATTATCGTTACAAATACACCGGAAGTTTTGACTGATGCTACAGCAGAAATAGGCATTCTCTTAATTCTTGGTGCGTGTAGAAGAGCCTCAGAGGGAATAGAGGGAGCAAGAGCTGGAGACTGGAAGTGGTCAGCAGACTATTTGATTGGAAAACAGTTAACAGGATCAAGATTAGGTATTTTAGGTATGGGAAGAATTGGTCAAAAAATCGCTAAAATTGCAAAATCGTTAGGAATGGTTATTCATTATCACAACAGATCAAAATTAAATTCCGAAAAAGAACAAGGAGCTATCTATCATAAAAAATTAGAAAGCTTGTTGTCTGTTTCAGATGTCCTCTCGGTTTGTTGTCCTGCTTCAAAAGAGACAATTAACTTAATCAATAAAGACAGTTTAGAGCTTTTGCCAAAAGGTGCAGTTGTTACTAATGTTGCAAGGGGAGATATTGTAGATGATGAAGCTTTAATTGATGCTTTAAATAGAAGAAAAGTTTACGCAGTTGGATTGGATGTCTATAAAAATGAACCAAATCTAAATCCTGGTTATTTAAAGCACAAAAGTGCTTTTATTCTTCCTCACTTAGGTAGCGCCACGAAAGAAACTAGAACCGCAATGGCAAATCTAGCCATTGATAACATTAGCGAATTTTTTCAAAGTGGTTCGTGTAAAAATAAAGTAAATTAATAAAATAGTACCACTTATAGTTGTAAATAAATTACCTACGCGCGAATTAACAGTAGGACTCTTTTTCATTATTGTGTTTAAATAGTTTCAAGTTAATTAACTTAACAAGAGGAGAAAATAATGATTAAAGAAAAAAAATCATTGAAGGGAAAAATTCCTTCAAGACGAAAGTTCTTTAAGGCAGCCGCAGCGACTGGTGCAGCAGCAACAGCAGCAGTAGCAATGCCAAATATTGCATTTGGAGCACCACAAACTCTAAAAATGCAAGCAGCATGGCCAAGTGGAGCTAATATCTTTTTTGAAATGGCAGGAGACTATTGCAAAATGGTTAGCGACATGTCAGGTGGATCGCTTAAAATTGATCTTCAACCTGTAGGGGCAGTTGTAAAAACAAGTGAGATCGGCCAAGCAGTAAGTTCAGGTGCTGTAGATATGGGACACTGGGTAACTGCATATTGGTATGGTAAAAACCCAGCCGCATCTTTATTTGGTACTGGACCATCTTACGGAATGTCATCTCAAGAAGTAATGGGATGGATGGAGTACGGTGGAGGAAGAAAACTGTATGAGGAAACAATTGCAAAAGTTGGTTTCGATTATACAGGTGTTTTCCATATGCCAATGCCTGCTCAACCATTCGGTTGGTTTAAAAAGAACGTAACAAAAGTATCTGACGTTAAAGGTATGAAGTACAGAACAGTTGGTTTAGCGACTAACGTTCTTACTGCAATGGGAATGGTCGTAAGACAGTTACCAGGTGGTGAAATTCAGCCAGCTATGAAGACTGGTTTGATTGAAGCAGCTGAGTTTAACAACCCTACTTCAGACTCTCAGTTTGGTATGCAAGATGTTTCTAAGCATTATCACTTAGGAAGCTTCCACCAATCACAAGAGATGTTTGAAATACCAATTAACAACAAAACGTTTAATGGTCTGTCACCAGCAAACCAAGCAATATTGAAAAATGCTGCTTATGCTGCGAACACAGATAACTACTTTAAAGCATTAGTTAGATATTCAGCAGATTTATCTAAATTAATGAACCAACATAAAGTGAACGTTTACCAAACGTCTGATGAGATTTTAGCTCAACAACTAAAAGGTTGGGATAAAGTTATCGGTGATTTCACGAAGAAAGACGCTTTCTTTAAGAAAATTGTCGATTCTCAAAAAGCATACGCTAAGAGAGTAATGAAATACTTGCTGATGAATCAGCCTAATTACAAACTAGCTTATGAAAATGAGTTTGGACCAATTGGTAAAGTAAAAATATAATATTAATTTTAGACAATTTAAGGGGGCCTTTGGCCCCCTTTTTTTTTGTTTGATTAATACACACAAACTAACGTAAAGTGCATAAATGAAATCTTTCATAAAATTTGCAGATACTCTAAGTGCTTCAATGGGTAAGGCGTTTTCATGGTGTATTGTAATTTTAATGGGGGGAACTTGTTACGAAGTGATAATGGCTTATGCTTTTAACAGCCCAACTTTATGGAATTTTGACTTTAGTTTGCAAATGTATGGAGCAATTTTTATGATGGCAGGTGCTTATTGTTTATCAACTGAAGCACATGTTAGAGGGGATGTTATTTACAGATTATTTCCAACAAGAGTTCAAGGTTGGATTGATTTAATTTTATATTTTATATTTTTCTTTCCAGGAATATTAGCTTTAGTGTTTTATGGATATGAATATGCAGCGTTAGCATGGAAAATTAAAGAAACTAGCTGGAATAGTCCAGCACAAATACAAATTTATATGGCAAAATCTATAATACCTTTGTCAGGATTATTGTTAGCGATCCAAGGTATCAGCGAAGTATTTAGAGCAATCATTTGCATAAGAACAGGTCATTGGCCAGCAAGATTATCAGCAGATGCTGAGGAAACTGAAAAAGTATTAATGAGAACTTCACAAAAGGACGAAAAAGCAGATGTTATTTGAATTAACAAATCCTGAGATAGCAATATTAATGATGAGTTTATTTTTATTTGCAGTCTTATTGGGCTTTCCAATTGCATTTACTCTACTAGCAATGGGAGTTGGATTTGGTTATTACGCATACTTCGATCCCTCAAGGATGGATCATTTACTCGATAATCGGATATTTTCTTTATTGGTCCAGAACACTTACACCATTATGGATAACACTGTTTTGACTGCAGTCCCCTTATTTTTGTTTATGGGTTATTTAGTTGAAAGAGCTGGCATAGTTGCAAAACTATTTTTTGCAATAAGACTTGCCTCTCATAGACTACCCGCATCAATGGCTGTAGCTGCTTTAGTTACATGTGCCTTATTTTCAACAGCGACAGGTATCATTGGAGCAGTAGTAACTTTAATGGGCCTTTTAGCTTGGCCCGCAATGATTAGAGCTGGATATGACAAAAAATTTGCTTCTGGAGTAATATGCTCAGGTGGTTGTTTAGGAATTTTAATACCTCCAAGTATAATGCTTATAGTTTATGCAGTAATTGCTCAATTATCACCACTTAGACTTTTTGCTGCAGCTATATTTCCTGGTCTTATGTTGGCTGGACTTTACATTCTATATGTAATTATAAGAGCGTACTTTAACCCTTCACTTGCACCCAAACCTGCGGCAGAGGAAATCCCTCCAAGAGCAGAAATTTTAAAAGAAGTTTTAGTATCTTTCGTACCATTGTTTTCATTAATAATTTTAGTTTTAGGAACAATTCTAGGAGGTTTAGCAACTCCTGCAGAAGCTGCGGCTGTCGGTGCGTTCGGTGCACTAGTTTTATCTTATTTTTATAAATCATTAAAATGGAAAAATTTTAAAGAGTCGGTTTTTTTAACTGCAAAAACCAGCGCTATGATTATGTGGTTATTTGTAGGATCTTGGACATTTGCCTCAGTATTTTCATATTTAGGTGGTCACGAAGTTTTTGAACAATTTTTCAAGTCAATGGATATTCAACCCTGGCAGTTCTTAGTTATAACTCAAATAATTATATTCTTACTAGGTTGGCCATTGGAGTGGACAGAAATATTAATTATTTTTGTACCAATATTCTTGCCACTTGTAGAGTTTTTCGGTGTAAACCCTTATTTTTTTGCAATGTTAATAGCTTTAAATTTACAGACTTCTTTTCTAACACCACCGATGGCAATGTCTGCATATTATCTAAAAGGTGTTCAAAGCAGAAACGTAGAGCTAATGCAAATTTTTAGAGGCATAATGCCTTTCCTTGCAATAGTAATTTTTGCAATGGTATTGATGTATATGTTTCCTGGGATCGCACTTTGGTTACCTGATACGTTATTTGCAGAATAATTTTTATGTCTAACGTCTTTTCATTAAAAGTATCTGAAATTGCAGATAAGATTAGAAATTCAGATTTAACTTCTGTTGAGTTATGTAATTTGTATATCGATCAAATTAACAAGTTTGAAAAAGATGTTAAAGCTTGGGCCCATTTTGACAAAAAACTTCTTATAGAAAAAGCTGAAGAAGCAGATAATCACAGAAGGGCTGGGAAAGTAGTAGGTCCGCTTCATGGGATACCGGTTGCACTCAAAGACATTATAGGAACCTATGAAATGCCAACTGAATGTGGAACTGTTTTAAGAAAAGGCAAGACAGAGTCACAAAACGCAGAAATAGTAGATTTGTTAAAATCAGCTGGAGCTATAGTAATGGGAAAAACTAATACCTCCGAATTAGCCTATCTTGCTCCACCGAAAACTAAAAATCCGCATGATTATTCTAGGACTCCCGGAGGATCTTCAAGTGGATCTGCTGCTGTTATAGCTTCTCATATGGCGCCATTATCTATAGGTTCTCAAACAGGGGGTTCAGTTATTAGACCAGCCTCTTATTGTGGTGTTGTAGGTTACAAACCAAGCTATGGATTAATTTCGCGTAATGGAGTTTTAAAAACCTCATATAATTTAGACCACATAGGTGTATTTGGCAGAACAGTTGAAGATGTTGCACTTCTTGCAAAGGTCTTAATCAAAAAAGACCCCTACGATAAAGCAACAATTCATTTTTCATCAGAGTTTATGTTGGAAGAATGCAAAAAAGGTCCAATGTTTGACCCTAAATTTATTTTTTATAAAACAGAGAGCTGGAAAAAAATTGATAAAAAATCAAGAGATGCATTCGAATTTTTTATCAAATCATTTAAAAAAAATATTGAAGTCTTTGATACACCTTCATATTTCAAAGATATAGACAAATATCATCGAATTATTCATGAAACTGATTTAGCTAATAATTTTCAAGTTTATTATAAAAAATCTAAAAATAAACTTTCAAAAGAAATGCAAACTGCAATTTCAAGAGGCATGAAATATTCAGCAAAAGAATACCTTGATGCAGTAGATTTTATGGATAGAAGTTATGAGTCTTACAAGGAAGTATTTGAGGATTATCACGGAGTTTTAAGTCCATGTAGTACTGGTGTTGCTGATAAAGGCTTAAAGAGCACAGGTAGCGCAGATTTTAATAGAGTCTGGTCTTACATGCATACACCAGCTATCTCTCTACCTTTACTTCAAGGAGAAAATAATTTACCATTAGGTGTACAATTAATTGGCGACAAATATGATGATCATAGATTTTTAGGAGTTGCTAATTGGTTAGAGAAAGAAAGTAAAAAATTTAATGAATAAAATTACAATAATAGTCGGCTTGTCTTTTGCAATCTTTTTTTTGGTTGGACTAGCAACAACATTAACTAGATCAATGATGATTGGATTTTTAGATGTATTACCAGTTTACATATTAATGGGAATAGCAATTGTAATGATGATTTACGAGTCCTTCTTTGATAAGTCCTAGTAAATAGTGAAAAAAAAGGACTTTTTACCCTACTCATTACTTCTAATTCAACCTATTTTTATGGCAAGCAATCTTGTGGTAGCAAGAGGTGGTGTAGAACATGTCCCACCGATTTCCTTAGCATTTTGGAGATGGTCAACAGTATTTTTCTTGCTGATTTTATTTAATTACAAAATTTTTAGTAAAAAAAAAATATTGTTAAAAGAATATAAAGAATTATTTTTTTTAGGTCTCATGGGGTGCGGAGTCTGTGGTGCCTTCCCCTTTATAGCTGGTCAAACAACAACAATTATAAATATGGGTATAATTTATACCTCATCCCCAATTTTTATTATTTTAATTTCTTATTTCTTTTTTAAAGAAAAAATGAACTTATTTAGATTGATAGGATTATTTGCTTGCTTATTTGGGGTCTTAATCATTATCATTAAAGGCGAATACTTATCGTTGATATCTTTAAAATTTACAAAAGGAGATTTATGGATGTTAGGAGCGTCTATTGGTTGGGCACTATATTCTATATTTCTTTTTAATTGGAAATCATCTTTAAATGTTTTTGAAAGATTTACAGCCATTTCTTTTTTCGGAGCTCTAAGCTTATTACCCTTTTATATTCTTGAACAAAATTTTGTAGTTAGCACGATATTTGATATGAAATTCTTGTTTTGGATTTTTTTTGCGGCAATATCCCCAGGAATAATTGCTTTTATTTTATACACTTATACTCAAAAGTATCTCGGGCCTACAACTACTGGATTTACTTTATATCTATTTACAGTTTATGGTGCATTTTACGGAATTTTATTTTTTGGTGAAACCTTAGAACTATTTCACCTATATGGAACATTTCTGGTTTTTCTTGGAGTTTATCTAGTAAGAAAAAAGGCTTAGAATGTTTAATAAGAAAATTATGCTTATCTTTAGTACTTTAATTGGTGTAATCACTGTTTATGTAATTATTTGTTTAGTAATTTTTCTGTCACAGAGAAAATTATTATATCATCCTAATGAAAATAATTATTTAGATGAGAACAAACTTACACATAAGATTGAAAAAGTGTTTGTTGAGTCGGATAATAAGTTAATTGGTTGGCATCATTTAAAAGACAGGAAATATAAGACATTACTATTTTTTCATGGGAATGCAGGAAATTTACAAAATAGAATTTACAAATTAAATGAGATAGCTGAACTAGATTTAAATTATTTAATTATTGCTTATAGAGGTTTCAGTGGGAATGAGGGAAACCCAACAGAAGAAGGTTTGTACAGTGACTCAATGGCAGCAAAAAATTGGTTAAATTCAATCAACATTGATGATAGCAATATTATTCTTTACGGAGAGTCTCTTGGTACAGCTGTTGCAGTGGATCTTGGTTCAAAATTTTCATTTGCAGGAATTATCTTGGAATCTCCATTTACTTCAATGATTGAACTCTCTAAAATTTATTATCCTTATTTACCAGTGAATTTACTTTTGAAAGACAGATATGACTCTATTAATAAAATTGGCAAAATAACTTTCCCTAAACTCGTTATGCACGGGGATAAAGATAACATTGTTCCATTTAGTATGGGAAAAAGAATGTTTGAAAGTTTTTCAGAACCAAAATTTAGTTATTTTAAATCAGGAGATGATCACATGATGGATTTTGACAAAGAACTTTTAGGGAATATAAAAAATTTTATTAATAAATTGAATTAATTATTCAAAACTTAAAAAATTTTCTGCAAAAGTTTTAGCATCAAAAGATTGCAAATCGTCCTCTTTTTCACCGAGACCGATTGCAATTATTGGAAGTTTGAATTTTTTTGCTGCAGCAATTAAAATTCCCCCCTTTGCAGTTCCATCAAGTTTTGTCATGACAAGACCAGTCAAAGGGATAATGTTATTAAATTCTGTTACTTGATTTATTACATTTTGTCCTGAGGTAGCATCCAAGATTAGAACAACATCATGAGGTGCATTGTTATCAACTTTTTTAATTACGTTTGCAATTTTTTTATATTCATCCATCAAGTTTTTCTTGTTCTGTAGTCTACCAGCCGTATCTATCAAAACTGTATGAATTTTATTTTTTTTTGAATATTCCATTGCTTTAAAAGCAACAGACGCGGGATCACTCCCCGCATCTGATTTTATTATTTCACTTCCAACTTTTTTTGACCAGTTTTCTAATTGATCTATTGCTGCCGCTCTAAATGTGTCGCAAGCAGCTAGGACTGTTTTGTTATTATTATTTTGAAATATTTTAGACATCTTCCCGATTGTAGTTGTTTTTCCTACTCCGTTGACACCCGAAACTAAAATTGTTCTATCTTCATTAGATTGATCAAAAAAATTTTTATTTTCTAAGGGTTTCATTAATGAAAGAATATATTGTTTAAGAATTTTCTTAATCTCATCCAGCTTATTTTTACTTGGATCAATTCTGCTATTAGCTATTTGTTGTCTAATTTCCGATGAAGCCTCTACACCAACGTCTGATTGAATTAAAAATTCCTCAATTTCTTCTAAAGTTTTATCGTCAATTTCTTTGTTAATTACAATGTCTTTTATTCCTTTTGAAAAATTTGATGTAGTTTTTTTTAAGCCGTCCTTAAATTTTTGAAAAATATTAATCATAAATTTATATCAATATGTTTAATTTCTGAGACCAAACCTTCCATAATAACGTTTCCTTGTTCATCCATATTGATTTTAATTTTTCCTAACTTAAATTCTATTTCAGTTGGAAATTTTGAAATACCATTAATTTCACCAGCTACAGCAGTTGCGCATGCTGCGGTTCCACATGCTTTTGTAAGACCAGCCCCTCTTTCCCAGTGCAATACTTTAAAATGGTTTTTACTTTGCTCTTTTGCAAAGGTAACATTAACTTTTTCAGGAAACAATTCATGATTTTCTAAGATCGGTCCAACTTTTTCAATTTCAATCTTATCTAATTCTTTGGTGAAAAAAATAATGTGCGGATTTCCAACATTTATTGCTGTGCCTAAGAACTCAATATCACCGACCATAACTTTTATTTTTTTCGTATCTATTTTCTCACTTAGAGGTATTTGATCCCAATTAGTTTTTGGTTTTCCAATATTTGTTTGGATCAAATTATTCTTTAATATTCTAGACTCTAATTTCCCAGAAGAAGTTTCAACAGTAATTAAGTTTTTTGAATTTTCTTTTGATAACAAACTAGCCACACATCTAGTTCCATTTCCGCATGCCGCAGATTCTGAGCCATCTGAATTTTTAAAGGTTAGAAATGCATCAAATGTATCGCTTTTATCTAAAAGAATTAGTTGATCACAACCAATATTGCCTCTGTCACAAATTTTTTTTATTTGAGAATTGCTTAGATCATAATTTTTTTCACGTTGATCAATTATGATGAAGTCATTTCCAAGTCCATCCATTTTATAAGCTTTAAAATCCATATAATAATACTTAACTTATTTATTGACTTTTTGAACCTCTATTATAGTTTCTCCCAACTTCCGCAAAAACAGCATTTTGCGGTGTCTTTGGAAACAAAGAGATCGACACCAGTCAGCGAGGGTTCGCCCACTGGTGCGATTGCTGCTGGAAGAAATTATGTTTGAAAATTTGACAAATAAATTCGAGGGAATACTCGATACATTTAAAAAGGCACCATCACTTAATGAAAAACAGGTTGATGAGGGTCTTAAGCTTATTAGACAAGCTTTACTAGAAGCAGATGTATCGCTTGAAGTAGTAAAAGATTTTGTAACTAAAGTTAAACCAAAATTATTAGGTAAAGAAATAATAAGATCTACAGCTCCAGGACAAATGGTTGTTAAAATTGTTCACGATGAACTTGTTTCTTTTTTAGGTGATAGCAATCAAGAAATTAATTTAAAGTCTAATCCACCAGTAACAATAATGATGGTTGGTTTACAAGGTTCAGGAAAAACAACTACAACTGCAAAACTTTCCAAATTTTTAGAAAAAAATAATAAAAAAAAAATTATGATGGTAAGTTTAGATATTTATAGACCAGCTGCTCAAGAACAGCTTAAAATTTTAGGCGAGCAAAATAATATTCAAACTTTGCCAGTTATAAAAGATCAAATTCCAGCTGACATTTGTAGAAGAGCTCTATCTGCAGCTAATTTAAATGGGTCTGATGTAATTATTTTTGATACCGCAGGAAGAACTCAAATAGATCTACAGATGATGTCTGAGATAAAACAAATCGAAGAAGTAATAAAACCAACTGAGACTATACTTGTTGCAGACTCTTTAACTGGTCAAGTAGCCGCGAGTGTTGCAAAAGAATTTTCTAATACTGTAAAGGTTACTGGAATAATATTAACTCGAGCTGACGGCGATGGTAGAGGTGGAGCTGCATTAAGCATGAAACATATTGCTGATGTTCCAATTAAATTTTTAGGTATTGGAGAAAAAATAGAAAATTTTGAAAGTTTTCATCCTAATAGAATAGCAAACAGAATTTTAGGTATGGGGGATATCGTATCTCTTGTAGAAAAAGCAGCAGACGAGATTGATGATGAAAAACTTAAAGAAACTGAAGAGAGTTTAAGGAAAGGTCAGTTTTCTTTAGAAGACTATCTTTCGCAATTAAGACAAATGAAAAAAATGGGAGGACTAGAGGGTGTGATGTCTTTTTTACCAGGAGTTTCAAAAATAAAATCTCAAATGGATCAAGCAGGTGTTGATGAAAAAATAATTACACAAAATGAAGCGGTAATACTTTCAATGACTAAAAAAGAAAGGGAAAATCCAAAAATTATCGATGGTTCAAGAAAAAAAAGAATTGCTAATGGCTCTGGAACAGACATTGCCACTATCAATAAATTGTTAAAACAATTTAAAATGATGTCTGACATGATGAAAAAGATGTCAAAAGGAAACACTAAAAGCTTAATGGAAAAAGGAATTCCACCTGAGCTATTCAATCAACTTAAATAAAAAGGAGAAATAAATGTTAAAGTTAAGATTATCAATGGGAGGAACAAAAAAGAGACCAGTTTATAAAATTGTGGTTGCAGACAGTAGATTTCCTAGAGATGGGAGATTTATAGAAAAATTAGGTTTTTTTAATCCCCTAATGCCAAAAGAAAAAAAAGAAAGAGTCGGACTTCAGTCAGAAAGAATAAAATATTGGCTAAGCCAAGGAGCAAAACCGACGACAAGAGTTGCTCGATTACTTGGAGAAAATGATTTAATGGAAATGCCCAAACCGGGAAATAATCCAAACAAAGCTGTTCCGAAAAAAGACAGAAAGAAAGACTCTTCTGAAGCACCAAAAGAAGAAAAGAAAGCAGAGGCACCAAAAGAAGAAAAGAAAGCAGAGGCACCAAAAGAAGAAAAGAAAGCAGAGGCACCTAAGGAGGAGAAGAAAAAATAATTATGTTTAAGGCGAAAATTTTTACTTTGTATCCTGAATATTTCCCAGGACCTTTCGATATAGGTATTTGTAAAAAAGCTTTTGAAAAAAAACTTTGGGATTTAAAACTTATAAACATTAGGGATTATGCAGACGATAAACACAAAACCGTTGATGATACCCCATATGGCGGTGGTGTAGGTATGTTAATGAGACCAGATGTAGTAGCAAAATCTTTAGATGCAAATCTCGAAGAAAAAGAAACAGTTTACTATTTAACACCTAAAGGGAAAATTTTTAATCAAAATATTGCTCAGGATATTGTTAAAAAAAACAAAGTAAATATTTTATGTGGGCACTTCGAGGGAGTTGATCAACGAGTCCTAGATTCTAGAAACGTTGAGGAGATAAGTATAGGAGACTTTATACTTTCAGGAGGAGAGATGGCATCTTTTGTTGTTTTAGACACAGTTTTAAGATTAGTTCCTGGAGTATTAGGAAACCTTAATTCCACAAAAGATGAAAGTTTTGAAAATGGACTTTTGGAGTATCCACAATATACCAAACCTCAAATATGGGAGAAATTAAGTGTTCCAGACATACTTTTATCTGGAGATCATAATAAAATTAAAAGCTGGCGTTTATCACAATCTGAGGCTATAACACGGCACCGAAGGCCTGATTTATGGCAAAAATATAAGAAGGACTAAAATTGCAAAATTTAAACATGAAAAATATAGAAGACATAAATAAAGCAAACGTTAAAAAAATTTCAGCTGAAAAAAAACTTCCAGAATTTTTTCCAGGAGATATCATAAAAGTTGGTGTAAAAATTACTGAAGGAAAAAGAGATAGGATTCAGTATTTTGAAGGTGTTTGTATAGCAAAAAAAAATAGAGACTTAAATTCATCCTTTACAGTCAGAAAAATTTCTTTTGGAGAGGGTGTTGAAAGAACTTTTGCTCTTTATAGTCCGATAGTTGATACAATCAAAGTTATTAGATCAGGTAAGGTAAGAAGAGCTAAATTATACTACTTAAGAGAGAGAACAGGAAAATCAGCTAGAATAGCCGAGAAGATTAAAAAGAAAATAGGTATTGATGTTGAGGCTAAACCTGAAGAAGTAACAGAAGAGAACGTGTTAAAGGCTACAGAACAAAAGAATATTGAGGAAAAAGCCGAAACAAAAGTCGCTGAGACACCCAAAAAACTTGAAGAGAAAAAAGAAGATAGTAAGATTTCTACTGAATTAAAAAAATAATCTTTTTTTGAATGCCAAAGACTTTATACGATAAAATCTGGAGTGATCACTTAGTCCACCAACAGGATGATGGAACATCTTTGCTATTTGTGGACAGACATTTGATACATGAAGTGACTAGCCCACAAGCTTTTGAAGGACTAAGAAATAGCAAAAGGAATGTAAGGCATCCAAACTTAACTCTTGCTGTTGTTGATCACAACATACCTACAACTGACAGATCTAAAGGAATTGATGACAACGATTCTAGAATTCAGGTAGAAACACTTGAAAAAAATTGCAAAGACTTTGATATCAAACTTTTTGGAATGAATGATAAAAGACAAGGAATAGTTCATATAGTAGGACCCGAGCAAGGCTTTACTCAACCAGGTACAGTTATCGTTTGCGGAGACAGTCACACAGCAACTCATGGCGCTTTCGGGGCTTTAGCGTTTGGAATAGGAACCTCAGAAGTTGAACACGTTTTAGCAACACAAACTCTTGTTCAGAAAAAAGCAAAGAATTTTAGAATTAATGTTAATGGAAAACTTCCTTTAGGAGTAACTTCAAAAGATGTAATTCTTCAAATTATTGGCAAAATAGGAACTGCTGGAGGAACTGGCTGTGTATTAGAGTATGCCGGCTCAGTTATATCAAATCTTTCTGTCGAACAGAGAATGACTATTTGTAATATGTCTATAGAAGGTGGCGCTAGAGCAGGATTAATCCAACCTGATGAAAAGATTTTTAAATATTTAAAAGATAGACCAATGTCTCCAAAAAAAGAAAATTGGGAAAAAGCTCTTGATTATTGGAGTAAATTAAAAAGTGATAGTGATGCAAAATTTGATAAAGAAATTAATTTAAAAGGTGATGAAATAGCGCCCATGGTTACATGGGGAACTTCACCTGAGGACGTAGTTTCAATTAACGGAAAAATCCCTAATCCAGAAAATGAAAAAAATATCGATAAAAAAAATTCAATAAATAGATCTCTTAATTATATGGGGCTTAAACCTGATGTGAAGGTTCAAGACATTAAAATTGACAAAGTTTTTATAGGAAGTTGTACAAATGGAAGAATTGAAGATTTGAGAGAGGCTGCAGAAATATTAAAGAATAAGAAAAAAGCTTCTCATGTACATGGAATGGTAGTTCCTGGTTCTGGCTTAGTTAAACAACAAGCTGAGCAAGAAGGTCTAGATAAAATATTCATAGAGTCTGGTTTTGAATGGAGAGAGCCAGGATGTTCAATGTGCTTAGCAATGAATGCTGATAAACTAAAACCCCAAGAAAGATGTGCGTCCACTTCGAATAGAAACTTCGAAGGAAGACAAGGAAGAGGGGGAAGAACCCACTTAGTAAGCCCAGGTATGGCAGCTGCTGCAGCTATTGCTGGAAATCTAGATGATGTTCGAAAATATCAAAACTAATGAAAAAATTTACTTCACTTAAAAGCATTCCAGCCTATTTACCGATCGTAAATATAGATACGGATATGATTATTCCTAAACAGTTTTTAAAAACAATTAAACGTACAGGATTAGGAAAAAACTTATTTCACGAAATGAGATACGACGATGATGGAAAAAATATCGATAATTTTATTCTTAATAAATCTCCATACAGCAATTCAAAAATTTTAATAGCTGGAAATAATTTTGGCTGCGGATCATCAAGAGAACATGCTCCGTGGGCACTTTTAGACTTTGGAATAACATGTGTAATAAGCTCAAGCTATGCAGACATTTTTTATAATAATTGTTTTAAAAATGGTATTTTGCCAATAATTCTCGATGAGGAAAAAATAAAAGAGTTAGCTGAATATTCAAAGAGAAAAGAAGAAATTGAAATTGATTTAAAAGAAGAAAAAATTATTTTTGGAAATAATGAATTAAAATTCAAAATAGATCCTTTTAAAAAGAAATGTTTGATTGAAGGTCTAGATGATATCGCTTTATCGTTAGAAAAATCATCACATATTAACGAATTTGAAAAAAAGGTTAAGTCAGCAAGGCCCTGGATTTTTAATGATTAAAGTTAAAAAAAGAAAAATTCTTCTTTTACCAGGAGATGGAATAGGTCCAGAGGTTATTGCGGAAGTTAAAAAGATTATTCAGTGGTTTAACAAAAATAAATCCCTAGATTTTGAAATTGATGAAGATCTTGTTGGTGGAGCAGCATATGATAAATACAAGACACCCATAACAGATGAAGTATTTTATAAAGCCTTAGAGAGTGAGGCAGTAATACTCGGTGCTGTAGGAGGACCTAAATGGGATAAGCTAGAATTCTCAAAAAAACCTGAAAGAGCACTTCTTAAACTTAGAAAAGAATTAAAACTTTTTGCTAATTTAAGACCTGCCATTTGCTTTAAACAATTAGTGGACGCTTCCAGTTTAAAACCAGAAATTGTTTCAGGTTTAGATATAATGATAGTAAGAGAATTGACGGGTGGAATATATTTCGGGGAGCCAAGAGGGATCAAACCAATAGATAATGGCGAACGAAAAGGAATTAATACCCATACTTATACTACAAAAGAAATTGAAAGAGTTGCGCGCGTTGCTTTTGATCTAGCTAAAAAAAGGGACAATAAAGTTACATCATGTGAAAAATCCAATGTGATGGAAGCAGGTCAGCTTTGGAAAGAAGAAGTTCAAATTTTACATGACAAAGAATATAAAGATGTAGAGCTAACACATATGTTAGCAGATAATTGTGCAATGCAATTATTGAGAAATCCAAAACAGTTTGATGTAATTGTTACTGATAATTTATTCGGTGATATTTTATCAGACGAAGCCGCTATGTTAACAGGTTCTCTAGGTTTATTACCATCTGCATCTCTAGGAGCCAAAGATAAAGATGGAAATATGAGATCGATGTACGAACCAGTACATGGTTCAGCTCCTGATATAACTGGTAAAGGAATCGCAAATCCTATTGCAACTATATTAAGTTTTTCAATGGCATTAAAATATTCATTAAATCTAGATAAAGAATCTAAAGCCTTAGATAGCGCTGTTCAAAAGGTATTAGATGATGGATTAAGGACAAAAGATATTATTTCTAAGGGAAAAAAAGAAGTTTCTACTTCAGAGATGGGAGATGCGATTATTGCGTGTTTGCAAAAATAAATAAATTAACTTACCCTAGATAATTAAAAAAATATGACTATTTATACTGCACCAGTCGAAGAAATGATGTTCCTTTTTGATAATCTTAAAGATAATCAAAGATATAAAGAAATTGAAAAATACAAAGAAATAAATTCGGAACTTGTTAAAGGGATTTTAGAAGAAGCAGCAAAAATAAACCAAGAGCTGATTTTACCATTGGCTAAAGCAGGGGATGAAAATCCTTGCGTGTATGAAAATGGTGTTGTCAGAACACCTCCGGGCTATAAAGAAGTTTATAAAAAATTTATAGAAGATGGCTGGACTTCCCTTTCTTGCGACCCAAAATATGGTGGTCAGGGTATACCAAAAACTGTAAGTACTTTTTTTGAGGAAATGCTGTCATCGTCAAGTTTAGCATTTAAATTATATAGCGAACTTAGTATTGGGGCTTATAATTGTATACTTACTCATGCTGAGCAAAGTATAAAAGATAAATTCCTTCCAAAAATCGTAGAGGGGAAATGGAGTGGTACAATGTGCTTAACAGAACCACAGTGTGGAACCGATTTAGGTTTATTAAAAACTAGAGCAGTCCCAAAAGGTGATGGAATCTATGAAATAACTGGACAAAAAATTTTCATTACTTCTGGAGACCATGATTTAACGGAAAATATAATTCATTTAGTTTTAGCAAGAACAACGGATGCACCAAAAGGAACAAAGGGAATAAGTTTATTTCTTGTACCAAAATTTGAAGTCAGCGAAGATGGAGTTGTAGGTTCTAGAAATGGTGTCAGTACAAATTCAATTGAGAGCAAGATGGGAATTAAAGGTTCTCCAACTTGCGTTCTAAATTTTGAAAATTCAAAAGGTATTATGATTGGACCTGAAAACAAAGGTTTGAACTCCATGTTCACAATGATGAATTTAGAAAGAATTGTAGTCGGTGTTCAAGGTTTAGGAATTGCCGAAACCGCGTATCAAAATTCTGTTGCATATTCTAAAGAAAGAAAACAAGGAAAAGCAAACAATAGCAAGAATGGCGAAACAGATTTAATAATAAAACATGCAGATATCAGGAGAAGCTTAATGAACATGAAATCAATTATCGAGGGTCAAAGATCCTTTGCTTTTTGGTTGTCTCAACAAATTGACGTAAGTTTATCTCATGATGATAAAGATGTAAGAAATGATGCCTCAAATATGGTCGCTCTACTTACACCTGTTATAAAATCATTTTTCACAGACAATGGTGTAGAAATTACTAATGATGCAATTCAGGTATTTGGTGGATACGGCTATACAAAAGATCAAGGGATAGAACAATTATTTAGAGATAATAGGATAACACCAATTTATGAAGGTACAAACTCTGTACAAGCAATTGATCTTGTTTACCGAAAAATTTCTTCAGAGGGCATATTTGAAAACTTTATAAAATCAATGGATAATGAAATCAAAAATTATAAAAATGAAAAAAACCTAGTGAGTTTTTTAAATATCTTTGAAAAATACAAAGAAATCTTAGTATCTTTTACAAAGTGGACGAGAGAAAAAATCAATTCAAACAAGGATGATGCAAGTGCAGCATGTAATGATTATTTAAAAGTATTAGGTTACACAGCATTAGCTTTTGCCTGGATTAAAACTTTAAAAGTAAGTTTTGAAAAACAAAATACAAATAAAGATTTTTACGAGGATAAAATAAATACTGGAAAGTATTATTTCGAAAAAATTTTACCAAGAGCACAGTCACATTACGTAGTTGGAACAAGTGGTAGCCATACAACTATGAATGCCAAATTTAATTAATGAACAAATACAATCAAAATTTAGATAAAAATAATGCTAATTTTGTACCACTAACACCTTTAAGTTTTCTAGAAAGGGCAAAAGATATATTTCCAAATTATGAGGCACTGGTATACGAAAATCGTTCTTATACGTGGTTACAAATCTACAATCGCTGCATTAAGTTTGCTAGTGCACTTGAGAAGATTGGAATTAAAGAAGGAGACACTGTTTCGGTAATGGCATTTAATACTCCAGAAATATTTGAAGCTCACTATTCTGTACCAATGACAGGAGCAGTTCTTAACACTATCAATACAAGATTAGATGCAAAAACAGTTTCCTATATATTAGACCACGCAGAGGCAAAAGTTCTTGTAGTCGATAGACAACTTCACTCAGTAATAAACAAAGCATTAGAAACTGTAAAATCTAAGCCTATAATAATTGATATCCAAGACGATAAAGCAGATCAATCTTTGCTTAAAAAAATTGGTGATAAAGAATATGAAGATTTTTTAAATACAGGAGATGAAAATTATATCTGGAAAAAACCAAAAGACGAATGGCAAGCAATTTCATTAAGTTATACTTCGGGCACAACAGGTAATCCAAAAGGTGTAGTTTATCATCATCGTGGTTCTTATCTAATGTCAACTGGGAGTGCAGTTGCTTGGAATATGCCTAATAGATTAAATTTTTTAACAGTCGTTCCAATGTTTCATTGTAATGGATGGGGATATCCTTGGACAATTCCAATGTTGAATGGAAAAACTATATGTTTAAGAGCTATAGATATTAAAAAAATTTTTGAATTAATTGAAAAACATGACATCAGTCACTTCGGGGGTGCACCAATAGTTCTTAATATGATCACTGGTGCTTCAGAATCCGAGAGGAAAAAGTTGAAGAAAAAAGTTTTTGTTTTAACTGCTGGTGCCCCACCCCCAAGTATTATTTTTAAGAAAATGGAAAATTTGGGTTTTGAAGTAATGCACGTATACGGATTAACCGAAACGTATGGCCATATTTTACAATGCGCATGGAATGACGATTGGAATTCTTATGATGAAGATAAAAAAAATGAAATTAAAGCCAGACAAGGTGTAAGATATCCAAATACAGAGGACACAAAAGTAATTGATCCAGAAACTATGAGTCCTGTGCCCAAAGATGGCAAAACGATTGGTGAAATCATGATTAAAGGAAACATAGTTATGAAAGGTTATTTTAAAGATAAAGAAGCAACTGACAAGGCTATGGCTCACGGTTGGTTTCACTCTGGAGATTTAGCTGTAGTGCATCCGGATGGCTACATAAAGATCAAGGATAGATCAAAAGATATAATTATTTCAGGTGGTGAGAACATATCTTCTATTGAAATAGAGAATACTTTGGCCAAACATCCTAGTGTTTCAATAGCAGCAGTAGTGGCCAAACCAGATGAAAAATGGGGCGAGGTTCCTTGTGCATTTATAGAAAAAGTAAAAGATAAAAAAACAAGCGAGAAAGAACTTATAGATTTTTGCAGAGAAACATTAGCTGGCTTTAAAATTCCAAAAAAAATCGCTTTTTGTGAATTGCCAAAAACTTCAACAGGAAAAATTCAGAAATTTGAGTTAAGGAAAAAGGCCAAGGAATTAACTTGAATCTTGAAATAGATAAGAAGCAGGTATTTGCATCTACAGCAGGTAAAGATTTTGATCCGGCAAAACAAACAGTTTTTCTTTTGCATGGAAGCGGACTCTCACATATTGTGTGGTCCCTTACAGAACAATTTTTATCTAATAAAGGTCTAAACATTTTATCTCTAGACTTACCTGGTCATGGAAATTCAGAAGGTCCTTGCATTGATTCAATTGAAAAAATTGCAGATTGGATTGAAAGTGTAAGACTTTTTTTAAAAATTGAAAAAGTTTCAATAGTAGGACATTCTCAAGGGTGTTTAGAGGCTTTAGAGTATGGTTCTCGTTATAAAAAAAGTATTTTTAAATTAGTTTTTCTAGCGGGCTCCTACAAAATGCCTGTTAATCAAGATTTAATAGATCTAGCAGATTCTGGGGACAAAAAGGCAGTTCATTTAATGATGAAATGGGGTTACGAAGGTTCAAGAAAATTTATAGGAGGTAATCCTGTTGAAAAAATTATTAATTCTTCTAGAGAGGTAAAGGAAATATTGGCCACTGATTTAAAAGCCTGTAATAATTACAAAAATGGAAAAGAGGCATCTGCCGCCATAGAATGCCCTACTTTATTAATTTTTGGGGCTTTAGACAAAATGGTACCGTCTGAAAATGGAAAAAAATTCGCGAATTTAATTAAAAATTCAGAGACACAAATAATAAATGAGTGTGGACATATGATTATGTTTGAAAAAGCTTTTGAAATGAGAGAAAAGGTAGCAGAATTTTTAAAAAAATGAAAAATTTTTCTATTATAAAATCTAGAAGGTTAAGAAGCACTCCTTATACTGATAGGATCGAGGCCCACGGAGTAAGCGGATATACAGTATACAACCACATGTTATTACCAGTCACTTTTAAATCTGTAGAGGCAGATTACGAGCATTTAAAAAAGTTTGTTCAAATTTGGGATGTTTCTGCAGAAAGACAAGTTGAAATTTCGGGTAAAGACTCTGCAAAACTTGTTCAATTAATGACATGTAGAGATTTATCAAAATCAAAAGTTGGAAGATGCTATTATGCACCTCTGATTGACGACGGCGGCTGTCTAGTCAATGACCCGATAATAAATAAATTAGCTGATGATAAATGGTGGCTTTCAATAGCAGATGCTGATGTAATATTTTTTGCAAAGGGTTTAGCTGCAGGGCATAAGTTCGATGTAAAGATTCACGAACCTAACGTAAATATACTTGCTATCCAAGGTCCCCTTTCAGATGATTTAATGGCCAAGTTATTTGGCGAGGAAATTAGAAATCTTAAATTTTTTAATTTTAAATACTTTAATTTTAAAGGAAATAATTATTTTATAGCAAGATCGGGATGGTCAAAGCAAGGAGGCTTCGAAGTTTATGTTGAAGACAATAAAGCTGGTCAAGATTTATATGATTACTTGTTTGAATATGGTAAAGAATTTAATGTAAGAGCTGGTTGCCCTAATTTAATTGAGAGAATTGAGTCAGCTTTATTGTCTTACGGTAGTGATTTTGACAATAGAGATAATCCATTTGAAGCAAACTTTGACAAATTCATTAATTTAGACTCTGATGTAAATTTTTTAGGCAAAGAAAAATTAAAAAAAATTCAAAAAGAAGGGGTGTCTAGAAAATTGATGGGTGTAAAAATCGATCATAATAAAATTGATATGTATTGCGAGAAAACATTATTAGATGATAATAATAACATTGTTGGATATGTTAGATCAGCTGCATATTCACCAACTTTTAAAAAGATTATTGGCATTGCAATGATTAACAAACCTTATTGGGATAGCAAACATCAATTTAAGATAGATATTAATGATAAAATATTTTTAGGAACAGTTTGCGATTTACCCTTCATTTAGTATAAGTTAATCATCATGAATATTGCAATCGTAGGTGCCACAGGAAATGTCGGTAGAAAAATAATTGAAGTTATACATAAAAAGGAAATTTCAATAGATAGTCTATACTTTGTTGCATCATCCAAAAGCGCTGGATCAGTTTTAGAATTTGGTGATAAAGAAATTAAAATTGAAAATTTAGAAAATTTTGACTTTTCTAAAGTAGATCTCTCTTTTTTTTGTGCTGGAAAAACAATCTCTGAAAAATATGTGCCTTTAGCAGCTAAACATTCAGTTGTTATTGATAACTCAAGTTTTTTTAGAATGGACCCTGATGTACCTTTGATAGTTCCCCAAGTAAATAAAGATCATTTAAAAGATATTAAAAAAAATATAATTGCAAATCCTAACTGCTCTACTGCACAACTGGTTATTGTTTTAAAATCGCTTAATGACTCTTTTAAAATTAAAAGAGTAGTTATTTCCACTTATCAGTCTACCTCAGGAGCTGGAAAAAAACCTATGGATGAACTAATTGATCAAACAAAGTCTATATTGAATAATAAAAATTTTGAGTCTAAAAACTTCACAAAGCAAATTGCGTTTAATGCAATACCTCATATAGATAGTTTTTCTGATGATGGTTATACTAAAGAAGAGTTAAAAATGATTCATGAAACCAACAAAATACTTGGCACTAAAATTGACATTACTGCAACATGTGTCAGAATTCCAGTTCTTGTTTCCCATGCAGAGTCAGTAAATATTGAATTTGAAAATGATTTTACTATTAAAAAAGTAAAAGAATTATTAAGTGCCGCTGAGGGCTGTAAGGTGGTTGATGAGAATTCTGATGGTGGTTACATAACACCAGTTGAAGCAGAAGGTAAAGATGAGACTTTTATTTCAAGAATTAGAAAAGATAATAGTAAAAAGAATGCTTTAAATATGTGGATTGTTTCTGACAATCTATTAAGGGGGGCAGCTTTAAACGCTGTTGAAATTGCGGAGGCTTATATTAAAAGATAATATAATTATGAAAGAAAATAATCCATTATCTCCTCACATTCAGATATATAACTGGCATGTGTCATCCCTTGTTTCTATTTCACATAGAATAACGGGCATTGTAAATTATTTTCTGTTAATTTTTATTTGCATTTGGGCAAGTAGTTTATTTTTTGGTGAAGGTGTCTATGAGATTTTTAAATTGTTTTTAAACTCAAAAATTGGGAAATTTTTTATAATCAGCTTTATATGGTCTTACACTTTTCAAATTTTAAGCGAAGTAAGACATTGGTTTTGGGATATTGGATTAGGTTTTGAATTAAAAACAACAAAAATAACTGGGCTTCTGGTTATCTTTGGTTCTTTCCTATTAACAATTTTAATCTATTCTTCTAGAGGTTTTTTACAAATATGATCAAAGCAACAAAGAAATGGCTTTTTTTAAAAATATCCTCTTTAGTAATGGTTCCACTAATGTTGTGGTTTTTATTCAATTTCGTTTCACTTTATGATTCTAATTATGGTGAAGTCTTAGCGTTTTTGTCTTCTCAACCTTCAAAATTATTTTTTTCTTTATTTCTTGTTTCAATGTTTTTTTATTCCGCTTTAAGTATCAGTGAAGTTTTTGAAGACTATATTCACGCAGAGAGCACCAAAAAGCTCCTAAATATTGGTGTTTTTTTGTCATCTTTGATTATTCCATTATTTACAATAATACTTATATCTAATTTATAAATTATGAAATCTTACAAAATTATTGACCATGAATATGACGTAGTTGTCCTTGGTGCAGGCGGCTCAGGTTTGAGAGCTGCTGTAGGTTTAAGTGAAGCAGGATTAAAAACTGCGTGTGTGTCAAAAGTTTTTCCAACTAGAAGTCATACTTCTGCTGCTCAAGGTGGGATCTCTGCAGCCTTAGGTAACATGGGTGAAGATGATTGGAGATGGCATATGTACGATACAGTTAAAGGTGCTGATTGGTTAGGTGATCAAGATTGTATAGAATATTTGTGCAAAGAAGCTCCTAGAGCAGTTTTAGAATTAGAAAAATACGGTGTACCCTTCAGCAGAACTGAAGATGGAAAAATATATCAGCGTCCATTTGGAGGAATGACAAAAAATTATGGTAATGAACCTGTTCAAAGAACATGTGCAGCAGCAGATAGAACTGGACATGCAATACTGCACACTTTATATGGCCAGGCCTTAAAACATAAAACAGAATTTTTTATCGAGTATTTTGCTTTGGATCTTTTAATGAAAGATGGTCAGTGCAAAGGACTAATTGCGTGGAATTTAAATGATGGGACTATACACAGATTTAGATCACACATCACAATAATTGCAACAGGTGGTTATGGAAAAGTTTATTACTCTGCAACTTCAGCACATACTTGTACAGGAGACGGAAATGCAATGGTGCTTAGAGCTGGTTTACCTTTGCAGGATATGGAGTTCGTACAATTTCATCCAACAGGAATTTATGGTCACGGGACTTTAATTTCAGAAGGTGTAAGGGGTGAAGGTGGTTACTTAGTAAATTCCAAAGGAGAGAGATTTATGGAAAGATATGCCCCAAAAGCTAAAGATCTTGCCTCAAGAGATGTTGTAAGTAGATCAATTGCGGTTGAAATTAATGAAGGAAGAGGGGTTGGAAATGAAAAAGATCACGTGCACTTACATTTAAACCATTTAGATCCAAAAGTTATAGAAGAAAGACTTCCAGGTATATCAGAGTCCTCAAGATTATTTGCGAATGTAGATGTAACAAAAGAACCTATTCCAGTAGTTCCAACTGTTCACTATAACATGGGAGGTATTCCTACAAATTATAAAGCTGAAGTTTTAACTTTAAATGGATCAGAAAAAACTGTTCCAGGATTAATGGCAATTGGTGAGGCAGCTTGTGTGTCTGTTCATGGAGCTAACAGGCTCGGATCAAACTCTTTAATTGATCTAGTTGTTTTTGGAAGAGCTGCCGCTAAGCGTGCAGCAGAGTTGGTAAAACCAGGTACACCTCATGAAGAAATCCCACAGTCTGAGACTGATAAATGTTTAGAAAGATTTGATAGACTTAGAAATGCATCTGGCACAAATAATACTGCAGATTTAAGACTGGCAATGCAAAAAACAATGCAATCTAAGTGCGCTGTTTTCAGAACTGAAAAGACTCTAAAAGAGGGTGTAAATGAAATTAGAAAACCTTTTGAGGGCATGGATGACCTTTCGGTAAAAGATAAGTCTCTAATTTTTAATACTGATCTAGTAGAGACATTAGAATTTGATAATTTGATTAGACAAGCAATAACTACAATGGACTCCGCTTATCATAGAAAAGAAAGTAGAGGAGCTCACGCTAGAGAAGATTTTCCAAAGCGAAATGACGAAAAATTTATGCAGCATACATTATCGTGGTGTGATGGCAAAAAGACTAAAATCGACTATAGACCTGTTCACAGATCAACACTTTCAAATGACGTTCAATACTTTCCACCTCAAGAAAGAGTTTACTGATGGTTCAGATAAACTTACCACAAAATTCTAAAGTTGAAAAAGGTAAGTTTTTTAAAGACAAGACTGGCTCAAAAAATATACGCAAAGTAAATATTTATAGATGGGATCCATCTACAGGAGAAAACCCAAGGATTGATACTTACGAAGTAGACATGGACAATTGTCCTTCGAAAGTTTTAGATCTATTAAATAAAATTAAAAATGAGATAGATCCATCAATTGCTTACAGAAGATCTTGTGCACATGGAGTATGTGGATCCTGTGCTATGAATATGGATGGGAAAAATGGGTTAGCTTGTACGAAGCCGCACTCTGAAATTAAAGGAGATATTAATATTTATCCTCTACCACATCTGAAAGTTTTAAAAGACTTAATTGGTGATCTTAGTACTTTGTACAAACAATATGAATCTGTTGAACCATGGTTAAAAACAACCTCAAAAACTGAAAAAGAGAATATTCAATCCAAGAAAGATAGAGCTAAATTAGATGGGCTTTATGAGTGTATAATGTGTGCATGCTGTTCAACTTCTTGTCCAAGTTATTGGTGGAATGGCGAAAAATATCTAGGACCTGCTGTGCTTTTACAGGCTTATAGATGGATAATTGATTCAAGAGATGAAGATAGAAAAGAGCGATTAAAAAAAGTTGCAGATGAACTTAAGTTATATAGGTGTCATACTATTATGAATTGTACTAATGCTTGTCCCAAAGGTTTAAATCCAGCAAAAGCAATAGCTTCAATTAAGAAAATGCTTGCAACTAGCTAATTACTTAATTAAATAATTTCTCCGATGAATTTAATTCAACATTTTATAAATGGTAAAATCTATAAGGGATCGTCATCAAGGAAAGGGAAAGTTTTCAACCCTGCAACAGGTGCTCAAGAGTCAGAAGTGATACTTGGTGCAAAATCTGATTTGGATCATGCTGTAGAAAATGCGAAAACAGCTTTTGAAAAATGGTCCCAAGTCACCCCTCTTCAAAGAGCGAGAATTATTTTCAAATATAAAGAATTAATTGAAAAAAATTATGATGAATTGACTAAACTGATTGTTTCAGAACATGGAAAAGTCTATGAGGACGCAAAGGGCTCTCTTACAAGAGGTCTTGAAATAGTTGAGTTCGCATGTGGTATTCCTCAAATGCTAAAAGGAGAGTTTACGGAGAATGTTGGAACAAACATAGATAGCTGGTCTATGAGACAGCCTTTAGGTGTCTGTGCAGGAATCACACCTTTTAATTTCCCTGCTATGGTTCCAATGTGGATGTTCCCAATGGCAATTGCTTGTGGAAATACTTTTATTTTAAAACCTTCGGAAAAAGATCCTTCATGCTCAATTCGTCTTGCTCAACTTTTTTCAGAAGCTGGATTACCTAATGGAGTTTTAAATGTTGTAAATGGTGATAAAGAGGTAGTTGACTCAATATTAACAAATAAAGATATTAAAGCTGTAAGTTTTGTGGGTTCAACACCAATAGCAAAATATATTTATGAAAACGCTGCGAAGAATGAAAAAAGAGTACAAGCATTAGGAGGAGCAAAAAATCATTGTGTGGTAATGCCGGATTGTGATATGGATCAAGCTGTTAACGGTCTCATGGGAGCTGCCTATGGTTCTGCTGGGGAGAGATGTATGGCACAATCAGTTGCAGTAGCGGTAGGAGGGATTGGTGATAAACTTGTAGAAAGATTATCAAAAAAAGTTGAGGCCTTAAAGGTTGGTCCAGGTCTTGATAAAAATTCTGAAATGGGACCTTTAGTTACTAAAGAACATTTAGAAAAAGTTAGAGGGTATGTTGATCTTGGAGTAAAAGAGGGAGCAAAGTTAGTTGTGGATGGTCGAGACATTAAACTTCAAGGATATGAGAATGGTTTCTTCATTGGAGGTTGTTTGTTCGATAATGTCACTAAAAATATGAGAATTTATAATGAAGAAATTTTTGGTCCAGTGCTTTCTGTTGTAAGAGTTAAAGATTTTAATGACGCGATTCAACTGATTAACGATCACGAATTCGGTAATGGAACAAGCGTTTACACTAGAGATGGAGATGTAGGAAGAACTTTTGCAAATAAAATAAAAGTTGGGATGGTAGGTATAAATATACCTATTCCTGTCCCCGTTGCATTTCATAGTTTCGGAGGATGGAAAAGATCTTTATTTGGAGATTTGCATATGCATGGTCCTGAAGGTGTAAAATTTTATACTAAACTAAAAACTATCACATCACGTTGGCCATCAGGAATTGGTTCAGACCCTGAGTTTGTAATGCCAACAATGAAATAACATAAAGGAAAATATGAAAAAAATAAGTTTGATTGGAGCAGGACAAATAGGTGGAACTTTAGCCCATTTGATAGGAGTAAAAGAACTAGTTGATGAAGTAGTTCTTTTTGATGTTGCTAGTGGCATTGCTAAAGGAAAGGCTCTTGATATTGCACAATCATCTTCAGTTGATGGTTTTAGTGTAAAATTTTCAGGAACGGATAAATATGAAGATATTAAAAACTCTGATGTCATTATTATAACTGCTGGGGTCCCCAGAAAACCTGGTATGAGCAGAGATGACTTAGTAGGTATTAACCTAAAAATAATTAAACAAGTTGCAGAGGGAATTAAAAAAAACTCTCCAGATGCTTTTATAATTTGTATAACAAATCCCTTAGATGTGATGGTAATGGCTTTCCAAAAATATTCTCAGCTTGCAGCTAAAAAAGTTGTTGGTATGGCAGGAATATTAGATAGCTCAAGATTTAAACTTTTTTTGTCAGAAGAATTAAAGGTTCCAGTAAAAGAAATAGACGCAATGGTCATGGGCGGACATGGGGACACTATGGTACCAATGCCAAGATTCACTAAAGTATCTGGAAAACCTTTGTTAGATCTTGTCAATTCAGGTGTTATTTCTAAAGAAAAACTAGAAAGCATCAATCAAAGAACAAGAGATGGTGGAGGTGAAATTGTAAAATTTTTGGAAAAAGGTTCCGCATATTATGCGCCAGCTGCTTCGGGAGTACAAATGGCCGAAGCATTTTTAGGTGATAAGAAACTACAGTTACCTTGTGCCGCACAATTAGAAGGTCAATATGGTTTTAATGGAATTTATGCAGGTGTTCCAGTTGTTATTGGAAAAAATGGAGTAGAAAAAATAGTCGAAATTCAACTTGATGAAAAAGAAAAGGCTGAATTTATTAATTCTGTGAATGCCGTAAATAAGCTTTGGGAGGCTGCAGTAAAAATTGACCCAAGCTTGAAAAAGTAATGAATATTCACGAACACCAGGCTAAACAATTATTAAAAAAATTTGGCGCCATTGTTCCTAATGGAGAAGCTTGTTTTACAGTACAAGAGGTTTTAGAAAAAGCAAAAAAACTCAATCTTAAAAAATATGTTTTAAAGGCACAAATACATGCAGGCGGGAGAGGTAAGGCAGGTGGAGTTAAAATATTGGATAATTTATCTGATCTAGAAAAAGCTGCAAGAGATTTGTTAGGAAAAAAATTAATTACACATCAGACAGGACCAAGTGGCAAAGAAGTTAAAAGACTTTACCTAGAGGAGCCATCCAACATAAAAAAAGAATTCTATTTATCCTGTCTTATTGATAGGGCAAGTTCTAAAATTGCTTTTATTTCTAGCGATCAGGGTGGAATGGACATCGAAGAAGTTGCAAAAAGTGATCCTAATAAAATCAATACTGTAAAAATTAGTTTTAAAAAGGATATTGAAGATGAGGATTGTAAAAAAATTATTCGTAATTTCAATCTAGATGATGATGCCAATCTAAAATGTATCAAGATTATTAAATCAATTTACAAAACATTTGTTTCTACCGATGCAAGCTTAATTGAAATCAATCCACTAATACTTACAAAGGAAAATAATATTATGTGTCTGGATGCAAAAATAAGCTTTGATGACAATGCAATTTTCAAGCATCCAGAATTACTAGAATTAAGAGATTTGAATGAAGAAGATCCTATAGAAATAGAGGCAAGCAAACACGATTTAGCTTACATAAAATTAGATGGATCTATTGGATGTATGGTAAACGGAGCAGGATTAGCAATGGCAACAATGGATATAATTAAACTGCATGGTCAAGAACCAGCAAATTTTTTAGATGTAGGAGGCGGTGCATCTAAAGAAAAAGTTGCAGCTGCGTTTAAGATAATTTTATCAGATAAAAATGTAAAAGGAATACTGATAAACATTTTTGGAGGGATTATGAGGTGTGATGTCCTTGCCCAAGGAATTGTAGAGGCTGCAAAAGAAACCAAAATAAATATACCTCTTGTAGTAAGACTTGCCGGAACCAATTCAAAAGAAGGAAAAAAAATATTAGATGAATCTGGATTAAAAATAATCTCTGCTAGCGATCTAGGGGACGCAGCAAAAAAAATTGTGAAACAAGTGGAATAAAATGTCAGTTTTAATAAATAAAAATACTAAACTTATATGCCAAGGGTTCACTGGCGCCCATGGAACATTTCATTCTGAACAGTCAATAAAATATGGGACAAATCTAGTTGGAGGCGTAACTCCAGGTAAAGGAGGACAAACACACTTAAATAAACCTGTTTTTAATTCAGTAAAAGAAGCAAAAGATAAGACTAATGCAAATGCAACGATGATCTATGTCCCTGCAAAATTTGCTGCTGCAGCAATAATCGAGGCAATTGAGGCTAAGATCGAATTGATAGTTTGTATAACTGAAGGGATTCCAATCTTGGATATGTTAAAAGTAAAAGAAAAATTATCAAACTCAGCTTCCAGACTAATTGGACCAAATTGTCCAGGAATTATCACTCCAGAAGAATGTAAAATTGGTATTATGCCAGGAAATATTCATAAGAAGGGGTCCGTTGGTATAGTCTCAAGATCAGGAACTCTAACTTATGAGGCTGTTGCACAAACAACTGAAAACGGATTAGGTCAGTCAACATGTATCGGAATAGGAGGAGATCCAATTAACGGTACCAATTTTATAGATTGTTTAGACTTGTTTTTAAACGATCCAGAAACTGAGTCTATTTTGATGATTGGTGAAATTGGAGGAACTGCAGAGGAAGAAGCAGCAGAATTTATTAAAAATCATAAAATCAAAAAGCCTATGGTAGGATTTATTGCTGGTATCACAGCACCTCCTGGACGAAGAATGGGACATGCAGGGGCAATAATTTCTGGTGGCAAAGGAGGAGCTTCAGATAAAATTGATACAATGACAGATGCGGGTATTACCATTGCAAAATCTCCAGCAGAAATGGGAATTACATTAAAAAATAAATTGGGTCTTTAATATTTTAATGTTAATACTATAATGATCATAAATGAGCTCTTCAAAAAATTTAGAATTTAAGCAGCAGTCTTTTCTTAATAAATCTAACAGTCAGTTCATAGAAGAAATGTATGTAAGATTTATTGAGAATGACCCGAAATTACCAGATAGTTGGAAAAAATACTTTAGTGATTTAAATGAAGATCTAAATTCAGTTTCAAAAGAAATATTAGGCCCTTCATGGAGTCCAAAAAAGATATCGATAGATCCAAAAAAAAATAAAAAACTTGCGGAAAATCTAAATGGTTCTGAGAGGGAGAAAATAGACTCTATTAAAGCAATCGCATTGATAAGGGCATATAGAATCAGAGGTCACCTTATAGCAAACCTTGATCCTCTCGGTTTAATGAAAAGAGAATATCTTTATGAATTACATCCAAATGACTATGGTTTCAAAACTGAGGACTTTGACAGAAAAATCTATCTTAATTCTTATATGGATGTGGGTTATGCCTCAATAAATGAAATTATCACAAAATTAAGAAAAGTGTATTGCTCATCAATAGGTGCTGAATACATGCATATAACAAATCCGACGGAGAAAGTTTGGTTTAGAGAAAGAATGGAAAAAGAGGAGAACCAAATAAATTTTACTGAAAAAGGAAAAGACGCAATATTAAATAAGATTATTCAAGCTGAAGGTTTTGAAAAATTTTTAGCAAAAAAATATGTTGGTACAAAAAGATTTGGTCTTGATGGTGCAGAGTCTTTAATTCCAGCATTAGAACAAATTATTAAACGTGGAGGCCAGTTAGGAGTAAAAGAAATTAAAATTGGAATGTCGCATAGAGGAAGATTAAATGTTTTAGCAAATGTTCTTCAAAAGTCTTATAAAAGAATTTTTAACGAATTTGCTGGTGAATTTGCTTCCTCAAGTGAGGACTCTACAGGTGATGTAAAATATCATTTAGGTGCCTCATCAGATAGAACTTTTGATGGAAACTCTGTACATGTTAGTCTTACGGATAACCCTTCTCATTTGGAAGCAGTAAACCCTGTAGTTCTTGGTCAAACTAGAGCAAAACAATATTTTCATAAAGATACAGAAAGAAAAAAAGTAATACCTTTACTTATTCACGGTGATGCAGCATTTGCAGGGCAAGGAGTTGTAGCTGAATGTTTTGCGATGTCAGGTTTAAAGGGTCATAACACAGGTGGAACAATTCATATAATTGTAAATAACCAAATTGGTTTTACCACTAGCCCAAGGTTTGCCAGATCAAGCCCGTACCCATCTGATTTAGGAAAAATTGTAGAGGCTCCCATTCTTCATTGTAATGGAGATGATCCAGAGGCAGTTGTTCATTGTGCTAAAATCGCAATTGAGTTCAGACAAAAATTTAACAAAGATGTTGTGATTGACATGATTTGCTACAGAAGATTTGGTCACAATGAAGGAGATGAGCCATCTTTTACTCAGCCTTTAATGTACAAAAAAATAAGATCACATCCATCAACTTTAAATATATATGGGAAAAAACTTATTAATAATAACAGTATAACTGAAGATCAATTCAAAAATAAAGTAAACGACTTTAAAAAACTTTTGGATGATCAATTTAAAACTGCAAATGATTATAAACCAAAACTGAATTGGTTTGAGGGTACCTGGTCAAGATATCAACCAAAGAAAGGTAAGGATAAAAGAGGACAGACAGGAGTTGATACAACGAAATTAAAGAAACTTTCTACAAAAATAAACTTTTTAAAACCAGAGTTTAATATTCATAAAACTATACAAAAAGTTTTTGAAAATAGAGATAAGTGTGTACAAGATGAAAAAAATATTGATTGGGCTAATGCAGAAACACTAGCATTTGCAACATTACTCGAAGAGGGATTTCCTGTGAGATTAGTTGGTCAAGATAGTGGTCGTGGTACATTTAGTCAAAGACACTCGGTTTTACGAAATCAAATAGATAACTCAAGATACGTGCCGTTAGATCATGTATCTACAAAACAGAAAAAATTTGAAATTGTAGATAGTTTTTTATCTGAACTAGCAGTACTTGGATTTGAGTATGGATACAGCTTAGTAGAACCAGAAACCTTAACGATCTGGGAGGCACAATTTGGAGATTTTGCAAACGGGGCTCAAGTTGTGATTGACCAATTTATTGCCTCCGGTGAAAGGAAATGGTTTAGAGCTTCGGGACTAGTTTTATTGCTTCCCCACGGTTATGAGGGACAAGGACCTGAGCACTCTTCAGCAAGACTTGAAAGATTTTTGCAACTTTGTGCTCAAGAAAACTTGCAAGTACTTAATTGCACAACTCCAGCAAATTATTTTCATGCTCTTAGAAGACAGATTCACAGAGAATTCAGAAAGCCACTTGTCATAATGACTCCAAAATCTTTGTTGAGAAACAAATACTGTGTTTCAAACATAGAGGACTTTGATAAAAATAATTCATTTCATAGAGTACTGGAGGATCAAGCCTTAAATAAAAAGAACAAATTAATTGAATTAAAAAAACCAAAAAAGATAAGAAAAGTTATTCTTTGTTCTGGAAAAATATATTTTGATCTTTTGGTTGCGAGAGAAAAAGAGAAAATTGACGATGTTGTTTTTATAAGAATAGAACAACTTTATCCATTCCCAGTAAGGTCTTTGACAAAAGCTATTAAACCATATGCTGAATACGCTAAATTTATTTGGTGCCAAGAAGAACCTAAAAATATGGGTGCTTGGTTTTCAGTAAGAGATTATATTCAATGGACTTTAGATAATTTAGAGGTTAAAAAGAAATTAAAGTTTATTGGCAGAAATCCTTCAGCTTCACCAGCTACTGGATATGCGAAAAGACATGCAAAACAACAAAAAGAAATTATAGATAAAATTTTAGAATAATGTCAGACAAAATTGTAGTTCCAGTTTTAGGAGAAAGTATAACAGAAGCTACTGTAGCTAAATGGTTAAAAAATAAAGGTGATAGTGTCGAGGCCGATGAACCTGTTGTTGAACTTGAAACTGATAAAGTAAATCTAGAGGTTCCATCCCCCTCAGATGGAGTACTAAGTGAAATAAATGCTCAAAATGGCTCAACGGTTGAGGTAGGAGCCGTTCTTGGATCAATAATCGGAGGAAGCTCAAAAAAAAAACATGAAGCTGAGAATGAACCTAAAGAAGAGAAAGTAGTACAAAACGAAGATAATATTATTAGTTTAAAAAAAGAAGTTGAAACAAAAGAAGTTGAAACAAAACTGTTCGATAAGGAAGAAAAAATTTCAGAGCCTAATGAAAATACAAGTAGGGAAGAACCATTAATACTTACAGAAGAAGTATCTGCAAAAAAAGAGAAATCTGAAAAAACAAAGGATTTATCCATTTCTCCTGCCGTGAGAAAGATTGCTGCAGATAATAAAATTGACTTAAAAAAAATTCAAGGAACTGGCAGAGGTGGAAGAGTTTCAAAAGGTGATCTATTAAGTTTAATGAACATTAAACCTGGACCTTCTGAGCGGAAAATAAAGTTTGGCCAAGAAGAAAAAATAAAAATGACAAGGTTAAGACTAACAATTGCTAAAAGACTCAAACAAGCCCAAGATAACGCAGCAATGCTTACAACTTTTAATGAAGTTGATATGAGCGGTATAATTGAGATGAGAAAAGAAAATCAAAGTGATTTTCAAAATAGGTTTGGCATAAAACTTGGTTTTATGTCATTTTTTGTAAAAGCTTGTATTGAAAGTTTAAAACTTTTTCCAGCAATTAACGCTGAAATTGAGGGAGAAAATATAATTTATAAGAATTATTACAATATAAGTTTTGCAGTCGGGACTGAAAAAGGTCTTGTAGTTCCAGTCCTAAAAAACGCTGATGAAATGTCTTTTGCAGACATTGAAAAAAAAATAAAAGAATTATCTGACAAAGCAAGAGATGGAAAGATTACAATTGACGATCTTCAAGGTGGAACATTTACTATCAGCAACGGCGGTGTCTATGGGTCAATGTTATCAACACCTATTTTAAATTTACCTCAATCCGGAGTTTTAGGAATGCATAATATTGTAGAAAGGCCGCATGTGGTAAATGGTGAAATTAAAATAAGACCAATAATGTATATAGCTTTATCATATGATCATAGAATAATTGATGGTAAAGAAGCGGTTTCTTTTTTAAAAAATACAAAAGATAACTTAGAAGATCCAAGAAGATTGTTTTTAAATTTATAGTTTATGATAGAAAAATTTGACTCGGTTGTAATTGGTGGTGGACCAGGTGGATATGTTTGCGCTATAAGATTAGCTCAATTAGGTCAAAAAACTGCTTGTATAGAAGCCAGAGGTGCCTTGGGTGGAACCTGCTTAAACATTGGATGTATTCCCTCAAAAAGCTTATTAAATTTATCTGAAAATTTTAAAAAAGCTAAAAACTTCTCTAAACTTGGAATTGAGACAGGAGATGTAAAACTCAATTTAGATAAGATGATGAAAAATAAGGATAAAGCAGTTTCAATCTTGACCAAGGGTGTTGAATTTCTTTTCAAAAAAAACAAGGTAACTTACTTAAAAGGTTTTGGTAGTTTTATTTCTGAGAAGAAAATATTAGTAAAAAACGAAGATGGTAAAAAAAGAGAAATTGAGGCAAAAAACATTATTATTGCAACTGGATCTGAGGCAATGCCTATGCCCAACGTAGAATTTGATGAAAAAACAATCGTCTCTTCGACAGGCGCCCTATCTTTAAAAGAAGTTCCAAAAAGTCTAGTTGTCGTTGGCGGGGGTTACATAGGTTTAGAAATGGGCTCTGTCTGGTCTAGACTAGGGGCTGAAGTCAATGTAATTGAATTTTTAGATCACATCACTCCTGGGATGGATAGAGAAATTTCTGAAGAGTTTATGAAAATATTGAAAAAACAAAATATAAAATTTCACTTAAATAGGAAAGTAACTAGCATTAAAAAAACTAAAAATGGGGTACATATTTCAACGTCAGATAAGAATGGAGATAGTAAAGATTTTAATTGTGACGTAGCTCTAATATCAATTGGAAGAAAACCGTTTACATCCAATTTAAATTTGAGTTCTGCAGGAGTAAAATCTGATGAAAAAGGAAGGATTAAAATTGACAAAAAATTTCAAACTTCAGCAAAAAATATTTACGCCATTGGAGATGTAATTGACGGGCCAATGTTAGCCCACAAAGCAGAGGAGGAAGGGATTGCAGTTGCAGAAATAATTGCAGGTCAATCTGGTCATGTAAACTACGATTTAATTCCTGGGGTAATATACACAACTCCTGAGGTAGCAAGTATAGGTTTGACAGAAGAACAACTAAAAGAAAAAAACAAGTCTTATAAAATTGGAAAGTTTCCTTTTATGGCTAACTCAAGAGCTAAAGCGATTGATGAGCCTGAAGGTTTCGTCAAAATTTTAGCAGATAAAGACACTGATAAAGTTTTAGGAGTACATATGATAGGGCCTCACGTAGGAGAAATGATTGCAGAAATGGCAGTTGCAATGGAGTTTGGAGCGAGCTCTGAGGATATCGCACGAACGTGTCATGCTCATCCAACATTTTCTGAGGCAATAAAAGAGGCAGCTTTATCCGTTGAAAAAAGACAAATACACTCTTAAAATCTCAAATAACCTTATGTCAAAACGCGCCCTTATTAATTTAAAATAAAACCATAAGATACCTTTAATGACAAAATCTAATAATAATTTTAACTCTAAAATATCTGATGCTACCGATATCAGCAAACCATGGGATAAAGACAATCAAGCCTGGTGGGACTGGTATGTTAGCTTAGCAGATAATGATGTTAAAAAAGGTGAAATTATTAATGCTGATCCCTTACCAGATATTTCAATACCAACTGATGATGAGGTTATTTCGGAGTTAACTAAACCCTACCATTTGACCGATGATCAAATTAATTTTTTTAAAAAAAATGGTTTCATAAAACTTAAGAATGTTTTCTCTCCCGGGTCAGTGTTAAAACTACGAGCTGAATTAATTAATTTATTAAAAGAAGAGTTTAAAGTTGATCCAGATAAAGGGGCACATAAACGATTCCTCAGTCTTGAAATGATTTGGCCTGATAATAAATTGCTTCGCGCCTACGTATTATCACCTCGTCTAGGACAAATTTCAGCAAATCTTCTCGAAGTATCAGCTGTTAGACTTTACCATGACAATGTGCTAGCCAAACAAGCTGGTTGTGGTCGTACTCCTTGGCACTTTGACGATCATCATTTTCCTCTCGACACTAATGACGTAGTCACCGCTTGGGTGCCTGCACAACCAACTCCACTTGAAATGGGACCACTCTCTTTTGCCTATCCACTCAATGTCCACAAATTAGTCAATGCTGTTACCTTTGAAAAGACTGGCACTGGATACGACCGAGGGGTATCAGATGTATTTTCAAAAAATAATGTAAGCGTAAATGAAACTCCTTTTGAGCTAGGCGAAGTTAGCTTTCATCATAATTTAAATTTTCATACCGCTTCACGTAACCGTACTAATCGTAGCCGAGTAGCTCTTGCCAATACTTATTACCGGGATGGAGCAAGAGTAGTTAATAGTCCCACGATGGTCTCTGGTGACTGGCAGAAATTTATGCCCAATGTCAAACCAGGGGATGTAGCAGCTAGTCCACTAAACCCAATTTGTTGGCCAGTTAAAAATAAATCATGAAAGATACAAACAACCAGAAGGGACTAAATTCGACCTGGACAGACAGTCTTTCTCAAAATCTACATCCCGATAGTAATGCTTTAGTTGATCATTTAAGAACTATACATCAAGAACATACAGGATTTACTGAAGTGTGCGCAAGTTTTTGTCGTGATGAAACTGGACGTAATAGTTATGAATGGCTGGCTGAACTTGTACCTAATAATGAAAGTTTACGAGTATTAGATCTTGCCTGTGGGTCAGGGCCATTATTAAAAATCTTATTTGATCGTAATAAAAATTTAAATTTAAAAGGTGTAGACATGTGTCCTGAAGAACTAGCATTAGCCAAGACTCGCCTTATAGACAGCAGCGTCAATCTTATTGAGTCAAAAGCACAAAAATTGACAACAATAGATAATAATTCTATCGATATTGTCTTGTGTCATTGGGCTTTAACATTGATGGACCCGATATTACCAGTGTTAAACGAAATCAGACGAGTTTTAACTTCAGAAGGTCGGTTTGTAGCGCTAGTTGATGGGCCAATGAGTTCAGCACCTAATTATAAGGAGGTACACGATTTAATTTATAGTTATGTACAAAAAGAAATACCTAATTATGGAGAGATTGACTTAGGTGATCCAAGAATACGAGGATCAAAAAGCCTAAGTAATCTTATACATAAAGCTTTCCCAGAAGCAAAAGTAACTATCGAAACAAATGTTGTATCTATGGAGGGACCTGCTATTCAAGTGGCTGAAATTGCAGCAGGATTTTTCTATGCTGCATTTGTCCTAAAGCCGGAGAACAAAAAATTAATGATCACAAGTTTATCTGAACTTTTAGCAATATCTAAACAAAGTACTGACTCTCAAAGACAAGGGCGATTTTCAATGCCAATTAACCGTCTTTTAGTTACCCCTAGCATAAAATGAAATCATTTTTACAAGAAGTTAGTTTTGGTTTAAGCAAGAAAAATAAAAAGCTGAGTTCTAAATGGTTTTATGACTTTAAAGGATCAAAACTTTTTGAACAAATTACTAAATTGAAAGAATATTACCCAGCACGAACAGAAAGAAAAATTTTGAAAGATAATAAAATTGAAATTGCTAATAAAATAGGCAAGGGTGCAGTTTTAATTGAACCAGGTGCTGGAGATATAAAAAAAATAGAAATTTTTTTAAGTAGCCTAGATAAGCCAAAAAAATATATACCCCTAGATATTTCTGAAGATTATATAATAAAAATATCTCAAAGTTTTAAAAAGAAATTCCCAAAAGTAGCTATTACTCCAAAAGGATATGATTTTTCAGGAAGTGATAAATTACCTTTTAAAATTAATTCATCTGAAAATATAATTATTTTTTTTCCAGGTTCAACTATAGGTAACTTTGAGAAAAAGGATGCTGTAAAATTTTTAAAAATGCTCAAAACGAAATTTAAAGCCAAAAAAATTATCATTGGTGCTGACTTAATTAAAGATATTCCAACTCTTATTTCTGCTTACAATGACAAAAAAGGTGTAACTGCAAAATTTAATAAAAATATTTTACAAAGAATGAATACCGAATTAGGTACTAATATAAACTTAAATTTCTATCAACATTTAGCAATTTATAATAAATCAAAAAAAAGAATTGAGATGAGACTAAAAGCAAAAAAAAATAATAATATCAGAATAAATGGCTCGAAATATTCAATTAAAAAAAATGAAGAGATTCACACTGAGAATTCTCACAAATACACGATTAAATCTTTCAGAAATTTAGCAAATGAAGCCGGATGGAAAGTTAAGAAAACTTGGGTTGATGATAAAAAACTTTTTAGTGTGCATTTTCTTGATCTTGGTCTTTAGGTCTAGATATTACTTTACATTTATTGTATATCAACAGAAATAGAGTTGTAAATAAATTACCAATACACTTTTAAATTTTTCATAATGAAATGAAAGTACCAGTACTATTACCAAACATTTTTGATCACCCATTTACATACACTTCAAAAGAAAAACTTAAAATTGGCGACTATGTAGAAGTACCTTTTGGTAAAAAAAAAATGATAGGTATTATTTGGGATGATTTCGAGGAAGGACCTAAAAAAAAATTTCAAATCAAAAATATAATTAAAAAATTTACAAAAGATCCTTTAGAAAATAAAACAATAAAATTTTTAAATTGGTTTTCTGATTATAATATCGTTCCAAAGGGTATGGCTTTAAAGCTTCATCTAGTAAATAATTCTTTAGAAGAAGATTACCAAGCAGACACTTATGATCAGTTTAATAAAAAACACCCAACCAAAGATTATAGTCTTAGTATTCAGCAAAAAAAAAGTTTATTAGAAATAGAAAAGGGGGATAAAAATTTTAGAGTTCATGTATTACAAGGGACCACAGGTTCAGGAAAAACAATAGTTTATTTTAATGCAATTAAAAAAAAAATAAATGAAGGGTATCAATCTTTGATTTTACTTCCTGAAATTGGCCTCACCAAAGAATTTGAAAAAAATTTCATTTCTTTTTTTGGTTTTAAACCAGCTATTTGGCATTCATCAGTTACAAAGAAAAATAAAAAGATAATTTGGAGCGGTTTGAAATCAGGAAAGATTAAAGTTGTCATAGGGGCTAGGTCGGCTTTATTTTTACCTTTTAAAAAGTTAGGTCTTATTACAATAGATGAAGAACACGACCAATCCTACAAACAAGATGAGGGTGTAAACTATCATGCTAGAGATATGGCAATATCCAGAGCATCATTTGAAAATATACCTATCAACTTGATATCTGCTGTTCCATCTATAGAAACTTACAAAAATATCAAAGGAAAAAAGTTTTATTCATCCAGGTTAACTGAGCGATTTAAAGATGCAAAGTTGCCAGATTATGAAATTATAAAAATAAAAAAAAGTGAAAAAAAAGTAACATTTATTTCAGAGCAATTGATTGAAAAAGTAAAAGATAATTTATCTAGGAATAATCAAGTTTTATTTTTTGTAAATAGAAGAGGTTACTCGCCATTTGTATTATGTAAAAACTGTTTAAAAACTTTTGACTGTCCTTTTTGTTCAATTAATCTTGTTTATCATAAGATAAGAAATAAAGTTTTATGTCATTATTGCGGTTATTCCACTGAAATGGAACGAGATTGCTCTTCAAAAGATACTAAGTGTGATTTTAGCTTTAGTGGTCCAGGTGTGGAAAAAATACTTGAGGAAATTAAAAAGATTTTTCCTGACAAAAACACTTTAATTTTCTCAAGTGACACCATGAATAAAAAGGACTCGTCTTCAAAAATCCAAGAGATAATAGATAATAAGATTAATATTTTAATTGGTACTCAACTGATTTCAAAAGGTTTTCATTTTCCTAATCTGAACTGTATTATTGTTTTGGATATTGATTATTCTTCTAGAGGTTACGATTTAAGGAGTGCTGAAAAAACTGTACAGCTTTACCACCAACTATCAGGCAGAGCCGGTCGAGAAGGAAAGCCTTCGACTGTTTATTTTCAAACAATGAATTTGAACTCAGATTACATATCACAAATCGTAAATCCTGATCCTTATATTTTTTTGGATAAAGAATTAATTCTGAGAGAAAAGAATTTATTACCTCCTTTTGAAAGATTTATATCGATAATAGTTAGTGCTCAAAATAGCAAAAAATCCGACCAGGCATCATACGAATTGTCAGAATTTTTAAAAAAACACCTTAAAGTCAAAATTCTCGGACCAGTAAACGCTCCGATTTATAAAGTAAGAGGGAATTACAGGAATAGGATCTTATTAAGATCTGCAAAGAATATTTCGGCTCAGAAAAACTTAAAAATGGCTCTTAAAAGATTTAATATACCAAAAGGAATAAAACTTTCAGTTGATGTTGATCCAATAAATTTCAATTAACTGTTATTTTTGTGGCTTTTTTTAAAGCTCATACTTGATCGTTACTTGCCTATATGTTAATTAATTTGAAAACTTATCAGCAAATATAAAGGATCTAACTTGTCTAATTCCCAAACTAAAGCAACAAACAGCTATTCTCAGTCTTTGTTTGAGCTTGCAAAAGAGAATAGCGTGTTAGATGAAATTGAGGTTCAGGCAAAGTCCTTATACAGCGTAATTAAAGACTCTCAGGATTTCTCAACTTTTATAAAAGATCCTACATTCAAACAAGATAAGCAACTTGAGATTTTTAGTGCAATTTTTGAAAAAGTAAAATTGAATAGCTTGTTTATTAAGTTCATTAAATTTCTTATTCATAAAAGAAGAATTTTTTTTTTAAAAAATATTTTAAAAGATTTTATCACCTATTGTTCAATTCAAAGAGGAGAAGTTAGAGCTGAGCTTGTATCTTCAAAAAAATTAGATAACTCTCAGATAGAAAAAATTAAAGAGGAAATGACAAAAGACTTTAATTCAAAAATTAACTTAAGTTATAAGGTCGATGAATCATTGCTTGCTGGAGTAAAAATAAAAATTGGAAGTATTATGATCGATAACTCTTTAAAGAATAAATTAATGAAAATGAAAAACTCAATGAAGGAAGTATAATGGATATTAACCCATCAGAAGTAACAAAAATATTAAAAGAACAAATTAAAAAATTTGGAGATAAATCTGAAGTAACGGAAATTGGTCAAGTTTTATCTGTAGGAGATGGAATAGCAAGAATTTACGGACTCGACAATGTTCAAGCAGGTGAGATGGTAGAATTTGCTGATGGTTCTAAAGGTATGGCGTTAAACTTAGAAAGCGATAACGTTGGGGTGGTTATTTTTGGTGATGATAGAGCAGTAAAAGAAGGTGATACAGTCAAAAGAACCGGAGCGATTGTTGATACACCAGTTGGGAAAGAATTACTTGGAAGAGTTGTTGATGGATTAGGAAACCCAATAGACGGTAAAGGAGCTTTAGACAAAAGTATTAAACGAAGTAGAGTTGAGGTGAAAGCACCAGGAATTATTCCAAGAAAATCTGTCAGCGAACCAATGCAAACAGGTTTAAAATCAATTGATAGTTTGGTTCCAATAGGTAGAGGTCAAAGGGAATTAATTATTGGAGATCGTCAAACAGGAAAAACTGCTGTTGCTATTGATGCGATAATTAATCAAAAAAAGATAAACGAGTCAGGTGATGAAAAACAAAAACTTTATTGTATTTATGTTGCTATAGGTCAAAAAAGATCAACTGTAAGACAGATAGAGAAAACTTTAGAAGAGGCTGGAGCTATGGAATATACAACAATTGTTGCGGCAACAGCTTCGGATGCAGCTCCATTACAATTTTTAGCTCCATACACTGGATGTGCTATGGGTGAATATTTTAGAGACAATGGAATGCATGCTTTAATTATTTATGACGATCTTTCAAAACAAGCGGTAGCCTACAGACAAATGTCACTTCTTTTAAGACGTCCTCCAGGAAGAGAGGCATATCCAGGAGACGTTTTTTATTTACATAGTCGATTACTTGAAAGAGCGGCAAAATTAGGTGACGAACATGGAGGAGGATCATTAACTGCGTTGCCAATCATCGAAACTCAAGCAGGAGACGTATCAGCTTACATACCTACTAACGTAATCTCAATTACAGATGGACAAATATTTTTAGAGACAGAACTATTCAATCAAGGAATAAGACCTGCAATTAATGTTGGCTTATCAGTTTCAAGGGTAGGTTCTTCTGCTCAAACAAAAGCTATGAAAAAAGTTTCTGGATCTATGAAACTTGAACTTGCTCAATATAGAGAGATGGCAGCTTTTGCACAGTTTGGATCTGACTTAGATGCGTCAACCCAAAAACTTTTAAACAGAGGAGCAAAATTAACTGAATTATTGAAACAAAAACAATATTCTCCAATGACAGTAGCTGAGCAAGTCATTTCTGTCTTTTGTGGTGTAAAAGGTCACCTAGACGATATTCAACAAAAAGATATATCAAAATTTGAGAAAGATATAATTGAGAAATGTAAATCTGAACAACCAGATTTGATAAATTCAATAATTTCATCAGGAAAACTTGAAGAAGAAAATGAGAAAAAATTGACGAGTATTATTTTGGATTTAAAGAAAAATTTTGATAAATAATTATGGCTAGTTTAGACGATTTAAAAAAAAGAATAACAAGTGTAAAATCTACACAAAAAATTACAAAAGCAATGAAAATGGTTGCAGCTGCAAAGCTCAGAAAAGCTCAGGAAAGTGCTGAAAAAGGAAGACCTTATTCTGATAAGATGCATAATATAATCTTAAATTTGTCTAAGAATATAAATGATAAGGAAAATGTACCAAAGCTTTTAGCTGGCTCAGGTAAAGATAATGTGCATCTCTGTGTGGTAATGACCTCTGACAGAGGTTTATGTGGAGGTTTTAATTCAAACATCACCAAAAAAGCGAAGTCTTATTTCAAAAAAATATTAGATAGTGGTAAGGAGCTTAAGATTGTAATTGTTGGATCAAAAGGATTTGACCAACTTAAAAGAGCTTATAAAGAGCATATAATTGAGAATATTTCTTTCAAAGAATCTAAAAATGTAAATTACTTTGATGCTGATAAAGTAGGAAAAATGATAATTGAGAAATTTGAGAAGGGAGAATTTGATGTTTGCACAATCTTCTTTAACAAATTCAAAAACGTTATTACCCAAATACCTCAAGAACAACAGATTATCCCATTAAAATCGGAGAATTCAGATGATAAAAATGACGTTATGAATTACGAGTTTGAGCCCGAAGAGGATGAAATACTAAATAACTTGTTACCAAAGAATATTTCAACACAAATTTTCAAAGCTATGTTAGAAAATTCGGCTAGCGAACAAGGATCTAGAATGAGCGCAATGGATAATGCGACAAGAAATGCCGGGGAAATGGTTGAGAAACTCACAATTGAATATAATAGAAGTCGACAAGCAGCTATTACAAAAGAATTAATTGAAATAATATCAGGAGCAGAAAGTTTATAATATGAGAAAAGGAAAAATAACTCAAATCATTGGAGCAGTTGTCGATGTAAGTTTTGAAGGAGAATTACCCGAGATTTTAACTGCACTCGAATGTAAAAATGCTGGGAACAGGTTAGTTTTAGAAGTAGCCCAACATTTGGGAGAGTCTAGTGTGAGAACCATTGCTATGGACTCTACAGAGGGTCTTAAAAGGGGAGATGAAGTAACAGATACAGGCGCACCAATTAAAGTACCAGTTGGACCAGAAACTTTAGGAAGAATTATAAATGTCATTGGTGAACCTATTGATGAAAAAGGTGATGTTAAGAGTAAAGAAAATTGGCCAATCCATAGAGCAGCTCCAGAATTTAATGATCAATCTACAGAGACTGAAATATTAGTTACAGGTATTAAAGTAATTGATCTTTTAGCGCCATATGCAAAAGGTGGAAAAATTGGATTATTTGGTGGTGCAGGTGTTGGAAAGACTGTTTTAATTATGGAATTGATAAATAACGTTGCTAAAGCACATGGTGGCTTTTCGGTTTTTGCAGGTGTAGGGGAAAGAACTAGAGAAGGAAATGACCTTTACCATGAGATGATTGACTCAGGAGTAATTAAGCCAGAGGGCAAAGGTTCAAAAGCTGCATTAGTCTATGGTCAAATGAACGAGCCCCCAGGCGCAAGAGCAAGGGTCGCGTTAACTGGATTGACTGTTGCTGAGTATTTTAGAGATCAAGAAGGCCAAGACGTATTATTTTTCGTTGATAATATTTTTAGATTTACGCAAGCTGGCTCGGAAGTTTCAGCACTATTAGGCAGGATACCTTCAGCTGTTGGATATCAACCAACTCTTGCTACCGATATGGGTAACCTACAAGAGAGAATTACGACAACAAATAAGGGCTCCATTACTTCAGTACAAGCGATTTATGTGCCCGCAGATGACCTAACTGACCCTGCACCAGCAACATCTTTCGCTCACTTAGATGCAACAACAGTATTATCGAGACAGATAGCAGAAATAGGTATTTATCCTGCAGTTGATCCTTTAGACTCTACTTCAAGAATACTAGATCCAAGAATTGTTGGTGATGAACATTATAGAGTAGCTAGAGAAGTACAAAAAGTGCTACAGACCTACAAATCTTTACAAGATATCATTGCAATTCTCGGAATGGATGAGCTATCCGAAGAGGACAAATTAATTGTAGCCAGAGCTAGAAAAATACAAAGATTTTTATCTCAACCATTCTTTGTTGCAGAGGTTTTCACTGGATCACCTGGAAAATTGGTGAATCTAGACTCAACTATAAAAGGGTTTGATGCAATTTGTAAAGGTGAATATGATCATCTTCCTGAGGCAGCATTTTATATGGTTGGTACTATCGAAGAGGCCATTGAGAAAGCTAAAAAAATGGAGAAAGAAGCCGCTGCATAATGTCAGATTCGTTTAACTTGGAAATTGTTAATCCAGAAAAATTATTCCTTTCTTTAGATAATGTATCTGAAGTAGTGGTACCTGCATTTGAAGGTGATATGGGTATTTTGAAAGATCACATATCTATAATTTCATTTTTAAAACCTGGAATAGTCAAGGTTTTTACAAGCAATGAAGTAAAAGAATTATATGTTGAAGATGGAATTATAGAATTTAGTGAAAATTCTTTATCAATTCTTACCAGCAGAATTATCGACATAAAAGAAATAAAAAAAGACGATTTAAGCTCAATGATTAATGAGGCCAATGAAGCTTTAAAAGATGAAAATATAGACGACCAAAAAAGATTTTTAGCAAATCAAAAAATTGATGTTTTGAATAGATTCAATTAGATTATTTTAAAATATCCAGCACTTTTTTTTTGACTTCATTATAAACGTCTAATTTGAAATCAACCACATTTTTCGTAATATCTTCAAGGTTTATCCATTTCCACTCTAAGAACTCAGGCTTTTTGGTTTTTATATTTATTTCGTTATCACTACCTAGAAATCTCATACAAAACCACTTTTGTATTTGACCTTTGTATTTTCCTTTCCATATAATTCCTAAAAGATTTTGAGGAAGCAGATAAGTTTGAAAACCGTCCAACTCTTTAATTAATTTAACTTTTGTTATACTTGTTTCTTCTTCTAACTCTCTTGTAGCTGCATCAAGATAGTCCTCATTTTCATCAATTCCACCCTGAGGCATTTGCCAATAATTGTTTGGATTATCTATTCTTTTTGCTACAAAGACTTCGTTATTTTGATTAAGTAAAACAATGCCCACTCCTTTTCTAAGTGGCAACTTTTTAAACTTTTCGAGCATCTATCCTGCTAAAAGTTTACGAGCAAAATTTAATTGATTATCGGTTTCTGTATCAATTCGAAAATCACTCTCTTCTTCTTCAATTGATATATCTGGAGCTACACCAACCTCTGAAATTGATTTTCCTGAGGGTAAATAATATTTTGAAATTGTTAGTCTAATTGCTCCCTCATTTTTAAGAGGAATTATTGATTGAACAGAACCTTTACCATATGTACTTTCACCAACCAAAACTGCTCTTTTGTGATCCTTTAATGCTCCCGCAACTATTTCTGATGCTGATGCAGACCCATTATTAATTAAAACTACAAGAGTTTTACCATTTATTAAATCTCCACTACTTGCAAACCATTTTCTATTTTCACTTTTTTGTCGGCCCTTGGTCGATACAATTTCTCCATCCTCAAGAAAAAAATCTGATATTTTAATTGCTTGCGATAATAATCCTCCAGGATTATTTCGTAAGTCAAGGATATAGCTTTCAATTTTTTTATCTCTTTTAAATTTTTTAATCTCAGTTTTGATTTGACTACCACTATTTTCATTAAATGACGTCAATCTTAAGTAACCAATTTTTTTATCATAAGTCTTTGATTTCACTGATGCGATTTGAATAATTTCTCTTGTAATATTGAATATTAATGATTTCTTTTTCCCAACTCTTCTAACTGTAATTTCGATACTACTTCCAACTGGTCCTCTCATTAAATCAACGGCTTCAGTCAATGTCTTTCCTTGTACCTGCTTGTCATTTATTTTCACTATGTAATCACCTGCTTTAACACCAGCTTTGTCAGCTGGAGAATTATCTATTGGAGATATTACTTTTACAACACCTGCTTCCATACCGACTTCGATTCCTAATCCCCCAAATTTACCGCTTGTTTCAGTTTCCATTTGTTTAAGATCCTCTGGTGATAAATATGCAGAATATGGGTCAAGTGATCTTAAGACTCCATCGATTGCAGCATCCATTGCTTCAGCTTGATCTATCTCTTCAACATATTCTTTGTTGACTTTATCAAGTACTTCTCCAAATAAGTCTACTTTATCGTAAATGTTATCATTATTTGAAAATGCAAGTGTAAACGTATGAAAAATTATAATTACAAAAATAATTATTCTCATTAAACAATAACTTTCTCTTTTGGAATTAACTCAGACCAAATTTTTTCTAATTCATAAAACTTTCTTTTCTCTGGATTAAAAATATGAACTACAATGTCTATTCCATCTACCAGTTTCCACTCAGCACTATCTTTTCCCTCAATTTTACAATTTTTTAATCCATTAGTTTTAAACTTTTCCAAAACTTGTTCAGAAAGAGACTGGATATGTCTAGAAGACGTCCCACTTGCAACAATCATATAGTCAGCTATTGAGGATTTATCTTTAAGATCTATAGATACTATGTCTAAAGCCTTATTACTATCGAGTGTTTTGATGATGATTTTTTTTAAGTCTAAGTTTTCGGCCATTAATTGTTTACTTTATCAAATATTTCTTATTTGAGAAGATGAAATATTTACCTTATTAAAACTTATGTATTTTAGACCCCTTTTTTTTAAGTTCTTATAAGCCACTGATTCCTTTGATCTTTTTTTGTACCCGCTTCTATCAAAAACTAAAATTTTTGCTAACTTTCCAATTTTAGACCAATTGTTCCATTTATGAAAATTTATGAGATTATCAGCTCCCATTATAAAAAAAATTTCGTTACTGCGATTCTTTTTAAAAAATTTTATAAGCTTAATTGTCTTATTAGATTTAATTTTTTTTTCATAAAAACCCACAGTCACATACTTTGTTTTTTTTGTTAAACTCTTTGCAATTTGGACTCTTTTTTTAAGGCTATAAAAACTTTTACTTTTAAAAGGGTTTTTTTCGGTGATAGCCCATACAATTTTGTCTAATTTGAATAATTTTTTAGCAACTTTAGAAATTTTTAAATGCCCTTTGTGAGCAGGATCAAAAGTTCCGCCAAGAATACCTAGTCTAACTTTTTTTTTAAGATCGTATTTGGCCATTTCCTATTACTTCATATTTATAAGATACAAGTTGATTTAAACCAACAGGACCTCTAGGTGGTAATTTATTAGTTGATATACCTACTTCGCCACCAAAGCCAAGCTCAGCTCCATCTGCAAATTGAGTCGATGAATTATGAATCAATATTGAACTCTTCACATTTTCAAAAAAGTATTTTGTATTTTTTTTATTATTAGAAATAATTGCCTCAGTATGTGAAGTACCATACTTATTAATATGTTTGACTGCATCCTCTACATTGTTGACTTTTTTTACAGAAATTTTTAATGACAAGTATTCGGTCGACCAATCTTTTGATGTTGCTTTATGAATTTTTTTTGGAGAAATTTTTCTGATAGTGTCGTCAGCATATATTTCACAATTATTTTTTAATAAACCATTAATAATTAAATTGATTTTTTCGCTAGATAGTTTTCTATGAACAAGCAATGTCTCTGTAGCACCACAAATTCCAGGGTTTCTTAATTTTGCATTTAATATAATTTTGCTTGCCATTTTGTGATTTACGTTTTCATCTACAAAGGTATGACATAAACCTTCAAGATGTCCTATGGTGGGTATATTTGAGTATTTTTTCACTTTTTTTACTAGATTTTTGCCGCCTCTTGGAATTATTACATCGATGTGAGACTCCATTTTAGACAATAAAAAATCTACCACTTTTCTATTTTTTTTTTCAATAAATTGAACAAAATTTACATCTACCTTATTTTTCTTAAGAGCTTTTCTGAATAAGTTTGAGATAATTTTATTAGAATTAAAAGCTTCTGAACCTCCTTTTAATATTACACTATTTCCAGATTTAAAACATAAAGAAGAGACGTCTGAAGTTACGTTTGGTCTACTTTCATAAATAACTCCAATTACCCCAATAGGAATAGTAACTTTTTTAACCTTTAATTTGTTAGGTCGACTCCATTTAGAAACCACTCTATTAACTGGGTCTTTAAGTTTAATTATTTCTAATACAGATTTTCTGATACCTTCAATCTTTTTATCATTAAGCTCTAATCTATTTATTAAGTTAATATCAAGTTTTTTTTGTCTAGCCATCTTCAGGTCCTTTAAATTTTCTTTTAAAATTTTGTCATTATATTTAGTTAATAGGCTCACATAATCTTTTAAAATTTTATTTTTTCTTTCTTTATTAATAATTTTTAATCCTGCCTTGACTGCGTTTATTCCAATTCTATTTAAATAATTTTTCATTTACTAAATCCCACCATATCATCTTTATGAACCACTTCAGACTTAGTTTTATACCCTAATATTTTATTAATCTTGTCAGAATGTTGCCCTTTAATCTTACTTATCTCTTCAGATGAGAAAGAGCTTAAACCTCTTCCTAATTCAAAATTTTTCTCATCTACAATTTTTATATGATCCCCTTTATCAAAGTTACCTTTTACATTTTTAATTCCAGCTGCGAGAAGACTTTTTCCTTTTTTAAGAGCTATAATAGCTCCATTGTCTATCATCAACTCACCTTTTGGTGAGACAGAGCTTGCTATCCACTTCTTTCTTGCATCTAATTTTGAAATTTTTGGCAAAAACCATGTGCACTCTTTGGATAAATTAATATGTTTTAATGGGTTTAATATTAAACCACTTGAGATCACCATTTTACATCCCGCTAAACCACATATCTTTGCTGCTTCAATTTTAGTTAACATACCTCCTGATCCGTATTCACCAATTGTTTTATTTGCAATTTTAAATACATTCTCATCAATTTTTTTCACCTCTTTAATTAATTTTGCATCTTTATGAACTTTAGGATTTTTATTATAAAGCCCCCCAACATCTGAAAGTAGAATAAGACAATCAGCGTTAGATATTTGGGCAACTCTTGAAGCAAGTCTGTCATTATCACCATATTTTATTTCTGATGTAGCAATACTATCATTTTCGTTTACCACCGGTATAAAACCAATATCAAAAAGATTGTCTAATGTTCTTCTTGCATTTATGGCTCTTCTTCTTACTTCAGTGTCCTCAAGAGTAATTAATATTTGAGATATGTCCATTTTCTTTTTAGAGAAGTTTTTTTTCAATAGATTCATTAATTCTATTTGACCTATTGATGCGACGGCTTGGCTCTTATCAATTTTAAGATTTTTTTTATCAAGATTAAGTTTTTTACATCCTAAAGCTATCGCTCCTGAACTTACAATTATAATTCTTTTACCTGCTTTTTTGAAACCGTGGATATCCTTTACAAAACTATCTAGCCATTTACCTCTAATCTTTTTTTTCTCATCAATTATTAGTGATGATCCAATTTTAATTACTATTGTGTTTAATTTATCAAAATACATATTCTAATAGTTTCGATTTAATCTTTGAAATTTTTGATTTATCTAATGTAGATAAATCATAAATTTTTTTCTTGATTTTGCCGCTTAAAATTTTCTTTTTTGAATCTAAATTTTTTTTATCAATAAGATCAATTTTATTAAGCACAATTATCTCGTTTTTTTTTAAAAGAGATTTACTATATTTGCCTAACTCAGCTCTAATTTGTTTATATGATCTGATTAAATCCTTTTCTGTTACATCAATTAAATGAAGCAAGGTTTTACACCTTTCAATATGTTTTAAAAATTTTGTTCCTAAACCCACCCCTTTGTGAGCACCTTCTATAAGTCCAGGAATGTCTGCTAAAGTAATTTCTTTATCATCATATACCGCAACACCCAAATTAGGGTTTAGGGTTGTAAATTTATAATTTGCAATTTTTGGGTTTGCGCTTGTTATTGACGCAAGTAGACTTGATTTACCTGCATTAGGTAATCCTATAATTCCTATGTCTGCAATAGTTTTTAATTGCAACCATATCCAAAAATCTTCACCTTTAAGTCCTTTGGTAAATTTACGTGGCGCTCTGTTTGTTGAAGATTTAAATCTCGTATTTCCAAAACCGCCTTTTCCACCTATTGCGGCAGTATATTCTTCCTTCTCTTTTTTAAAGTCGAAAATTAAAGTTTTATTATCCTCTTCGAAAACTTGCGTTCCAATCGGAACTTTTAAATATAAATTGTCTCCACCTTTTCCAGTTTGATTTTTTCCTTTTCCATCACCACCTCTTTCAGCTTTGAAATGTTGTTGATATCTATAATCTATCAAAGTATTTAAGTTTCTCTCAGAGACAAGTACTACTGATCCACCTTTTCCACCATCGCCTCCATCAGGGCCACCAAATTCTACAAATTTTTCTCTTCTAAAACTTGGAGATCCAGATCCACCGTCGCCAGCTTTAATATATATCTTTACTTGATCTAAAAATTTCATAAAACAACAGGGTAAGTTGTTTGGATATTAATTGGGTTTAACTGAAACGTAAGTCCTATCAGACTTTGATTTTTTGAAAATAACTTTCCCTTTTATCACCGAAAAGATTGAATGATCTTTCCCCATACCAACATTTTGTCCAGGGAAAATTTTTGTTCCCCTTTGTCTAACAATAATATTTCCAGGCACCACAAACTGACCCCCATATTTTTTTACTCCAAGACGTCTTCCTGCACTATCTCTTCCGTTCCTTGACGATCCACCTGCTTTTTTTGTTGCCATTATTTAACTTTAGTTGTTGTTTTTTCTTCTTCTTTTTTTTTGCTTACTTTAGTAATTTTCTCTGCCTCAGACAAGACCTTTCCATCTTTTGACATAATTTTATTTACTCTAATTAATGAAAATTGTTGTCTGTGACCGTTTTTTCTTCTTGAATTTTTACGTCTACGTTTTTTAAATATTAAAACAGTTCTATTTTTTGAATTTTTTAATAATTCAGCCTCAACTTTTGCACCAGAAACAACAGGGTTACCTAACACAATATTTTTGTCATCTCCGTAAGCTAAAATTTCTTTGAACTCTATTTTACTATTTGGCTTACCTTCTGGAAATTTTTCAATTTTTAAAATTTCTCCAGCTTTGACTTTATACTGTTTTCCACCTGTTTGTATGACTGCAAATGACATAAAAGTAATTTTTAAATTATGCTGCAATATAGTTCTAAGGTATTTATAGTCAAGTTATATCGATTAAAAATTATCCTTTAAATCCCTTAATTTTGAAAATTCTTCCTGATTTTTTGCTCTTAAAAAAATGTTACAATTCAATTCATCTTTTATTGTAGATGGCACAGAAGGAAAACCACTATCCAATTTTTTTTTAATATTTAGAATCTTTTTATTAAGTTCAGAATTGTTTTGATCAAATCTTTGACAAAAAATTGCATTATTTAATGTATATTCATGTCCAAAGTATATGTTTGTCTCAGGTGGTAAAACTTTTAACCTCGATAATGAATTAAACATATCTTCATAGCTGCCCTCAAAAATTCTTCCACACCCCAAAGAAAACAATGTATCTCCAGTAAAAACTGTTTTTTCGTTAAAAAAATGAAAACATATATGTCCAGAAGTATGGCCAGGCACATGAATTACCTTAAATTCAAATACACCATCCTTCCAAACCTGATTATCTTTTAAGGGAATATCAATCATAGGAATTCTATCTTTATCATCCTCAAAGGCTAGAATTTTTGCGTTAAACTCTTTTTTAAGGATATGGTTACCACCAATATGATCGTCATGGTGATGAGTATTTAGAATGTATTTTAAATTTAAATTATTTTTTTTGATATACTCTATTACTGGTTTTGCCTCACCAGGATCTACCACGCAAGTATCCAGGCTTTTTTCATTGATTAGCAAATATGAAAAATTGTCAGTAAGACATTTTATTATTTCAATTTTCATTTTATTTCTCTAGTATAAAGATTCCTAATTCAGAAAACAAATTCTGAAACTTTAAATTTTTTAAATTAATCTTAATATTTCTTTGCTTGCAATAATTTTCAAAATCCTTAATTGTGCACATATGCAAGTTTGGGGTATTATACCATTCGTTAGGTAAATTTTCTGTAACAGGCATTGTGCCCTTTAAAAGTAAATGAAGTCTTACTTTCCAGTGCCCAAAATTTGGAATTGATACAATTGCCTTTTTACCAATCCTTAGTAATTCGTTCAATACATTTTCTGGATCTAAGAAAGCTTGTAAAGTTTGACTTAGAATTACAAAATCAAAAGAGTTATCTGGAAATTGCCTTAAATCTTTTTCTGCATCACCTTCAATAACAGTTAAACCTTTTTCAACGCACTTTTGAACATTAGATTTTGATAATTCAATTCCCCTAATATCTTTACTGATGTTTTCATTAATATATTTCATTAATTCGCCATTCCCACACCCTACATCTAAAATCTTGGCGTTTTTTGTCACTAAGTTTGCGATATTATAAAATTCTTTTTTCATTAAATTTTTTCATAAGATTTGTTTAAAAAATTCCTTACTGTGTTGAGGAAGTCTGGAACATCAAGTAAAAAAGAGTCGTGTCCTTTATCAGATGTAATTTCAACAAATCCAACGTCTTTACCAATAGCATTAAGTGCTATCACTATTTCTCTGTTTTCAGATGTTGGATAGAGCCAGTCTGATGTAAAAGATATAATAAAAAATTTTGTATTACTTTTTTCAAAAGCTTTGGATAGATTACCCCCAAACTTTTTTGTTAAGTCAAAATAATCCATAGCTCTTGTGATATATAAATAGCTATTTGCATCAAACCTATCCACAAAAACTGAACCTTGATATCTTAGATAACTTTCTATTTGAAAATCAGCATCAAAGCTGAATTTTAAATCGTCTCTTTCTTGCAGTTTTCTACCAAACTTTTCTTGAAGACCTGCTTTGGACAAATAAGTTATGTGCGCTGCCATTCTTGCAACTGCAAGACCTTTATCTGGCTGTTTATTTTGTTCTTCATAAAACCCATCCTGCCAATTACTATCTGCCATTATGGACTGTCTACCAAGTTCATTAAGAGCAATATTTTGAGCTGAATGACTTGCAGTGCAGGCAATTGGTATTGCAGTATGAGCCTTATCTGGGAAGTTAGATACAAACTGAAGGACTTGCATTCCACCCATAGATCCTCCAATAACGCAGAATAATTTTTCAATTTTAAAATATTCTAAGATGTTATATTGAGCATTAACCATATCGTTTATTGTGATTACAGGAAAATTAGTTCCGAAAGGTTTTTTTGTTTTCGGATTAGTATTACTTGGTCCAAATGAACCCATACAACCACCTATTACGTTAGCTGCGATCACAAAGTATTTATTGGTATCAATAGCTTTACCAGGTCCAAGGGCATAATTCCACCAGCCGTCTTTTTTCGTAATTGGATTTGCCCCTGAAGCAAACTGGTCTCCTGTTAATGCATGAAAAACCAATATAGCATTATTTTTTTTATCATTTAATTTTCCATATGTTTCGTAAGCCAATGGAAAATCACTGATTGTCTGACCACAATCTAGTTTTAAGGGTTTTTTTATCAGTAAAGTTTTTATTTTATCTTTTTCACTCATAGT
>CACPLG010000007.1 GCA_902634775.1 uncultured Pelagibacteraceae bacterium
TACTTATACTCAATGGTATTGGAAAACTGATCTTTTAAATTTAATGAATTTTTTAAGATTGAGAGCAGATAGTCATGCACAATATGAAATAAGAGCTTATGCTGATGCAATGCTTGATACTTTGAAAAGCTGGGTACCAATTACCTACGATGCCTTTTTAGATTATAGAGTTGGGGGAACTGAAGTTTCATCAAAAGGTAAACATTTAATACAAAAATTAATTAAAGGGGACAAGATCGATATTGAAAGTTCAGGGTTATCTAAAAGAGAGTGGAATGAACTTATGGAGGCTTTTAATTTAAAAGATAAATTGATTTAATTTTCGAAGCTAATTCCAAATAAATTTTAGAAACTTCATTTTCTGGATTACTCTCAACGATAGGAATTCCTTTGTCACCTTGTTTACCAACTTCAGGATCAAGAGGTATCTCACATAAAAAATCTTTTTTAAATTCTTCCGCAGTTTTTTTAACTCCACCCTCTCCAAATATGTGGTATTTTTTTCCGTCATCTCCCTTAAAAAAACTCATATTGTCAATTAAACCAATTATTTTTGTTCCAAGCTTATCAAACATTTTTATACCTCTCTTTACATCTTGTAAGGCTATCTCTTGGGGCGTTGAAATTATTATCACTCCATCCATTTTTACTTCTTGAGTAAAAGTTAGTTGTGTATCGCCAGTTCCTGGCGGCATATCTACAATTATAAAATCTAAATCTTTCCATGCAACTTTTTGAGTAAATGTTTTAATTGCGCTGGTAACCATTGGTCCTCTCCAAATCATAGGGGTTTGTTCATCAGTAAGAAATCCAATTGACATACATTGGATATCGTATTTTAAAATTGGAATTAATTTTTGACCATCGCTCTCTGGTTTATCTCCAATATCAAATAATTTTGGCAAAGAAGGACCATAAATATCAGCATCCAGTAAACCAACTTTACATCCTTGTTTTTTTAAAGCTAAAGCAAGATTCGATGCAAAAGTAGATTTACCAACACCACCTTTCGCGCTCGACACCGCTATTGTGAATTTGGTCCCAATTATTGGGTTTTTTGTAAAGGTTTTTGCTCTTGGCTTTTCAATCATTGCTTCATTAAGTCCACTATTTCTACTAATGTTTTAACATACTTAACTTGTTTTTCACATTAAAGACACTATATACATTGTCATGGTCGATGATTTTAGAGGTAGAGGCGGAAGTCCATGGGGATCACCCCCTGGAGGAGGTTCAGGAAATGGATCTGGTAGAAGAGGTCCAACTCCCCCGAACATAGATGAATTAATAAAAAATCTTCAAGATAAAATAAATAAATTTCTTCCCGGCGGAGCTTCAGGTGGAGGGAAACCAATTATTTTTGGTCTTACAATTTTAGTTATTGTATGGGCACTAAGTGGTCTTTACAGAGTTTTACCAGATGAACAAGGTGTAGTTTTAAGATTTGGTAAATTTGTTTCAACAACACAACCTGGCTTAAATTATCACATTCCTTTTCCAGTTGAGAGCGTTTTAACTCCAAAAGTAACAAAAGTTAATAGAATTGACATTGGTTTTAGATCGGAAAGAGATAGCGGTTTCACCTCTAGTGGAGTAGCCGATGTGCCAGAGGAAAGCTTAATGCTTACTGGAGACGAAAACATTGTGAACATAGACTTTTCTGTTTTTTGGGTAATAAAAGATGCTGGAAACTTTTTATTTAAAATTCAAGATCCTGAAGGAACAGTTAAAGCTGCAGCAGAAACAGCAATGAGAGAAGTAATTGCTAGAAGTGACATTCAGCCAATTTTGACTGAAGGGAGATCACAAATAGAGATTGATGCAAGTGAAATTATTCAACAAATTTTAGATGAGTATCAGAGCGGAATACAAATAACTCAAGTTCAAACACAAAAGGCAGACCCACCAGACCAAGTAATCGATGCGTTTAGAGATGTACAGGCTGCAAGAGCTGACATGGAAAGATCTAAAAACGAAGCTGAGGCTTACGCCAATGATGTAATCCCAAGAGCACGGGGTGAAGCTGAAAAAATCTTACAAGCTGCTGAAGCATATAAAAAAGAGGTTGTTGCAAAAGCAGAGGGTGAAGCAAGCAGATTTACCGCAATTTTTAATGAGTACAAAAATGCAAAACAAGTTACACAAGAACGTATGTATCTTGAAACGATGGAAAAAGTTTTAGCGGATATAGATAAAGTAATAATAGAGAAGAATGCAGGATCAGGAGTTGTTCCTTACTTGCCACTTCCAGAATTAAAAAAGAAAACAAATTAAATGAAAAAAATTATACTTCCAATAATTGGTGTTATAGCTTTGACAGCATTCTTTTCAATTTTTATTGTAAAAGAAATAAATCAAGCGATAGTACTTCAATTTGGTGATCCTAAAAGAATTTTACTGAAACCGGGTTTAAACTTTAAATTACCGTTTATACAAAACGTCGTATTTTTAGATAAAAGGATTTTAAATTTAGATGCTCCACCAGAGGAAGTTATTGCATCAGATCAAAAAAGATTAATAGTTGATGCCTTTGCAAGATTCCAAATTGTTGATCCACTTAAATTTTATATCTCTGTTGGAAATGAAAGAGTAGCAAGATCTAGACTATCAACAATTATTAACTCAAGAATAAGAAGTGTTTTAGGTACTCAAGAACTACAAACTTTATTATCTGAAGATAGAAATAAACAAATGGCTCTTATTCAAGAGGGAGTTAATAATGAGGCACAAAACTTTGGTATAAAAATAGTTGATGTAAGAATTAAAAGAGCAGACTTACCTCAGGCAAACAGTGATGCAATTTATAGAAGAATGCAAACTGAAAGAGAGAGGGAAGCAAAAGAATTTAGAGCAAAAGGAGCAGAGATGGCTGTGACTATTACTTCTACAGCTGACAAAGAAGTTACAGTAATTCTTGCTGAAGCAGAAAAAAAATCAGAGATCATGAAAGGTGAAGGTGATGGTGAGCGTAATAAAATATTTGCAGACGCATTCGGACAAGATGCAGATTTTTTTGCATTTTATAGAGCAATGCAAGCTTATGAGAGAGCATTAATAGGCGGTGAAACTTCACTTATAATGTCACCTGATAGTGAATTTTTCAAATTCTTTGGAAACGTAAAAGCACAAATTAAACAATAGCATAATGGACGACTTAATTGTCGCTTTAGGTTTATTTCTCTTTATAGAGGGAATTCTTTATGCCTTATTTCCTTCAAAAATGAAAAGTATGTTAGAAAAATTAAAAATGATTAATGATAAACAATTAAGATCAGGTGGAATTATATTCGCTTTAATTGGTTTTTTTATAATCTGGTTTGTAAAAGGATAACGATAATGATGGCTCTCAGATCAATATTTTCAATTATAATTTTTATATTATTCAGTCACTCAGCAATTTCACAAGAAAGACCCGCTTCATTCGCTGATTTAACTGAAAAGTTAATGCCAGCCGTTGTAAATATCTCAACATCTACAACTGTTGTTAAAAACGTAAATCCTTTCCCGTTTGAATTCCCACCAGGATCGCCTTTTGAAGACATGTTTAAAGAGTTTGGAACACCTCAAAAAAGAAAATCAAGCGCACTAGGCTCAGGCTTTATAATTGATAAAAAAGGAATTGTTATTACTAACAACCACGTAATTCAAGGTGCAGAAGATATATTTATTAGAACAAATGAGAATAAAGAATATAAAGCAAAAATTTTAGGAACTGATCCTTTGTCTGATGTTGCAGTTTTACAAATTATTACTGATGATAAATTTGAAACAGTAAAATTTGGAAATTCAGATACTGCAAGAATTGGAGATTGGGTCATTGCAATTGGAAATCCATTTGGATTAGGTGGAACAGTGACAGCAGGAATAGTCTCAGCTAGAAATAGAAATATAGGTATGGCACGCTATGAAGATTTTATACAGACAGATGCATCGATAAATTCTGGAAATTCCGGAGGTCCTTTATTTAATATGAAAGGAGAAGTGGTAGGAATTAATACTGCTATATTAGGTCAATCAGGATCTATTGGTATTGGATTTGCTATACCATCAAACAGTGCAAAATTAGTAATAGATCAGCTTTTAGAATTTGGTGAAACTAAAAGAGGTTGGCTAGGAGTAAGAATTCAAACAGTTACAAAAGAAATAGCAGACGTAGAAAAATTGAAAAAAGCACGAGGTGCATTAGTTGCAAGTGTTGCACCGGGTAGTCCATCAGATAAGGCTGGTATAAAAGATGGCGATATAATTTTAGAGTTTGATGGTAAAAAGATAAATGAAATGCAAGAACTTCCATTAATTGTTGCACAAACGAAAGTTGGAAAAGTTGTAAATGTAAAAATTTGGAGAAACAAAAAAGAAATTACAAAAAAAATTACGTTAGGAAGATTGGAAACATCTGAGGACTTTAAGGCAGAAAAACCAACAAAACCTAAAACGACTTTCATAGACGGTTTAAAAATTGAAGTAAGAAAAATAACAAGAGATGACTTAGTAGAGAAAAAAATTCCACCAAACACAACTGGAGTGGTGATCACAAAGATAGATACAGAAAGTCCTATTAACTATCTTAAAGTTGGTGATTTAATAGTAGAAGCTCAAAAAAGAAATATTAAGAGCGCAACAGAACTGAATAGTTTAGTAAATGCAGCTCTAAAAACATCAAGTAAAACAATTTTAATAGCTGTAATTAATGATCAAAATCAAAAAAGATATATAGGTGTCAAATTAAAATAACATGGACTACAAGTCCAAAATCATTCTTATTGCTGGTCCCACAGCTTCTGGAAAATCAAAAATAGCAATTAATTTAGCAAAAAAAATTAACGGAGAAATTATTAACGCCGATAGCATGCAAGTATACAAACAACTTAAAATTCTTACAGCAAGACCTTCAGAAAAAGATCAAAAAACTATTAAACACCATTTATTTGGCATCATTGATGTGCGGAAAAGATTTTCGACTGGCCAATGGCTTAAAAAGTGTATCAAAATAATTAATCAAATTAGAAAAAAGAATAAAACTCCAATTATTGTTGGCGGAACTGGCCTTTATTTTAAAGCTTTAGTGGATGGGCTAGTAAGCATTCCAAAGTTCAAATCTTCAGAAAAAAACAAGATACTCAAGCTTCACAACAAAATAGGCCAAAAGCAATTTTATAAAAAATTAGTCAAATTAGATCCTGTCTCTAAAAAATTTATTAATTCAAATGATGTTAATAGATCAATTCGAGCATACGAAGTTAAAAAGCTTACAAAAAAATCATTATACAAATGGTTTAAAGAAACAAAGACCTTTTTCGACAAGAATGAGTTTGTGATGACTTATGTGGATTATCCAAGAGAGAAATTAATAAAGAATATCAAAAAAAGAATTGATAAGATGTTTGATTTAGGAGCCATAAAAGAAGTTAAGAAATTCAATCTCATTAAAATTAATAAACTGAATAGCGTTAATCATGTGATTGGTATTAAAGAGATTAACTCTTATTTAAGTAAAAAAGCTGAATTGAACGATATTAAGGAACAGATATTAATAAAAACTAGACAATACGCCAAAAGACAGAGCACTTGGTCTCGAGGTCATATGATTAATTGGCACAAAATTGATCCAAAATCAAAAAATCCATTCAAAAAAATTTTAAAATAATTTCTGCTAAAACTTGACCAATTAGCTCAACTTCAGCTAGATTGGTCAAATGTCTAAATTATATTCAGGTGCAGAAATTGTTTTTAAATGTCTTGAGGATCAAGATGTTGAATATATATTTGGCTATCCTGGCGGTGCTGTTCTTCCGATTTATGATGAATTAAAAAATCACGAGAGCATAAAACATATTTTAGTAAGACATGAACAAGGTGCAGGACATGCAGCAGAAGGATACGCAAGATCCTCGGGTAAGCCTGGTGTAGTTTTGGTTACCTCTGGTCCAGGAGCAACAAATGCTGTCACCGCTTTGACAGATGCATACATGGACTCTATACCGTTAGTTTGTATATCTGGACAAGTTCCAACACATTTAATTGGAACAGATGCATTTCAGGAATGCGATACAACAGGAATAACAAGACCATGTACAAAACATAATTGGCTTGTAAAGGATGTAAAAGATTTATCTAAAATTATACATAAAGCTTTTGAAGTTGCAACAACTGGAAGACCAGGACCTGTTTTAGTTGATATACCAAAAGATATTCAGTTTCAAAAAACGAAATACGTTAATTCAATCAAAACAAAAAAATTAAATGGCAAAATTCATAATAAATTTAATCAAAGTGAAATTGATCAACTTGTAAAGTTAATGATTAATTCATCTAGACCAATACTATATACTGGCGGAGGTGTAATTAATTCTGGACCAAAAGCTAGCGAGTTATTAAGAGAATTAGTATCACTTACAGGTTTTCCAATAACTTCTACTTTACAGGGATTAGGATCATATCCTGGTGATGATAATCAATTTTTAGGAATGCTTGGTATGCATGGAACTTATGAAGCAAACAATGCAATGCATGATTGTGATTTGATGATTAACATTGGTGCAAGGTTTGATGATAGAATAACTGGAAAGATAGATGAGTTTTCACCAAAATCTAAAAAAGTTCATATAGATATTGATCCATCATCTATCAATAAAAATGTAAAGGTTGATTTACCAATTGTCGGTGATGTTTCTGAGGTGATGCTTTCGGTAATAAAGACCCTAAAGAAAAAGAATCCAAATTTTGCAAGTTCTAATAAAGAAAAAACCTCAAAATGGTGGGAGAAAATTTCTGAATGGAGATCGGTCAACTCTCTTAATTTTATTAACAGTGATAAAACTATAAAACCACAACATGCTATTCAAAGATTGTATGAACTTACAAAAGATAAAGATACTTATATAACTACAGAAGTAGGCCAACATCAAATGTGGGCAGCGCAACATTATAAATTTAATAAACCAAACAGGTGGATGACGTCTGGGGGTTTGGGAACAATGGGATACGGTTTGCCCGCAGCAGTTGGCGTTCAAATTGCACATCCTGATAAATTAGTGGTTGATATAGCAGGAGAGGCCTCTGTGTTAATGACAATACAAGAAATGTCTACAGCAGTTCAATATAATTTACCTATTAAAATTTTTATTTTAAACAACGAGTATATGGGAATGGTAAGGCAATGGCAGGAACTTCTTCACGAAAAAAATTATTCAGAAAGTTACACTGCAGCGCTTCCAGATTTTGTAAAACTAGCCGAAGCTTATGGATGTGTCGGTATAAGGGCTAAAACTCCTGATGAACTTGATGAAAAAATTAAAGAAATGATAAACGTAAACAAACCCGTTATTTTTGATTGTCTAGTTGACAAAGAAGAAAATTGTTTTCCAATGATACCATCTGGTAAACCACATAACCAAATGTTGTTAGGTCCAAATGATCAAGAAGAAAATAAGATTACTGGAAAAGGAAAAACGTTAGTTTAATGTCGAAACCTAAATCAGCTTACAGCATCCCTGGAAAAAAACAAAAAAATGATACACATGTTATTGTTGTTTGGGTCGATAATGAGGCAGGTGTTTTAGCAAGAGTTGTAGGTTTATTTTCTGGAAGAGGGTACAATATCGAGTCTTTAGCAGTTGCTGAAGTAGATCCAAAATTAAATATTTCAAGAATTACGATAGTTACAACAGGTACACCACAGGTAATAGAACAGATTAAACTACAATTAGGAAAATTAGTACCTGTTCATAAAGTTGCTGATTTTATGAGAGGTGATAAAAAAATCATTTTTAAAGAAATGGCTTTGCTTAAGATTGTTGGAAACAACATAAAAAGAAAGAAAGCTATTAAGTTTTGCAAAAAATTTAATCCTGTTGTATTAGATAAAACAAATAAATCAGTAGTTATTCAAATAACTGCTTTAAGAAGAGAGATAGATACTATAATGAATGATCTTAAAAAAACTGGTTTAGTGAGTGTTTCAAGAACCGGTGCTGTTGCAATGACTAGAGGAGCCGAAATTTTTAAATAATTTAAGGAGAATATTATGAAAATGTTTTATGAGAAAGACACTGATCCAAATTTAATAAAGAATAAAAAAATAGCTATTTTTGGGTACGGTAGTCAAGGGCATGCTCATGCTCTAAATTTAAAAGATAGTGGTGTAAAGGAAGTCGTTGTAGCTTTAAGAGATGGATCTGCCAGCAAATTAAAAGCTGAGTCAAAAGGTTTAAAAGTTATGAATTTATCTGATGCTGCTGAGTGGGCAGATGTGATTATGGTTTTAACACCAGATGAATTACAGGCATCAATTTATAAAAATCATATTGAACAAAGGGTAAAAGAGGGAACTTCGATTGCTTTTGCACATGGATTAAATGTTCATTATGATTTGATTAAAGCTAGAAAAGATTTAGATGTTTTTATGGTTGCACCAAAAGGCCCAGGACATTTAGTAAGAAGTGAATTCGAAAAAGGAGGTGGAGTTCCATGTCTCTTTGCAGTTCACCAAAATGGATCTGGCAAAGCTAGAGATTTAGCAATGTCATATGCGTCTGCAATTGGTGGTGGTCGATCCGGTATTATTGAAACTACATTTAAAGATGAAGTGGAAACAGATTTATTTGGAGAACAAACTGTTTTATGTGGTGGATTAGTTGAACTAATAAAAAATGGTTATGAAACTTTGGTTGAAGCTGGCTATGAACCAGAAATGGCATATTTTGAAACTGTTCATGAAGTAAAATTAATTGTTGATTTAATTTACGAAGGTGGAATTGCCAACATGAATTATTCTATTTCTAATACTGCCGAGTATGGAGAATACATGTCGGGTCCTAGAATTATAAATAAAGAAGAAACAAAAAAAAGAATGAAAGAAGTTCTTCAAGATATTCAGTCGGGAAAATTTACTAAGCAGTGGATGGATGAATGCAAAAATGGTCAGAAAAATTTTCTAAAAACAAGAGAAAAACTTGCAGAACATCCGGTTGAAAAAGTAGGAGCTAAATTGAGAGCTATGATGCCTTGGATTTCAAAAAAGAAACTAGTAGATAGCGATAAGAATTAAAAAAAAATCATTATTTTTTAAAATTGAGAACTCTTTAATTTGCAATCTATGCTAGAGAATGTATTATCTCAATAATTAAAATTGCTATTTTATGAGCGACAAAGAAAAAGTTTATATCTTCGATACAACAATGAGAGACGGTGAGCAGTCACCTGGCGCCTCAATGAGTGTTGAGGAAAAAATTCAAATCTCTCGAGTGTTTGACGAGATGGGAATTGATATAATTGAGGCAGGATTTCCAATTTCATCTCCTGGTGATTTTGAAGCAGTTTCGGAAATAAGCAAAAGTGTTAAGAATTCTATACCTTGCGGTTTATCAAGAGCATTAAAAAAAGATATAGATGCTTGTCATGAGTCACTTAAGTTTGCAAAAAGATTTAGAATTCATACTTTTATCTCCACTAGTCCAGTTCACATGAAGCATAAACTTGATATGACTAACGACCAAGTTTTAGATGCAATTAAAGAAAGTGTAACTTACGCAAGAAAGTTTACTAATGATGTAGAGTGGTCTTGTGAAGATGGAACAAGAACAGATTTAGATTTTATGTGCAAAACAATTGAGTTAGCAATTAAATGTGGTGCAACAACAATTAATATACCTGATACCGTTGGTTATTCAATTCCTGAAGAATTCGCTCGGACAATAACACACATAAAAAATAATGTGCCAAACATTGATAAGGCAATCATATCAGCACATTGTCACAACGATTTAGGTTTAGCTGTTGCCAATGCTTTAGCAGGTTTGTCAGCAGGTGTTAGACAAATTGAATGCACTATAAATGGAATTGGAGAGAGAGCAGGTAACGCTGCTTTGGAAGAAATTGTAATGGCTATCAAAACAAGAAATGATTTAATGCCTTATGAAACAGGAATTAAAACAGAACTTATAAGCAAAGCATCAAAGATAGTTTCAAACGCAACTGGATTTCCAGTTCAATTTAATAAAGCGATAGTTGGTAAAAATGCTTTTGCACATGAATCAGGAATTCATCAAGATGGAATGTTAAAAAATAGAGAAACATATGAAATTATGACACCAGAAAGTGTTGGTGTTAAAAAAACATCTTTAGTAATGGGTAAGCATTCTGGTAGGCATGCATTTAAAGATAAGTTAAGTGATTTAGGATATTCAGACTTAACAGATGATGTTGTACAAGCAGCATTTGGAAAATTTAAAGTTTTAGCTGATAAGAAAAAGCATGTTTATGACGAAGATATTATTGCTTTAGTAGATGATAGCTTAATAATTGACAATAAAATAAATGCGATCAACCTTAAGTCTTTGAAAGTTTTTGCAGGAACAGGAGAACCTCAAAAAGCTGAGATGACACTGGATGTCTTTGGCGAAATTAAAAAAACGTCTCAGACAGGAGATGGCCCTGTTGATGCAACATTTAAGTGTATTAAAGTGCTATATCCTCATGACATGAAACTTTTATTGTATCAAGTCCATGCTGTAACAGAGGGGACTGATGCTCAGGCAACAGTAAGTGTCAAGATTGAGGAAAATGACAGATCTACTGTTGGACAATCTGCGGATACTGATACATTAGTTGCCTCAGCAAATGCTTACTTGAATGCATTGAATAAAATGTTAATAAAGCGAGAGAAAAAAGCTATGAACGAAAGTATTAAACACCAAAAAGTAAAAGGAATTTAAATGTCGATATTAGGTAAGATAACACAAATATGGAGCCAGGATATGGCAATCGATTTAGGAACAGCTAACACTCTTGTAGTTTTAAAAGGACAAGGAGTTGTTTTAAATGAACCATCGGTTGTAGCTGTTGTAGATAACAAAGGTAAAAAATCAGTTCTTGCTGTAGGTGATGAGGCAAAAACGATGTTAGGTAGAACTCCAGGAAATATTCAAGCAATAAGACCTTTAAGAGATGGTGTTATCGCTGATTTCATCGTTACAGAAGAAATGATCAAACATTTTATTAAAAAAGTTCATAAAAGAAGCTCTTTTGCAAATCCAAGAATTTTAATTTGTGTTCCGACCGGTTCAACACCAGTGGAGAGAAAAGCAATTCAGGACAGCGCCCTTGCAGCAGGTGCAAGACGTGTTCAGTTAATTGAGGAGCCAATAGCAGCTGCTATCGGTGCAGGTCTACCAATATCAGAAGCAACAGGATCAATGGTAATTGATATAGGTGGTGGTACAACAGAAATCGCAGTTATGTCTCTTGGTGGAGTTGTTTATTCTAATTCTTTAAGAGTTGCTGGAGATGCAATGGACAACGCATTCGCAAATTATATGAGGAAAGAATATAATTTAATGATCGGTGATAGTACTGCAGAAAAAATAAAAAAAGAAATTGGAACTGCAATCGCAACAAATAATAACACTTATGCAGTTAAAGGTAGAGATTTAAGATCAGGAACACCTAAGGAAGTGGGTATTACCGAAGAGGATTCTGTTGAGGCTTTAAATCCTATTTTAAGAGAAATGATTAATGGAATTAAAGATGCTTTAGAAAATACACCACCTGAATTATCAGCAGACCTGGTTGATATGGGTTTAACTTTAACTGGAGGCGGTGCATTATTAAAGAACATTGATAAAAGATTATCAAAAGAAACTGGTCTTCCAGTTCATATCGCAGATGATCCTTTAGCTTGTGTTGCAATCGGAACCGGGAAGGCATTAGAACAAGAGGAAATATTCTCTACTGTATTATCTGAATATTAATAAACGATGCAAACAAACAGAGATGATTTCATTATTGCAATCAGATCTGCATTTCTTAAAAGAGGTAACCAACAGAGATTCTCATTAATAGCTCTTATATTTTTTTCAATTTTTATAATAGTACTTGGTAAATATAATTTTAAAGGAGTAAACTTTTTAAAATTATCTATAAAAGAAATTGTTTACAGAACTACATTTATTGTATCTGTTCCAGAAAACTTTGTCATTAGCAGTTATCATACAATACACGATCATTTTAGTTTATATTCAAATTATGAAAATTTAAAAAAAGATTATGAAAGCCTTAAGGCGGCAAAGTTAAATACAGATTTCTTAAAATCTGAAAATGAGGCACTCAAATCAAAGATTAACGATGTATCAACACAATCATCTGAACTGTTAGCAAAAGTAATTATAGATAAAAAAAGTCCTTTTTTAAGATCTGTAATAGTAAACAGGGGAAGTAAAGATAATGTGATATTGGGTATGGCAGTTTTGGATGGAAAATTTCTTGTGGGAAAAGTTGTAGAAGTAAATTACTCAACTTCAAGAGTTTTATTATTATCTGATTTAAATAGCAAAATTCCTGTCTCTATAGAACCAAATGGTGTTCAATCGATACTTTCAGGAAGTGGATCAAATTTTGGAGAAATCCAATACATAAAAGAGGATTATCAATTAGACAGCGACTTTGAAATCTTCACATCTGGATCAGGTGGAATTTTCCGTTCTGGAATTCCAATTGGAAAAACAATTTTAAATGCTGGATCTGGTCTTGATACCATAAAAGTTAAATTCCATTCAGACTTTTCGCAATTACGTTTGGTAAAAATTGTTTCTTTTGAAGAGGTAAAACAAAATGATTGAAATTTCAAAAATATCAATTTTACGTAAAATTTTTAATTCTTTACCAATTATTATTTTATTTATCTCAGTTCTTAATGAATTTGATTTTAACTATCTTAACTTTAAATATTTCTCTTTTAATTTTCCATTTATATTAATTTTTTACTGGAGCTTAAAAGGTGGAGAAGAGCTGGGATATGGCCTTGTTTTTATTGCAGGATTGATAAACGACGTCGTTGTTGGGTTACCTATGGGCATTAGCAGTCTTTCATATCTGCTAATATGTGGTTTTGCGGTATACTTAAGAAATATCACCTTGAGGCCAAACCTTATTAAAGATTGGCTTTTTTTTCTGTTCACTATCTCACTAGTGAATTCAATACTTTATATTGTTCTAATTCTATTCTTTGGAATAGATATGAATTTTTATTTCCTATTTTTTAATATTATTTTTACATTTATGTTTTATTATATTTTTTCATATATTTTTGATTATTATTCAAAATTTAATATTACGAGATAATTATGTTTGGCGGTGGAGGAGATTCAGGATACAAAAAACTTAGCACAGTAAATAGAAGAATGTTTATTATGACTGCTGCTAAACTAGTAATATTTGGTGGAATTATAACAAGGCTTTTTTCTCTTCAAATAAATGAGAATAAAAAATATTTAACTTTATCTGATAAAAATCGATTAAGAGAGTGGAGATTACCACCTGTCAGAGGAGATTTTGAAGATTTTTTTGGAAATAAAATTGCCAGCAATCTCAAAGTTTATCAATTACATGTGGTACCTGAACAGGTTGAAGATTTTAGATATTTAATGATAAGACTTAGAGATATCTTAGATATAGACTCTAAAACTTTTAAAAAAATTCTTAAGAAAAGAAGCCAGCAAAAATCTTGGGAAACGTTGATAATATCGGAGAATTTAAGCTGGGATCAGTTCGCAAAAATAAATTTTTACCTCCACGAATTATCAGGTGCTAAACCTGTTCTTTCAGTTGCAAGAAATTATCCTTATGATGAAAAATTTACTCATTTACTTGGATATGTTGCTCAAGCAAGTGAAAAAGATTTAACCGAAAATGAGGTTATTAAGAAAAGTCACGTTCCTGGTCTAAGAGTTGGTAAAATTGGTTTAGAAAAAACTTATGAAAATCAATTAATTGGCTCAAATGGTATCCAAAGATATGAAGTAAATGCATATGGAAAACGAATTAACCAAATTGATTTTGTTGAAGGAAAAAAAGGAACTGATATTAAACTAACAGTTGATACAGAAATACAGGCTCAATGTAACGAACTTCTTAAAGATAAAGCTGGATCAATATGTGTTATGGATATTTACACTGGTGAATTAATTGCAATGCATTCTTCCCCATCTTTCGATCCAAATTTATTTTTATATGGAATAAGTCATGACAATTGGAATGAAATACTTAATAATCCAAAAAAACCTTTAATTAATAGATCTATACAAGGTTTATATCCTCCAGGATCAACCATTAAGCCGATTGTTGCACTTTCTGCACTTGAAAATGATGTGATCTCAACAAAGTTTAAAGTTAATTGTACAGGCAAAACAGAAATGTACGGGCAAACATATCACTGTTGGAAAGACACAGGTCATGGAATAGTTAACTTAAGAGATGCTCTTAAAGTGTCCTGTGATACATTTTTTTATGAAATGTCAAGAAGACTTGGAGTGGATAGATTGAATCTTACGGCAAAAAAATTTGGTTTAGGAGAAAAAGTATTTAATGGGACTTACAACGAAGAGAAAGAAGGATTAATACCATCAACACAATGGAAAAAGAATGCACTGGGAAGAGGGTGGGTTTTAGGAGAAACTTTAATTACTGGTATAGGCCAAGGATATATGCAGACAACTCCACTTCAACTATGTCTTATGACTGCGCAATTGGCCAATGGAGGTTTTAAAATTAAACCAAAAATAATCTACTATAAAAAAAGCGACTCTTATGAAAAAATAAAGGCTGAAATGGAAAAAAATAGAATTAATCTATTAAGTGACTTTCAACAAGATGATGCATTGGTTGACTTTTCTTTAGAGAAGAAAAAACACGATACTGATCTTTATAAACCTTTGTATAGAAACCAGGAAAATGTAAAATTTGTACTTGAAGCTATGTTTGCATCTACAAATGAAGTTAGGGGTACATCTTATTCGTCAAGAATAAGTGATAAAAAATACCAATTTGCAGGAAAAACTGGTACCTCCCAGGTCAAAAAAATTACAGAGATTCAAAGAGAACTTGATCTTGATATATCGCAAATTCCTTATGAAGAGAGAGATCATGCATTGTTTGTGGCATTTGGACCATATGTTAATCCACGATATGCTCTAAGTGTTTTTGTGGAACATGGTGGAGCGGGAAGTTCTGCTGCAGCACCTTTAGCAAAAAAACTATTTAAAACTATTATTGATAGACACGAAGAAAGAGAAAAAATTAGAGAAAAAAGTTTAATGGAAATATAAATGTTTAAAGAAACAGCACTAAGCGGACAAACAACATTCTTTCAAAAATTAAGATCACTTGATTATATTCTTTTAGCCTGCATTTTAATATTAGGTGTCATAAGTTCTTTAGCAATGTATGCAACCGACGGAGGTGAACTCTTATACCATACAAAAAGTCATGTTTTAAGATTTATAATTTTCTTTGTAATGATGTTTGTTCTTTCTTTCTTAAATATAAGATTTTGGCATGCAACTGGTTATCTATTTTATATTATAGTTTTGGGATTACTTATATGGGCATCTCTTTACGGAATTACTGCCTCTGGTTCTCAAAGGTGGGTAGATTTATACTTCATAAATCTTCAACCATCAGAATTAATGAAAATTGCTATTATAGTTTGTTTTGCAAAATTTTATCACAGGGCCCAGATAAATCAGATTAATAACTTTAAAAATTTACTTGTTCCAATGATGATATTGATTTTACCAATATTATTAGTTATCAGTCAACCTGACTTAGGTACCTCAATTTTAATTGCATTAAGCGGAATTATAGTGCTCTGGCTTGCAGGCATTAACTTAAAATATTTTATATATTCTGGTTTGTTTTTATTAATTTCAATGCCTTTTGTTATTGCATTTTTAAAACCATATCAAAAACTTAGAATTTTAACTTTTTTTAATCCTGATAAAGATCCTTTAGGAGCAGGTTATCAAATTATTCAATCTAAAATAGCAATAGGATCGGGCGGTCTTACTGGAAAAGGTTTTTTAAAAGGAACACAAGGTTACCTTGAATTTTTACCTGAGAAACATACAGATTTTATTTTCACATTATTTTCTGAAGAGCATGGTTTTATTGGGTCGTTAGCACTTTTATTTATTTACGGTGTTATTATTTATAGAGTCATAGATATAGGAAAAAACGCTAGAAGTTTTTTTGGTAAACTGTTTTGTTTTGGATTTGCATCATCAATTTTTGTATTTATAACTGTAAATATGTCTATGGTTTTAGGTTTGTTGCCAATAGTTGGTTCTCCTTTACCGATAATGTCTTATGGTGGTTCTTCAATGTTAGCAACGATGATAGGTTTTAGTATTGTGATGAGTACAAAAATTTATCAAAAGCAGCTTATTGCTTAATTTGTCGCAATAATTTTTCACTTTGATATTGTATCTTTAAGAATGAGTAATTCGAAGATTGGAATAGTAGGCGCTGGTATTCAAGGTGTCTGTAACGCTTTGTTTCTTCAAAAAAAAAATTATGAAGTGCATCTTTTTGATAGAGAGGAACCCGGTTCAGCAGCATCTTATGGAAATGCTGGTCATTTTTCACCTTACGCATCTGTACCACTAAATAGACCAGACATACTAACAGATGTTCCCGCAATGCTTATGAGTTCAACAGGACCATTAGCTTTAAAATGGAACTATGTTCCGAAAATGATACCTTGGTTTTTTAAATTAGTTAAAAACTGCACATCAAAAAAAATGATGCATACAGCAAAATATATGCACCAAATTTTGGATCTTGCATTACCCGCTTATGACGAACTATTTGACGAAATTGATCTAGATGGTTTGGTAAAAAAAAATGGCATAATGTATGTTTGGACCAAAAAAAATATAGCTAGTAGAGAATTAGAAATAAAAATAAGAGATCAACTTGGTGTAGAACAACAATTAGTAACTCCTAAAGAAATAAGTGATTTAGAACCTAATTTAAAAAAATTTTATCACGGCGGAGTTTTTTATCCTAATGCTAGACACACTATAAACCCAAGAAAAGTATTATTGAAATTGTTTGACCTATTTTTAAAAAAAGGGGGCAAATTTAAAAAAACGAACGTTGAAAATATAGTATTCAATGGTGACACACCAATCATAAAGACTATCAATGATAATATAATTTTTGATAAAGTAATTGTTGCATGTGGAGCATTTTCAAAAAAACTAACTGATAATTTAAACGAAAAAATTCCTTTAGATACTGAAAGAGGATATCATGTTCACTTTAAAAACTGTGAACATTTAATTTCAAGGCCTGTTGTTTTTGCAAATAGAGGTTTCGGTATGACACCAATGGAACAAGGTTTAAGAGTTGTTGGAACAGTAGAATTTGGAGGATTAGATAATCCACTTTCAAAATCCAGAATTAAAAACCTAATAGATAATGCAAAATATATGCTTGATGGATTACCTGAGCACGAAGATGAATGGCTAGGATTTAGACCAACACTTCCAGATTTTTTACCAATAATAGGATGTTCAAAAAATCATAAAAATGTTTATTATTCATTTGGTCATCATCATTTAGGATGGACTTTAGGTGCAATTTCAGGAAAAATAGTATCAAAAATGATTTCTGGAGAAAAAACCAATTTAGATTTGGAACCTTACAGTTCGGTAAGGTTTAGTTAGACTTGATAAGAAAAATTAATTTTGCTTATATATTTCTATTTTTAGCAGTTTTATTTTGGTCTGGAAATTTTTTAGTTGGAAAATATGCGAGTTATCATCAAATTCCACCCTTTTCTTTAAATTTTTATAGATGGTTATTTGCCTGGCTTATTTTGATACCATTTACATATAATGAAATTATTCTTAACAAAAATTATATTATAAATAATTATAAATTTTTTATTTTGTTAGGAATAACAAGTGTTACAGTTTTTAATTCCATAGTTTATTATTCACTAAACTTTACCCAAGTTATTAGTGGTGTTCTTATGATTTCAACAATTCCAGTAATGATTATGTTTATCTCTTCGATATTAAAGATTGAGAGAGCTAACAAATTTCAATTTATTGGAGTAGCATTATCATTTTTGGGCGTAATTACGATTATTACAAAAGCTAATTTTGACGTTTTAAGAAATCTAAACTTTAATAAAGGTGATTTGACTATGGTTGTTGCAATGTTATCTTGGGCGACATATTCAGCTTTACTTAAAGTTAAAAAACATGATGTATCTCAGCTTTGTTTATTACAAATAATTATTTCTTTTGGTTTACTATTTTTAATTCCAGTTTATATTTTTGAGTTTATTTTAGGTTATCGTATTGAAATTAATTTACCTTTTACGCTAACGCTCACTTATGTTGTTTTATTTCCAGGCTTATTATCATTTATCTGTTGGATAAAAGGAATTTCATTGATTGGTCCAAATAGATCAGGAATCTTTTTACACTTAATGCCAATATTAAGTGCGATAATGGCAATGATTATTTTTGATGAGAGATTTATGTTTTTTCATGCATTGGGGGCTTTATTCATTTTAAGTGGGATATTAATATCTAATAAGAGAATAAGTAATTAATGAACTTACCAATAATAAATCACGATGATTATGTTGCAAAAATAAATGATGATAATAAATTTCCTATAAAAAAATTTGGTGAGCTTGCAAAATACTTGATAAGTGAAGGTGTTACTAAAAAATTTATACAACCTGAATTTTGTTCTGTTGAAACATTAAGTAAAGCGCATTCAGTAGATTATATTAATAAGATTAAAAATAAGAATTTAGACACCCAATCTCAAAAAAAAATAGGCTTTCCCTTAAATGATAGCGTAGTTAATAGATCATTTAGAGCAACAGGTGGAACAGTCTTAGCAAGTAAACTGGCTTTACAAAATCGTTTATCGTGCAACACAGCAGGCGGAAGTCATCATGCAACACGAGATGAAGGAGCAGGTTATTGCGTTTTCAATGATGTAGCAGTTGCAGCTAAGCATGTGCTTTCAAAAAAAACTGTTAAAAAAGTATTGATAATTGACTTAGATGTTCATCAAGGAAATGGAAATTCTGAAATTTTTAAAAAAGATAGATCAGTTTTTACATTTAGCATGCATTGTAAATCAAATTACCCAGCAAAAAAATCAAATAGCGATTTAGATGTTGAATTAAAAGATAATACTGAAGACAAGGAATATATTGATGTTTTGAAAAAGAATTTACTTATTTTAAACAAAGAAAACTTTGATTTGATTTTCTATATTGCTGGAGTAGACATTCATCATAATGATAGACTTGGCAAATTGAAAATCACAGATGAAGGTATTAAAAATAGAGAGGAATTAGTAATTTCTAATTTTTTTGATAAAAAAATTCCATTATGTGGCGTATTAGGTGGTGGATATAACAAAGATTTTAAAAAATTAGTTGAGCTTCATGCAATTTTACATAAATCTTGTGCATCAATATTATGAAAAAAATTAATTCAAAACTTTCCTCGGAACAAAAATTAATTCTATTTGAAGAGGGCACTGAAAGACCAGGCTCAAGTATATTAAACGAAGAAAAAAGAGAAGGATCTTATCACTGTGTAAATTGTGATGTAAAATTGTTCGACTCTAGTTCTAAATACGAAAGTGGTTCTGGCTGGCCTTCATTCTATGAGTCTTTGCCCAACGTGTTTGAAACAAAAACTGACCATCATATTGGTTACGCAAGAACAGAATATCATTGCAAAAATTGCGGCGGTCATCATGGACATATATTTAATGATGGACCTAAACCAACTGGAAAAAGATTTTGTAACAATGGTGCTTGTCTAAACTTTAAGCTTAAAAAATGATTATTCAATATACTCTTTTTTTATTTGGTTTAATCTGGTCATTTTCAATCATAAAAACTCAATCAATTTTTAATAAAAAAGTTGGATTAATATTTAAAATATTTATTTCAAAAATTTCTTGGTTTTCTTTTTTAGCTGCTTGTTACTTTGGATTTAAAAATTTTTCGATTAAACTGACTTTTATTGGGATTTTTGTTAGTATATTATTGGTTCAGTTAAGTTTTTCATTTATTAAAAATAAACTTAAAGAAAAATTTGATGAACAAAAATTACATCAATTTAAAACTTTTTTTGAAATTACTTTAATAATTTTGATACTTTATTTTATTTTATTCTAGAAACTCTTTTAGTTTGTTTTCTTTTTCTAGAGCCCTTAGTTCAGTATAACCTCCTACGTGGTGGTCACCAAAAAAAATTTGGGGGATAGTCCTTTGACCATTTGTTTTTTTAATCATTTCATCTCTTATATTTGCACCTGACGAAACATCTATTTCGCTAAACTTTAATTTATTTCTTTCAAGCAACCGTTTCGCTGCATTACAAAAATTACAAGAAGGACCTGTATAAATGAGAATATTTTTCATTTCTTATATATAGTCATTTTTTTTTATTTTTCTTCTTATTTCTTTTCTTGATAATTCAAATTTTTTTCTATGTTTGATGCTTTGATTTTTAGCTCTTTTTCTCCAAAGTCTAAAAGAAGAGGGTTTTAATTTTTTCCTCATCAATTTGATTACGTCACTTTCAGAATATCCAGATCTTTTTTTTATCTCCTCAAAAGTGATGCGGTCCGCCCAGGCAGCCCACACAACCCAATCTGGACTCATAGAATTTGGCTCTGGATTTTTAACTTTTGTAATAGGCCTGTGACCTTTTTTCATAAATATTTAATTAATATCAAAAAATTGCTTAATGCAATTTTTATGGAGTGTGATATATTGTAAATTGATAGTCCTATCTAGCCATCTTTAGCTCCCGGTTTTTTAGGGCTATCCTTCAAAAAAGCCTTTAAGTGTAATTTTTAGCACCACATCAATATTTTAGTTTTTGTGATAATAATACTCTTAATATTATGAAATTAGGATTTATTGGAACGGGTGAAATTACAAAAGCTGTAGTTATTGGCATCTTAGGGTCGAAATTAAAGTTTAAAAAAATTTATTTATCAGAACGGAATAAAAAAATTTCCTCTTTTTTAAGAAAAAAGAATAAAAAAATTCAAATTGAAAAAGACAACCAGCTAATAATCGATAAATCAGACTGGGTTTTTTTAGCTGTTACGCCAAAGGTTGGTAATCAAATCATCAGAAAACTAAATTTTAAAAAAAAACAAGTCATTATTAGCTTTATTTCAACAATACAACTTCCAGTATTAAAAAAATTAACTAAAATTAATAAAGATATTGTTCGTGCAATTCCTTTGCCACCAATATCTTTAAGAAAAGGTCCAGTTCCAATATTTCCACCAAATAAAAAAGTAAAAAAATTTTTTTCTCACTTAGGTACGGTTATTGAAATAAATAATGAAAAAAAATCTCTTAATTTCTGGTCAACATCTGGAATGATGGCGCCATTCTACGAATTTTTAAATACCTTATCAAAATGGCTTATTTTAAAAGGGATTAAAAGAGAAAATGCTCAAAATTATATTACTTCATTGTTTGTTGCACTTTCTGAAAACGCACAAAAAAATTCTGGAAAAGATTTATCAATTTTGGTAAAAAATTCTCAAACACCTGGGGGATTAAATGAACAAGGTGTTAAATTATTTAAAAAATTTAAATTTTATAAGTCGACTGACAAAACTCTTAGTGATATTTTAAAAAGGTTGAAAAAAAATTGATATGAGACAAATTTTTAAAAATGTTAAGCAAAAATTAGTTTCCAAATATATTAAAAATAGTGCCACAAAAAACACTAAGGAAGTTCTTCAAACTGTAAAAGAACAATTAGTTTCAAAATATACAAAAAACGATAATTCGAAAAGTTCTAAAACGTTTAGACCTAGGATTAAGGCTAGAATCAGAAGAAATAAACAGATCATCTCAAAAAATATAGATAATCTTTTTGACTGGATTAAAGGAGCTGAAATTATTGAGCTTAAAAAATGTAATACAAACGAGGATCCTGTTAGACCTGAGTTAGATAATAAATTTAGAACTAGTTATGGTAGAAAAATTTATGGAGTAAAATACAAAGGTGAAATTCATGCTGTAATGTGTTTTGCTTTTACTAATGAAATACCAAAAAGTGTTGAAGAATTAGATATGATGAGCAAAGATGCTTTTCTTCAAAGTATCCGTAGAAACTATCAAGTAGGAAAAATAGCAATTGCATATACAGTATGGTCGAAAAAAAGAGGTGGAGGTAAATTAATCGTAAAAGAGGTATTCAAATTAATTAAAAAAACACATCATTTAAATCGACTAATTACTTTATCACCACTCACAGAAATGGCTCGAAAGTTTCATTTAAGTAATGGAGCTGTTCAAATACAAGTTAACGAGACCACCCAAAACTTTGAATACGAAAAAGTTTGAAGTTCTTTTTCAAATGAAATACGTTTAATAAGTTAATTCTTATAATAAGGATCTAACTAATGAACAGAAACTTAATCGTACTTTTTTTTAGTCAAATTTTTAGCTTTACAGCTGCGCCGGTAACAGTTTTTCTAAGTGGTATTATTGGATCACAAATTAGCCCGTTGAAATCTTTGTCAACTTTACCAATGTCAATATCTGTTGTTGGTATCGCACTGGGAGCAATTGTTGCCACCAAAACAATGAGTTTATTAGGAAGAAGGACGGGTTTTATTATTGCAGCTATTTCTAATTCTTTAGTTTCGTTATTGGCCGCATATTCAGTTATGTCACAGAATTTTATTTTATTTTGTTTTGCAAATTTTTTTATTGGGGTTGGAATGGCTTTTACCCATCAATATCGATTTGCTGCAGCTGAAAGTGTTGATAAAGAGAAAATACCAAAAGCAATTTCAATAATTCTTTTAGGAGGTATAGTTTCTGCATTTATTGGTCCAGGTACAGCAAATTTAACAAAAAACTTTTTGTCAGAGCAATTATATGTTGGTTCATATGTATCCCTTGCAGTGTATATGTTTCTGCCAGCTATTTTCTTTTTATTTTACAAAAACAGTACAATCGAAAAAAAAGATATAAGTTTTATTGGTAGAGGCTATTTTGAAATTATTTCTCAACCTAGATTTTTACAGGCAATGGTAGCAAGTGCATTTGGATATGCAATAATGACCTTTTTGATGACTGCTACTCCAATAAGCATGCATGTAATGGAAAATATGTCATTAAATATCACAAGTTTTGTTATTCAGATGCATGTTGCATCAATGTTTTTACCATCCCTAATAACTGGAAATTTGATAAAAAAATTCGGACATAGCAAAATAATGTACGTTGGCCTGCTACTTTATAGTGTAACGATACTATTAAGTTTATTGGATCAAACTTTTTTAAATTATCTTGTTGCTTTGATTTTTCTTGGGTTTGGCTGGAATTTTTTATTCATATCAGGGACAAGTCTTCTGGTAACAACTTACAAAGAACACGAAAAATTTAAAGCTCAAGGTTTAAACGATTTTGTAGTTTATTCTGTACATGCAATAGGAAGTTTATCAGCAGGTGTACTGTTAGTTTTGACTAATTGGAAGTTAATGAATATTATCTGTATACCTCTAATAGCAATTATATTGATTACAATATTAAGAGCTGAATTTATTGAAAAAAAAACTAGAAATACTTTTTAAAACCTTCGGCTACTTTAAGTATTTCTAAATCAACGAGACCACCAATTATCAATTGAATAGCTACAATTAGAATAAAGCCTAAACCTATATAAGCAATCCACAAATGTCTTTGAATATAGTTTGCAAGATAAGTTGCTAGAGCACCGGTTAAAATAACTGATAAAACCAAACCAAAAACCATAAAACCAAAGTTTCCCTTTGCAGCACCAACTACCCCAATAACGTTATCGAAGCTGATTGTTATATCTGCAAAAAGAACTTTATAGACACTTTGTATGTATGAGGGCTGTTTTGATATCTTAGTTGGAGATTTAATTTTTTTGATCTCAAACAAATCTTTTCTTAAATCATTAACGATCCAAACTAAAAGTAAACCACCTAAAATTTTAATAAAATAAAATTTAAATAAGTATGTTGCAAATACAGCAAAAATAACTTTAAAAACTAAAGCGCCTGCAACACCCCACAATATAATTTGTTTTCTGTGTTTAGGAACAAAGTTAGCTGCTATTAGTCCAATTATAATCGCGTTGTCCGCTGCAAGAATAATATCTATGAAGATAATTTGTAAGAGTATAATAGATTGTTCAATCAAGATTCCTCAATAATATAAAATTTTTTGTATAATTCAATTAAAAGTAGTGAAAATTTTTATTGATTTAAAGATTTAGACATAATCAAATGGGTGTTTAATAAATAAAGGAGGAGAAATGAAAATATTTAAATATATTTTATCAATTTTTGTTGCCCTACTTGTATTTACACATTCAAATGCTGCTGAAAAATGGGATATGGCTCTGGCTTATGGTGCTGGAAACTTTCATTCAGCAAACGCAACTGAATTTGCAAATAACGTAACAAAAAAAAGTAAAGGCCAACTCACTATAGTTACTCATCCGGGTGGTTCTCTATTTAAAGGGGGAGAAATTTTTAGAGCTGTTAGAACTGGTCAGGCTCCAATTGGAGAAAGATTTATGTCAGCTTTAGGTAAAGAAGATCCATTACTAGAAATCGACTCACTGCCATTTTTAGCAACTTCGTATGGTGATGCTATGAAACTTTATAAGGCTTCAAAAGCTGAAATTGCAAAAAGTTTGGATAAAAAAGGACTTGTATTTTTATATGCAGTTCCATGGCCAGCTCAAGGTTTGTACTCTAAAAAAGAAATTAATAGTGTAGCAGATCTTAAAGGTTTAAAATTTAGAGCTTACAACAGTGCAACTGTAAGAATTGCAGAATTAACTGGTATGGCTCCAACTAAAATTGAAGCTGCTGAGATATCTCAAGCATTTTCAACAGGAGCTGTTGAAAGTATGATTACCTCTCCAACAACTGGTAAGAACAAAAAAATTTGGGAAAATGGTGTAAAATATTTTTATGACATTGCAGCATGGTTTCCAAAAAATATGATTATAGCTAACAAAGAGGCGTGGAATAAGTTAGATAAAGCGACTCAAGATTTAATCATGAAAGAAGCAGCAGTTGCTGAGAGAAAAGGTTGGCAGCTTTCTAAAATGGGAAATAAAAATGACAAAAAAGCTTTAGCTGATGCTGGCATGACTGTTGGTAAAGTTAACGCTGCTTTAAAATCTCATTTTGAAAAAGTCGGTCAAACAATGTCTAAAGAATGGGCTAGTAAAGCTGGTTCAAGAGGACAAACTGTTTTATCAAAATATTAACAATTTAAAATAAAAGGCCATCTATATACGATGGCCTTTTTAAATTATGTTAATCAAAATAGAAAACTTCCTTCATCGAGTTTATAAATTTTCAGGTATATTAGCAGCAATATTTCTCATACTTGTTGCAGTTTTTATTTTAATTGGAATATCTTCTCGAATTTTTGATTTCTACATAAGAGGTTTGTCAGAGTATTCAGGGTATTGTATGGCTGCCTCAACCTTTTTTGCACTCGCTTATACATTTTCAGAGGGCGGCCACATAAGAATTACTTTGTTTCTAGAAAAAATGGGCAGTCGATTAAAAAGAATATTTGAACTGTGGTGTTTATCAATTTCGTCTATTTTTTCTGGATTTCTTTTTTTCTATTTCACCAAAATGTTATTCATTTCATATAAATTTCAGGAGAGAAGCGAAGGTGCTGATGAAATTTTAATTTGGATACCCCAGACAAGTTTAGCTTTGGGATCTTTAATCTTTTTTATTTGTATTTTACACCATCTCTTTAAAGCACTGAAAAATGACTGAAATTATATTAGCAATTTTTTTTATTACTGTTTTATTATTATTTTTAAGTAGCGGTATATGGGTTGCTTTAAGCATGATTGGTGTCTCAGCCATTGCAATGGAATTGTTTACCTCAAGACCAGTTGGTGATGCAATGGCAACAACAATTTGGGGAATGTCATCTTCTTGGACTCTTACCGCCCTTCCATTATTTGTTTGGATGGGTGAAATATTATTTAGAACTAAATTATCTGAAAATCTTTTTGAAGGACTTTCTCCATGGATGCAAAAGCTTCCTGGGGGACTTATTCATGTAAATGTTGTTGGTTGTGCAATTTTTGCAGCTATTTCAGGTTCCTCTGCGGCAACAGTTGCGACTGTAGGTAAAATGTCCATACCTGAACTTCGTAAAAGAAATTATCCAGAAAAAATATTACTTGGAAGTTTAGCTGGGTCTGGAACTTTAGGTTTATTAATACCGCCATCTATAATTTTAATAATTTATGGCGTTACAGTTCAAGAGTCTATTGCTAAGCTTTTTATTGCTGGAATTTTTCCCGGGATAATGATTGCAATTATTTTCATGACTTACGTTGTTATTTGGTCATTGATGAACAAAAATAAGATGCCCGTTTTAACAGAAGAAATATCTTTTACTGAAAAAATAAAAAAATCAGGAAAATTAATACCAGTAATATTGTTAATTGTATCTGTAATAGGATCTATTTATTCAGGTGTAGCCACTGCAACAGAAGCAGCTTCATTAGGGGTAGTTGGAGCATTGATATTATCTTTTTTCCAAAAAAGTTTAACTATTGACTCATTTAAGAAGTCCTTATTAGGAGCAACCAAAACCTCTTGTATGATCGGATTTATTCTTGCTGGATCAACTTTTCTCTCATTAGCCATGGGTTTTACTGGATTACCTAGAAACTTAGCAATGTGGATAGATACAATGCAGCTATCACCTTACATACTTATTGTTGTGTTAATGATTTTTTACATAATACTTGGAATGTTTTTAGATGGAATATCTGCAGTAGTTTTAACTATGGCAATAATTGAACCTATGATTAGACAAGCTGGTTTTGATATGATTTGGTTCGGTATATTCTTAGTTGTTGTAGTTGAAATGGCACAAATAACTCCTCCAGTCGGATTTAATTTGTTTGTTTTACAGGGAATGGCAGAAAAAGATATGGGATATATAGCAAGAAGTGCCTTTCCACTTTTTCTCTTAATGATTTTAGCAACAGTTATAATTATTATATTTCCTGAAATAGCCCTATGGCTCCCTGAGAAAATGATCCAGAATATAAATTAGTATTTAGACTCTTTTTTGCCTTCAATCACCAATTTGAGCTCTTTATACTCTTTGCAGTTACAATCTTTTAGAACAGCAAGTCTTTCTTTAGCTTTGTCTAGTCTATTAGTGACCACAAATAATTCTCCCATGTATTCGTTTATACCTACATGCTTAGGATCCAATTCAAGCCCCATCGAATAGTAGATTTCTGCATTTTCGTAATCACCTACTTTTCTGTGAGAGAAGCCTAAATAATTTAGTGTATCGGCGTCTGCTGGAAATTTTTTATTATGCTTTAATAAATGTCCAATAGCTTTTTTGTAATTTTTTTGTGCTTTATCTATCTTGTTTTTTTTCTCAAATTTTTTTGCTTTTTTAATCATTTTCACAGCGATTTCGTATTGAGACACTGGCTTAGCTTTATCACCACCACCTGATCCACCATCCCCTCCCGCTGAATAAGCGGAGCAATTAATTAAAACAAACAAAGAAACTATTAAAAATTTTTTAAACATCATTTAAACTTTTTTAATTCATCTAGTGGTAATAAATTTAGATTATTTTTTCTTAAATTTTCTCTAACTTTAAATGCTATGTCCAAAGATGATTTATTATCACCATGTATACAAACTGAGTCTATTTCACAAGGAATTTGTTTACCAGAGAGACAATTTAACGCTTGGTTTTTTACCATCTTTAGGACGTGTTCTTGCGCTTTAACTGGATCTGTTATTAACGCGGTATTTTTCTTTCTTGAGATTAGGTTTCCGTCGTCCTCATAATTTCTGTCTGCAAAGATTTCACAAGCGACTTTCATTCCTAGTTTTTTTGCGGACACCTCCATTTTTGAACCTGTTGGAACTAAATAAATTAAATCTTTATTAATCTTGTAAATTGTTTTTGCAATAACAGTTGCCAACTCAATATCCTCACATGCCATATTATTTAATGCACCATGAGGCTTAATATGAGATACACTTACTTCGTTTTGTTGTGCAATGGCTTGAAGTATATTGTATTGATCTTGTATAAGTTTCTCTATTTCAGCTGAAGAAAGATTAATTCTTTTTCTTCCAAAATTTTCAGGGTCATTAAATGATGGGTGCGCTCCAATACTTACACCATTTTTTTTTGATATTTTAATAGTTTCTCTCATAGTATCTTCATCTCCTGCATGATAACCACAGGCAATATTTGCAGAATTGACTATACCTAATAGTTCAGGATCATATTTATTAGAATGGTGTTTGGATTTTTCACCTAAATCACAATTAATATTAATTTCCATAATTTATGAGTTAAAGTATAACATGGCATGATCAAAAATATATACAATCTTGGCGACGCAGCTTTATATTGTGATTTTGGCGAAACTGTAAACAAACAAACTAATCTTAAAGTAATAAATTATTTTAATGATATAAGAGAAAAAAATATTACTGGCATAAAAAACATTGCTCCTTCGTATAATAAATTAATAATTTATTTTGATTTAGAAATTACCAATTATAAAAAAATAAAAGATACTGTGGAAAATCTTGATATTTCAACTTTGGAGTCAGCTAAAACAAAAATAGTAAAGATACCGGTGTGTTTTGATGATGAGTTTGCACTTGACCTAGAAAGGGTTGAAAAAAAAGTTGGCTTAGGAAAAAAAGAAATAGTTAATCAATTAATATCTCAAAAATATTTTTGTTATATGACAGGATTTATTGCTGGCATGCCCTTCCTTGGTGATATTAAAGAAAAAATCAGATTAGATAGGCTTGAAACTCCAAGAGTTAAAGTCCCCAAGGGTTCAGTAGGTATTACGGAACAATTCTGCAATATCTATACTTTTGAAAGTCCGGGTGGGTGGAATATTATTGGCAACTCACCTAAAAAAGTTTTTACTAAAGATTCAACTAAATTAACATTAATCGATCCAGGTGATGAAGTAGAGTTCTTCGAAATTTCAAAAAAGGAATATTCAAAATTTAATGAGCAAAAATAGTTTTAAAGTATTAAGACCTGGTATAAATACCACTTTTCAAGATTTAGGAAGAGATAACTTATATCATGTAGGCCTTCCATTTAGTGGAGCAATAGACAAAAGGAATTTTCTAATTGCTAACTCATTAATTACTAATAAAGAGGATGATGCAGTATTAGAGTTTGCATACCAAGGACCCTTACTCGAATTTTCTGGAGGTCAAATCTCTATTGTAATCACAGGAAATGTTAATTTTAAGATAATTAAAAAAGACTCCTCTGAAATAAAAGGTGAATGTTATAGAACTTACAATTTAAATAATAAAGATTGTCTTGATATTATATCAACTGAAAAGTCAGTCTATGGCTACCTTTCGGTAAAAGGTGGTTTTCAGATTAATAAATTTTGTAATAGTTATTCGACAACTGTTAGAGCTGAAGTAGGTCCTAATGATGGAAAAAAAATAGAGATTGAACAGACAATAATTCTAAATACAACTGATAGCACAATTAAAAAGAGTTTAGAATATTCAAACTCAAAAATAGAATTTATAAGGGTAATAAAGGGTACAAACTTTGATTACTTCTCAGAAGACTCAATCAAAGATTTTACAAGTAAAGAATTTACAGTTTCAAAACTTACCGATAGAATGGGAATGAGATTAAGTGGACCTAAAATTAAGAATTTAAAGAAAACAAACATCAAGTCTGAAGGATTAGGAAAAGGAGTAATACAAGTTCCAGCTGACGGAGACCCTATAGTAATGCTTTCAGATCATGGAACAATAGGCGGTTATCCAAAAATTGCTGTTGTAATAAGTGCAGATTATGACAAGTTAGCACAATGCCCACCTGGAGATAAAATCAAATTTAAAATTGTAAATCTTACAGAGGCAGAAAATTTATATAAAATTTATACTATGGAAACTAAGAATATAATTAATAAAATAAAATGAATTTTATAACAAGATTACCGGGTCCACTATTAGTTTTTTTTGGTGCCACTAGTTTAAGTTTTGGAGGAATGATTGTAAAATCTTTTGAGGGCGCCACATTATGGCAGATACTTTTTTGGAGATCTCTTTTTTTTATTTTAGTTGTATCAATTTTTTTATTCATTACTTATAAAAAAAATGTTTTTAATGCTTTTAAGAAATCAGGCTTCCCCGGTCTTATCGGTGGTATAGTTTTATCTTCAGGGTTTTGTGGTTATGTTTTTGCAATGTACAATACTACAGTAGCCAATGCTAATTTTATTATTCAAACTCAAACAATTTTCCTAGCAATCTTTGGATATTTATTTTTAAAAGAAAAAATTTCAAAGTTAACCTTAATATCAATTATACTAGCCATCTCTGGTATCATTTTAATGGTTGGAGGATCTTTGTCTCCAGGACAAATGTCTGGAAATTTTGCAGCATTTATTATGCCAGTGTCATTTGCAATCTTAATTATTATTATTAGAAAATACCCAGATGTAGACATGATACCGTTACAATTAATTGCTGGAATAGTTGCAATGTCGGTAGGTTATTTTGTTGCAGGTAAAATTAACATTTCTTCATATGATATATTTTTAGGTTTTCTAGCAGGTTTTTTTCAACTTGGATTTGGTTTTATATTCATAACAATTGGAGCAAGATCTACGCCCTCGGCAATTGTTGGTATCATAATGCTCACCGAAGCTATTCTTGGACCTCTTTGGGCATGGTTATTTGTGAATGAAAATCCACCATTTATTGTTTTAATTGGAGGGTCAGTTGTATTATTCGCTGTATTACTACAGTTTTACAATGTTATTAAGTTAGAAAAAAAAACTATTTCTTAATGACGATTATCAAAAATATGCTAATATACTTAGATACGGGAGAGACTACATAGTAGCGCCGAAGGAGCAAAAAACCCCAGAAACTCTCAGGCAAAAGGACCGTACATATTAACTCTGGAAAGAGACAAATTCTCGCCGAAGGAGCTAAAATCTCTCAGGCACCACGACAGAGGGGGTTAGAGAGTTAATATGAATATAAAAAAAACTGCACTATACGAACTACATAAAAAGCACAACGCTAAGTTTGTTGAGTTTGCTGGCTACAGTATGCCGATACAATACTCTGAGGGAATTGTAAAAGAGCATAATATTACAAGAAATAAATCCGGAATTTTCGATGTTTCCCATATGGGGCAGTTATTTATTAAATACAGTAACGATATAACAGACAAACTCCAAGAAATTTTACCAACTGATCTTAAAAATTTAAAAATTAATCAAAGCAAGTATTCGTTTTTAATGAAAGAGAATGGGGGAATATATGATGATCTCATCATCACAAGAATGAAAGATCAGTACATGATTATTTTAAATGCCGCTTGTAAACAAAACGATCTTCAGATTATTAAAAATACATTGGATGATCAAAATTTGGACATGAACAATAATTTGTCTCTTGTAGCGATACAAGGTCCAGAGTCTAAAACAATTCTTGAAAATGTAGTTTCAAATGTATCAAAATTAAAGTTTATGAACGGAGAAAATTTTACCTTTAAAAATAATGAAATCTATATTACAAGATCTGGATATACAGGTGAAGATGGATTTGAAATATCATTACCTAATAAAGTCGCAATCTCTTTTGTAGAAGAGTTAATTTCTAAAGGGTCAACTTTAATTGGGTTGGGTGCAAGAGATACTTTAAGATTAGAAGCAGGTTTATGCTTGTACGGTCATGACATAAACGAAAATACCAGTCCAGTTGAAGCAAATTTAAAGTGGGCAATTTCAAAAAATAGAATAAATGATAACTTTATAGGATCACATCAAATAAAAAAACAAATCGAAGAAGGCGTGTCAAAATTAAGAGTTGGTATCAAACCAGAGACTAGAGTTATAGCAAGAGAGTCAACGAAAATTTTTGATGAAAAAGACAATGAGATTGGAAAAGTCACTAGCGGAACATTTGGACCAAGCGTTAATGCTTCAATCGCAATGGGCTATATTTCAAATTCTCATTCTAAAAAAGATACAAAAGTTTACTTAGAAGTAAGAGGAAAAAAAGTGCCTGCCAATGTTTGTGATTTGCCATTTTATAAAAAAAGTTATGTGAAAGGAGAAGCCAATGTCTAATACAAAATTTTCAAAAGAACATGAATGGATTACACTAGATGGAGAAGTAGGAACTATTGGAATTACAAAACATGCAACTGAAATGTTAGGCGACATAGTTTTTGCTGAATTACCTGAGAAAGGATCTAATGTTGAAAAAGATGGAACTGCGGGAGTGGTAGAGTCCACAAAAGCTGCAAGTGATGTCTATACGCCAGTAAGTGGTGAAGTTGTAGAAATTAATCAATCAATTGTTGACGATCCATCAAAAATCAATGCTGACCCAGAAGGTGGAGCATGGTTTTTTAAATTAAAGTTAAAAGATAAATCAGAACTTGATACTCTTATGAATAAAGAAGAGTACGATAAATTTGCAAAGGAGACATCAGCATAATGTTACCAAATTCAGAAAAAGATTTTTTAAAGAGACACATTGGACCTTCTAAAGAAGATCAATCAAAAATGTTAAAAGAATTAAATTATAAATCACTAGATGATTTAATTGACAGCACAGTACCAGAAAAAATAAAGTTTAAAGGTGAATTAAATATTGGTGAGTCAAATTCAGAATATGAAGCTTTGAGAAAATTAAGAGCAATATCAAAAAAAAATCAAGTTTACTCTAATTTTATTGGTATGGGTTATTATGGAACTTATACACCTTATGTAATTTTAAGAAATATATTAGAAAATCCAGGTTGGTATACTTCATATACACCTTATCAGCCAGAAGTAGCTCAAGGAAGACTTGAGATGTTATTAAATTTTCAACAAATGATTGTTGATTTTACTGGAATGGATATAGCTAATGCCTCTTTATTAGATGAGGGTACAGCAGCAGCGGAGGCTATGGGCTTAAGTCACAGATTGAACAAAAAAGATAGTAATTTAGTTTTTGTATCTGAGGATTGTCATCCTCAAACAATAAATGTAATTCAAACTAGAGCTGAACCGTTGGGTTTAAAAGTATTGGTTGGTAAAGAAGATGAGGTTCTAGAACAGTTAAAAGAAGATTTAGTTTGTGGAATTTTACAATATCCTGGAACTTTAGGAGATATTAAAGACCCAAGTGAAGCAATTAGCAAAATTCATAAAAAGAATGGTAAGGCTGTATTAGCTTGTGATTTGTTAGCATTAGCAAAATTAAAAACACCAAGAGAACTTGGTGCTGACATAGCAGTTGGAAGCTCACAAAGATTTGGTATCCCAATGGGATATGGAGGTCCACATGCAGCTTTTTTTGCAACAAAAGATGAGTACAAAAGATCAATGCCAGGAAGAATTGTCGGTGTGTCAGTTGATAGACACGGTAACAAGGCATATAGATTGTCCTTGCAAACTAGAGAGCAACATATCAGAAGAGACAAGGCGACAAGCAACATTTGCACCGCCCAAGCTCTATTAGCAATTGTATCAGCAGCTTATTCTATTTATCACGGCCCAGATGGAATTAAGAATATTTCTGAAAGAGTCTCACAATTAGCAAAAAGTTTTGCCGATAAAATAAAACAGTCTGGATATGAACTTTATTCTAATTATTTTTTTGATACTGTCACAATCATTACTAAAGAAAAAACTGATCAAATTTATAAAAATGCTTTAAATCAAAAAGTTAATATACGTAAAGTAAATTCTGAAATGCTTGCAGTTTCTTTTGATGAAAGAAAGAATGTTTATAGAGTAAATCAACTGTTAAAAATTTTTAACGCAGCAGAATCAATTAAAAAAGAGGATCCTTCAGTAAGTTTACCTAATCTCCCAAAAAACTTATTGAGAACCTCAAAATATTTAGAACATCCAGTTTTCAACTCATACCATTCTGAAACTGAAATGTTGAGATACTTAAAAAGATTAGAAGATAAGGATATAGCATTGAATAGATCAATGATTGCACTTGGTTCATGCACAATGAAGCTAAATGCTGCCGCTGAGATGATCCCAATTTCATGGAAAGAGTTTGCAGAACCTCATCCATTTGTCCCAATTGAACAAATGGAGGGATTCAGAGATCTATTTACTGATCTAAAAAATTGGTTGCGTTCCATAACTGGTTTCTCAGGTGTTTCTCTACAACCTAATGCAGGTGCTCAAGGTGAATATGCGGGATTAATGGTTATACGAAAGTATCATTTAGATAGGGATGAGGCCAATAGAAACATATGTTTAATTCCAAGTTCAGCACACGGTACTAATCCGGCAAGTGCACAAATGACTGGAATGAAAGTTGTTGTTGTTAATTGTGATAAAGAAGGAAATGTTGATTTCGATGACTTAAAGAAAAAAGCAGAGCAACATTCTGAAAACCTTGGGGCATTAATGGTAACTTACCCATCCACTCATGGAGTTTTTGAAGAAAAAATATCAGATATTTGTGAGTTAGTTCATAAACATGGTGGTCAGGTTTACATGGATGGTGCAAATCTAAATGCATTAGTGGGAATTGCTAAACCAGGAAATTTTGGTCCAGACGTTTGTCATATTAATTTACATAAAACGTTTTGTATTCCTCATGGTGGAGGAGGACCTGGAATGGGACCAATTGCTTGTAAAAGACATTTACAAGTTTACTTGCCCAACCACCCAGTAATAAAAGATTGTGGGCCAACTTCTGGAATTGGAGCAGTTTCTGCAGCCCCTTGGGGAAGTTCAAGCATTTTATCAATTTCTTGGATGTATATTAAAATGATGGGATCAACTGGATTAAAGCTTGCTACTCAAGTTGCAATATTGAATGCAAATTATATAGCTCATAGATTAAAAGATCACTTTCCGATTTTGTACAAAGGGTCAAATGGCAATGTGGCACACGAATGTATTATTGATATTAGAAAAATTAAATCAGAAACAGGAATAACAGAGGAAGATATTGCGAAAAGATTAATTGATTATGGTTTTCATGCACCAACTATGTCCTGGCCTGTTGCTGGTACAATGATGATAGAACCAACTGAAAGTGAAAGCCTTACAGAAATAGACAGATTTTGCGAAACTTTAATTAAGATTAGAAAAGAAATAGACAAGATTAAGTCCGGAGAGTTTGACAAAGTAGACAATCCAATTAAGAACGCACCTCATACTGATCTTGAACTGTCTTCTGACGAGTGGAAACACAAATACTCAAGAGAGGAAGCAGCTTATCCATCTAAATATTTAAAAACAAATAAATTTTGGCCTCCAGTTGCTAGAGTTGATAATGTTTATGGAGATAAAAATATATTCTGTACCTGTCCAAGTATTGACGAATTTAAAGAAGATGCAGCTTAAAATTTGATGAAAATTGCAGTAATTGGCTCAGGAATTTCTGGATTAAGTGCAGCATATTATTTATCAAAAAAACATAAAGTTGATCTTTTCGAAAAGGAAGATCGATTTGGTGGACATTCTCATACATTAGAAATTTCAACCGACATTCAAAGTAAAAAAAAGATCCGCACAGATATTGGATTTATAGTTTTTAACAAACATACCTATCCAAACTTGATTAATTTTTTTAGTGAGATTGGAATAGAGATTGAAAAAAGTAATATGAGTTTGTCATTTTTGGTAAAAGAAAAGAATTTAGAATATAGCGGTAAAGGAGTCCGAGGTATATTTTCTTATAAAAAAAATTTATTTGATCTAAATTTTCTAAAAATGTTTTATGAGATTATCAAGTTTTATAACAAGAGTTCTAAATTGAATGATATAGATGAAAATTTAAATCTTGGAACATTTCTTCAAAAAGAAAAAATGTCAGATTTTTTTATTAATTATCACATTTTACCAATGGTATCAGCTATATGGTCAATGCCACCTGATAATGCAAAAAATATGCCTATTAAGTTTTTTTTAAAGTTTTTTCAAAATCATGGATTATTCAAGTTAAAAAACAGACCTCAATGGTACACTGTGAAAAATAGAAGTATTGAATATGTAAACGAAGTAATAAAAAAAATTAGTGGAGAGCACTTTAAAAATTATAAAATTAATAAAGTTACAAGATCTAGTAACTCTGCGCGCGTCTTTTATGGAGGGGAAAGCGAATATTTTGAATACGATAAAGTTGTGATTGCTACGCATGCAGATGAAGCTTTATCAATAATCGATGAGCCCTCTGATGATGAAAAAAGTATTTTGAGTAACTTTAAATACAAGAAAAACTTAGCAGTAATTCATTTTGATGAAACTGTTATGCCAAAAAAAAAGATTAATTGGAGCGCATGGAATACTTTTGTATCAGAAAATAATGATAGTTCAGTTACTTACTGGTTAAATTTATTACAGAATTTAAATATAGAAAAAAATATCTTTTTAACTTTAAATCCTCATTTCAATATTGATGAAAAACTCATTATTGATAAAATTCAATTTAGTCATCCGTATTATGATCATGATACTTTAAAAAATCAAAAAAAATTAGATTTATTACAAAATAAACAAAATATATTGTTTTGTGGAAGTTATCATGGTTATGGTTTTCATGAAGACGGTATCAAATCAACATTAAATATGCTTAAATTCATTAATGATTGAAAATTCATTTATATATACGGGTGAAGTCATTCATAAAAGATTTAAACCAAAAGAACATTTTTTTAAATACAGTGTATTCTCTTTATTAATCGATCTTAACGAAATAAGACTTATAGATAAAAAAATTCCATTTTTTTCTTACAATAAATTTAATGTTCTAAGTTTTTTTGATAAGGACCATGGTGAGAGAGATGGTTCTGATTTAGGAATATGGGTGGGAAAAAAATTAAAAGAAAAAGGAATTACTTCAGAAGATATTAAGATTAAAATACTTTGTTACCCTAGAATTTTTGGATATGTTTTCAATCCACTAAGCATTTTTTTTATTTATGATAGAACTGGTGAACCAATTGCAATTTTTTATGAAGTAAAAAATACATTCGGAGAACAACACACCTATATATTTGAAGTTAAAAATTTAACACCACAAATTAAAAATGATTGCAAAAAGAAGTTTTTCGTATCTCCCTTCATGGACCTTCAATCAGAATATTTCTTTAAAGTATTATTACCGAATGAAAAATTATCTGTAATCATTGATCAAAGAGATAAGGAAGGTAAGCTTCTGTTTGCATCCCAGGATGGAATTAGGCATGATTTAACCTTAAAAAACTTATTGTTTTGCTATCTAAAGCACCCTCTAATGAGTTTTAAAGTAATATCAGCTATACATTTTGAAGCATTAAAATTGTGGATCAAAGGCGTTAAGTTGATCAAAAAAAACATTAAAATAAAAAATAATACGACCTTTGAAAACTAATGATAAATAAAATTTCAGATAAAATCGTCTTTTCTGGTTTAAAGTTAATAAAGCACGGCAAGTTAAATGTTATTACTTTCCAAAACAAAAAATTACAGTTTGGAAACGATGGTAGTTTAGAAGTAAGTATTAAAATTAATAAGCCGGATTTTTCAAAAAATATAATTGCAAAAGGTAGCGTTGGTTTAGCCGAATCTTATATGAGAGGGGATTTTGAAACAGATGATTTATCGAAGTTAATTGAATTAAGTGCCAAGAATATAAAGCTAGTTCATAGATTTTCTGGAATACTAGACTTAACATATTTAAATTATTTCAAAAGATTTATTAATCGAAACACTAAAACAAAAAGTAAAGAACATATTTCAAAACATTATGATCTTGGAAATGAATTCTTTTCTTTGTGGCTTGATGATACATTAACTTACTCAAGTGCAATTTTTGAAAATGAGAAATCAAATTTATACGAGGCACAAATAAACAAATATAAAAAACTTTCAAATCTGCTTAAACCAAGATCAGGTGATAAACTACTAGAAATCGGATGCGGGTGGGGAGGATTTGCAGAATATATTGGTAAAAACCATGATGTGAATCTTGATTGTATTACAATATCTAAAAAGCAATATGAATTTGCAAAAAAACGTATTCATGACGCTGGTCTTAACGAAAAAATTAATATTCAAATGAAAGATTATAGAGATGTTAAACAAAATTATAATTCTATAGCTTCTATAGAGATGATTGAAGCTGTGGGAAAAGATTATCTAAAAAATTACTTTCAAACAATTAAAAAAAACCTGGTACCAGGTGGCAAGGCTGCAATCCAAGCCATTACAATTGATGATAAATTATACAGTAGATATAAAAGAAAAGAAGATTTTATTCAAAAATATATCTTCCCCGGAGGTTTTTTGCCATCAAAAGAGTCAATTTTAAACTATGCAAATAAAACTGGACTTAATTTTGATCAATGTAATTCTTATGGTTTACACTATAGCAATACTCTTAAGATCTGGAGAGATAAATTTTCAGACAGATGGGAAGAAATTTCTGAACAAGGTTTTGACAATACCTTCAAAAGAATGTGGAATTTCTATTTATCCTATTGTGAAGCAGGATTTAAATCTAAGAATATTGATTTAATTCAATTTTCTTTAACTAATAAAGCGTAATAAAAATGAAAATAATAAATTCAATTTTGTTGATAATTACTTTAGCTTTAGTTACAAGCTGTTCTAATAATATGAAACCAGAAGACTTTAAAAACACAGAGCCAACTCTTTTAATTGAAGAATATTTTGATGGGAAGGTTAAAGCTTGGGGAATTTTACAAGACCGAAGTGGAAAAGTTTCAAGACAGTTTAAAGCAGATTTAGTTGGATCCTTTAAAGAAAATGTCATCACTTTAGATGAAGATTTTTATTGGACTGATGGTGAAAAACAAAAGAGAACATGGAAAATAAAAAAAATTGATGACAACAATTATGTTGGGACTGCTCCAGATGTAGTGGGAGAGGCTACAGGTGTTCAATATGGATCAGCATTTAAATTTAAGTACGACTTAATGGTACCTTTTAAAAATAAAAATATCAAAATTTCATTTGATGACTGGATATTTAAACAAGACGAAAAAGTTGCAATTAATCGTGCAACGCTTACTAAGTTTGGATTTAAAGTTGGAGAACTTACTGTATTTTTTATGAGGGACTAATCTTTAATTCGCTTCATCCCTTTTTCAAGAATCTTAAAATATAAACCATTTGGAAGTACCTTAAGAACCTTCATAATTGTTGTGAAAGACTTAGGAAAATGAATTTCAAAACCTTTACTTTTTGTAAGTCCCTTAAACATTTGTTCTGCAGCAAACTCAGGCGATTTAATCATCGGCATTGGAAAATCATTTTGGTCAGTCATAGGAGTTTTTATAAATCCAGGACTTACAAGAGATACTCTGACATTACTTCTTTTGAGATCAAAATATAAACTTTCAGCAAAACTAGATAAAGCTGATTTAGATGCACAATAAGCTCCCGCTGCAGGAAGACCTCTATAACCTGCCACAGATGATACTATAGATATTTGCCCTGATTTTTTGTTTTTATAATACTCATAAACTGCGTTTATAGAATTCACTGTTCCAAAAAAATTTACTTCCATAATTTTTCTTACTTTTTCAAGATTTAATGTTTTTTCAGATTTTGGATCATGAATCCCTGTACAAAAAACAGATATATCAACTTCTCCAAGTTTTTCTTTTACTTGCGAGAATACACTTTTACATTTTTCGTTGTCGGTAACGTCTAGAGGAAAAGCAATAATATTCTCATTAGATTTAGATATTTCATCTAATAAATTTTCTCTTCTTGCGGAAATAGCAACTTTCCATCCTTCTTGAGCAAATTTTAGCGCTAAGGATTTTCCTATACCACTGCTAGCTCCTGTAATCCAAATTGTTTTATTAATCATATAAGATTGATGTATAGTATGATTATGCTTAAAAATAAATTTATATCTTTTCTTCTATTTGCAATAGTTACATATTCAGCGTCTTTTATCGGTAGTATAGCGACAATTTCTTACAAAGAACCATGGTACTCAAGTTTAAATAAATCGTTTCTAACTCCACCAGATTGGGTCTTCGCTCCTGTATGGACTGCATTATATTTATTTATGACCATAGCAATATGGGCAGCGTGGCATAAAAATTATAAAAATATAAATCTTGTTTTAATTTATTTTATCCATCTATGCTTTAATACAACTTGGAGTATAGTTTTTTTTGTTTTTCACAATATTCTTTTTGCTCTTATAAATTTATTAGTAATTATTTTTTTCATAATAGTTTTAATTTTAAAATATAAAGATATAAACAAAGTAAGTTATTATTTAATGATTCCTTATTTACTTTGGAGTTGTTATGCATTAATTCTGAATTTTAATTTGTTAATATTAAATTAATATGGATGATGTTGTTATAGTTGGTGGTGGTATAATAGGAGCTGCAACAGCTTATTTCTTGTCAAAAGAGGGAAGAAAAGTAAAAGTTATTGAAAGAGATCCAACATATAGAACAGCATCTTTTCCTTTATCATTAGGCGGTTTCAGAAGACAATTTTTTCAAACAGAAAATATTCTTTTGGGGAAATTTGCTAGAGAATTTATTTTTCAAATACCAGAACTTTTAAAAACAAAAAAAAATCCCAAACCTACTGCTAGCATGGTACCTAATGGATATTTGCTTATGTTTGGAGCAGAACATGCAGAGGAGCAGTACAAGGCTCTTGAAAATCATAAAGCATGTGATGCAGGGACAAAAAATATAAAAGGTTCTGATCTAAAACAATACTTCCCTTATATAAATAATGAAGGGATTGAAACAGCAACTTTTACAGATAACAAAAGTGAAGGCTGGATTGATCCATTTATGTTTCACGGAGCACTCAAAAGTAAAGCAATCGAGCTAGGCGCTGAGTTTATAAAAGGTGAAGTAAAATCTTTATCAGAGATAAAGGCTAATACCATTGTATCAGCGGCTGGATGTTGGACAAAAGAATTGTTGGAAGATATTCCAGTTGAGCCACAAAAACACACCGTCTTTAGAGTGAAGTGTCCCAAACATATTCCCGAGATGCCTTTGACTGGAGACTTAACTACTGGAGTTTATTGGCGACCAGAGGGAAAAGAGTATCTTGCAGGATCTCCCAAATCTGTTTTTGATGCAAAAGATCTTGAACCTGCATGGGATGATTTTGAAGAATTAGTTTGGCCAGCTCTTGCTCAAAGGGTTCCAATATTTGAAGAATTAAAACTAACAGGTGGTTGGGCTGGATACTATGATTGCAATAGACTAGATAACAATGCTGTAGTTGGTAAGCACCCAAAGTTTGAAAACGTTTACCTTGCAACTGGGTTTACAGGAAGAGGGTTAATGCAAGCACCAGGGATAGGTAGAGCATTAACAGAATTAATTACAACTGGAGCATATCAGTCTATTGATATTTCCAATATGGCAGTCGAAAGAGTTTTAGGAAAAGAGGCAAGACCTGAGCCTTACGTCCTTTAAGAGTTAAGTCCCACAAAACGTTTGATATTTTTCATCACTTTTAGGTGGTGGAGACTGATATTTAGTTGAAACCTTTTGATTTGTGTATGGATTTTTCAGAGCTTGAAGCAAATCATTAAATGGTGTCAGATCATTATTTTCAGCTGATTTTAAAACATTTTCAACGTTATGATTTCGAGGAATTATTACAGGATTATTTAGTTCCATTAAATTTTTGCTATCTTTGATTAATCTTTTCAGCCATTTTATCTTCCAATTATCAAATTCTTCATTTTGATATCTTTTTTTATCATCTATTTCATGGTCCATTAAAAGTAAAAAAGTGTTTGTGTAGTCTAACTCTTGCTTTTTCATAATCTCCAATAATTCAAAAATAAGTAAATTATCTTCCTTATCATCATCAATAAGGCCTAACTTACTTTTCATCATTTTAAACCATTTTTCCTCATAAATTTTATCAAATTTATCGATAAGTTCTGTTGCCATTTTTAAAGCATCATCTTTTTTTGGATTAATCAAAGTTAGTAAACATTCAGCAAATCTAGCTAAGTTCCATTTGGTAATAGCTGGCTGGTTTCCATACGCATATCTTCCCACATGATCAATTGAGCTAAAACATGTGCCAGGATCGTAACTATCCATAAAAGCACACGGACCATAATCTATCGTTTCACCTGAAATTGCCATGTTATCAGTATTCATTACTCCGTGAATAAATCCTACGCGCATCCAATTGACTACTAATTCAATCTGCTTATCAATTAATTTGCTGAGTAAGTCGTAAGCATTATTTTTTGATTTTGATATCTCAGGATAGTGTCTTTTAATTGTGTAATTAACTAAAGTATTGAGTTCATCTAAATTTTCTCTTGTTCTGATAAATTGAAAGGTTCCAACTCTAATATGACTTGATGCAACCCTTGTTAATATTGCACCCTGCAATGTTTTTTCTCTAATCACATTTTCTCCAGTTTTTACAACTGCCAAACTTCTTGTCGTCGGTATGTTTAATGAGTACATAGCTTCACTAATTAAATATTCTCTTAACATTGGACCAAGTGCTGCTCTTCCATCTCCATTTCTTGAAAAAGGTGTTTGACCTGAACCCTTAAACTGAACATCTAGTCTTTGATTACTTTTAGATATATGTTCGCCTAGTAAAACTGCACGACCATCACCCAACATTGTAAAATGACCAAACTGATGGCCAGCATACGCTTGAGCTAAAGATTTAGATCCCTTTGGGAGCAAATTTCCAGAAAACATTTTTGCTAGCTGTTCATTATCTACATTAGAAAAATTCAAACCCATTTGATCAGCTAGATCATGATTAAAAATTACTAACTCTGGACGTTTTACTGGAACAGGAGAGATTTCACAAATAAAAGATTTCGGTAAATTTGAATATGAGTTATCAAAATTCCATCCAATTGTTTTTTCTTTATTCATCATTTCCAATTTTCTTTACATACAAACCCAAAACTCCATTAAAGATTGAAACAGCAATTATAATTGATTGACCCTTAAAAGAGTAAAAATCAAAAGTTGGGTAAAAACCTATAGCAACACTTAAGAAAAGATAAGTTAAAATAAAAGGTCTTAAAAATTTCTTTATTCTCAATTTTTATTTTTTCTTATATTTTGCGGCCTCCTCAGAGCCACTTGTTGCTGAACCTTTACTGTAAGAGTGTGCACCCATTCCTGCCAATTGGCCATCTTTTACAATAAGGTATTGATCTCTAATTGGTTTTTTATCGAAGAAGCACTCTAATATTTCTCTTACACCATCAGCATATCTCGCTTGAGCAGAAAGTGATGTTCCAGACGTGTGTGGAGTCATTCCGTGATTTGGCATTGATCTCCATACATGGTCATTTGGAGCGGGTTGCGGGAACCATACATCTCCAGCATATCCACTTAATTGACCAGATTTTAATGCATCTGCTATATCGTTTTTGTTACAAATTTTTCCTCTGGCAGTATTTACTATATAAGCGCCTTTTTTCATTTTACTTATCATTTTTTTATCAAATAAGTTTTCAGTTTCAGGGTGCAATGGACAGTTAATAGTAACTACGTCACAAACTTTTACCATTGACTCTACAGACTCATGAAAAGTTAAATTTAGTTCTTTTTCTACATTGTCAGGCAATTTATGTCTGTCAAAGTAATGTAAATGTACATCAAAAGGTTTCATTTTTCTTAAAGCATCAAGACCTATTCTTCCAGCAGCAACTGTACCAATATGCATTCCTTCGACATCATAACTTCTATGAACAGCATCAGCTATATTCCATCCACCTTCATTAACGATTCTATGTTGATTATGGTAATCTCTAACCATTGATACAATCATCATCACAATATGTTCAGCTACAGATCTTGAGTTACAAAAAGTAACTTCAACAACATCAATTTTATTATCCATTGCAGCTTGCAAGTCCACGTGATCAGATCCTATACCAGCAGTAATTGCCATTTTTAAATTTTTTGCTTTAGCTATTCTCTCTTTAGTTAAGTAATACGGAAAAAATGGTTGAGAAATTACGATGTCTGCATCAACAATGTGCTTGTCTGCTTCACATCCATCACCATCTTTACTATTAGTAACAACAAATTCATGACCATTGCTCTCTAAAAATTTTCTAAGTCCTAGCTCTCCTGATACACATCCAAGTAATTGACCAGGCGTAAAGTCTCTTCCTTTAGGAGAAGGTAATGTCATTCCGTCAGGATATTTTTCAAGTTTTGGTAAGTCACTCAATGGATATGATTTTGGCATTCCACCTTTTGGGTCATCATATAAAACACATAAAATTTTCATTTTTTTCTCCTATTAATTTATAAAAGCAATTGTCTTGAATTTATAAGACAGAATGTAGCACAATAATTAAGCGTCTAGCAAATAAATAGTGTTTATTTTGGATAGTTTTTTTTGAGTATAAATTTGTTCAATACAACCCCAAAAATTATAATAATCACAGAACCAGTGATGACAGGGCTTAACAAGTAATCAAATGAAGCAGAACCTATAATAACAATTATTGGATTACCACCTGCTGGAGGATGAGTAACATTAAACATGATCATAAAAAAAACCCCTAGACCAACTGCTATGGGAATTAAAATGTACTCTGGTAGAGGAATAAACGTTAAAGCAATTACTCCTACAGTAGCAGTTACTAGATGACCAAAAAAAATATTTTTGGGATGCGCAAAGGGGCTTTCTGGATAACCATATAATAATACCATTGTTGAACCAAACGAGGCTATTAGAAAGAGTCCATAATCAGTCTTATAGGTTAGCAGTGTTAATACCCCGATTGTAATAGCTGAAAAAAGACCAGCTATAGAGTTGTCGATAATTTTTTTAGTTTCCATTTGTTAAGCCTTTCTTTAAAGCATTGAAAGGTAGAAGTATACATTCTTTTCTACTAATATTTTTTGAGCTTATTAATTCTTTATATTTTTTTAAGTTATTGGGTAAGTCACCTTTGTTTTTAAAAAATTCATTTGCACAATCGCAAACTTCAATCATTTCTTCAACTTTTTTTCCATTTGAATTACTTGATAACAAATTTGCAGAAGCCTGGCAGTAAACACAATTTTTACCTTGATATGAAACTTTGGTAATTTTTCCTTTATTTATCTTAAAAAATAATTGGATCTCATCTCCGCATAAGGGATTTTTAGCTTTAGAGTTGTGCGTAAAATCTGATATTTTTTTTTGAGATTTCGTATCAGAGGCCAGTCTTAAAATTTTAAGGTCCATTTTCCCAGTATATGAAATTGGCTTAAATTTGCTAGTTGATAAGTTATCCAACTCAAATCGGACGAAAATCGATATAGATTTTTGTTGTTAAAGATTAAGAATAATAATATTAATTTGAAATGTTAGAGCTGAGAAATGAGAAAGTTGCCATCCCTGTAGTTTTGTTGGCAGGTATTTTGTGGTCTTTTGGACCCTTAGTTGTAAGACATATTGATCAACCAGAATTAGTTCCGTGGCAATATTTATTAGGTAGAGGTGTTACAATTTTCTTAATACTCAACTTATACTTATTTTTTGAAGAAGGAATTTCATTTTATAAAAATTATAAAAAACTTGGAATATCAGGATTAGTTGGGGGCACAGGACTGGGTATTGCTATGATCACATTTATTTGGTCAATAACAAATACTTCAGCTGCAATTACTTTATTATGTTTAGCGGCTATGCCTTTCATTACCGCATTTTTAGGTTTTTTGTTCTTAAAGGAAAGAATTTCAACAAATGTTTGGATTGCAATAATTATTGCTGCTATTGGTATAATAGTAATAGCATTCGGTAATACTAATAAAGGTTCAATTTTTGGTCTTTTGTTTGGCATTTTATCTGCAGTAGGATTTTCAATTTTTTCTGTGTCTCTTAGATGGAGACCTGAAACCCCAAAATTTACAACAGTTGCCATTGCAGGATTGATTTGTGCAATAGTTTCAATAGTAATATTGGTTGAGACTGACAGTAGTTTGATTTCTTCAAGTCGTAACCAAGGCTTGTTTTCAGTTCACGGAACTTTGGTTTGTGTAGGATTAATACTTTATTCTTTAGGATCTAGGGTTATACCTGCTGCAGAGCTTACACTTTTGTCATTAACAGAAGTGATTGGTGGAATTTTTTGGGTTTGGTTACCAATACTTGGAATTAATGAAGTTCCTACTAATAACACAATTATAGGCGGCTTTTTAATTTTTATCTCAATAATTTATTATAGTTTAATTATAAAAAACAATAGACGATTTATTGCATTAAACTAAATGTCAAATAAGAAGATTGTTAACAGTTGGAATGAGTGGGATCAGCTTAAGCATGTGATTGTTGGAAGAGCAGACGGTTGTTGTATACCAGCACCAGAACCAGCTTTAGATGCAAAAGTTCCCGAAGACTCAGATATGAAAGGTCAATACGGACCACGGACAAAAGATACAGTTGATAAAGCTAATCAACTTTTAAATGATTTTGCTTCCTTACTTGAAAAAAGAGGTATCAAAGTGGATAGACCAACTCCTTTAAATCATAATCAAAAAGTTTCTACACCAGATTGGGAAGTTGAAAGTATGTTTGGTTGTATGCCTGCAAGAGATATAATTTTAACAGTTGGAAACGAAATGTTAGAAGCCACGATGAGCTATAGATGTAGATGGTTTGAATATTTAAATTACAGACCCCTACTTAAAAAATATTACGATCAAGATAAAAATATGAGACATGAGTCAGCTCCAAAACCTCGACTAACAGATGCAGATTATAGAAAGGATTATTTGTCTGATAAAATTGGTGTAAAAAAAAGACTGGAGTGGACTGAAAAAAAATTTTTTGTTACTACAGAAGAAGAACCATTATTTGATGCTGCGGATATATTAAGATTTGGTAAAGATTTAATAGTTCAACACGGTTTTACTACAAACTTGAGTGGAATTGATTGGTTAAGAAGACATTTCAAAAATCACAGGGTGCATGCTGTAAATTTTCCAGGAGATCCATATCCAATTCATATCGATGCAACTTTTACCCCTGTTACAGAAGGTATAATTATAAATAATCCTCAGCGAAAGTTACCAGCTTCACAGCGGAAACTTTTTGAAGATAATGGATGGAAAATATTAGACTCAGCTCAACCAGCTCATAATACGCCACCTCCATTATGCTATTCCTCAGTTTGGCTTTCAATGAATGTTCTCGTGTTAGATCCAAAAACAGTTTGTGTAGAAAAAAGTGAAGTTTACCAAGCAGAGCAATTGGATAAATTAGGTCTTGAAGTTGTCCCAGTGGAGATGAGAGATGCATATGCTTTTGGTGGTGGCCTTCACTGTTGTACTGCAGATGTATATAGGGAAGGGGATTTAAAAGATTATTTTCCTAAACAATAATTAGTTCTTAGAAGAGTTTTCAACATCGAGAGCCTCTAATTGCTGAGTGACCTCTTCACTGTTATTAGAGACCTCTTCACTGTTATTAGAGTAGTCAGCATCATTGCTTCTTTTATTACTTTCTCTCATTCTTAATCTTTCCTCTTTTAATTTTTCTTGCTCTTCTCTTGTTTTTTGTTCACGATCAAATTTTTCTTCCCATTCTCTTAATTTAAGCGCCTCAAGATTTCTTTTCTCTTGTTCTTTTTCTTCCCTTAATTTTTGTTCTCTTCTTTTTCGTCTTGTCTCTTTTAATTCTTTTTGTCTTTGCTCATCTTCTCTTACTTTTAGATCAACATCTTTACGATTTTGTTCTTCAGATCTAATTTGAAGCTCTTTTTCTTTCTTTTTAAGATCCATCTCTTTATTTTTTTGTTCTTCCCCTTTAAACTTTAAATTTAATTCTTTTTCTTTTAATGAATTTTCTTTAGTTTTTAATTCATTGTCTTTTAATTCTAATTCTCTCTCTTTAAGCTTTAAATTTTCAAATTTTATCTGCAATTTTTCTTCTTGTTTTCTAAAATTATCTTCTTTAGCTCTTAATTCTTTTTTTTCTAAACTAAGTTTACTAAATTCCTGTTTCTTTAAATCTTTTTCTAATTGTTGTTGCTTAATCTTTTGATTATGTTTGTAATCTTTTATCGCACTCGAAGTAAAACTTGCGAGCTTTGAAAACGCACCGTGTTCAATTTTTTTTCTTTTTTTTTTTTTAGGCATTCTTTTTTGTGCGCATTTAAGCAAATAAAATTAAATTCAACAAGATTAAATTTTCTTTATTGTTTAATTTGAGTTACAACTTTAAATAGAATTTATTATTTGATTTTTTCTGGCTCTTCAATGGGCTCAGTTGTAGGGTTTAACTCCATTCCAACAGGGGTAATCGTTGTAGGAACAGCAACAAACTGTGAGTCAGGATTTTCCTCCGATGGTCTTATTTTCATTCTATAAACCGCAAAAACACCAATTAAACAGTGGAATATAATAAGAAATACAAAAAATCCATTGTTCCCAATTAAATCCATTAACAAAGAACATAAAAACGGTCCGCTTATCGCACCCAAGCCAAAGGCAAATTGCAAACCTGCTCCTGCAGCAACAAACTTATCTCTAGTTATAAAATCATTGGTATGTGCAAGTATCAAAGAAAACATTGGTAAGCTACATACTGAAAAGGCTATTAAAAAAGTATAAAACCAAAACTTTGAAGACCCCAGACCATCTGGTAAATACATTGTGCCAACTGAAAAGATTGCAAAGAAAGCAAATAATGCAGCTCCGAAAGTTGAATAAATAATAACTTTTCTTCTATCAAATTTATCTGAAATGTAGCCCACAGGATATTGAGAGATAGCACCTGAAATTGCCAACATAAAAGTAACTAAAGATATATCAAATATACTAAAATTCATTGAAGCCGCATAAACTGCTAATAAGGTAAACAATGCTGATTGAATTGTTCCGTAAAGAACAGAGCCCACCATTCCAAGAGGTGATGATGAATATAATTCTTTTAAACTCATACTTTTAATTTTCTTAAAAGTTGGTGGCTTTCTTTTAGTTAATAAAATTGGCAGAAGTGCTAGTGACATTAATACAGATATTAAAATAAAAGGCTGAAAATTCTCAGGACTACTAAAATTTAATAAAAACATTCCTGTCCCCATAGATCCATATAAAATAATCATATAAATAGATAAAACTTTACCTCTATTTTTATTACTTGATCTATCGTTCAACCAGCTCTCAGCAATTGTATAGATTGAAACCATTGAGTATCCTGTAATCACTCTTAATAAGAACCAAGTTAGGGGATTTACAAAAACTGAGTGAACTAATATTGCAAGTGATGCTACAGATGCAAAAGCAGCAAATACTCTTATATGACCTACACCTGATATAACTGAAGGAACAGTTCTGGCACCTATAAAGTAACCTACAAAATAGCCAGACATCATAAATCCAGTTGAGGCAAGGCTAAATTCTTCAATAACTGCTCTAACTCCTAATAAAGCATTTTGATAACCATAGGCAAGCATGATTGCACTCATACCCAAAAATAATGCCCAAGAATTTTTAAATACTTTATTCATAAACTGGCAGCTTATTATTTCTGATTTGAGACTAAATCAAGAAATTATTATGACGAACTTATGACTTTTTCAATTTTAAGAAAGAGTGGGTAGCTATCGTTAATACAATTATAGCACCCCCTACTATTGTTTCAGGTGTAGGCTGCTCTTTAATAATGAGCCAGACCCAAATCGGACCTATTATAGTTTCCAACAAGAAAAATAAGTTTACCTCTGCTGCTGTTATAAATCTAGGTGCTATAGTAACAAGAACGAATGGTATAGCCACACACATTACACACATTAATGGAACAATATAAATATCGTTATTATTCAGAGAATAATCTTTTACAAAAAGCATTGCAAAAAGAGCTATGATTAACTTTCCAACAACTGCAGAGGGAACTAGGTTCAGTTTCTTTGCTGATCTAATTATAACAGCACCCACTGCTAGACCCATGGCAGCAACAAATCCTAAAATATCTCCAAAAAAATTTCCTAACTTAATTGAGTCGTAAAAAATATACAGTGCAGCAAAAAAAGTTATAAAAATTGCTAACCAGGTTTTTTTATCAGGATTTTCTTTAAGGAAAAATGACCCAAGAATGGCAGATAACATTGGTGCTGTAGCAATCATTATCAAAGTATTAGCAACATTTGTATTTTGAATTGAAACAACAAAAGCAATGTTGGTAACTGAAAAAGTTAAAACGTAGGCAAAACCATAATAGCCATTTGATCTTAATAAATTAAAAAATTTTAATCTGTAAATTAAAAGCATTCCAATAAAAACTAAAACAAACGGTATGATGCCCCTATAAAAAACCAAACTCCAAGTCTCAACATTAGATAGCCTAATAAACAAAGAGTCTGGCGTTATAAATATCACGGCCACAAAAGCCATCAAAGACCCTTTTTTTTGGTCAGTTAAACTATTCATGCTTTAAGTTCTTTCCAAAAAGTTTTTGCTAGATTTTTACCTGATAGATCGTAATAAGTTTTTATTCCTGTTGGGGATGTAACATTTATATCACCATTTAGTTTTTGATCAATCAAGTCAATTCCAGCAAAAAAAATGTTTTCTTTTTTTAAATCTTTAGCAATTAAATTTGAAATTTGCTTTTCTACTTTAGTTAATTTTGTATTGATTACTTTCGCACCCTTACTCATATTACTTAAAAATGATCCTTTTTTTGGAATTCTTGAAATAACACCACATAGTTTCCCGTTTATAACAAAAACTCTTTTGTCTCCATTTCTTATTTTTGGAAGATATTTTTGACACATAATATGACCGTTTTTTTTAACAAATCTTTTAATTAGATTTAATTTAAATCTGGTTAATAAATGAATATCATTTCCACTGTAACCATGAATAGGTTTTAAGATTACCTTTTTGTTTTTTTTAAAAAAAGCCTTAATTTCATTAATGTTTTGAGTAAATATAGTGTTAGGCATATATTTTTGATACCTAGACGAGTATAACTTTTCAGAAATACTTCTAATAGATGTTGGATCATTTATTATTTTAACCTTGGTTCTTATCGAGTCTAAAATATAAGTTGTTGAGATATACTCAAGATTAAATGGTGGATTTTGACGAATAAGAATAAACTTACATTTTACAAGTTCAAGAGTCTTTTTTTTTAAAACTTTAAAGAATTTTTTTTTATTATAATTAATAGTTACGAAATATCCTTTAGCTACCACTTTTGAATTAATAATTGAGAGATTTTTTGGCTCATAATAGAAAATTTTATAGCTTTTATTTTGAATTTCATTAGCTAAAAAAATACTAGTATCTGTTTCAGCATTTAACTTGGAAGGATTATCTCCTTGAATAGCAACAATTTTATTTGTCATATAATTCATCTAAATTTTCATTTTTTGAAAATTTGTTAATCATATGATCTGCATTTGTTATCTTATTATCAATTACTTTTTGTAAGTGGTTTAAAAAAACTGTTTCGTTATTTCCTTTTTTATTTAAAATATCTCTATTTTTTAAACCTTTTCTAGCCAAATTAAGTAGGATAGAAGACCAATAATATAGATCTTTACCCATTAATTGAGTGTTAAATCCTTTTTTTGGAGCTTCCAAATAAGCATTAATTATTTTGTCTTTATCCCAATTGGAAACTAATTCGTGAACTTCATCTAAATTTCCGTAAAGTATACCTATGTTAAAAGCGGGTCCTGCACACAAACACTCCCAGCCACATGAATCCATAGATCTTATCTCAATATATTTTTTAAGTCTATTTTCAGTAAAAATTGTACTCAAATGAGTTGCTAAATCTTCTTGGGTTGGAAGTCTATTGTTAATTTCATCGATTTTTCCTTCCATAAAATCTTTAAAAATATATTTTCTACCAGAAATATATTGATCGTTATGTTTTAAAAATAATATTGGAAAGTTTATTACAAAATCAGCATACTTTTCAAAATTTAAATTTTCTAAAAATAATTTGGGCAATCCAGCTCTTGAAGTACTTTGCCAAATTTTAGATCTATAAGATAAATAGTTGCTATTTTTTTTTTCAACAATTGAGGAATTGGCAAACAGAGAGATTGCAATAGGCACTATAGAATTAACTATCTTAAACTTTTTAACAAAATCTTCCTCAGAATTAAAATCTATATTAAGTTGAGTTCCACATGTTCGATACATCATATCTAAACTTAACTCGCCACCTAAAGGCATATCTTGTGTCATTATTTTATATCTTTGTTTTGGATTATTGGGAATTTCATTTAATTTTGATATAGGATCAAATCCTGCACTAACAATATTCAGATTTAATTTTTTTGTTACTTGTTTGAGTTCAAACAAATAATTTTGTGACTCTGCGCATGCCTCATGCATATTATTTAACTTATCTCCGGATAACTCAATTTGATTTCCTGGTTCTAATGTAATATTTCTTCCACCTTTATTTAAAGCGACAATATTTTCTTTCTCAAAAACAGGATTCCACCCAAATTCCATCAGAGCTGAAAACATTTCTTTGATTTTTAAATAGTCAATTCTTTTGTTGTTATTTTTATTGAATAAAAACTTTTCATGCTCTACACCAATTTTAAAATTTCTAGTATTTTTTATTCCAGTCTTAAAATATTCAATAATTTCTTCTTTTTTGACAAACATTTTTTTTGAAAACAAAGTTTTTTAAAGTGAAGAATATGGTTTTCTAGCAAATATTCTTTTCACCATTGGTGCAAATTCATCTAAACTCATGCTTTTGTATTCTGGATCAAACGAACATTGATCATATTTTTCACAAAAATTTATTGTATCTTGATAATACTTGTGATCTTTATATTTATCTCTTTTAAATCGGTCAGCTCCAAAATGATGAGCGTAATAATACATTTGAAATTCACCATGTTTTTCAATTATCCAATGAGTTTTTTCAGATACATAAGGCTTTAATACTGATGCCGCATACTCTGAGTGGTTTAAAGGAGCTAATTCATCCCCAATATCATGCAATAAACACGCAACAACCATCTCTTCACTTTCATTATTTCTAAAAGCTCTTGTAGCACTTTGTAAAGAATGCTCTAATCTTGTGATCTTATAACCCTCTAAAGTTGTCGTCATTCTAGATAAAAAATTTAGTATTCTGTCAGCTGTCTCACCAACATATTCTTTTTCTAATTTATCTAAAAAAAGATAGTCCTCTTTGGAACCGTTTTTCATTTCTGTAAAATTTACTTTTTTCATATTTAATTATTAGACTTTGTACTTAATAAAGACAACTGTGTCACTTTATTATCACCTAAGTCATCAATCAATTTTACAGGATAATCACCTGTAAAATAGTGATCGGTTAACTGCGGGTATGTGGAATTTCTTTTTTCATAACCCATTGCTCTATACAAACCGTCAACACTTAAGAATTTAAGAGATTTTGCATCTATATATTTGCAGATCTCTTCATTAGTTTTATTAGCTGCTAAAAGCTCTTTTTTTGTGGGCGTATCAACACCATAGAAGTCTGGAAATCTAATTTCAGGTGATGCAATTCTTACATGCACTTCTTTTGCTCCAAAGTCATATAACATTTTTACTATTTTATGTGAAGTCGTACCTCTTACTAAAGAATCATCGACTAAGACAATTTTTTTATTTTTGATTGTCGATTTATTTGCGTTCAACTTTAATCTGACCCCAAGGCTTCTTATCTTTTGAGCTGGTTCAATAAAAGTTCTTCCCACATAATGATTTCTTATTAAACCAAGGTCAAAATTAATTTTTTCATGTTGGCTATAACCAATTGCCGCAGCATTCCCTGAGTCTGGAACAGGAACTACTAAATCAGCATCAATACTGGTTTCTTTTGCAAGTTCTACACCAAAATTTTTTCTATATTCATATGCACATTTTCCATTTAAAAGACTATCTGGTCTTGAAAAATATATATATTCAAAAACACATGGTCTTATTTTTTTTAATGGAAATGGTTTTAAACTAATAAGTTTTTTATTTTCAACATAAACTATTTCACCATTTTCAACATCTCTAATATATTTAGCTCCTATAATATCTAATGCACAAGTTTCGGAAGCAAAAACATAAGAATCTTTAATTTTCCCTATTACCAAAGGTCTTATTCCAAAAGGATCTCTTACTCCAATTAGTAAATCTCTTGCTAACATTACAAGAGCATAACCTCCTTGTATTTGAAATAAGGCATCGATAATTTTATCTATAACTTTTCCTCTTTTTGATCTTGCAATTAACTGGACGATTGTTTCAGTATCAGACGTAGTATAAAAAATTGCACCATCTTCGACTAATTTTCTTCTAAGAGTTATTGCATTTGTAAGATTACCATTATGAGCTACTCCAATTCCTCCAGTATTAGTATCTGCATAAAAAGGTTGAATATTTCTTAATGTTGTACCTCCAGTGGTACTGTATCTATTGTGAGCAATAGCGAAGTTACCTGGCAGAGATTTTAAAACTTCTTCTTTGTTAAAATTATCACCGACTAATCCAAATCTTTTTTCTGAGTGATATTTTTTTCCGTCAAAGGTTACGACTCCACAACCTTCTTGTCCTCTATGTTGTAAAGCATGTAAACCAAGTGTAGAAAGTGTTGATGCATCTTGGTTGTCACTTATACCAAAAACACCACATTCCTCTTTTAGTTTTGGATTAAAGTTCTTGAACTTTCTCTTTAGTATCTTGGTAATTTTCTTCATTCGGGAATTCTTTTATTAAATAATTGCTTCCCTTGAGAACATAAGGAAAGCTTATTGATTGGTCAAGATTTATTGGCCACTTATTATGATTGTATATGATGTCTATTGTTGCAAAAATACATACTGAAATAACGTAAGCTCTTAAAAATCCAAAAAAGAATCCAAATATTTTATCTAAAGCACCAATTCCTGAGTAGTTTACTGCTTTACTGATTCCTTTGTTAATCATTAACACAATGAATAAAACAATTATAAAAATACTTAAACCAAGCACAATATCTAAAACATATTCATTATCCAAAATGCCTTCAACAAAAGGTTTAGCTTTTGGAAACAAGTAAAGAGCAACAACGTATGAAAACAACCACTTACTAGCTGATAAAACACTTAAAACAAAACCTTTAGATGAACATTTAATTAAAGACAATATTGTGAGAGTTAGATAAATGAGATCGAACAATTGAAATTTGTCAAAAAAATTCAAAAACTGATCAAACATTTAATTTTTTTTCAAAAGGCTGAATGTACAAAATTAAACTAGGCAATAAAGTAAGCACCAGTATCATTGCTAAGAACATTGCAATCCCAGTAAAAATACCAAAATAAATTGTAGGAATGAAATTTGAAAGAACAAGTATTGAAAAACCAAAGATAATAGTAATCGATGTGTTTAATATTGCTACCCCCACAGTAGAATGGCATAATTGTATTGACTCTTCATAGTTGTTGTTTTTTTCATATTCCTCTTTGAAACGGTAGATATAGTGAATACTGTTATCAACAGCAATTCCGATTGTAATTGCAGCAATAGTAATTGTCATCATGTCAAGTGGAATACCCAATACTCCTATTAAGCCCAAAATTGTGAATGCAGCAATGAAATTTGGAATAACACCAATTAAGGAAATTTTTAAATTTCTGAACAAAACTAGGAACATTGCCATAATTCCACACATTACTAGGCCCAAAGTTAATATTTGAGATTTAAATAAACTTTGTAAAAGATTGTTAAATAAAATTAAAACACCCCCTAATTTAAACTCATCTTTACTTAAACCAATTTCATTTTGCATATCAAAATTAATTTTTTTAATTAAATCATTTCTTCTTAAATCTTTGGAAGAGTCTTTTATTCTTAAACTTATTCTTGCTTCATCGTCTTTTATTGAAATGTAGGGATCAACAATTTCACTTTTAACAGTTTCAGGAATTTTGCTATATAAGACACCCATCTCTAAAGTTCCCAATTCTTTATTATTATTTAACTTTGTAGCTATCTGAATAATTGACGAAAAAGATAGAACTTTACCAACATGCTCTGTGTTTTCTAAATAATTATGTACCTTATTTATTTTATCAATCTTGTCCTTGGTAAACCAATATTTACTTTCATCTCCATCTTCATCATCCCAATCTTTAAATTCATCATCGTCTTCAACATTTTCGTTATTCTTTTTTTTTGAAAACTTTAAAATGATTTCCAAAGGCGTTGTTCCACCTAGTTTGTCATCAATTAATTTCATTCCTTGATAAATTTCGGTATCTTTACTGAAATAATTAATAAAACTATTTTCTACTTTTAATTTTGATATACCAAAAATACTAAAAATTATTAAAAAAGTTGAGACGATAAATACCAAATTTGTTTTTTCTATTGAAAGTTTAGAAAGTGGACTAGTTAAAAAAGATAAAGATTTTTCATGAACATCTATTTCTTTCGAATAAAAAATTCCAAGTAACGCAGGAAGTAATGTAAAAGTTATTAAAAATGAAGTAATCAATCCAAAAGTCATCATCCACCCAAAATCAATAATTGGTTTAATGCCACTAAAAATTAGGGAAAGAAAAGCACAAATTGTTGTCAACACAGTGTAAAGTATAGGCCAAACCATTTTAGATGTTGCGATTTTTAAAACTTCATAATTATTTAGATCTGAATGGGTTTTAGTTAACTGGATATATCTCGTGCTTATATGAATGTTCATAGCCATTGTGAGTATCAACATCATAGCAATAAAGTTCGATGATATAACTGTGACCTTCCAATTCATTAAACCTAAAAATCCAATCATTATTATTACTGCAAAAAAACAACTAGAGATTGGAATTGTAATCCAAAGAACTTTTCTAAAGACAAACCACAAAGTAATAATAATAAAAACAAAAACGCCGATGCCAAAAACAATTATATCATTTTTGATAAATGTCATCATATCATCAGCAATCATTGGTATACCCCCCAAATGAATTCTTCCGATATCTTTAAAAGAGTCAATTACCTCTCTTATTTCTTTAATATTATCATGATTTTCAGACTTTAATTTATCTTTGTATTCTTCAAATTCTTTTTCATTATCAAATGCAGTAGACTCTAAAATTTTTTTCCTTTTTAAATTAACTATAATTCCTGTCGTAGTTGCATCTTCACTGATAACTAAGTTTTTGAAAACTGGGCTATTTAAAATTTCGTTAAATGCTCTATCCTTATCAATATTTTCATCCTTCAAAGTTCTAAAATTTTTTATTCGATCCATAAGTGGTTCATCAGAACTTTCAAGTAATGGCACATCTAATATCGTAACCACACTATGTACCCAATCTAGACTTTGTATTTTATATTTTAAACTAAGAATGTTGTTAATTGAGCTTTCAGATGTCAAAACCTCTTTAGGGGTAAAAGTAAGAACTAAAAAGTCTTTAGATTTATATCTTTGATTAATTTCTTTCAAGTATTCTAAATCTGGATCTCCCTCTATAAGCAAGGTTTCAGAAGAGGCATCTAACCTAAAATCTTTTGTGTTGATTAAAAAAAAAGAGGTAATCAAAATTAATGCAAGAAAAACTATGCGTGGTTTTTTCAGTATTAAAGATTGATATAGATTTGAAAACATTACTAAATATATATCTTATATTTAATTATTTGTAGCATCATTAAATTTAGTAAACATTTCCTCAAATTCTAATGTGATTTTACCGGTAGGACCATGTCTTTGTTTACCAATGATCAATTCTGCTAAATGTGAAATTTCGTTCATTTTGGCTTGCCATTCTGCATGTTCGACTGTGGCTGGCCTAGGCTCTTTATTTTTTAGATAGTAACCCTCTCTGTAGACAAACATTACAACGTCTGCATCTTGCTCAATAGATCCAGACTCTCTAAGGTCCGATAATATTGGTCTTTTGTCATCCCTAGTTTCAACTGCTCTAGATAATTGAGATAAAGCCAAAACAGGTACAGCAAGTTCTTTTGCCAAAGCTTTAAGACCCTGTGTAATTTCAGAAATTTCTTGGACACGACCATCTTTAAAATTTGTAGCTCTCATCAATTGAATATAATCAACCACAACCATATCTAAGCCATAAAGTCTTTTGATCCTTCTAGCCCTATTAGATAGTGACGCAATAGTAATCGCGGGGGTTTCATCTATATAAAGAGGTAACTCTGAAATATTTTTTGACGTTTCTAAAAATTGTTCAAATTGTTCTTCAGATATTTTTCCCCTTCTTATATCGTTTGATTTTATCCTTGATTGTTCTGCTAAAATTCTAGTTGATAATTGTTCAGAGGACATTTCTAGAGAAAAAAATGCTATACATGATTTTCTATTTGTTTTTTGGATATTTGTCGCAGCATAAAAAGCAATATTGGTAGCTAATGCAGTTTTACCCATGGCTGGTCTTCCGGCAATAATCACCAAATCAGATTTATGCAAACCTCCAAGTCGGTCATCAAGGTCTTTTAAACCTGATGGAACACCAACAATTCCCTCTTCATTTTTGTATGCATTAGAAGCCATATCAATAGTTTGTCTTACAGCTTCGTCGAATTTGATAATACTTGAATTAAAAGATCCTTTTTCAGCGAGGTCATAAAGTATTTTTTCTGAATTTTCTATTATTGATTTTCCATTAATATTTATGTCATTTAATTTTGCGGTATCTATAATATTTTCTGAAATTTTAATTAGCTCTCTTCTTACAAACATGTCATAGATAATTTTTGAGTATTCAATAGCTTGTCTTGACGAGGTTGAAAATTTTGTGATTTTAATTAAATATTCAGGTACATTTAAATCGTCATTTTCACTTTCGAAATAATTTTTGAGAGTAATTGGATTAGCTAACAAACCTTTGTAAATCAAATTCTGTATAGATCCAAATATTTTCTGATGTAGTGGATCAAAAAAATTTTTGTCAGATATAATTCCTGTTATCTCATCAAAAATTTCATTTTGTGTTAATATTGATCCAATTACAGATTGTTCGGCTTCAATATTATTTGGAAGTTCATTAAAACTATTTTGTATAAGATTTAAACTTTTGTTCACTCTATATAATACAACTATTGAAACTGAAAAATAGTCCTAATATCCTTTGGGGAAAAAATTGTATAAATTATTAAATATTATCTTCTGCAATTACTTTAATTTTGATCTCTGCCTGAACATCAGAATGAAGATTTATTTTGACCTTAAAAGTACCTAGAGATTTTATTTCTTTTAAAGGTTGTATTAGCAATGGCTTAACGTCTAACTTTTCAAAGTTGTTTATGACCTTTGATATTTCAGTAGGTTTTATTGAACCGTATAGATCGTTATTTTCTGTAACAAGTTTTTTTATTTCAAATATTTTGTTATTTAAATTATCGAAAATTTGTTTAGCATGTTTTTTCTTTTCCTGATCTTTTTTGTTTAATTCAGACTTAATTTTTTCAACTTCTTTAATATTTTGTTTTGACGCATACAAAGCCTTTTTATTTGAAATAAGATAATTACGTGCGAAGCCTCTCTTGACATCTATTATCTCACCTATAGATCCAATTTTAGCTAAATTTTCTAATAATATTACTTTCATGATCTAAATTAATGCTAAGTTTCTAGCTCGTTTTATTGACAAAGATAGCTCACGCTGTTTTTTTTGTGATACATTTGTTATTCTTGAAGGCAAGATTTTTCCATTTTCTGATACAAATCTTTTAAGTAGTTTAATATTTTTATAATCAATCTTTGGAGCATTTTTCACCGATAGAGGACAACTTTTTTTAAATTTATATTTGTTAGGTTGAAATATGCTTAGCTTTGAAAAACTACTTGTTCTTCCTTTTTTAGAATTATTTCTTTTATTTTTCATCTGTTTTTTTTTTACTTTTTTTTACTTCATCATTTTCTTCGTTTGAAAAAAAATTTTCTTTTAAATCGAATTTTTTTACTCTTATTGTTACATAGCGTAAAAGATTTTTATCTATTCTTTCATTTTTTTCTAACTCTTTTATCATTTCACCGTTCCCCTCAATTTTAAAATGTATATAATTACCTTTTTTATTTTTTTTTATTAAATAAGATAGATTTAATAAACCCCAATCTTGAGTTTGAACTAAGTTTCCTTTATTTTCTTGGATTAATTTTGAATATTTTTCTTTAAGACTCTTTATTTGGGTTGGACTAATGTCCTGTCTAGCTATTATTGTGTGTTCGTACAAATTCATTATTAATTTTATATAAAAAAAATTGATATACTATTATAATACTTTTATTACAAGACAAAAAATAAGAGTTAAAAAAGATGTTTTCATTAGTGTTTCCAGGTCAAGGATCTCAAAAAATTGGAATGGTCAAAGATTTTCATGAGAAATATGATTTGGTAAAAAAACTTTTTAGAGATGCGGATTCAATATTAGGCACCCCAATTACAAAGATAATTTTTGAAGGTCCAGATAATGAATTAAACTTGACCGAAAATACTCAGCCAGCAATATTCTTAGCTAGTTTTTGTATATTTGAAATAATTAAAAAAGAGTATGGCTATAATTTCGAAAGATTTAAATACTTTGCAGGACACTCGCTTGGAGAATATTCTGCTTTAGCTTGTAATGGAGCGATAAGTTTTGAGGATGCGCTTAGAATTCTTCAAAAAAGAGGAAGGTTTATGCAAGAAGCTATTCCTAATGGTGAAGGTGGAATGTTAGTTGCTTTAGGTATATCCTCAGAAGAAATTCAAAAAATTTTGGATAAAGCAAATGATACGTACGAATGTTATATTGCAAATGATAATTCAAAGAGTCAAGTAGTGTTGAGTGGACTTATAAAGGACATTGATTTATTATCAAAAGATTTAGAGTCAAAAAAGATAAAAAATATTAAACTAAATGTAAGTTCACCATTCCACTGTAAGTATATGAAATCTGCATCAAACAAAATGACAAGTTCTATTAATAATTTAAAAATTACTAAATTAAATAAACCAATAATATCCAATGTAACCGCTAAAGAGGCTTATTCACCAGAACAAATTAAAACATTATTAATATCTCAAATTGAAAAAAAAGTAAGATGGCTAGAAAGTGTTGAATACATGATTAATAATGGAATAAAAAATTTTGTAGAAATTGGACCAGGAAAGGTGTTATCAGGGTTAATTAAAAGAATAAATAAAGACGTAAATGTAAAGTCAATAAACAATGAGGAAGATATAAAATTGTTATTAAATGATTAATTTAAAAGATAAAAAAACTGTAGTTACAGGTGCAACAGGTGGTATTGGAAACTCGATTATAGAAAAGTTTCATACCAAAGGAGCTAAAATACTTGGAACAGGTACAAATGAACAAAAACTTGAAATGTTAAAAAAAAATTTTCAAGGAATATTATTGGAAAAATTTGATATATCGAAGCACGAGGAGATAGAGAAATTTGTAGATAGTGTTTGTGACCAACTTGGAGGTTGTCCAGAAATATTAATTAACAATGCGGGGATAACAAAAGATAATTTATCTTTAAGAATGTCACCGATAGAATGGAAACAAGTTATTGATATTAATTTAACATCAACATTTTTATTGTGTAAATTTTTTTTAAAAAAAATGATAAAGAATAAAAATGGAAAAATAATAAATATTACATCTATAGTTGGTCATACAGGAAATGTTGGTCAAGCAAATTACGCAGCATCAAAATCTGGCATTATAGGTATGAGCAAGAGCCTGGCACTAGAGTACGCTAAGAAGAATATAAATATTAACTGTATTTCACCTGGATTTATAAAAACCAATATGACAGACAAAATAGACGCAAAATTTAAAGATTTGATAATATCAAAAATTCCATCAAATAGACTAGGGGAACCATCAGATGTAGCTAATGTAGCAGCCTTTTTATCCTCAGATATGTCAGATTATATCACTGGCGAAACAATTCACGTTAATGGGGGCATGTATTTGGGTTGACAAAAGTTCTTTTTTATTTATTAAGAAAAAATCAAACAAAGGATCAAAATGGCAGAAGATGTATCAAATAAAGTGAAAAAAATTGTTGCTGATCACCTAGGAATTGATGAAGCAAAGGTAACTGATGAAGCAAGTTTCATTGATGATTTAGGTGCTGACAGCTTAGATACTGTAGAATTAGTAATGGCTTTCGAAGAAGAATTCGGATCTGAAATATCAGATAGTGAAGCTGAAAAAATTCTGACAGTAGGTGATGCAATAAAATTTATTGAAAACAAGAGTAATTAATTTTCAATGTCCCAAATGAAAGAAGGGATCATGATAATTCTTTCATCTCCATCAGGAGCGGGGAAAACTACATTGGTTAAACTTTTATCTGAAAGAAAAGGTCTTATAACATCAATATCACACACTACAAGAAAACCAAGATCAAACGAGGTAAACGGAAAAGACTATCACTTTGTAACTAATGATGTATTTAAAAAAATGATAAATAACCAGGAATTTTTGGAATACGCAAAAGTTTTTAAAAATTTTTATGGGACCACAAAATCAACAATTTTTGCGCAATTGAGTAAAGGAAAAAATGTAATATTTGATATAGATTGGCAAGGAACGGAACAAATCATATCTCAAAAATTAAAAAATAAAATACTGACTTTTTTCATTTTACCGCCTAGTAGAAAAGAACTTTTTAAAAGACTATCTAATAGAGACATGAGGGATAAACTCATTGCAGAGGAAAGAATGAAACAGTTTGATAAAGATATTTTGCACTGGAAGGATTATGACTACGTTATAGTTAATAAAGATCTTGAAGTGTGCTATAGTCAGATATCTAAATTTATTGATGACAAAATTAATGGTGATGAAAATCAATATGATACTAGTATAATAGAGGCTCACATTAAAAAATTAATTTCTTAATAACTCATATTCATTTACAATTTTTAAATATTTATTAATGTTAATATTTTGGGGTCTATCAGAGGGTTTAATATTAATTTTGTTAAAATTGAATTTGTTATTTTTAAAGAGGATTTTGATAGGTTTTTTAATCATTTTTCTTCTTTGACTAAAAAAAACTCTTGTTATCTTCTCTAAGTTTTTTGGATCTTTTATTTGGTGAATTTTTTTCTTAGGTGTGAATTCCAAAACAGTACTATTGACCTTAGGTTTAGGAAAAAAACTGTTTGGTTTTACATCTATTATTTTTTTTACATCAAACTTCCAGTTTGATAATATTGTAATTCGACTATACTCTCTAGAATTTACATCTGCTGTAATTCTATCGGCAACCTCTTTTTGAAACATTAGAATCATCTTTGATACTTTAAGTTCATCCTTTAAGCACCACATAGATAAAACTTTAGTAGAAATATTGTATGGTAGATTACCTAAGATTAAAAATTTTTTTCCTGAATAAAATTCATTTGGAATTTTAAGCACATCATTTACAATGATATTTATTTTTTTTAAAAACTTTTTTTCAAGATCTTGTGCTAGACGGAAATCTTTCTCAATTACATATAATTTTTTTGGTTTTTGATTTATTATAAATTTTGTTAAATTACCAGTTCCTGGACCTATCTCTAAAACAATATCTTTATTATTTATTTCAGATGCTTGAATTATTTTATCGATTATATTTTTATCGTGTAAAAAATTTTGTCCTAAGCTTTTTTTAGGTTTTAACTGCATGTCTATTTAAAAATTTGAATGCTTGGATCAGGCTATCAGGATTAGATTTGTTTAGTCCAAACATTTTATAGTTAGGTCCATGATCAGGAGAAATTCTTAAAAAAGGTAAACCAATTGTAATATTAATTGCATTAAAACCAAAAATTGTTTTCATAGGGCCAAGTACTTGATCATGATACATACCAACAATAACATTAAACTTTTTTCGATTATCTTTCAGAAAGATTGTATCAGCAGAAAACGGTCCAAAAGCCTTAATTTTTTTCTTTCTTAAGATTTTGATTGCCGGTAGAATTTCAGTTTTCTCAATATCCTTACCTCTAAAAGTTTCACAATGAGGGTTAAGACCTGTTACAGCAATATTTGGCTTGTAGCCTAAAAATTCTTTATAAAAATCATTTATGTTTGTAACATTATTAATAATTTTTCTTCTATCGATTTTACGGGTAACATCATTAATTTGAACATGAGTTGTTACAGGGCTTACACTAAGTGTTTCATTAAAAATAAGCATAACTTTGCTTGAAGACTTAGTTTTGTCTGCCAAATACTCTGTAATTCCGAAGTATTTTCCTTTAAGAAAATTTGATTTTGAAATTGGACCATTAATTAAGGCTAAAGACCTATTTTTTTTAAGTAAATTCAAACCTGCTTGAAAAGATCTTTTAATATATAAATTTACTTTCTTTTTTGTGAGTTTTTTTAGATCAAGAGGAATATCAATGCAATAAATTTTATTTTTTTTTAATTCATTTAAGTCTTTAAACTTATTTATATTTACTTTTGTTTTGAATTTTTTAAATTCTTTTTTAAGTAAAATTTCAGAGCAAATTAAAATTATTGGAAACTTAATTTCTTTAAAAAATTTTGTTTTAAAAGTTTTAATAAATATCTCGTTAAAAGTACTTTTTGGATCTCCACAAATAATTATTACAGAATTATTTTTCATATATTTCTGCATTATTATAAATTCTTTTATAGTGTAATGTTGAAAATCTTGTTAACTGTCTATTTCTCTCAAAATCAATCATTTTTTTTAGTTGTTTATCTTTATCAACTTTAAAATTTTCTGTTTTTATATCATTTAACTTTAATATCAATATTCCTCCACTAGTGACTATTGGTTTGGTAAAGTCTCCTATATTAATTTCATTAATTCCATCCTTGATTTCTTGTGAAAGTTGGTTCTTATAAATCCAACCTAAATTTCCCCCACTTTTTTTACTATCAGATAAACTATAAATTCTTGCAGTCTCTTCGAATCCTATATCATTTATACTTTTTTTAATCTCATCATATTTCGAAACCAATTCTTTTTTTTTATCGATTGTAAAAATTATTTCTGACAACAATAAGTTATCCACTTTTTTTTCACTTAATTTTTCAAGATCTTCAATTATCTGATTTTTATCTATCTCTATTTGATTTTGAAAATTGTTCATTATAAAGTCATTCCAAGCGATTTCGATTGTTATTTTTTTTTTTACTTTTTCCAAGCTCATATCATTTTGTAATAGATAGTTTTTAAATTCATCTAAATTTGAAAGACCTATACTTGAGTATATGTCTGCGATAACTTTTGATAGCAACACTTCGTTAGGGACAATTTCAAAATTCTTTTCGATTTCAATTTTTTTTATCTTTTCATTGATTAACGAATTTTTCGCATAATCTGAGATACGATTTTGGTCTAATTTTTTTAAGTTTGGATTTAAAGAAGTTAAGTATTTTTTTTCAAATTCGAGGTCAATATTAGTAATTATTTCTTGATTTACCTTTGCAACTATAAATACATCAGACAGTACACTATTAAAAGAAAAAAAACTTAAGTATAAAATAATAAATATTTTTGGAAAAAAACAATTCATCATTTTGCGCTTGGAGTATTCAACGTTGCTAATGGAATTATAGATATAGAGAAAAATAATTCTTCATTTGGTTTCAAATCATTATCTGAATAATAGTCTTTGTTATATTGTATCGAGGCTGTTAAGCAGTCGTTTTTATATTCATATATAAGATTATAAAATTCAGTAAAATCTGTTTTCTTATTTCTCCTAGTTCTATATTTTAAAGAATTTGCGCTATTAAAATTGTAACTTGTTTCATTTGAAAGATAACTTTCATTTCCTATCTCATCATCTTCTTGTAAAAATTCAAATGACGTTACGAATTTATTTACTGAAATATCACTTTTTAATAAATTATAATTTGTAGACTGCAAGTCATTATCCATTGAAAAATTATAATCAAATTTTAAATTTCCATTTGGCTCAAAAATAAATGAACCCACAATATCTGAAACTTGATTATTTATTGTTGATTTATTTGGAAGATTTCTCTCTTCAGAATTTCTTATTATTGTTGCTAAACCAGCAACAACGACATCATTTCTGTTTTCTTTATTTTTAAGACTATATTCTCCTCCGAAGGTTAAAGACTCTCCACCTTCTACTGAGTCACTTAAACTTAATCTATTTTGTGTGAATATATTGTTAATGTCAATTTTTCTATCTAAGCTTTTTAGTTCCTTATTAGAGTTTGGGCTGTACATCAAAGAACCTTTAGCTGTTAAGAAACTATCAAAAAATTTACCCTCCTTTTTCATTGGATAAGACAAATCATAAAAAACAGATCCATAATTTTCAGAATTAAACTTATTTTTATAATTTGAGGAATTTTCACCTTCGGAAGTGACATTTTTAAAAAGAAAATTAAAGTTATTTATAAACCCAAAGTTTGTAATTTTTGGATCAGAGGAAAATTTAAGGTCATTTATTAAAACTTTTTCGAAAACATTAGTGTCATAATTTTTGTAATTTCCCTTTGATATGATTTCATAATTTCCATTGTAATTTGATGTAAACCTTTTTGAAAACGAATAACTTGGAAAGATGTATTCATATCTATCACTTGTTTTATCTTCTGTTAAATCTTCGTAAGCTTCAACTTTTGTCTTTAAGTTCATATCTCTACTATTTCCCCTAAAAGTTAAAAAAGATTTTAATAAAGATTGATTAGTATTTATTTTAGATCTTATATTATGAGTCTTTAAATAATTTTCATCTGAGGTTGCTTGTAAATTTAACTCGACTTCACTTACATCAAAAAAATCAATATTTAGTTTTGCAATAGAGTTTGTGAATAAATGTGTCTTAGATGATCCATTTTTATCTTTTAAACTAAAGTCTGCAATATGTTTTGAATTTTTATTAACTTGTCTATATTCATTGTGAAATAGCCCCTCAGTTTCAGAAAAAATTCTTGGGGAAAACGTAAAATCTTTATTATCACTAATAACTTTGTAGTAAGGTAATCTAAAAGAATTTCCTAAAGATGATGAGCCTATCACTTGAGGCATTAAAAAACCAGACTGCCTCTTAACAGAGGGATCTGGATGAAAAAATTTTGGAAAGTAGATTATAGGTTTGTCGTAAATTTCAAGCCAAGCATGTTTATAATTAATAATTTTTTTTTCTTTGTCGTGGTTTATTTCTTTTGCCTTTATCTGCCAAGGTGGACAATCATCATTTTTTTTACAAGTAGTAAAGACACCTTTTTTTATTATTGAATTTTTTTTATCGCTAAAAAAATAATTTCCCTTAAGTCTGGGATCATTTAAAGGATTTCCAAAAGTATTTTTATTAAAATCAATATTAACATTGTCTGCTATTATTTGATTTTTTGAGAAGTCTAATATTGCAGTATCAAAATTATAAAAATTTTTTTCAAAATCTCTAAGTTTAACTTTTCTACCTTTAAACAATTTATCTTTGATACTATAATTTAATTTTTCTACCTCTATTTTATTTTCAAACTGATCCTCTATTTTTGAATAATAATTAATCAAAATTTCATCAGAATTTTTAAGATAAATTATTTCATCTGTTCTCAAAGTATAGTTGTTTTCAAATTCAATTAATACATTGCCTGATGATACAATTTTTTCTTGAATCTTATTATAAGTAATTTTATCGCTATTAATTTGAATTTTTTTTGATTTATTTTTTACAGCTATATTTCCCTCAGCATTAAGAATCTTTTTTTCTTTATCATATCTCATTTGATCTGCATCTATTATAATTCCATCGTTTGACAATATCTTAACTCCATCTTTAGCTATGATTATTTTATCTTTATCAATCAACTCGATCGATGTAGCTTCAAATTTTAATTCATTAGAATTTGCACTTAAAAAATGGCAGAAAATTATTATATAGAATGATAATTTTAAAATTATATTACTTTTCATTTATTCTTACTAAGTTAATTAGTGACACTATACCAATCATTAAAAGTGGTATCCAAATAGACACTATAATTGGAACTTGCTCATTTTTTCCAAGTTCCTCAAAGAAAAAGCTTAAATAATAAATTATGACAGAAATAAGAATTCCAAAAATAAGGTGGAATATTTTTGTTCTATTTTGCTTGATATTCATCATTATTGTTGATGAAAGTATTGTCATTAACATTAAATATAAAGGAAAAGAAATAATCTTTTGAATTGCAGAATTTACTTCAATAGAGGAATAATTTATTTCATCATATTTTTTTTTTAAATCGTTTAATTCAAGTATCGACAAGGAAGTTAAATTAGAAAATAGTGAATTGATATCTTCAAAATCTACATTAGTGTTTAACTCATAATCATCAACTTTCTTATTTGAGTCAATTTCATTGTTTATTAAAGCACTTTTTGACTTCCATATTTTATTTTTTATATTTATTTTGTTTGTAAAAACATTTTGAATGAAATTAAAATTTTCGTCAAATTGTACGATATCGACTTTATCTAAAAATTCACCTTTTAAAGTTTTGGCATTTATAATACTAGTGACACCATTTTTCTCATCTTTTATCCATATACCATTTTCAGTTATCGCCGCTAAATATTTATTATCTTTAGCATAAGAATTTTTAATATTTAAATATGAGTGCTTTAAATTTGATGACAAGTTGTAAAAAATTGTGACTATTAATACTCCAATAAAAAAACTTAAAATTGCTAGTAATTTAATAATGCTTGAATTATTCAAACCAAAATTTTTAAATGCAATATTTTCGTTTTGCTCAATTAATTTTATAAAAAAAAATTGGGTAGTAATTAAAAATATAAATGGA
>CACPLG010000008.1 GCA_902634775.1 uncultured Pelagibacteraceae bacterium
AAAAAATAAAAAAATTTTATAATAAAGATTTTACAGGTAGGAAATATAAAATGGTAAGATATTCAAAAGATAAACTTTTAAAAGAGGCTTATTTGTTTAACGAATGGTATCTTCCTCGAAAACTTACTAAGAAAAAATTAAATCAATTTAAAAAAAAATTTAAGAATATTTTTTTAAGATTATCAAAGGCAATTAAATTACCTGATAATGTTTTTGTGCATAGAGACTTCCATGTTTCAAATATAATGCTTAAACAAAACAAATTTCATTTAATAGATAGTCAAGATGCAGTCATTGGAAATCCGGCTTATGATCTTGCCTCATTAATTGATGATGTAAGACTTAAAACATCAAATAGTTTAAAAGAAGAAATGTTTACTTATTTTACGAAAAAATACTTAATTAGAGATCTTAAAAAATTTGAAAATGACTTCTTAATTTTATCAGTATTAAGAAATTTTAAGATTCTTGGAATTTTTTCAAGACTTGCAAAAAGGGATGATAAAAACAAATATCTTAAATACATTCCTTATACATGGAGTCTTATTAAATTAAGAACTCAAAATGGAAAGGTATTTGACGAGTTAAGGTTTATTTTAAATAATAATAAATTTATATAAAATTTAATTGTATGAAAAAAATTGAGGTTGCGGTGATATTAGGTGCTGGATTTGGAAAAAGATTAACTCCAATTACAAACGAAATTCCAAAACCTCTTGTTGAAATCGGAAATGAAACTATACTAGAAAAGACTATTAAACTTGTAAAAAAATTAAATCTCAAAAAAATTCTGATAAACACCCATTACAAACGGGACCAGCTTAAAAATTTTATTGAAAAAAAAAACTTTGATATTGATATAGAATTATTTGAGGAAGTCCCTGATATTCTCAATACTGGTGGAGGAATTTTAAATATGATCATGGAAAACAAAAATGAATATTTTTTAACTTTTAATCCAGATACTTTATGGAACGAAAATTATATTGATGAAATCTTAGAAATGGAAAATCAGTTTTTTAATTCAAATTCAAAAAATATTTTATTAGTAGTAAATAAGGATAAAAGCTTCGATCAAAATTTGATAGGAGACTTTAATCTTGAAGCGGACAAGCTTAACAAAACTAAGCCCTTAAATTTTATTTACACTGGATGTCAGATACTAGAAAAGAAAATATTTAAAAAATTTGATAATAAATGTTTCCCAATGTCGGAGGTGTGGAATGATTTGTTATCAAGAAATGAATTGATGGGTTTTGAAAGCAAAGTGAACTTTAAACATGTCACTAATTATGATATTTATAATAAACTTCTAAAAAGCAACTAAATTTTTGGCTCTTCCTTGATCAAGATATGTTACAGATGAAATTTGAAGTTTGTCCTCAAAAATTATTAAAAGAGGATTTCCGGTTGGTATTTCCATTTTAGAAATTTCCCTCTCATTGATTTTAAAAAGATACTTGCATAGAGCTCTTAAAGAATTTCCATGGGCTGAGATGCATACACCTTTACCATTTTGAAGATCTTTTAAGATTAATTCATTATAACAATTCACTACCCGTTTATGGGTATCTTTTAAAGATTCAGTATCTGGAATATCAGACACTGGAATATCCTTATAAGTTTCTATATTGAGCGGATGGTAGGGGCTTTTCCTATCTAAAGTTCCAGGTTTGACATCCCATGATCTTCTAAATTGATGGATTTTCTCTTCTCCATATTTTTTCTTCATATCTTCTTTATTTAAACCTGTAAGCTCTCCATAATGTCTTTCATTTAATTGCCATTTTTTAGTAATTAAGTTTTCATCTTGATTTAATTCTTTCATTACAATTTTAAGAGTATCATTTGCCCTTTTTTGGTAGGAGCTATAAAAAGAATCAAGTTTAATTTTTTTCTCTTTTATTAATTCACCAGCTTTTTTAGCCTCGGCTCTACCTTTATCTGTTAATCCGACATCGACCCAACCAGTAAATCTTTTTTGTTGGTTCCACTCACTTTGTCCATGCCTTATAAGAATAAGATGTTTCATTGAAATATTTGATATATTAATTAATAAATAAAATAAATAAAATTAATGAAAATTTTTACAAATAATCTTCAATTAATTTTCAAATTATCCAATATATGTTTAATAATTTTATATATATATCCAGGAAGTATATTAGGTTTTTTTTTATACAATGATTTTAGTAATCAACCTCATATCACTAGAGATTTTTTTCAAATATCCTCAAATCACATTTACGCTTTTTCTCTGATTTCAATTCTTGGTCTTTTTGCCTTTAAAACAAAAAAAAGACTATTTGTATATTTGTTTTGCTTATCCTTAGTCTTGGAACTTTTCCATTTGGTTATACCAAATCGCAGCTTTCAAACAGGTGATCTAAATGGTAACTTACTGGGTGTAATAATACCTTTTTTCATTCGCAAAGTTTATGAAATCCTATTTAAAAACAAAAAAGAATAAAATCATATATTTGATTTTACTAATAATTTTTTTTTCCAAAACCAATTCTTATTCAGAGGAAATAACAGGATATGCAAAAGTAATAGATGGTGACACAATTAGGATAAAGGAAAATAAAATTAGACTTTATGGTATCGATGCACCTGAAAACAATCAAATATGCTCTAAACCTTGGTTAAGTTTAAACATGATCACATTCAATAAAGATTATGAGTGTGGACTTAAAACTACTAATTTATTAAAAAAGTTTGTTAAAAACGAAATAATAGTATGTGAAAAGAAATCCATGGATAGATATAATAGAGTCGTTGCTATTTGCTTTAAGAAAAGACGGGATATTAATTCTTGGCTTGTTAGGAATGGTTTAGCTGTTGCTTACACCAAATATTCAAAAAAATATATTACAAATGAAAATGATGCAAAAAAAGAAAAAAAAGGTTTGTGGGCAGGGAATTTTGAAATGCCTTGGGAATGGAGAAAAAAACGTAAATAAATTATAAATAAAGGGTGATTCGTTTTAAATTTTTTTTATTTTTATCATTTTTCTTATTTTTGCTGAGCTGCTCTTCTATTCCAAAAAACACTTCAAGTAGTTGCTCAATATTTTCTGAAAGATATTTTTGGTATAAACATGCAAAAAAAACCGAGGAAAAATGGGGAACACCTATGCACATACAACTTGCATTTATTAAATTTGAGTCAGATTTCCACTGGCTAGCAAAACCTAAACGACAAAAACTTTTTAAAATAATTCCTTTTAAAAGACCTTCAAGTTCATTTGGATATTCTCAAGCTGTAAAGGGAACATGGAAACAATATAAGGAGGAACAGAATAAACCATTAGCTCTTAGAACAAGATTTAAGGATAGTGTTGATTTTATTGGCTGGTATACAAATAAATCATCAAAACTTTTAAAAATTCCTAAAAACGATGCATTCAAACAATATATTGCATATCACGAAGGATGGGGAAATTATAAAAATTATAAAAAAAATGAAAAGGTAATTTCTTATGCAAAAAAAGTAAAAAAGTATTCAGATCAATATAAAACTCAGCTTATAAAATGTAAAAAAAAGCTTAATAGGAAAAAATTTATTGTTTATTGATTAAGTTCTTTTTCTAACTCTTTTTCAATATGATTTATACTTTTTGTATTCTTTCCTAATAATAAATAAATTATTGGAACTACATAAAGTGTAAAAAAGGTCGAAAATATCATTCCAGCAAATATAGTAATACCAACAGATAATCTACTCGCCTCACCTGGACCACTACTTATTACCAATGGTAGAACTCCAATTATGGTAGATATAGAAGTCATTAAGATTGGTCTTAATCTTAGTGCCGATGATTCCAAAATCGCGGTTAATTGATTTTTCCCCTCATCTCTTAACTGATTTGCAAATTCAACAATCAATATTCCGTTTTTTGTTGCTAGTCCAATTAGTATTATTAAAGCTACCTGACTGTAAACATTAATTGAGCTGCCGACAAGCAGTAGACCTATAATTCCACCAAATATTGCTAGCGGGACTGTCAGCATTATTGTGAAAGGATGGACAAAGCTTTCAAACTGAGCCGCCATCACAAGATATGCTGTAACTAAAGCTAAAAAGAATATTACATAAATCTGAAAACTTATTTCTTTTAATTGCTCACTTTCCCCTTTGAAATCAATTCTGGCATTAGGTGTATTTTCTTGAACAACTTTTTCTAAAAAAGACAAGGCATTTTGGAGGGTATAATCTCCTACGATATTTGCAGAAATAGTAACTGCTTTTTGTCTATTGTACCTAGATAGAAATGGAGCAGTTCCTCTTTCATTAATTGTTACTAAATTTGATAAAGCAATTAATTGACCAGAGTTTTTTGATCTAACATAAACTTTATTTAAACTTGAGGGTTCATTTCTATTTTTAATATCTCCCTGCAGAATAATTGAATACTCTTTACCATCCTTTGTAAATTTTGTGACGCTTCTGGAGCCAAAAATAGTTTCGATTGTTCGACCTATTTCCGAAGTAGATACGCCAAGATCTGATGCTTTCTTTTGATCGATCTTTACATTTATAATTGGTTTATTTAATTCAAAATCGTCTTCGATATTAGCTAAATTATTATTTTTTCTGGCCTCTTTTTTTATAGTCTCTTTCCATTGGATTAATTCTTCGTAGGTATTACCCAATATTACAAATTGGACTGGTTTCTCTACACCGCCGGTTCTTATTCCCTGGGGCATAACAGGAAATGATAAAACACCTGGAACTTTTGAAATTTCTCTAAAAGACTCCATCATTATTCTGTTACCTTTTCTGTCCCTTTTTTTCCAATCCTCCAACAATACAATTATAAAAGCCGAGTTGACTTGTTTGCTACTTTTTCCGAAACCCGGCACCCTTAAAATTAGTCTTCTATACTCACCTTGCCCCACTTTTGGTAATAACAATTTTTCAATATCCTGAGTTTTTGAAGAGGTAAACTCAAACCCTGAGCTTTGAGGTGCCTTTACTATTACAAAGAAAGCACCTCTATCTTCTTTTGGTATAAGTTGTTTTGGAATGTAAATAAATAAACCAATACTCAATATAAAAATTAGTATTAAAAAAGTGATTATACTTTTTTTCTTTAATATCCAATATTTTAAAGTGTAAATATAAAATTCCTTAAAATCATTTAATCTTTTTTCAAATTTAAGGGTTAATTTATTTCTTTTTGATTTTGTGTCTAAAACTTTGCTAGCAATCATCGGGCTTAAGGATAACGCAACAAAACTTGATATAATCACCGCAAAACTTAAAGTAACAGCAGTTTCAGCATACAATACTCCGGCTAAACCCTCTATAAAAATCAAAGGTATGAATACAGCGACAAGAACTAAAGTGGTTGCTATAATTGCAAAAGACACTTGTCTTGATCCTTTATATGCAGCAACCAAAGAACTCTCACCTTTCTCAACTCTTCTGTATATATTTTCCAACATAACAATTGCATCGTCCACCACGATTCCTATTGCAAGCACTAATGCCATAAGAGTGAAGAGATTTATTGAAAAATCAAAAAAATAAATTGCTAAAAATGTTGATATTAAAGAGACTGGTAGAGCTACAATTGGTACTATTAAAGCCCTAATGTTACCTAAAAAAAGATAAATAATTAGTGTGACCAAAATTAGTGCAACAAATAATGTTTTGTACACCTCTTTAATTGCATTTGAGACATAATTCGATCTATCAAAAGAAACCTCTAATGTAGATCCATCAGGTATAGAACTTTGTATTTCTTTAATTTTCTTTTTTACTGCTGTAGCTACTGCGATTGTGTTTGCATCTGAGTTCTGATAAATACCAATACCCACGACCTTTTTTCCATTTCCTTTAAATAGAGTTCTTGTAGAGACTGGACCAAATTCAATCCTAGAAACATCTTCCAAAGTTGTTACAGAACCATCGATTGCCCTCTTCAAAGGTAGTTTTTTATAGGAGTCTAAATTTTCATAAGCGTTCTCAAGTTTAATTGAAAGATCTACATCTTTCGACTCTATTCGACCAGCAGGAAATTCTAAGTTTTCAGAATTCAAAACTTGTTCAACATCTTGAGTAGTTAAATTTCTAGCAGCTAGCGAAAGAGGATCTAGCCACACTCTTACAGACAGCTGCCTTTCACCACCTAATCTAACACGTCCAACTCCTCCTACAGTTGAGAAATAATCTACCAAATATCGATCAGCAAAATCAGTAAGTTCTAAATCACTCATAAAATCTGAACTAAAACTGAGCCACATTGTTGTTCTAAAACCTGCTGATTGTTTAAAAATTTCTGGTGCGCTAGCCTCTTTTGGTAAATTATCCACTACTCTTGAGATTGCACTTCTCACATCGTTGGCAACATCGTCAATATCAAGATTATCTTTGAAGGTCATATCAATTCTTGACCTTTCATCTTCACTCATAGAGTCAATTGAAACGAGGCCAGGGGTGCCTCCGATAAAATCCTCAATCTTTTGCGTTATCTGAGTGTCAATAACCTGAGCTGAAGCTCCTTTGTAATCAGTCTGAACTGATACTACTGGTCGGTCAATATCTGGTAATTCATTAGTTGGTATTTCAAAAAAAACTAAAATACCAAACATAACCATGACTATACTCATCACCATTGAGACGACTGGTCGTTTGATTGATAAGTCTGTTAAGAACATCTTTTAATTAATGATTTTAATTTTGATTTTATCTCTTACTTTTGAAATTCCCTCTTTTACTATCTTATCGCCCACAGACAAACCATCAAGAATAGAAACTTTTCCATAATTTCTTTTTCCAATTTTTACTTCAATTTTCTCAATGGTATTATCTTCCAAAACTTTATAAGCAAAAGCTGTATCACCCTGTATCAATAATGAGTTTTCAGGAACTCCTATTTCTTGAGTTTCATTATAAATAATTTGTATATCTAAAAGCATCCCTGGGACCAATTCTAAATCTTTGTTATCCACTGTAATACTTGCAAGAACTGATCTTGTACTAGGATCTACCCGAGAACTCACAGAGTCTATTTTACCATAAAATATTTTATCAAAAGCATCTGATCTAACTTCAGCAACAAGACCTGGTTTTAAAATTTTAAGATAAATCTCAGGAACCTTGATATTTAGAATAATTGATGAGGTGTCATCTAAAGTGAGAATAAAAGACTCAGTTCCTAGAACACCTTGTGCAATTTCTCTTTTTCCCAAAACACCTTTAAAGGGAGCAATGATAATCTCATTTTTTGTTCTTAATAAAACTTCACCTTCGTTAAATACTTTTCCAATAAAAATTTTTTCATCAAGTATTTCACTTTTTTTAACTCTAAAATTCTTATTTTTTTTGGATAGAGCAGTTCCAAATGTTTCAATACTGTCAAAAAAATTGGATGATTGAACAACCTCAACAATTACTCCTGGTGGTGGATATTTAGAAAATTTCTTTTGAAAATGTTTTCCAACAAAGTGCCTTGCTACTATCACTGAAGCAATGACAATTGCCAATATTATTAAAAATATGGTAATTTTTTTTGAAGTTTTCATGCTGGATATTTACCATATTCACTCCAAGAACCATCATAAATTTTTGGAATATAATCGTTATTTACCATTTTATAGGCATAAGCTAGGACTGCGGCAGTAACACCAGATCCGCAAGTAAAAACTGGATATAATCTTTTTTCTTTATTTTCATGCTGATTGAAAAGTTCTCTTAATTCTTCCAAATTTTTAAACTCTCCAGTTTTTTGATTTATACACAGATTAAAAGGTAAACAAAAAGAGTTTTGAATATGTCCACTTCTTAAACCTTTCCTCGGCTCAGATACCTTTCCCTCAAATCTTTCAAGGCTTCTTGCATCGATTATGTTAAATTTTTTATTTAGAATGTTTTTTTTAATTTGATCAAGGCTTACCACCAAATTTCCTTTTTCACTTGCAACATAATTACTTTCAATAATTTCCGTTTTATCTTTGGTTGTTGGTTTATTCTCAAAAATCCATTTTTTTAATCCACCATTTAAAATATGTATTTTTTTCTCATCATGACCAAAATATAAAAGACTAAACCAGCATCTACATGAACTTTTTAAATCAGAGTTGTCATATATGAGAATATTATCATTATTATTTATTCCTAAGGAGGACATTATTTTTCCCCATGCGTCTTGTTTTGGAAGCATATGTGGAAGGTCTGTATCTTTTTCAGAGTTTTCATCTAAATCAAAAAAAACAGAATTTGGGATATGAGCATTAAGATATTCCTCAGCGGAATTTCTTTTTTGAGCAGGCATATGCCAAGTAGCGTCTATTATTTTAAGACTATTTAAATTTTCGAGAACCCAATCTGTTGTGACTAAACTCATCTAAAATTTCTTGTCCAAATATTTTTGATGATATTCTTCTGCCACACAATAATTTTTCAATAATGATAACTTAGTTACAATTTTTCCTGAAAAGTCATTATTTTTTAATTTTATTACTTTTTCAGCAATTTCTTTTTGATTTGTATTTAAATAAAAAATTTCACTTCTGTATTGGGTTCCAAAATCTGGACCTTGCGAATTTAAAGTAGTTGGATCATGAATCTTAAAAAAAAAATTTAAAATTTCCTCATAGGAAATAATTTTTGGATCAAAATTTATTTTTACTACTTCAGCATGATTTGTGTTTCCTGAACAAACTTCTTGATAAGTTGTTTTCTCAGTTTTGCCACCACAATAACCTACCTCAGTTTTATAAACTCCATCGAGATCACCAAATTTTTTTTCAGGTCCCCAAAAACATCCACAAGCTAAAACTGCTATTTCCATTGATTATTTTAATTATATAACTAAGTTAAACTTATGCTTTCTAAAAATCAATTAGGCTTTTTGTACATGTTTCTCTCTGTTTGTGCATTTTCATTAATGGATTTAATTGTAAAGTGGTCTGTCGATTATCCAATTGGTCAGGTTTTGTTTTTTAGGGGCTTCTTTGGAATAATCTTTTATTTATTTATAATCCCGAAAGAAAGATTTCATAATTTTTATAAAACTAAACGGCCAGGATTACATGCTTTAAGGTGTGGCTCAGGACTAATAGCACTAATTGCAATATTTATTGCTTTAAGACAGTTGCCATTAGCAACTGTTGTGAGTATATCTTTTGCTGCTCCAATATTCACAACAATATTGTCTATTTTTTTACTAAATGAAAAAGTTGGAATTTTTAGGTGGTTAGCAGTCATCATAGGCTTTTTTGGAATTCTTATAATTACAGAACCTGGGATCGCTGAATTAAATATTTATTATATTTTTCCAATTATATTTTGTTTAGGTCTCTCCTATGTAGCTATAACTATTAGACAACTGTCAACAACTGAACCAGTATGGTTGATTTCGTTTTATTTTTCTTTAGCAATTTTATTATTAAGTTTTTTAACTATTCCTCAGGGCTGGATTATGCCTACTTTTAATCATTTTATACTTTTATCATTAATAGGTATTTTCGGGGGTGCTGCGAACTTATGGTTAAGTCAATCATATAAATTTTCAGAAGTTTCTTTAGTAACCCCCCTTAAATATTTGGCTTTAGTTTTTGCTATTATATTCGGATATCTCATTTGGGACGAGATACCTTTGTTTAAAACATTAATCGGAGCTTTATTGGTAATTGTTTCTACGCTTATAATTTTTAGGAGGGAGATCTATAAGAAAAAAATCATAACATCAAGACCAATTAATGACTAAAGTACCCAAATATTGGAATAAAGCAAAAAAGTATTTATCCAAAAAAGATGAAACTCTTTCTAAATTAATTAAAAATTATGAAAGTCCCTCAGAAACTATTTTAACTACAAGGCGAGATATTTTTTTTTCGTTATGCAAAAGTATAATAGGACAACAAATAAGCGTTGCAGCAGCGAATTCAGTTTTTTTAAAATTTAAAAAGAAATGTAAAAATAAAATTAATGCAAAAACAGTTTCCAAGTTGACCTTTACTCAATTGAAAAGTTGTGGATTAAGCAGACAGAAAGTATTAGGTATAAAGAGTTTAGCCAAGCAGACGATTGAAAAAACTTTTAACCCTAAATTAATTCGCAAGATGTCTGATGAGGAGGCTATAAATTATTTATCGCAGCTGAGACAAATAGGAAGATGGTCAGCTGAGATGATCTTATTATTCACATACAATAGATCAAATATTTGGCCAATTCAAGATATTGGTCTTTTAAGAGCTATATCAAAAAATTATAAAAAAAAATATTTACCACCTGAAAAATTTGTGTCATTATTAAAAAAAAGATTTAGTCCTTACTGCTCTGTTGCAACGTGGTATTTATGGAGATCAATAGACCCTGAACCCATTCAATATTAGATTAATCTAGCCACTCTTTAAATCTATTTTCATTATCTAGAATATATTGTGGAAGTTTATCTTTAGGATAAAGGTTGAGTTTCCTTTTATTTTCAGAAAATTTTTTTTCTCTTTTATCTGCGAACATATCGTAAATAGTTTCGTTGTTTCTCATTAATTTTGATATCTCTTTCAAATCAATGTTCTCAACATCAAAGTCTCTATGGTGTAAATAAGATTTGAGTTTCCTCTCTATATCAACTGGATTTTTTAAGTTTGAAAAATGCCAACCACCATTTTTTATAAAAATTTTATTAATATATTTAGTTTCTGAAAAAAAAGTATCCAGTCTCCAAAACCCAAACTTTTTATTCTTAACATTTCTTATCCATTGAGGAGATTTCAAATTTTTTTTTTTACAAGCTTTGGTTCCATGCCAGGTGAAACCTTCAAGATATCTATTTAATTTGTAGTAAAAAATATCCTGTTCAAAAATAACAATTTTATTATTGACTATAGCTACGTTTAGATCTTTTAAATTTGGTATTTCATCAACATCAGATATCATAATCAAATCATCTTCATTTGCTTTATCTAGTGCTTTAGAAATTTGGTTCCTTTGAAAATTTTCCCTCTTGTGGGCATTAAGAATTAGTTTACCGTTTTTTATTCCCTCATCATCCTCCTTTTTTACTATTTCTAAGTTCAGCGGCTCTTCATCTTGAGCAATATAAATTATCTTATCTTTAAATTTGGGATACTTGTTGATATCAAATTTCAGATCACGTTTTTTACCGTTATGGTAGAATTTACTTTCAACGATAACGAAACAATCAACAGAATTCTTTAAAGAGTTTAGTCTTATATCCAATACAACCTCTTCGTCATAAAACATAAAACAATCAAAGATTCGCATAAAACGATTTCTAACTTAAATATCTTGATATATAAATCTAAAAATTAAACACTTTTTATGTCTAAAAAACTTATTATTGACTGGAACGAATACAATAGATCAATAGATGAGTTGGCCGTTCAAATAAGTGAAAGTGGTTTTAAACCATCATTTATAATTTGTATCGCTCGAGGAGGTTTGAGAGTAGGCGATATATTAAGTAGAATTTTTAAAGTCAAATGTGGTTATCTCGGAGTTGAAAGTTATTCATCAGCAGGTGAGGGAAAAGTATCCGATGTTCAAAATGAACTTACTTTTGCAAGAGACTTATCTACAACCAGTAAAATTTATGGAGAAAATATTTTAGTCACCGATGATCTTATAGATACAGGGGTAACACTTGAGAAGACTTTAGATTGGCTCAAAAAATACAAAGATTTTGCCAATAAGAAAGTAACTTTTAAATCTGCAGTTCTTTATAAAAAAGAAAAATCTCAATTTAGGTCAGATTATATTGTTCATAATCTTAAAGATAATCCCTGGATTGTTTTTCCTTATGAACTACGTGAATTGATTTCAATAGAGCAATTGAAAAAAGAGCTAAAAAAAAAGGGCTAGAATTTTTTTATATCTAGCCCTTTTTTATATTCCAATTATCTTTGATTAAGCGACCACAAAACTTAAAACACTTAAAATAGCAATTATCCAAATTGCTGGCGAAGTAGTTGCAAATTTTCCTGTGAAAATTTTAATTAAAGCATACGCTACAAAAGCAAGCGCAATACCATAGCTTATACTGTAAGTTAAAGGCATGGTAATCATAGCAACTATTGCAGGAGCTGACTCTGAAATATCATCCCAAGAAATGTCAGTGATATTTCTTACGAATAAAACAGCGACATATAATAATGCAGCTCCATCAATCTCCTTTGGTAAACTTGTTGCCAATGGTGAAAAAAATAGGCACAGTAAAAATAAAACACCAATTACCAATGATGTCATACCTGTTCTACCACCAGCTTTAACTCCAGCTCCAGACTCAACATAACTTGTGACTGTAGTAGTACCCATTAAAGCACCTGCGACTGTGCCAACACTATCAGACAACATTGCCTTGTTAATATCCTGCACTTTTCCTTTACTATCTACTTTACCGGCAACGTTTGCAACAGAGGTTAATGTTCCAGCTGTGTCAAAGAAATCGATAAACAACAAAGTAAAAACTACCGTAGACATACTTGCAGTCAATGCTGCTTTAAGGTCAAAGTCGAATAAGTAAGTCATAGGAGGCGGTGTATCAACTATTCCATTAAATTTTGCAAGACCCGTTGCCCATGCAATAATACTAAATGCAATTATTCCAATTATAATATTACCTTTGACTTTAAGTTTTTCTAAAACAACCATAGCTACAAAGGCTAAACATCCTAATAATACTAACGGATTTTTAATGTCACCTAAAGTTACTAAGGTAACTGGATGATCACCAACTACACCCATAATTTCCAGACCTATTATTGCTAAGAATAAACCTATCCCTGCGCCAATTCCTAATTTCAAACTTCTTGGTATAGAATTTATTAACCATGCTCTAAGTGGCGTAAGTGAAATTATTAAAAAAAGAACTCCCGCAACTAGAACTGCACCAAGAGCTGCCTGAGGAGAGTAACCCATTCCACCTACAACTCCGAAAGCAACAAATGCATTTATTCCCATTCCAGGCGCAAGACCTATTGGCCAAGTTTTTCCATAAAAAGCCATTATGAAACAAGCCACTGCTGTTGCCAATATTGTTGCAGTGAACACTGCGCCAAAATCAAAAAAACCTTTTTCAGGACCAGCAAACTCTCCTGACAATATAAAAGGATTCAAAAACATTATATAGGCCATCGTCAGGAAGGTTGTTATTCCTGCAATAACCTCTGTTTTAAAACTAGTTTTATGTTTTTTATACTCAAAATATTTATCTAACATGAGACCTCCAATTATTTTATTAATTACCAGATTCTTTTTTTAATTACTTTAAATACTTGTTTTTTATTAACAAATTTCAACTTGAAGTTTATTTTTTAGGAAAAGTAATTATAATAAGTAATATAAATGATAAAAAAAATATTTATTATAATTTTATTGATGCCGTTGGTACATGGATGTCAAACAGTCCAAGACAAAACAAATAACATCGTTGAAAAAGAGGAAAAATACCTTGAAAAATTTATTAACAAAAAAATTGATAAAGTTATTCAAGAATTTGGAGAGCCAACGCAATATTTACCACCAGATCCAGAAAGCGGTGGAGGAAAATTAATATATAATACTAAAAAATTAGGAATTAAATGTGTAAGAACTTTCGAAGTTGATGAGTCAGAGAGAGTTGTAGGATTTTCATCAAAAGGATGTTTTTGACTTGTGGGGATTTTCCCCACAAGCAAGGTTGAACTTATTTAATTTCAATAAGCTTTTTTTTCTTATAATCAGGTATTACTCTTTCGCAAGCGATAGTTAGCAAACCATCTTTTAACTCGGCTCCATTTACCCTTACATCATCTGCTATTGTAAATGATCTAGCGAATTGTCTTTGAGATATTCCTTTATGCAAAATCTCTCCGTCCTGATCTTTGTTTTCTGATTTATCTGTCTGTTTTGTTCTAACAGTCAGCATATTGTCCTCAAACTCCACCTCTACATCTTTTTTAGTAAAACCGGCTAAAGCAACTTCAATTGAATACTTATCTTTACCTGTTTTTCTAATATTGTAAGGTGGGTAATTTGATTGCATACTCATTCCTCCATTACCCAACATGTTTTCAAATTGATCAAACATGTCGTCAAAACCAATTGAAAATGGTCTTAAGGAATTGAATATTGATAGATCCTTACTTGTCATATTATCCTCCTTTGTTAGCAAGAATTACAAAGGTCCCATTAGGCAACCTTTAATAAATATATGGTAAGTATTTCTATTTTTTCAAGACGCTGAAATTAAATTTTTTTTGCAATCTTACATATGAAGGCGTAGTCAAAAGCTATCTCTTCAATAATTCCATCGCGACCAGATTTACCTCCATGACCTGCATTCATTTCAGTTTTTAAAAGTAAAAGATTATTATCGGTTTTATTATCTCTTAACTTTGCGGTAAATTTTAGAGGTTCATCAAATAAAACTCTATTGTCACTGAGGCTTGTAGTAATTAAAATGTTTGGATAATCCATTTTTTTTATGTTGTTGTACGGCGCGTATGAATAAATATATTCAAAGTGTTCCTTGTTTTCTTTTGCATTTCCAAATTCATCAAATTCTCCAATCGTCAAAGGCAATGAGTGATCAAGATTAGTTGTCAAACTATCAACAAAAGGAACAGCCATTATCATACCTAAAAATAAATCTGGTTTTTCATTTACTACTGCCCCCATCAGCAATCCACCAGCTGATCCTCCCATACCAATAATTTTTTTCTTTGAGGTATATTTTTTATCAATTAAAAATTTTGCGCACGAAATATAGTCTTGAAAAGTATTTTTCTTATTTAACAACTTACCTTCTTTCCACCACTTCATACCTCTTTCCATTCCTCCTCTAATATGAGCGGTTGCCCAAATAATATCCCTATTGATTAAGCTTAATCTGGTAGAAGAAAACGACGGCCACATTGAATTTCCATAAGAACCATATCCATATAAAAGTAAATTTGAATTTCCATCCAGTTTTGTAGTTTTTTTTCTTGTGATAGTGATTGGAATTATTCTTCCATCATGTCCCTCGCACTCAAGTCTTTCAACAATATAACCATTCGAATTATGACCTGATGGAATTATTTGCTCTTTGACAAGTTTTTTTTCTTTAGTTTTTAGATTGTAAATAAAAGTTCTAGATGGAGTTTTTGGAGTAGAGTAGGAAATATATATATCATCTGTGTTACGATCTCTCTGCATAAGAGAAACAGATGAATCGTAAACTATTTCTTCAGTAAAGATTATTTCTTCCTCCTCATTTGTTTCAAGATTTTTGACATAAATTTTGTCAAGTGCGTTATTAAGTTCCGATCGGATTTGCCAATTTTTGAGGAATGTTAAATTTCCAATCATAGTTTCAGATTGGTTTGGAATATAAGTTTTCCATTCTTTAGACTCAATATTGTTTGAAACCAAAATTTTAAAATCTTCGGCATCCTCATTTGTGTGCATGTAAAAATTTCCACCCCATGAATTCACACTATAAATTATCCCCTTTTTTCTTTGTTGAATAAGTTTAGGCTCAGGTTTTTTTTCATCTATACCAAAGTAATATTTCTCTGATGTGTTGTGATCTGAGCTATTTATAAAATAATACTTTTCATCAGAACTAATACCTATACTAACCGTAAAAGCTTTTGTTTTTTCCTCAAATATAAGTAGATCTTCATTTACAGATGATCCAATTTGATGTCTGAAAATTGATCTTGGTCTGTGATTTTCATCCAACTTTGAATAAAATATATATTGGTCATCAAGACTAAAATTTATTGAGCCAGATGTATTTTCAATTTTTTCAGTAACTAACTTACCAGTTTTAATATCTCTGACATAAATTGTGAAATATTCTGAACCTTTTAAATCTAAAGAGTATGCAAGAAATTTATCATTATAACTTACTTCAAGATCGCCAATCCCAAAATACTCAGTCTTCAGTTTACTTTTTTCTTTATCACCATTCCAAATTTCCTCAACTTCATCAGTTCCAATTTTCTTTCGGCATTTAATTGAGTAGTTTCCTTTTTTAGTTGTTTTCGTCCAATATTCATAATTTTTGTCTTTGAAAGGAAGAGACTCATCATCTAACTTTATTCTTCCTTTGATTTCATTAAATAAAGTTTTTTGGAATTCTTTGGTATCTTTTAAGTGAAACTCAGTATACTTATTTTCCTCTTCTAAATACTTTCTTACCTCTGGTAAAAGCTTTGAACTGTCTTTCAAAACCTCCAATATATTTTTTTGGTGAACCCAGCTATAATCGTCCGTCCAGGTGACGTTATGACAGGATTTTGTTTCTGATTTTTTTGAAAGTTGTGGTATTTTCATAATAACTATTTACATGAATTTTTTTTTTATAACACTTGTTATTTTTGTCGTAATATATTTGATATTGAATTGGTTTGCTAAAACCTCGAGTAGAAAAATTTCAAAATTTATAAGATCATTTGTAATTATTTTATCCATAGTCCTTGCTATTGCGATGGTGGTTGCTGGAAGATATATATTTTCACTGCCTTTTTTACTTATGGTTCTTCCTATATTAAAAACGAAAGCTGGTTTTACTCTTTTTCAATTGTTTAGGTTCTGGGGGTTATTAAACGTCCTAAAAAATTCTGGAAGATTTAATTTCAATAATTTTAATAAAAATCTCAATACTAGTGAGATTACTCTGGATGAGGCGTACAAAATTCTTAATCTTGATCCTAAAAAAAAATATTCAAAAGATGAAATTTTAAGTTCTTATAAAAAAATAATGAAGAAAATTCATCCAGACATTAGCCCTGAATTGACTAGGTTAGCCTCAATTGTCAATGAGGCCAAGGACGTTGTTCTAAGAAACATTTGACAAAATTTCGTCTAGTTTTTTTTGAATCTCTGATGGGCTTATTTTATCTTTCCCTAAAGTATCATGGCTAACAGTGTTCACTCCTTCAGGAAGTATAGGGTGCATCAGAGAACTGTAGCTTCCGTAAACTAAGGGTGTATCAGCCATAAGTACAATTGTAGGAATATTTAAAGCAGCAGATAAATGGCTGAAACTTGAGTCATTACATATTGCAATATTACAATTTTTAATAATAGGAATTATTTTACTAATATTTAAATTATTCAATGGTATGCAAAATTCTTCTAAGTCTGATTTTGTAATTTGATCTAAAATTTCAATTTCCTCCTTTGTATTCCCTGTTGCAATAAAAAATTTACATTTCCTTTTTTTTAACGTGTTTTTCATTACTTCTATAAATATTTTTGAGGGAACTCTTTTTGTTTCACCTGACCCACCTGTGCCAAGAACAATATTAATTTCATCATTATTAATCGAGTAATCTTTCTTTGCTTGTGCAAGACTGTCTGGCTTAGGATTTATAACAGGGTTTTCTTTGACATCAATTTTTAAAGTATCTCTTAAAAATTTTTTAGCGGTTTCAATGATATGCTGATTCTTTTTTCTAAGAAGTTTGTAACTGTTGATATCTTTTATCCCACCCATTTTTGCTGCTATATAAAATCTAAGTGAAGAATTAAAAATAAAAACTTTATCAAATTTTTTATCTTTAAAATCATTTATAAGATTAAAGAATCCTTTAATACCGGCATGTCTACTTTCAACTTCACTTCTTTCAAGATAAATAATTTCTTTAATATATTTTTCTTCGTTTAAATATTCTGAGGCTTTAGTGTTTTTTTTAACCATTAAAGAAACTTGTTCCCCATAATAATTCGAAATTGCTTTAACGAAAGGTAGAAACATAATCATATCCCCAATTCCCATTCGATTTTGAATAACGAGTATTTTCATAGATTCTTTGTATCTTTACTAAAAAAAAAATATTAGTTAAATTTAAATATGGGAGAAATAAAAGGCATTTATGCGGCGGCTGTCTCTATATTAAATAATGATTTATCATTAGATGTAAACAAAACAGTAAAACACTGTGAAAATATTATAAATGATGGTTGTCATGGAGTTGTTTTATTTGGTAGCACTGGTCAATCACAGTTAATACCTCTTAATGAAAAAATTGAGATGATTAATTTTGTCTCAAAAAACGACAAAATTAAAGATAAGTTGATTATTGGAACTGGACTAAATTCACTAGTAGAAAATATAAATTTTTTAAAGTTATCTTTGAATATTGGTCTAAATAAATTTTTAATTATGCCTCCAGCCTACTATAACTATGGAGATAAACAGGTAATAGAATATTATACAAAATTAATTAAATCTGTTCCTGATGCAAAAATAATTCTTTATAACTTTGGAAAACTTTGTGGATATAAATTTTCTGTTGAGTGTGTTGAAAATTTAGCAGCTAGATTTCCCAAAAATATAATTGGTGTCAAAGACAGCTCATACAATCTTATGGGAAACCTTAATATCAAAAATTTCTCTATTTTACCAGGATCAGAATTAAAATTACTAAGTGGGCTTAAGAAAGATTGTTCTGGAATAATAACAGCCACATGTAATGTTACCGCCAAACTTGCGAGAAAAGTTTTTGATGACTTTGAACAAAACAAAGAGCAAACTGTAAATGATAAACTGTGCGAAGTTAGAAAAACTTTCGATCAGTTTAATTTAATATCAGGTTTACATTCATTTCTAAGTTTAACCGATAAACAGTTTTTAAATATATTACCCACATGTTCCCTGCTAAATAAAAAGGATGAGAAAACACTCATAGATAAACTTAAAGATTTAGACTTTTTAGGAAAGGATTTTAAAGCTGCATAAGATGAAACTAGTTAATTTTTTAAATGATCTATTTAAAGAAGACGGATTTAGATTAATTGATGCGAATAAAAGAGAATATTTAATTGGAAAACCCAAGAAAAAAAATCCTATTATCTTAGAACTACTAGACTCATCTATGCATTACAAACTTTTGCTTCTTCCTGAATTATACTTAGGAGAAGGTTATATGGATGGTAAAATTAAGATACACAATGGTACTATCACAGAATTTTTAGAAATTACTTTAAAAAATCTTGGAAAACGACATCCAAATAATTTGAGCAAGATGGTAAATAAAATATTAGGCACATATAAATATTTGACCAATTTTAATTTCGCAAAACAATCAAAAAAAAATGTAGCTCATCATTATGACATATCCGAAAAACTATATGATTTATTCCTTGATGGAAAAAAACAATATTCTTGTGCTTATTTTAGAAATGATAACGACACCTTGGAAGCTGCGCAAAATAATAAAATTGATCACGTAATTAAGAAATTAGACATTAAGGATAATCAAACTATTCTTGATATTGGTTCAGGGTGGGGCGGAATGGCATTAGAAATTGCCAAAAAAACAAAAGCCAGAGTCCTTGGTATAACTTTATCAGAAAACCAACTCAAGTATAGCAGACAAAAAGCGAAGGAAATGAATCTTGAAAACCAAGTAGAGTTCAAACTAATTGATTACAGAGAATTAAAATCAAAATTTGATAGAATTGTAAGTGTTGGTATGTTTGAACATGTTGGAAAAAAATTTTATAGAAAATACTTTAAATGTGTCCACGATCTTTTAAACGAAAATGGAGCTGCATTAATCCATACTATTGGTTCGATTGATAGGCCTAGAGACCCACAACCTTGGATTTCTAAATACATTTTTCCAGGTGGCTACACACCTAGCTTAAGTGAAATTGCAAGACCGATAGAGGACTCAAACTTAATTCTAAATGATTTAGAGGTTTTAAGGTTACATTACGCACATACTTTAAAAAATTGGAGAGAACGATTTCTTAATAAAAAAGATAAAGTATTAGAAATGTTTGATGAAAGATTTTTTAGAATGTGGGAATTTTATTTAGCCAGTTGTGAGATGGCTTTTAAATGGGGAGATCAGGTTGTATTTCAATTACAATTGAGCAAGAATAAAACAACAATACCACCTACAAGAGACTATATTTATCAATAAATTACTGATAATTTTGAAATCTCCTGATGAAAAAAAATAAAAAAAGAAAAAAAAAGATCATAAAGAAAAAAAAATCCCAAAAAAAAGCCAAAAGAAGTTTTAAGCGAGCCAAAATAAGAAAAAAGAGTAAAAAAAAAATAAAAAAAGTCACAAAAAAAAGGTCTTTAAAACAGACGGGTTTTTTAGCAAAATTCATTTTTTTACAAGAAAATATAAAAAGTAAACTACGTTTCAAAATTAATTTTAATCCTGAAAAAAAAATTCAAGGTTTTTTTGATTTTATTGAAAAGAAAATTGTTGATACCAGGAAGTTAATTATTGAAGAAAAGCAGAAGTTTAGGATACGAGAGGTTGAGAAGGAAAGACATCAAAAAAGGGCTGAGGAAAAAGCTAAAATAGAGCTAATAAAAAAACAAGTTGAGCTTAAAAAAATCGAGCTAAAAGAGGAAAAACAGTTGCAAATAGAGAGAGCAAGAGATCTTAAGAAATTTTTAAGAAAAGAGCAGGCACTTTTAAGAGAAGAACAAGCAGAAGTTCAAAGAAAGTTTCTTGAGGAAATTAAGATAGAAAAACAAATTGAAAAATTTAGAATAAGAGAGGTAAAAGAGCTAGAGAATCTAGAGCGGATTTCATTAAAAGAAAAAAGAGACGATTATAGCGAAATCCAAGAGAGAATAGATAAGTTAAAAGAAAAATATAGGCTAATTAGAGATCAAAAAATTCGCGAGCGATTAGAAGCGTTAGGAATAAAAACTTTAGATGAAGATGATAGAGAAACTTTATTAAAAAAAGAAAAAAATTATATTGCTGCCAGACAACTAGTAGAAACATCTTTAGAGAGCTTTTATAGAAGTGCCTCAAGTTTAGTTTTTCAATTAAACAAAAGACATCTAACAAGGGACATGTCTATATTCAGATGTATTGATAGAAGGTTTGAAACAGGTGAGATATTTATAAAGTGGGATGAGTCTAATGATGATGAATGGCTTATACTGATTTATATAAAAGATAATTCACCAGAGGGAAAAATAATTATTGAAGATAAATGCAATCATGAAAAATATTTTTCAGATGAATATCAGTCAAATGAAATATTTAAGGCATCGGATAAAATGGTAGACTCACTCACTCAACTTTTGTATCGTGAGCGAAGTAAGAATGTTAATCAATCACTTACGTAAACAGACACACCTCTAGCATTTACATCAACGTCAAATTTTTTGTGAAGCGGAGGGAAAGCTCTTTGTGAACAATCAAGTCTATCACAAGTTCTGCAGGATACACCAATTGGAATTTCCGTTTTTTTGTCACTTAAACTTAAATTTTCAGTGTAAACGAAATCCTTTGCATACTTGGCTTCGCAACCTAGACCTATTGAAAGCATACTTTTTTTTTGTCCGTATCTTCCAACACCTTTTTCAACAGTTCTTGCAATACAAACATATTTTTCTCCATTTGTCATTTTACTTACAGCTGCTTGTATGACACCAGGTCTTGAAAATGCGGAATAAACGTTCCATCTCGGGCAAGCTCCTCCGTATCTTGGAATTTCTATACCAGACAAAGAAAACCTTTTTGAGATGTTCCCGGCAACATCTACCCTTAAAAAATGAAAGGGAATACCCGGTAACTTAGGATCCTGTAAACTTGTTACTCTATGTGCAACTTGTTCGAATGAAGTTGCAAAAGTATTTTGTAGCAATTCCAAGTCGTATTTCAATTTTTTACATTCAGAATGGAATAATTTGTAAGGCATCAAAATTGCTGCACCACAATAGTTTAATAAGGCGATTTGAGTGAGTCTTTTTGATTCTTCAGTTGGAAATTTAAATTCAGATAAATAATCATTTATTTCTTTCATTGCTCCTTCCTGAGCTATTTGAGCCGCAGCGTGTAATTTCTTAGTTTCTAGTGAATTATAATCGCTTAACAAAAGTTCTTTTTTATTTTTATTAAAAATTTTTGAAAACGGCTTACCCTCATCAGGAATTACATCTTTTACTGTAATAGAATATTCTGTTTTTAAAAACTCACACAATGCAACGTATCTTGTACGATTATTCTTTTGAACTTTTTCAAAAACATTATTTGCAAATTCCTCTAATTTTGGAAAATAATTTTTCTTTTCTTGTAAAAAATCAGAAATTACTTCACCAGGGAAAGCAGTCTTTCTGCTATCAATGATCTTTCCAGATAAATTTTCAACCTTGTTAATTATTTCATGATCTTTTTGTTTAAAATTGTCCCCTAATTTTATCAGAGCTTTTGCAATTTTTGGGTTTGTATTTACAAGGTCTTTAACCTCTGGTCCCACAATATCTAAATCTTCAAATAACTTATCGTCCAGCAATTCTGATATGTCGTTAACGAGGTTTAAGTCAGATTTATTGGTTAAATCTGAAAGCTCAATTTTTAATTCTTCACAAACTTTTAGTAATAAATCCCCGTCAATTTTTCTTTTTCCACTCTCAATTAAATTAAGATAGCTTGCAGAAATTCCTAATTGTTCTGCTAATTTATTCGCTTGAAGCCCTAATTGACGTCTAAATGACTTGATTTTTGGCCCTATTTTAAGATCAACTTGACTCATGTTTTCTATTTGTAAACTTTGTAAATTATTATTTACAATAAATTTCTATATTTTACAAGGGTTTTATTTTATTTAATTGATTTTGTAAATTTTGTAAATTATAAGGTTTACATGGACAACAAAAACAAAAAAAACTACTTAAAAAGCCAAGAAAATACATCAGAGAATATGCCCTCTAACAGTAACTCAGGTATTTATTTAAGAGATGATCACTGTGATTGGGGTTCTAGCGGGATGAACGAGTTCACACAAGAATTTGTTGAAAATAACTAATTTCGCTTAAATCTGATAACATCAACAAAGGGCAATTTAATGGGTGCTGAAAAAAAGGTTTCTTACGACTTAAAAAGATTTGCGGGTATCAAAAGAGATTACAATCAAGACGACGTTGAGAGATTAAGAGGTTCAATAAAAATTGAATATTCAATATGTAAACAACAATCTACAAAATTGTGGAATTTATTAAATTCTGAGCCTTATGTTAATACACTAGGCTCTTTATCAGGCAATCATGCAGTTCAACATGCAAAAGCAGGTTTAAAGGCAATTTATTTGAGTGGATGGCAAGTCGCAGCTGACGCTAATAGTGCTGGCGAAATGTATCCTGATCAATCACTCTACCCATATGATAGTGCACCAAAATTGGTTGAGGCTATGAATAATGCTTTACTAAGAGCTGACCAAATTCAGCATATGGAAATTAAAGATGGTGATCAAAAGAAAGAGAAAAGAATAGATTACATGCTTCCAATAATTGCTGATGGAGAAGCTGGATTCGGGGGACCATTAAATGTTTTTGAATTGACTAAGAAATTTATAAAGGCTGGAGCAGCCGGGGTTCACTTTGAAGATCAATTAGCAAGTGAAAAAAAGTGTGGCCATATGGGCGGCAAAGTTTTAATACCAACAAGCCAAGCAGTAAAAAATTTAAAGGCCGCAAGGTTAGCAGCTGATATAGCTGATGTTCCATTGATAATTCTCGCTAGAACTGATGCAAACGCAGCAAAACTTATCACAAACGATCACGATGAAAATGACAAACCTTTCTTGACAGGTGAAAGATCCCCTGAGGGATTTTACTATGTTAAATCTGGGATTGATCAAGCAATTTCAAGAGGTCTTGCTTATGCACCATATTCAGATCTTATATGGTGTGAAACTGCAACACCAAATTTAGAAGAAGCAAAAAAATTTGCTGATGCTATACACAAAAAATATCCTGGAAAATTATTAGCGTATAATTGCTCACCATCTTTTAATTGGAAAAAACATCTTTCTGATAATGAAATTGCAACTTTCCAAAAAAAAATTAGTGAAATGGGTTATAAATTTCAATTTATTACTTTAGCAGGATTTCATACTCAAAACATTGCAATATTTGAGTTAGCGGAAAAATACAAAGCAGAAGGTATGACTGCCTATTCAAAAATTCAGGAACGTGAATTTGCGAGAGAGAAAGATGGATATACTAGCGTAAAACATCAAAGAGAAGTAGGAACATCTTATTTTGATGCAGTTTCAAATACGATAAGTTCAGGAAAAAGTTCAACCACAGCAATGAAAGGTTCAACTGAGTCTGAACAATTTTAAATGGCTACAAGTGGATTAATCTTATTAGGACTATACTTTCTATTATTGTACGCTTTTGAATGTATAAAATATTTTAATAAAATAGATGAAAGATTTGGAAACTCTTTATGGAGATGGTCATACGATTATCCTGTAAAAGGAAAACAAGATATTTCAAACGTAGATGACCCAGAATTCGTAGCATTAAGAAGGAGAAGAAACACTGCAGTTACTTGTATGTATTGGATTTTCTTTTTGGGTTTTTTTGTTCTAATGAATTTTATAAGTCAAGTACTATTAAAAATTTTTGTTTAATTAAATTTCCCAATTTTTTTGACAATGTATTCCCAATCTCCAAATTTAGAGTAAGATACTTTTAATATAATCTTTGATTTATCATCTAACCAAATATTAAATTCTTGCTTTTTATTTTCATTAATATTTTTCCTCAATATAATCTTAAATTTGCTTACATTGTATTTATCGCTATTAATTTCAAGTATTTCTTTTGATAAAAAATAAACTTCTTGGAATTTCAAACTACCAGAAAGAGGACTTATAATAATTTTTGATTGAAGAATATTATGATTCCACCAATTTCCAACAACAGCACTTGTTGGTGCCTCACCATTGAAAGAAGAGCCATTTATATTATAAATCTTTTTATCCTTACTAAATAAGGAATAATTATATTTTTTTTTCTTGTTCTGAATTGTATTAGATTCAAATTTAATTAATTTTCCATTTTTATAGCTTTCAGTTGAGGTGCCATTTACTTTTAGTAAATCTATACCAACAATTTTAGCGTTGAAATTTATCTCATTTTTTACAACAAGCAAATCATTCTGAACTTTAAAGGAGTAATTATTAAAACCAATCTTCTCTCCATTTCTTAAAATGTCCATTTTGATAAATTTAATTTGATTATAATGGTTTAAATGAGAGTAAGATAAAAACGGATATATCAAAAAAACTAAAAAAAATATTATCTTTTTCTTCATGGATTATTTTCTTGAAAGTTTAAATTTTTGAACATATCTAAAAATATTGAACAATAGTTTTTATAATTCTATTTTGTCAAAATATATGTTTTTAACAATTAAAAAAATTCCAAAAAATTACTGGAGCTCGAGGAAACCTCTAAATTTTAAACCTAAAACTTTGACTGTTTTCTACCTTATATTTGGTTTATCAATATTTGGTTTAGGTGAAGGATTATTGATTGTATCTTACTCTGGAGCATCACCTTGGAGTGTTCTCGCACAAGGAATTTCATTAAATATTGATTTGTCAATTGGAGTGGTAACTTTTATTGTAAGTGTTTGCACTTTAAGCCTATGGTTTTTTTTGAAACAGAAACCGGGCATTGGAACAGTTTTTAATATCATCATTATAGCTGCAATGATTGATTTGACTATTTTTCTTTTTGCAACACCAGAAACATACTTTGGAAAATTGTTAATGGCAGTATTTGCAGTTTTATTGGTAGGTTTGGGAAGTGGTTTTTATTTAATTGCAAATTTGGGTCCTGGACCAAGAGATGGATTAATGACTGGAATTCAAAGAATAACGAATTTTCCAATAGCCACAGTCAGAGCGGGAATCGAGATAACAGTTGTATCAATTGGCTGGTACTTGGGAGGCACAGTTGGTGTGGGAACTTTATTATTTGCCTTTGGAATTGGCCCTGCTGTTGCACTTGGTCTTCATTTAGTAGGAAAATTCTTTAATTGATTTTTGTCTCAAAAAAAACTATTAATTTTTTATGTCATTAAAAAATTTTATGATCGAATCAGCAAACATTTTGTTTGATGATAGTAAAAATGATTTAAGAGCCCTACCCAAGACAGTAAGACTTCAAATTTTATTAGTTTTGAGTTTTATTTGGTCTGTAGTATTTAGTCTATACATTTTTACGTACACAACATTTATTTTTGGTTGGGCGGGAGTATTTCTTGCTCATTTAGGATTAATTTTTGCGGTCTATCATACCTTCAAACAGTTTCATAAAGCTGAAGAAAAGTCAGCGAGTGTTTTTGAAACTAAAAATTTCAACCCCTTCAAAATTATGGCAATAGTTTTTGTGATAGTTTTTATATTTGTTTTTTCAAAGGGTATTGAGGTACTAACAAATACTAACTCATACAAAATACCTTATGGAGGACCGGATAAATCTGCTATAGAAAAATGGTTACCATTTACCCAAAAAAAATCAAAAGATTAGCCATATATTTTTAATCCAGAATCAGTTATATTTAGTTTTGTGAAAAATCTTGTTAAAAATTTGCAGCTTCTTTTATTGGGAATTATTTTACTTAGCACAATTATTGCTGTGGTGCTTGAAATAAGAACAATGTTTTTGAATCAAACTGTTACGTTAGCTGATTTGTTATTAATGTTTCTATACTTAGAGGTAATGGCAATGGTAAGAGTATTTTGGGAAGAACAATCAATTAGTATTTCTCTTCCTTTGTTAATTGCAATTACTGCACTAAGCAGATTTATAATTTTGCAAGGAAAACAGATGGATGCTTCTCAACTCTTGTACGAGTCAATTGCAATAGTTTTAATCGCTCTCGCCATAGTAGTATTAAGATTAAGGCACAGTGATAAATTAGGCTTATCTAAAAAGAAAAGAAGAAAATAAATATTTAATACAACCTAATCAATTGTTATAATTTTTTATGTGGTTTATCAGAATCAGGCTACATAAATTTGTAAGATTAACTTTTCATCCACCATGAATTAAATAAAGTTTAAAAATTTAGACAAAAAAAAACCCTCTTTCGAGGGTTTTTTTTTAAATCACTTTAAGTGGAATTTTACATTCCCATTCCACCCATACCACCCATACCACCCATACCGCCCATACCTCCAGCCGGCATTCCTGGTGTTGAATCTTTTTCTTCTGGTTTATCTGCAACCATTGCCTCAGTTGTGACCAGCAAACCTGAGATTGAAGCTGCATCTTGAAGAGCAGTTCTTACAACTTTGACAGGATCAATGATTCCTTCTTTAAACATATCAACATACTGTTCTGACTGTGCATCGTAACCGTTTGAGCTCTTGTTAGTTTCTAACAATTTTCCAACAACAACAGATCCATCAACCCCTGCGTTTTTAGTAATTTGTCTTATAGGAGCTTGTAGTGCGCTTTTAACAATTTCAACGCCTGCTTTTTGATCGTCACCTTTTACTTTAACTTTATCAAGATCTTGTGAAGCATAAAGCAATGCACAACCACCACCAACAACTATTCCTTCTTCAACAGCTGCTCTTGTCGCATTAAGTGCATCTTCTACTCTATCTTTTCTTTCTTTTACTTCAACTTCAGTGGCACCACCTACTTTTATAACCGCTACTCCACCAGCAAGTTTCGCTAATCTTTCTTGTAGTTTTTCTTTATCGTAATCAGAAGTAGTTTCTTCAACTTGTTGTTTGATTTGAGCGCATCTAGCCTCAATGTCAGATTTTTTACCTGATCCACTTACAATAGTACTATTCTCTTTATCAACCTTTACTCTTTTTGCTGAACCTAGGTCGTTAAGTTTAACATTTTCAAGTTTGATTCCTAAATCTTCTGATATTACCTGACCACCAGTTAAAATTGCGATATCTTCTAGCATTGCTTTTCTTCTATCGCCGAAACCAGGTGCTTTGACTGCAACAACTTTAAGACCTCCTCTTAATTTGTTAACAACCAACGTGGCTAAAGCTTCACCTTCAACATCCTCAGAAATTATCATAAGAGGTCTACCAGCTTGAACAACTGCTTCTAAAAGGGGAACCATTGGTTGAAGATTAGTTAATTTTTTTTCATGTAATAATATAAGTGGGTTTTCTAATTCAGTTGTCATTTTATCCCCGTTAGTAATGAAATAAGGAGACAGATAACCCCTGTCAAACTGCATACCTTCTACAACATCAAGTTCTGTCTCAATACCTTTTGCTTCTTCAACAGTTATTACACCTTCATTCCCAACCTTTTGCATAGCTTTAGAAATCATATTACCGATTTCTTTATCACCGTTAGCTGAAATTGTACCAACTTGAGCGATTTCATCACTATCTTTAACTTTTTTGGCTGAGGAAATTAATTTTTGTTTAACATGATCAACGGCTGAGTCTATTCCTCTCTTAACATCCATTGGATTCATTCCAGCTGTAACGTATTTACAACCTTCTTTTACAATTGCTTGAGCTAAGATCGTAGCTGTAGTTGTTCCATCTCCAGCTTCATCATTAGTTTTGCTGGCTACTTCTTTAACCATTTGAGCACCCATGTTTTCAAATTTATCTTCGAGCTCTATTTCTTTAGCTACTGATACTCCATCTTTAGTGGTTCTCGGTGCGCCGTAAGATTTATCAATTACAACGTTTCTTCCTTTTGGACCCAATGTTACTTTTACTGTGTTTGCAAGTATATCAACACCCTTAAGCATCGCTGTTCTTGCATCTGAGTCAAATTTTACTATTTTTGCCATTTTTTACTCCTTTATTAAAATTATTTTCCTGTCGATATTCCCATTATGTCAGACTCTTTCATAATACTGTATTCCTTCCCACCAATTTTAACCTCAGTGCCTGACCATTTGCCAAATAAAACTTTGTCACCAACTTTTACATCCATTGGGATGATTTTTCCATCCTCAGTTTTGGCTCCACCACCAACTGCAACAACTTTTCCTTCTTGAGGTTTTTCTTGTGCTGTATCTGGTATTATAATCCCACCTGCAGTTTTCTCACTGCTATCCAAAACTTCTATTAAAACTCTGTCATGTAACGGTTTGAATTTCATAAAAACTCCTTTAAATATGAAGTTCATATAAAGACCAAAAGATAGTTTTTCAAGATAAAGGATAAAATATATATTCTAAAAAAAACCAAGAAATATGCATATTTTTGAGTTATATCATAAAAAATGACTTCAAATTTAGATGAAAAAGGACTTAGATCAATCGTTGCGAAATATGACTTGTTTTTTATAGATATCTGGGGAGTTTTACACAACGGTCTTAATCTATTTCAAAATTCGGTTGAAGTTCTTGAAAAGTTAGAAAAAATTAAAAAAAAATATGTATTGCTAACAAATGCACCAAGACCAAATCTTACTGTAATTGAATATTTGAAAAAAATGGGTTTAGATGAAAAAAAAGCTCAACAAGTTTATACTTCTGGACAAGCTGCTTTAGATCAACTCAAAACTATGAATTCAAAAAGCTTTTTTCATATAGGTCCACCGAGAGATTTTGATTTATTCAAAACATTTGAAAATCGAAAAGTTGAAAAGATAGACAGCTGCGATTTTTTATTATGCACTGGATTATTTGATGATCATGAATCAGAATTAATGTTTTATGAAAAATTACTTCTAGACCATATTGAAAAAAAAATGATTTGCACTAATCCAGATCTTGTTGTTGATCGAGGTGAAGAAAGAGAGTTTTGCGCAGGGTCAGTTGCAAAAATTTTTGAAAAGTTAGGTGGTGAGGTAAAGTACTTTGGTAAACCTTATCCAGAAGTTTACGAAAAAGCATTTAAAAATTTAGAAGGAAAAAAAGTGATTTGTATAGGTGATAATTTAAATACAGATATCAAAGGTGCGAATATGCAAAATTTTGACTCTCTTCTAATAAATAATGGAATTCATAAAAATGAAATAAGTAATGGTATTAAAGAATTAACAAAAAAGTATAATGTTAATGTAAACTACACTCAAACAGAGCTTAAATGGTAAAAAATTTTAGAATTTATAAAAATTTTAATTTGTCCAAAAGGGATAAAGAGGCAATTATTTTGATTGGAAACTTTGATGGTCTACATAGAGGTCATCAAAAACTTTTTAACAAAGCAAAAAATTTCAAAAAAAAATTTAAGTTAAGAATAGGAGTAATCACTTTTGACCCAATTCCGAAGATGTTTTTTAAAAAACTTCATAATTATAGGCTTTCGAACTTTGACCAAAAAATTCATCTTTTTAAAAAAAATTATGTGGATTTTATTATAAATCAAAAATTTGATATAAAATTTTCAAAAATTAGTTGTTTTGATTTTATAAAAAAAATTTTATTTAATAAAGTAAAACCGAAATATATTTTTGTTTCAGACAATTTTAGATTTGGCTATAAGCGCGCCGGAGACATTAAACTTTTAAAGTCATTGGAGAAAGATTATGGCTACAAAATTATCAACCCATCTCCTCTTAAGAGTAAAAGATTTGTAATCTCATCTACCTTGATAAGAAAAAATCTTGAAATGGGAAATTTGAAAAAAGTAAAAAAATTTTTGGGTAGAAATTGGTGCATAGAGGGCAGAGTTGAGAAAGGGAGACAGCTTGGAAAAAAAATCGGATTCCCCACATGTAACATTGATATAAAGAACTATAAAATTCCAAAAATTGGTGTTTATGCAGTAAAAATATCTTCTATAAATAAAAGGAAATTAAAAGGGATCGCAAATATTGGATACAGACCAACATTTAATCAAAAAAAATTAATTTTAGAAGTAAATATATTTAATTTTTCTGGAAATCTTTATAATAAAAATTTATCAATAGAATTTATAGAATTTATAAGGGGTGAGAAAAAATTTAATGGAATACTTAACTTGAAAAAACAAATTAAAATAGATTGTAAGAAAGCAAAGGCAATATTATCGAATGAGTAAAAGTTCTGTAAATCTTCCGAAAACATCATTTTCAATGAGAGCTAACCTTCCTTTAAAGGAACCTGATCTAATTGATTATTGGAACAAAATATCACTTTATGAAAAGCTTCGTGCAAACAGTAAAGGAAATGAAAAATTTGTTTTACATGATGGCCCACCTTATGCAAATGGAAATATCCACATGGGAACTGCTTTAAATAAAATTTTGAAAGATATTGTTACAAAGTTTCATCAAATGAATGGAAAAGACTCTGTATATGTTCCAGGATGGGATTGTCATGGCTTACCAATTGAATGGAAAATTGAGGAACAATATAAAAAGAATAAAAAAAATAAGAATGATGTGCCAATAGTTGAATTTAGAAAAGAATGTAGAGATTTTGCAAATAAATGGATCGATGTTCACAAAAAACAATTTCAAAGGTTAGGTGTCATAGGAGATTGGAAAGATTATTATTCGACTATGAGTTTCAAAGCTGAAGCTCAAATTGTTAGGGAGCTAGCGAAATTTTTAAAAGAGGGTAGCCTATACAAAGGTTATAAACCCGTCTTATGGTCTACTGTTGAAAAAACTGCCCTCGCAGATGCTGAGGTAGAGTATATGGATCATATTTCTGATACTATTTACACTTCATTTCCAATTAAGAAAACTTCAAACAAAAGTCTAGAGGGTTGCGAAATTATTATTTGGACTACAACTCCATGGACTATACCAGCCAATAAGGCGCTAGCTTATAATAAAGATATTAGCTACCAAATAATTAAGATTGAAGATGACGGTGATTTCAAAAATAAAAAAATTGTTATAGCTCATGATTTACTAGAGAGAGTTTTGAAGGAATGTGAGATTAAAAAATTCGAGAAACTTGACAAGTTATCAGGCAAAGAATTTAAAGATATAATTTGTAGCCACCCTTTAGAAAAAGAAGGTTACACTAACGATATTCCAATGTTAGAGGCGAATTTTGTTACAACAGAGCAAGGTTCCGGAATAGTTCATTGTGCACCAAGTCATGGACCTGACGATTTTAACTTATGTATTAATAATGGAATTCAGGCAGTTGAAACAGTTGATAACGATGGAAAATATACAAAGAATATTCTGAATTACGAGGGAATACATGTTTTTAAAGCAAATCCAATCATTATTGAAAGTTTAAAAAAAAATAACAGATTACTTTTTAATGGAAAATTAAACCATACTTACCCTCACTCTTGGAGGTCAAAGGCGCCATTAATTCACAGAGCAACTCCTCAGTGGTTTATATCTATGGAAAGCCACGGACTTAGAAAAAAAGCATTAGTTGCAATTGATAAAACCGAATTTTATCCTAACAAAGGTAAGGAGAGACTTAAGTCAATGATAGAAACTAGACCAGATTGGTGTGTTTCTAGACAGAGAGTTTGGGGAGTTCCACTGCCTATATTTATCTCTAAAAAAGATGAGAAGGTTTTAGTTGATGAGGAAGTCTTTAACAACATTGCTAATATTTTTGAAAAGGAGGGTTCAGATTGTTGGTTTGAAAATAACAAACAAAAGTTTCTTGGAAAAAAATATAATGAAAATGATTTTTACCAAACAACAGATATTGTAGAAGTATGGTTTGATAGCGGTTCTACTCACTCCTTTGTATTAGAACAAAGAGAAGATTTAAAATGGCCCGCATCTCTTTACCTTGAGGGTTCTGATCAGCATAGAGGTTGGTTTCACTCTTCTCTTTTAGAGTCTTGTGGCACAAGAGGTGAAGCACCTTTTGAAGCTATTTTATCACATGGGTTTGTTGTAGATGGAAAAGGTCTTAAAATGTCAAAATCTCTTGGAAATGTAATTTCGCCTGAAGAAATCTTAAAAAAATATGGTGCAGATATTCTTAGGATTTGGGTTGCAGCTTCAAATTATGCTGAGGATTTAAGGATAGATCATAAAATTTTGGAACAGCATGCTGACGCTTATAGAAAACTTAGAAATACATTCAGATATTTATTAGGTAATTTAAACGATGAATTAAATGAAATTGATTTAGATAAAATCAAAGTTGATACATTGCCAGAGCTTGAACAACTTATGCTTCACAAATTATATAATTTGAATGAAAGCTTTATGAAACATTTCAATTCTTATAATATTCATCTTATTTATAAAGAATTACTAAATTTTTGCACTGTTGATCTCTCGTCTTTTTATTTTGATATTAGAAAAGATACTTTGTACTGTGATGAAAAAAATTCAAAAAAAAGAAAAGATTGTCAGTTACTACTCAATATAATACTAGATAGTTTACTAAAGTGGTTTGCTCCCATATTATCTTTCACTACTGAAGAAATATTTAAGTTAGTAAATAAAAATGATAGCGAAAAGAGTATTCATTTGAAAAAATTAAATGTATTTCCTCAATCATGGCATAATACGAAGCTAGAGCAAAACTGGCAGAGAATAATTGACATTAGAAATGAAGTTAACTCAAGTATTGAGACTATGCGAGCTGAAAAAATTATAGGATCGAGTTTAGAAGCGAATATTGAAATAGCGTTAGATGATGAAAATTATAATCTGGGAAAAAACTACGATTTTTCAGAAATTTGCATTACCTCATCAGCAAAAATAACTAAAGCAAAAGAAAAGGAAAATCCAATTAAAGTAAATACTGTTAAAGCAGAAGGACAAAAATGTTCAGTTTGTTGGAAAATTAATAAAAATGGATGTGAAAGACATTCATGTTCTAATAAAAATTAAGGTGAATAAATTTTTACTTAACTCTACATTTGTTCTTATTCTTTTTTTAATAGACAGATTTTCCAAAGTTTACGTAATTGAGCTTGTAGAAAAAACTGAGATTTCAGAAATATATATTACTTCTTTTTTAAACTCATATTTAGTTTGGAATACCGGAATAGCTTTTGGATTATTTTCGTTTTCAAATGAATTTACATATGATTTATTTACAGCGCTTATTATTTTAGTAAATTTAATAATTATTTATTTAGCAACTGTCACCAAAGACTTTAGAAGATATTTTTTTTTATTAATTTTGGGCGGGTCTTTCGGAAATCTCTTTGATAGGCTTTTTTATGGATCGGTACCAGATTTTATTGATTTTCACATAGGTAATTTTCACTGGTTTATATTCAACATAGCTGATATCTTTATAACTGTGGGTGTTATTTGCCTTATTTTAGCTGAACTATTATATAAAAAAGAAATAAATGAATAAAAATTTTTATTTAATAATCTTGCTACTTATTCTTTGTTCATGTCAAGGAGTTAAGGATGCTTTAAGTGGAAAGAAATATGAAAATAGCGATGAGTTTCTTGTAATAAAAAAAAATCCATTAATTCTACCACCGAATTTTAATGATTTACCTACTCCAAAAGATGTGGCTGAAACAACACAAATTGAGAATATTGAAAATGAAATTGAAGATCTTTTAAGCTCAATTAAAGATAATAACGAAGAGGTTGTAGAATCATCTTCATCAACTGATACAGAAAGTTTTGTTTTAGAAAAAATTAAAGATTAATGTTTTCTAAAAAAATAAAGATAACCAGCTTTGATACTAAAAAAAATAATAACAAGAAGTTAAAAAGACTTTTTTCAGAAATTTTACAAAAGAAAGATCCTCTTTGTAAAGTCATTGACACTTTTTCAAATAATTATCAATACTCCTATAATAAAAAGAAAATCACTAAATTCAAAAAATATAAAACAATAAGTGTTTTTGGTTTAGGTGGTTCTTCCTTATGTATAAAAGCTATTTATGATTTTTTAAGATATAAGATTAGAAAAAAGGTCTATTTTTATGATAACCTGGATATTGTAAGTCCAAAAATTGTTAAAAATAAAAATTTAGATATAATAATTTCAAAATCAGGTTCCACTCTTGAAACAATTGTAAATCAGAATATTTTTTCTAAGAGCAAAAAGCTATTTATAACTGAAAATAAAAAAAGCTACTTGATGGATTTGGCTTTAAAATTAAAATCGGAAATTATTGAACATCGAAATTTTGTTGGGGGAAGATATTCAGTTTTATCAGAAGTTGGAATGTTACCAGCTGAACTTTTAGGTTTAAAAAGTGAAAAATTCAAAAAATTTAATAATCTGATAAAAGATAAAAACTTTATAAATACGCTAATAAATAATGTCGATACAATGTATAAATTTTATTTATCTGGAAAAACTAATTCTGTTATGCTCAATTTCGATAAGAGTTTAATTAGTCTGCTTGAATGGTATCAGCAATTATTATCAGAAAGTTTAGGAAAAAAGGGAAAAGGTTTTTTCCCAATAATTTCAAACTTGCCTAAAGATAATCATAGCTTGATGCAGCTTTATTTAGATGGAAATAAAAATAACTTTTTTACAATCTTTGATGTCATTGATTACAAGGCACCAAAAATTAACAATAAAAATATACTGTCAGGTTATAATTTTTTAAAAAATAAAAGTATAAAATCGGTAAAGATCGCGCAAAAAGATGCGGTAAAAAGAGTTTTTAAAAAGCAAAACCTGAAGTTTAGAAATTTTGAAATATGGAAAAAAGATGAAGAAAGCTTGGGAATAATTTTTACATATTTTATGCTAGAAACAATATTACTAGGAAAATTGATGAAGTTAAATCCATTTGATCAGCCAGCAGTTGAGTCGATTAAAAAAGAGACAAAAAAAATACTTAGTTAGATTTTCTGCCAAAAACAAAAGTCGATAAACCATAATTTTTTGTATCAACTACCTTAAATTTCTTTGGATAGGTGTCAATGTCACCTTTCTTTCTATGTATTATAATTATTCCATTCCTTTCTAAGACATCTATTTCAATAATTTTTTCTATCAACAATTCTATTTTTTTTTCTTTGTATGGTGGATCACAAAAGATAATCTGAAATTTTTGATTATCTTCAAATGTATTATTATTTATTTTAAATGCATCAATCTCCATTACTTTTGATTTGTTCTCGTAGTTAAGATTTGAGATATTGATTTTTAAAATTTTTAAAACTGGTGCATAATTTTCAAGAAAAAATACGAACTTTGAACCTCTAGAGATACACTCCAATCCAAATGAGCCAATTCCTGAAAATAAATCTAAAACTTTACAATCTTTGATATGAAAATTAATATATTTAGCATGGGTCAAAATATTAAAAATAGACTCTTTTGCCATATCTCTTAATGGCCTAGTTGTTTTATCGTTGGGCATAATTAGTTTTTTCCCTTTATTTGAGCCTGAAATTATTCTCATATTTTTATTACTTTATAACCAATATCTCTTCTGAAGTAGCCATTCTTCCAATTTAATTTTTTAATTAAATTAATTGTTTCGTCTCTACATTTTAAAAAATCATCTGAGGTTGAAACAAAATTTAATACTCTTCCACCGTTTGAAATAAAACCATTTTTTGTTTTTAATGTGCCAGCATGAAAAATATTTTGGTTTTTCAGTAATTTAAGTTTCTCTAAATCTTTTATCTCAATATTGTTCTCAAATTCTACTGGATAACCTTTTGAACATAAAACAATACAAACACTTTTTGTTCTAGAAAAATTTATATTTGTAAGATTTAACGTTCCATCACAACATGAAAGAAATATATCCATTAAATCTGTATTAAGAGTAGGCAAGATTGTTTGACACTCTGGGTCACCCATTCTGACATTAAATTCTATTAAAAAGGGCTCATCGTTTTTAATCATAAGGCCGACATATAGAAAACCTTTATAGACTCCGCCACTCTTATTTATTGCATTTAAAGTAGGTTCAATTATTCTGGTTTTAATTTTCAATTCTAAATCTTTGCTTAAAAGTCTTGATGGTGAGTAACAGCCCATACCTCCAGTATTTTTACCTGTATCTCCCTCACCGACTCTTTTATGGTCTTGAGCTGAACCAAAAAATTTATAATTTATTCCATCGGTCACTATGAAATAACTCATTTCTTCTCCTTCTAAAAATTCTTCTATTAAAATTTGTTTAGCAGATCCAAATTTTCCGTTAAAAATTTCTTTTGAGGCTATTTTTGCATCATTAAAATTTTTACAAATATAAACCCCTTTACCTGATGCTAAACCATCAGCTTTTACGACAAGAGGAAAGTCACATTTATTCAAATAATTTAAGGTTTTATTTAAATCTTCAAAAATTTCGAACTTTGATGTTGGAATATTATTTTCCAAACAAATTTTCTTAGTAAAAATTTTTGAACCTTCAAGCTTTGATGAAATTTTGTCTGGGCCAAATACTTTAATTGACTTTTCTTTAAAATGATCAACAATTCCATTTACCAAAGGTTTTTCTGGTCCAACAATTAATAATTTTATTTCTTTTTCTGTGCAAAGTCTTTCCAGTTCAAAAAAATTATCAAGATCTAAATTAACATTTTCAGCAATTAAACCAGTGCCTGCATTACCTGGAAAACAAAAAATTTTGGACACTTTTTTTGATTTATTAAGCATATAACAAATCGCATGTTCTCTTCCACCACTTCCAATAATTCCTACATTCATCTATAGTGATCTTATAACTTATAAATGAAAAATAAATTAGCTAAATTAAAATACTTGCCAAATAAGTTCGAAATAATTGAGCCGGGCGATCATGTTATTTGTGCGGTATCCAAGCAGAAAATATATCTTCAAAATCTCAACTATTGGAATGTTGAATTTCAAGAAGCATATTTTTCCTATAAAGAAGCTCAATTAAAAAGAGAAGAGCAAAGTTAATTAAAACCTATCTCCATCTGTTATGAGTCCATATCCATTGAGAGGGATTTTTTTTAATTTTATTTTCCAACCATTGATTGAGTTTAAGGCTAATCGAAGCGCTGTCCTCGTTTCCCTCAAAGATTATTTGCTCATCAAAAGTAATCTTAAAATTAATTTTATTATATCTTTCAATATGAACTGGTTGAACTTTACATTTAAATTTTTTTACAAATTGTGCTGGTATTGTTGTTGTGAATGCTGGATAGTCAAAAAAATTTATCTTTTCACCTTCACTTACTCTTTGATCAATCATGATCGCAACACTTGTGCCTTGCTTAAAAAACTTCAAAGATTCTCTAACTCCATTGATTCCTTTTTTAATTTGATTTTTACAAATATACTTTTTACGAATAGGCTCCATTATTGAATTAACCAATTTATTATTTAATGGCCTGTAAATTGCAGACAAATTTATTCCTGCTTTTTCGATAACCATAGCCATTAACTCAAAGTTACTGAAGTGCGCTGAAACAAAAATAACTGGAGGACCTTTTTTAATTTCATCTAATGTTTCTATGTTTTCAATTTTAATATATTTATCTAAATCGCCTTTTCTAAAATTAGAAATATAAGGGTATTCAGATAAAATTCTTCCGTAATTACCCCACATTTCCTCAGAGATGTTATTCAATTTTTCAGGAGTTAGTGTATCATCAAATTTAAGTAAATTATCTTTGATTACTTCTTTTGATCTAAAAAATGGACCAAATGTTTTTCCAAGAAAGCACCCAAAATCTGATGCTATTCTGTATCCAAGTATTTTAAATAAGATAAAAAGAATAATAATCAAAATATATTCAAATAAATATTTTACTAACTTCATAACCTCTCTTTTAAATACTTATAAAATTTTTTTTCTTGATCAATTGATAATTCTATTTTTAAAAAATTTATATTTTTTCGAAAGGCCTTCTTTATTCGAAAGTAATCTTTTTCAGTAGTAATCAGTTTACAACCATTTATTTTTGCTAATTCATTTAGTTTTAGTAAGTCTCCGTCAGTATAATTATAGTGGTCTGGAAATTTTTTATAATCGACAAGTTTAATCTTTAAATTTTTAAGTGTATCAAAAAAAGTATGGGGATTTCCAATTCCACTAAATGCAAGAAATTTTTTTTTCTTAAAATTGGAAAAATTTTTAGGAACATATTTGCCCATAAATATTTTTAAGTCTGGATTTATGTTCTTAATTTTATCAATGAAATTTTTAGTTTCTTTGTTTGCATTACCATTAATTAAAACAACATCATAGTTTTTTAAACTGTTTAATTTTTCTCGTAGAGGTCCAGCAGGAATTACATGTCCGTTTCCATCTAATTTTAAGGAATTGAAGCAAACTATTTTTAAGTCATAATTAATTGTTTTTTCTTGTAAGCCATCATCAAATATAACTATTTTCGCTTTTTCTTGTTCGGCTTTTAAAAGAGACTCTTCTCTAGTCTTTTCAAAAATTACTTTATGTTTGGCCTCTAACATCTTTTTTTCATCTTCGTGAGAAAAATAATTTTTTTTAATAATAAGAGTCTTATTTTTTTTCTTTAAATAATTTGCTAAATTATTTACGAGTGGTGTTTTTCCAGTTCCACCAATATAAATATTTCCAACACAAATTGTTCTGAAATCGTAATAATTTTTTTTGGGTTTACTTTCTTCATAATAGTTTTTTATTATAATTATCAAAGAAATCGGAAATAATAATATTGAAATTAAACTAATACGATCTCTTTTATCCCAAAACTTTGGTTTATAGAACTTCATAAAATAATTCTCTCAAGTTCGTTTAAATTTTTCCTTAAAATCAAATTCCCAATTTTTTTAAGCTTCTCGATTTTACTTGAATTATTTTTTTTATTTTTAAAAAGATTTAATGCCTTTTTCTCCAAATCTTTACCGTTAGACACTTTTAGTGATAATTTTTCTTTTTCTAACATTTTATATACATCTTTAAAATTAAAAGTGTAATTGCCATGTATAATATTACAGCCAAACCTCAATGCCTCTAAAGGATTTTGCCCTCCTTTTGAAACTAAAGAACCACCTAAAAAAACAACATTACTAATTTTGTAAAAAGATTTACTTTCACCGTAACTATCTACTATGTAAATGTCACAATCTTTAGTCTTTTTATTTTCACTGTGTTTTACATAATTTAAATCTTTATTATCTAACATCCTAATAATTTCATTGGTTCTTTCAATATGTCTTGGAATAATGATTGTAATTAACCTAGGAATTTTTTTTTTTAATTTAATGTGTAAATTAGCAAAAATTTCTTCCTCATTATAATGAGTGCTGGCTGAACACAAAATATTTTTATTTTTAAAAATTTCCTTTTTAATTTTTTTTAATTTATCATTAGGAGAACTAATGAATTTGAGGTTTCCTAAAAATCTTAATTTTTTAATTCCTAATTTTTTGTAATATAAAAATGTTTCTTTATTTTGTGGAAATATATAATCGAATTCCTCAAGAATCTTTTTACCAAAACTTTTTATTGAAAACCACTTTTTAAATGTTTTTTCAGTCATTCTGGCATTTATAAGTACAATTTTGATTTCTCTCTTTTTTAATTCAGATATCATAGTTGGCCAAATCTCAGATTCTGCGAAAACAGCAGATGATGGTTTCCAGTGATTTAAAAAATTATTAATAATAAATATATTATCTAGTGGATAAAATTGATGTACAGTTTTTTTAAATTTAAATTTTTCAAATATTTTTGATGAACTCAAGGTAGAAGTTGTCACTAAAATTTGTTTTACAGATTTTTTTCTCTCAAATTCATGAATTAATGGAACAATACTTAGAAATTCACCAACACTTGAGCAGTGAAACCAAATTAATTTCCCTGAACTCTTTTTTCCTTTGTTTATAGAAAATTTTTCTAAAAATCTTTTTGGATTTTCTTTTTTTTTTAATATTCTATAAATAATTATTAATGGAGATAATAAAATGACTATATATACTAATAGATTATAGATTATCCTCATTAATGTTTTTGAATTTGTTTTTCGTAGAAATTTTTATAGACTTCTGAATTTTCAATTAACTCACTGTGTGTACCTTCACCAATTACTTTTCCTGAATCAATAACATATATTTTGTTGGAATTTAGTATAGTTGATAACCTGTGTGCGATTACTACAGTAGTTCTTCCTTTAGTGAGATATTTAATTGCTTCTTGAATTTTTTCCTCAGTTTCTGCGTCTAAGGATGAGGTTGCCTCGTCTAAAAGAATGATTTTACTTTTTTTCAAGATTGCTCTTGCAATTGAAAGTCTCTGTTTTTCTCCACCAGACAATCTAACTCCGTTTTCTCCGATTAAAGTGTCATACTTTTTAGGAAGGTTTTCAATAAATTCTAAGCAATGAGATAATTTTGCTGCCTCATGTATTTGTTCTTCTGTTGCGTCTAAATTGGCATACTTTATGTTATTTAAAACAGTATCATCAAACAAAGTGGTTTCTTGGCTTACAAGAGATATGTTGTTTCTTATAGATGACAATCTTTTAGAATAAATAGATTGATTATCAATTTTGATATCACCGTTTTGGGGGTCATAAAATCTTGGTATCAAATTTAATATTGTTGATTTTCCTGCTCCACTGTGACCAACAAGAGAAGTCATTTTTCCACCATTTATAAATAAGTTTATATCTTTTAAAACTATCTTATCTTCGTCATTGTAAGTAAAATTTACTTTTTTAAACTCAATATTACCTTTGTTTAAATAAATTTTTTCTAAACTATTATCTTCGGAAATTTTTTCTTTAAGGTCGATAATCGGTAAAATCCTTTTCGCACCAGCTAATCCCTGGTTTATTGTTATATTCAAGGTAGCAAGCGACCTTACAGGCTGATATGCTAACATCATTGCAGCTAAAAATGAAAAAAAGTTACCAATACCTAACTCATCACTTATGATTAGGTTGCCTGAATAAAAAATCAGTATTGCAATCATAATTCCAGTTAAAACTTCCATAATAGGCGATGACCTTGCATAGATTTCGTTTAATTTTTTTCCTTTATCCATAAGTATTTTTAAAGCTCCATCCGCTCTTGCAGCTTCATAAGACTCCTTTTGAAAAATTTTAATGAGTTTATGATTTTTGAAAATTTCAATTAAATAAGTATTTACCGTACCAGCTTGATCCATCGCTTGAGTTGTAACTTTTGTAATTCTTTTTCCTAAAAGATTTGCAAAGAAACTTGCTAAAGGTATCATTATGATTGCGACAAGAGACAGTTTCCAATTTTGATAAAACATCACAGATAAAAGACCTATAAGAGTTAAGGTGTCTTTAAAAAGATTTAGAATCGCTACGCTTACCAACGCTGTCATAAAATTTACATCGCTAATTAAATTAGTAATTATTTTCCCTGAATGGCGTTTTTCGATAAAATTAGTGTCAGCTTTTATTAATGCTTTCATCATATCTAATTGTAACGATTTTTTAATTTCTTCTGAAATTCTTATCATAATTACTTTTGCTCCATAAAGCGATAACCCTTTTCCTGCGAAAGCAATAATTATAAAAAAGGGAATTACATAAATTAATGATCTGTCTTTATTCAAAAATATTTTTTCAATAGCCGGGTCTAGAAGATAAGCAATAGATGAAGTACTTCCTGCTAACACAATCGAAAATATCAATGCTAGTAGTATTTTATTTAAATATTTTCTTGTATAATCTCTATATAACCTCCTAAGAATTTCAGAATTTTTCATCACAAATTCCCACCGATCAAAATATTTATAAAAACAAGAAGTCCTAAAAAGTTATTACTTTTGAACTTACTCAAGCACATTTGAGGTTTTGAAATATCCAAAGGCTTTATTTGAAATATTATCAAATGAAAAAAAATTAAAAATGAGAATAAAAAGTAATAAAAACTATAGGACATTAATACTCCAACTAGAAAGATAGAAACGTAAAAAATTAAATAACATACTGTCAAAAACATTTTTGGATTTTTTTTAAACTTTATTGATGTAGATTTTACTCCTATAATTTCGTCATCTTTAATATCTTGAAATCCATATATAGTGTCGTAACCGAGTGTCCAAAATATGGCTCCAAAATAAAAAATTAGCGGATAATAACTAAATTCATTTGTCAAAGAAACCCATGCCATTATCAAACCGTAGTTAAATGTGAGTCCTAAAAAAAGCTGTGGCCAATAAGTAAATCTTTTCATTAAGGGGTAGGAGAATGCAAAAGGCATAGAAGCTAATCCCAATAAAATTGTATTTTGATTAAATTGTATTAAAATTATAAAAGCAGAAAGACATAGAAAAAAAACATACATTAAACTTTTTTGTACAGAAATTTTTCCAGAGGCGATCGGTCTACTTTTTGTTCTATCTACCATAGCATCAATTTTTCTATCTAAAATATCGTTTACAATACAACCTGCTGACCTCATCAACACAGCCCCACCAAAAAATAATAAACAGTGTTTTAAAAATACGTAATTATTATTAGAAAACTGAAAAGCTAGAGTAAGACCCCACAGACAAGGCCAAAATAAAAGCATAAAGCCTATGGGTTTTTTAATTCTAGTTAAATCTAAAAATAAATCAAAATTTTTCATTATAATTTTCTTGTAAATAACAAAGCATCAATTCATAATCAAATTGATTCGCTATGGATATTGATTACACAGTTACAGCACTTATGTTTCCCGCAATACCACTTATAATGGGTGTTTATAGCAACAGATTTCATACATTAAGCAATTTGATAAGAAAAATACATGATGAGCATGTTTTTGAAAAACACACCCCTCCTGAATGGAAAAATCAATTAATAAATTTAAACGACAGGATTAGCGTTTTAAAGCTCACAATTATGTTTTCAGCATTTGGATTTTTATTCAACATGTTAACAGTATTTGCGCTTTATTTGGATAAAATATTAGTTGCAAGAATTATATTTGGATCATGTTGTCTCTCTATGATGGTGTCTATAGTTTTTTTTATAAGAGAAATTCAAATTTCAACTAAAGCGCTTAAATTGCATATTTCAGATATGGATGTGCAGTTTAAGGAGTAATTATTGCGGGCCCTAAAATTTTTCTTCCTTCTAAATCTTGATGAGCAATAGATGCATCTTTCAAAGCATATTTTTTAAATATCTCAACTTTTACAGCTCCAGATTTAACCATTTCAAAAAGTTTATTTGAGGCTTCATCCAATTCTTCTCTTGTGGAAGTGTAGTGTGCAATACTAGGTCTTGTAAGGTATAAACCTTTTGGTGCTATAAGTTTTCCAACATCAACTGGATCTAATTTTCCTGATGCGTTTCCAAATGAAACCATTGTTCCTCGCATTTTTAAACAACCTAATGAATTTTCTAAAGTATTTTTCCCTACCCCATCATAGACTACCGGCAGACCTTCGTTATTGGTTAATTGTAAAACTTTATCTTTAAAATTTTCTTTATTATAATTAATCACTTCATCACATCCATATTTTTTTGCTAACTTGATTTTTTCGTCCGATCCAACTGTTCCTATTACCTTGCAACCTAAACTTTTAGCCCATTGGCAAAAAATTTGACCAACACCGCCAGCCGCAGCGTGGAATAAAACTGTTTGACCTTTTTTAACTGGATATGTTTTGTGTAAAAGATAGAAAGTTGTTAGACCTTTAGTCATTAAACAAGCCACGATTTCAAGATCTATTCCATCGGGTACTTTCACTAAATTTTTCGTTGGATAAATTCTATGAGTTGAATACGACCCAAGAGGCGCAGCTGCATAAGCTACCTTATCGCCTTCTTTAAAATTCTTAACACCTGACCCAACTTTTTCTATAATCCCTGCACCTTCAAGTCCAATCCCTGATGGCAGTGGTACAGGATATAGTCCTGACCTATGGTATGTGTCAATGAAGTTTAAACCTATAGCCGAATGCTTTATTAATACTTCATTTTCTTTAGGTTCAGTGATAGATAATTTTTCGTATTTTAAAACCTCAGGACCACCAGTTTTAGAAAAGTTTATATAATGCATTTAATATTTTGCAAAAGTACCATTTTGGTAATCATTTATTGCCTCAACAATTTCAGCTTTCGTGTTCATCACAAATGGACCACCTCTAGCTATTGGCTCTCCGATAGGTTTGCCTGCGATAAATAAAAATTCGCTTTCTTTTTCGGCTTTGATTTGAAGGTTCTTACCTTGTTTTAACAATATCAAATTTGAGTCGTTTGTTTTTTCATGATTTGCTTTACCAACTTTAATTTGCCCTTTTAGCAAATAAATAAATGAATTATGTCCCTCCGGAACATCACAAGAAAATTCTTTTTCATTTTTTAAAATTGTATGAAAATAAATTGGTTCAACGTTGTGATTTTTTTCAGGACCCTCAATATCTTTGAACTTCCCAGCAATTACTTTAACTACTTTTTCATCATCGCTATAAGTTCCAAGCTCTTTGTTTTTAATGTAAATATACTCAGGTTTATTTTTTTTTAATTTTGCAGGCATATTTATCCACAATTGAAATCCAAGTAATTGACCATCAGACATTGCAGGCATTTCAGAATGTATTATTCCTCTTCCAGTTTTCATCCATTGCACATCTCCTGATGACATAATTCCTTTAGCACCAGTGCTATCCTCATGCTCAAATTTTCCTTTAAGCATGTAAGTAACTGTTTCAATACCTCTATGAGGATGAGGCGGAAAACCTGCAACATAATCATCTTTGTTCTCTGAACCAAATTCATCTAGCATTAAAAAAGGATCAACATAATCTGCTTCTGGTGTTCCTATACTTCTTTTAAGTTTTACACCTGCACCATCAGATGTTTCAATAGATTTTACAATTTTTTTGATTTCAATATTTGACATAGTTTTAGTTTAATTATGTTTCAAACTATTTCAAGTAGTCCTTTTAAATTTTTAATTTCTTTTTTTGGCTCATAATCAAGATTGTCAAAATGAGAGTTGTTTCGATTTACCCAGACAGCATTATAACCAAAATTGCCACCACCTGACACATCCCAAGTGTTAGCACTTAAAAAAACAACTTCTTTCGGTTGAATCTTATACTTATTAACTGGAAGACCGTAAACTTTTGAGTCAGGTTTGTAAATTTTTACCTCTTCAATTGAAAAAAGATCATCAAAAGCATCTAAATTGTTAGTGCTTACTAATTCTTTTATTAAATCTGGCGTACCGTTTGAAAGTATTGCGAGCTTAAGATTTTTCTTTTTTAAATCTTTTAAAACTTCTTTTACCTCTGGATAAGGGGATAAAACTTTATAAAGGTTTAGTAATTCGTTTTTCATATTTACATCTATGTTAAAAATTTTCATAGATTTATCCAAACTATCTTCAGTTATTTGCCAAAAGTTTTTATGTCTTTTCATCATACTTCTCAGCCAAGTATATTCAAGTTGTGTAGTTCGCCAAAAATTTGCAAACGCTTCCCACTTATCTCCTATTTTATGTTTACATTTTTCTGCCGCCGAATTTACGTCAAATAACGTTCCATAAGCATCAAATACTATTGCTTTAAAATCCATACTTTAATTTAAGTTTTTATATTATACTATATTTTATGAATATTAGATTATATCACCCAAACAGTATAGTCGAAAATACAACTAAGTCGCTTTCGAAGGAACATGGTCATTATGTAGCAAATGTAATGAGACTTAAATTAGGTTCCCGTATAAATTTTTTTAATAAAGATGGAGAGTGGGAGAGTGAAGTAACTTTTATTCAAAAAGATAAGGTTGAAGTAAAATTTATAAAAAAAATAAAACAAGCAATTAACTCATCCAAAATTGAGCTTGCTATTTGTTTAGTCAAAAAAACTCCAATGGAAACTATCTTGCAAAAATCTACTGAACTAGGTGTAAAAAAAATAATTCCTATTGTCTCTGAGAGAACAGAAGTAAAAGAATTAAATTATGAAAGAGCAAGAAAAATAGTTATTGAAGCTACAGAACAATCCAATCAATTAAATCCTCCAGAAATTTCAGAAGTCAAAAAACTTAAAGACTTTCTTAAAAAATTGGATAGTTCCTCTAAACTTTTATTTGCTGATGTGAATTCTCAAAATATTTTAAAAAATGACAATATCAAAAAAGGAAAAGCCTTAAGTGTTTTGATAGGACCCGAAGGTGATTTTTCACCAGCTGAACGCGAGTATATTTTGAAAGTTCCTAATGTTGAATCTTTTACTTTATCTAAGAATATTTTAAGGTCAGATACTGCCGTTATAACCGCTATTTCATTAGTGAATTTCGTCTATTTCGATTCATAATTGTCGCATTAATTGAATTTGTTAATTGAATTAAAAACTGTATAAAAACGAAATAAAAATGCTGAAAAAATTATTATATACTTTTGTTTTATTAACATCTACTACCTCATATGCTAACGAGCCAAAAGATTGGCAATTAGGATTTCAGAAACCAGCTTCACAGTCTATGTACGAAATTGTAAAATTTCATGATTATATGTTAGTGCCAATAATTGTTGCGATAAGTGGGTTTGTATTATTTTTGATGGCTTATACATGTATTAGATTTAGAGCTTCGAGAAATCCTAATCCATCTAAAAGAACGCACAACGTTGCTGTCGAAATACTTTGGACACTCATTCCATGCTTAATACTTATTGTGATGGCAGTTCCATCTTTTAAAATTTTATATTCACAAGACACAATCCCTAAAGCTGATGTTACAATTAAAGCTGTAGGTTACCAATGGTATTGGGGTTATGAATATCCTGACGAGAATATAATATTCGACTCTTACATGGTAGAAGAAGAGGATTTAAAACCAGGTCAACCTAGACTTTTGGCAGTTGATAATGAAATTGTAGTACCAGTAAACAAAGTTGTTAAAGTTTTAATAACAGCAAATGATGTTTTGCATGCCTGGGCTCTACCATCATTTGGAGTAAAAAGAGATGCGATGCCCGGAAGAGTAAATGAAACTTGGTTTAAAGCAGATAGGGTTGGAACGTATTACGGACAATGTTCAGAATTGTGTGGTATTAAACATGCATTCATGCCAATTACGGTTAGAGTTGTAACAGATGAAGAATATAACGCTTGGTTAGAGGAAGCCAAAATAAAGTTTGTAAAAGAAGAAATAGATAATAACAAAACCAAATTACTAGCTAAAAATTAATATGACAACAGTTGCTTCACAAGATCATTCACATCACCATCCAACAGGATGGAAACGATGGGCTTATTCAACAAATCATAAAGACATAGGTACAATGTATTTAATCTTTGCGATTATTGCTGGAATAATCGGAACTGCTTTTTCAGTTTTAATGAGAATGGAGTTGATGCATCCAGGTGATGGAATACTAGGTGGCAATTATCACTTATACAATGTTTTAGTAACTGGTCACGGTTTGATAATGATTTTCTTTATGGTCATGCCGGCAATGATTGGCGGTTTTGGAAATTGGTTTGTACCAATTATGATAGGAGCCCCTGACATGGCTTTTCCAAGAATGAATAATATATCTTTTTGGTTACTACCAGTGTCATTCATTTTATTACTTTCATCAATATTTGTAGAAGGACCTCCAGGAGCTCAAGGTGTAGGAGGAGGCTGGACAATCTATCCACCACTTTCATCAAAAACTGGTCAACCGGGTCCTGCAATGGATTTAGCAATACTAAGTCTTCATATAGCAGGAGCTTCTTCAATACTCGGTGCTGTAAATTTTATAACTACGATATTAAATATGAGAACTCCAGGCATGACTTTGCATAAGATGCCGTTGTTTGCTTGGTCAATTCTTGTAACGGCATTTTTATTACTATTATCTTTACCAGTTTTAGCTGGAGCAATTACAATGTTACTTACTGACAGAAATTTTGGAACAGCATTTTTTGATGCGCAAACTGGTGGAGATCCACTTTTATTTCAACATTTATTTTGGTTCTTTGGTCATCCAGAAGTTTATATTTTGATTTTACCAGGCTTTGGAATGATAAGTCATATTGTTTCAACTTTTTCTAAAAAACCAGTTTTTGGATATTTAGGTATGGCTTATGCGATGGTCGCGATTGGTATTGTTGGTTTTGTGGTTTGGGCACATCACATGTATACAGTGGGATTGAACACTGATACAAAAGCATATTTTCTAGCAGCGACAATGATCATTGCTGTTCCTACAGGAATAAAAATTTTCTCTTGGATAGCAACTATGTGGGGTGGCTCTATATCTTTTAAAACTCCAATGATGTGGGCTCTTGGTTTTATTTTCTTATTTACAGTTGGAGGCGTTACTGGTGTAGTTCTAGCTAACGCTGGTGTTGATACAGCCTTACACGATACATATTATGTAGTAGCACACTTTCATTATGTGTTATCACTTGGAGCAGTTTTTGCAATTTTTGCGGGGTTTTATTATTGGTTTGGAAAAATGTCTGGTTATGAATATTCAGAATGGCTAGGACAACTACATTTTTGGCTAACATTTATTGGAGTAAATTTAATATTTTTCCCTCAACATTTTTTAGGACTAGCTGGTATGCCAAGAAGATATGCTGATTATCCAGATGCTTTTGCAGATTGGAATTATATTTCTTCAATTGGCTCATATATCTCAGTAGTAGGATTAGCTGTATTTTTAATTAATTTAGCTTACGCATTTATGAAGAAAAAAGCAGCAGCTCAAAATCCTTGGGGGGAAGGCGCAACTACTTTAGAATGGACAGTCCCATCACCACCAAACTTTCATACATTTGAGGAATTACCTAAAGTAAATGAGTACGGGGAAGCTGAAAAAACAAGCACATAAATAATGACATTAGATGACAACTTATAATTCTAGAGCAAAAAATATTTCGCTATATGACACATCAATTTTCTTAGAATTGTTAAGACTGATGAAACCTAGAGTAATGTCATTAGTGATATTTACATGTGCGGTTGGTTTATTAACTGCCCCAGGTGAAATCAGTTTTATTAAATCAATAACAAATATTTTTTTTGTGACACTTGGTGCCGGAGCAGCAGGAGCTCTTAATATGTGGTATGAGGCAGATTTAGACAAACTAATGAGCAGAACATGTTTAAGACCGCTTCCAACAGGAAAGCTAAAAAAAAAATATGCACTTGTTTTTGGAATAGTCCTATCAATAGTTTCAGTTGTAGGACTTTACTATTTTTCAAACTTACTATCTGCTTTAGTATTACTTTTTACAATTAGCTTTTATTTATTTGTTTATACAATTTGGCTTAAAAGAAGAACACCACAAAACATAGTAATTGGCGGAGCATCAGGTGCACTTCCTCCTGTAATCGGATGGACAATTGTTACTAATTCTTTAAGTTTGGAGGCGCTAACATTTTTCTTGATAATATTTTTTTGGACACCTTCCCATTTTTGGGCTTTAAGCTTGTATAAAGTAGATGACTACAAAAGAGCAAAAATTCCAATGTTACCAGTGACCAATGGTATCGAAAATACAAAAAAAAATATTTTTGTATACTCACTTTTAATGCTTCCGACATTGGCGCTACCTTACATAATAGGTTTTGTTGGAGAATTATTTCTAGTTAGCACCTTTGGTCTAACAATTTATTATATTTTATTATGCTATGCTTTATTAAAAACAAAAAAAGATTCCTTTGATTTACAAAAAGCAAAAAAAGTTTTTGGTTATTCAATCTTTTACTTGTTCTTTATATTTGTTTTATTTTTAATTGATAAATTATTCTAATGGAAGTCGACAAAAAAATTAAAAAAAAGAATATATTTACTGCTATAGGACTTATAGTATTTATCTTATTGCTTTTTGTATTTACACTTTACAATGTTGGAGTTTTTGAAAGAGCCATATGATCAGTAAAAAAAACCTAACGCCATTGATTTTATCTTTAATATTCTTTTTAATGCTGGGATTATCATTTGCTGCCGTTCCACTGTATGATTTATTCTGCCGTGTCACAGGATTTGGAGGCACTACTCAAATCTCAAAAGAAGCTCCAAAAATAGTAATTGATGAACCTGTGAGAGTAAGATTTGACACAAATGTTCAAACAGACTTGGCTTGGAATTTTAAAGCGAGTAAATCTTTATATGATATTAAACCAGGCAAAGTTTACAAAGTTGAGTTTGAAGTAGAAAACTTTGGAAAAGAACCATCAAGTGGAGTTGCAAGTTACAATGTATCCCCATCAACTTTTGGACAGTATTTTAATAAACTGGGATGTTTTTGTTTTGAAAAGCAAACTCTTAAAAGTGGAGAAAAAATGAGTTATATTTTAACTTTCTATTTAGATCCCGAGATGGTAAATGATCCTAAAACTAAAAACATTGATGATATTACAATGTCATATACATTTTTTTCTTCTGACTATTATAAACAATCAAAGGTAAATTAATTATGAGTTCTAAAGATCAAAAACATGATTACCACTTAGTTGATCCAAGTCCGTGGCCAATCTATACATCTTTTGCTACTTTAATAACTGCTGTAGGATCAGTTTATTATTTTCACTCAAAAGTTATGTGGGCAATGTTACTTGGTTTTGCTCTTTTAATTTATGGAGCATACATGTGGTTCAGAGACGTTGTAAATGAAGCCGAACATCAAGGCCACCATACACCAGTTGTTCAGATACATCATCGTTATGGAATGACATTGTTTATAGCATCTGAAGTAATGTTTTTTGTTGCTTGGTTTTGGGCTTACTTTGATGCTAGTTTGTATCCAAGTGCTTTTGTTGGTGGAGTTTGGCCGCCTAAAGATATTGAAGTTTTTAACCCATGGGATATTCCATTAATCAACACACTGGTTTTATTACTATCTGGAACAACTGTTACATGGGCTCATCACTCTTTATTAGAGGATGATAGAAAAGGTTTTATTCAAGGCTTATGGGCAACAGTTTTACTAGGTTTCTTTTTTACTCTTCTTCAAATATATGAATATCAACATGCAAGTTTTGATTTTTCAGGACATATTTACGGTGCAACATTTTATATGGCTACAGGCTTTCATGGATTTCACGTGGTAATTGGAACTATCTTTTTAGCTGTTTGTCTGTGGAGAGGAAAACTTGGTCATTTTAATAAAGATCATCATTTTGGATTTGAAGCTGCAGCATGGTACTGGCATTTTGTCGATGTAGTTTGGTTGTTTTTATTTGCAGCAATCTACGTTTGGGGAAGCTAATTTAATTGAGATATAAGTTTCTTTTCACAATATTTGTTTCCTTTTTTATTGCACTTTTTCTTGCTCTTGGATTTTGGCAGTTATACAGACTTAATTGGAAAAACAACCTAATTGAGGAAATTAATTCTTCTCTCATGAACGATCCAGTAAAATTTGATGCAAAAAAAATTAAAAACTTTCAAAAAATTAAATTCAGAGGAAAAATCGATAATAAAAATTTAATTTATTTATATGGACTGAGTGATAACGGGGAACCAGGTTTTAATTTAATTAAAAAAGTTGATATTGAAGGTGAAAACTTTTTAATTAATCAAGGATGGATACCAAGAAATTTGAAAGGTAAGTCATTTGATCTTAAACAATCAGAATACCTTGGTATTACAAAGTTAAAATCAAATAAAAATTACTTTAAACCTAATAACGATTTATCAAAAAATTATTGGTTTAAACTTGATGATATAGATTTAAAAAAACATACTGGAAAAACATTTTCTCCTTTTATAATTTTTATTCAAAATGGGGAACAAGCAAACTCTTTTCCAATACCAAAAAAAATTTCATCAGATCTGCCTAATAATCACCTTAAATACTCTTTAACATGGTTTTCAATAGCGATATCAATTCTTTTGATATATCTATATTTTAGAAAAAAAAATTACTAATGGAATATATAAGCACAAGAGGTGATAATAAGAAATTTTCCTTCAGTGAGGTGTTTCTCAAAGGTCTTGCTGATGACGGAGGGCTTTTTATACCGTTAAATATTAAAAAATTTGATGAGAGCAAAATGAACTCTCTAAAAAAATTAAGTTATGTAGATCTAGCTACTGAAATTATTTATTTATATACTGGAGATTTTCTAAGCAAAAAAGAATTAAATGAAATTGTTAAAAAATCATATTCTAACTTCCGAGAAAAAGATGTTGTTAAAATAGTTAAGTTAAATCATTTAAAGATCTTGGAACTTTTTCATGGACCCACTCTGGCTTTTAAAGATATTGCAATGCAGTTAATTGGAAATATGTATGAGCATCTTTTAAAATCAAATAACAAAAATATAAATATAGTTGTTGCGACTTCTGGAGACACTGGTGCAGCAGCCATTGATGCGATCAAAGGTAAATCTAATTTAAATATATTCGTTTTACATCCAAATAATAGAATTTCCTCTGTTCAAAGAAAAATCATGACTACAGTAGAGGAAAAAAATGTTTTCAATATTGCAATTAATGGAAACTTTGATGACTGTCAAAATATTGTAAAACAAATGTTTTCTGATCTTGAGTTCTCAAAATCTATAAATATGTCAGGTGTAAACTCAATAAATTGGGCAAGAATAATTGCTCAAGCTGTATATTATTTTTATGCTCATTTTAAATTAGGAAAAGATAGTGCTTCTTTTTCAGTTCCAACAGGAAATTTTGGAGATGTCTTTGCAGGATATCTTGCAAAAAAAATGGGTCTACCAATTGATAAATTAATTGTTGCAACAAATGAAAACGATATTTTACATAGAGCTATTACAAAAGGAGACTATATTTCAAAAGAAGTCAGAGAAACATTGTCACCAAGTATGGACATCCAATTAGCCAGTAACTTTGAAAGATTAATTTACTACGTGAATAATTCTAATTCTGAAAAAACAGCAGAAATTATGAAAAAAGTGAAGAAGAATTCTTATCAAATTGAGAAGAGAGATTTAGATATAATTCAAAAAGATTTTTTATCAGAAAGGTGTAATGAAAAAGAAACTTTAGAAATTATTAAAAAAAATTATGAGGAAAATGGTATGGTTTTAGATCCGCATACAGCTATTGGAGTAGGCGCTGCACAAAAATTATCTTTGAATGATTGTGTAGTTTTATCAACTGCGCATCCGTGTAAATTTCCAGATGCTACAAACAATGCGATTAATAAACATGAAAAATTGCCTAAAAAACTTCAGCACGTGCTTAATAAAAATGAGAATTTTCAAGTATTAGAGAATAATATGGATGAAGTTAAAAAATTTATTAGAAGTAAAATTTTATAAGTTCGCAGCCTCTCTAGCAATTAAATCAACTTCATTGTTTAACTCGTCAGTTGAGTGCGCTTTTACCCAATTCCAACTTATTTCAAATTCATTAGCTAGAATGTCAAGCTCTGTCCAAAGATCTTTATTTTTAACCTCTTGCTTGTTTGCGGTTTTCCATCCATTCTTTTTCCAGTTATAAATCCACTCAGTTATTCCTGACTTAACATACTTCGAGTCTGTAAAAATTTGAACTTTACTTCCTTTAGGAATTTTTTTTAATGCCTCAATAGGAGCGAGTAACTCCATTTGATTATTTGTAGTATTTTTTTTACTTCCTTTAATATTTGTTTTTTGTCCATTGTTTATAATTATTGCTGCCCACCCACCATTTCCTGGATTTTCTAAACAGGATCCATCTGTATAAATTTTAATCATTTAAGTATTCCTCAAATTTTTCTATAGAGTCATGAAACCTAAGTTTTTGTATATATTCTAATGGATCCTTTTTTTTAATTAAAATGTTTTTAGGAGTATTTATGAAATCATAAGCTCTTGTGGCCAGATATCTTAAGGCAGATCCTTTACAAAGAATTTTCATACTCTTTTTTTCCTCTGGTTTAAGTTTTCTTATACTCTCATAACCTTTAAAAAGCTTAGAAGCTTTTTTCTTGTTAAACTTAAATTTATTTTTTGTTTTATTAAAACAAAGTGAATTTATACAAATAGCAAGTTCATAAGCTTGAAAATCATAAGCTGAAAAATAAAAATCAATAAACCCTCCAAATTTTCCCTTGTGAAAAAAAATATTGTCAATGAACAAGTCACCATGAATTACACTACTTGGTATTCTTTTTGGCCAGTTTTTGTTGATATCACGAAAACTTTCCTTCATTTCATTTTTAAGATTTTTAGGTAACTTCGAATTTTTTAAGTTAATTTTATTGATAAGACTATTGATTTTGAGGGGTGAAAAGCTGTTTTTTCTTTTTAGTTTTATTTTTATTAATTTTTTATGCATTAAACCAATTTTTTTACCAATGACCAATAAATCTTTTTCCAAAAGCTTTTTTTTATCGTTACCCTCTAGAAAAGAAACTAGACAAGCTTTTTTTCTTTTTATATTAAATATGTATTTTCCATATTTATTTTTAACTGGGGATGGGCATTTAATACCTTTTTTTGAAAGTGCATCCATCAACTTCATAAAGTAGGGCAAATCCTTATTATTAACTCTACTTTCAAAAATCGTTAAAACGTATTTTTTATTCTTTGTGGCAACAGTATAATTTGTATTTTCTATTCCTTTTTTAATGCCCTTAAAGCTTTTGATTTTTTTAAATCCAAAAATATTTTGGACATTAGAAATGTCAGCTTGATTTAACTTTGTAAATACAGCCATTAATTGAGTTTTCCTGGAACTTTAAAAATTACATTTTCTTTTACTATTTCGACTTCTTGAATTTCAACATTAAAATTTTCTTTAATTTTTCCTATAAAATTCTGGACTAAAATTTCAGGTGCTGATGCACCTGATGAAATACCTATACTATTACACTTAGAAATTTTTTCTAATGGGACTGAACTTTCGGAATGTATTAATTCTGAATAACTACAACCTGCCTTATCCGCTACCTCCACGAGTCTTTTTGAATTAGAAGAATTCCTGCTTCCAATTACAAAGAACATATCACATTTTGAAGCAATCTTTTTAACAGCTGCCTGTCTATTTGTCGTGGCATAACAGATATCTTCTTTATTTGGTTCTTTAATTTGTGGAAATTTTTTTTTTAAAGCATCAATTATATCTTTAGTATCATCAACAGAAAGAGTTGTTTGAGTTACAAAAGCTAATTTTTTATTTGATGGAATATCAATATCCCCAACATCATCAATTGTTTCAACTAATTCTATTGAACCCTCTGGAATTTGACCCATAGTGCCAACTACTTCAGGATGATTTTTGTGACCAATTAAAAAAATATGGAAACCTGTTTTATTTAAATTTTCAGCCTCTCTATGTACTTTAGAAACCAAAGGACAAGTAGCATCTATATATTCCATTTTTAAGTCTTGAGCTTCTTTTGGAACTTTTTTTGGCACTCCATGAGCTGAAAAAATTACTGGTCTAGTTTTGTCTTTAATTTCACTAAGCTCTTCTACAAATATTGCACCAATCTTTTTTAAATTTTCTACTACATGCTTATTGTGAACTATCTCATGTCGTACATAAACTGGTGACCCAAATTTATTTATACTTTTTTTAACAATTTCTATTGCTCTATCAACTCCAGCACAAAATCCTCTAGGAGCAGCTAAATATATTTTTAAATTTTTATTCTTCATTTTTTTCTATAAGATACTCTAATAATATATGCGGAAAGGTTAAAGACGCCAAACCTATAAATATTACTTTTAAAACTGCATCATCAAAAGCATAATAATTAGCTAAAAAATAAAGACTTATTATAAATAATAACAAAGTCATTAATGTAAGTGGTAATGCTTTTCTTATAAACTTATAAAAACCAACTTTAAAATCATTACTATCAATTTCATATATTAGAGAAAGAGAATGTCTTACAGAGTGTAAAAAACAAAAATAAATTGTGAAAGCAATTAATGGAGAAAGAAATACATTAAGCAATATAATATTTGTCCAATCTGCAATTAAGAATCCACCATTATTCGATTGGACCGTTATAATAATGTTTGCGATAAAACTTAAAAATATCATTAATATTAAAAACTTACTGCTTAAAAAACCCAAGTCTAAGTTTAAGATTTGAAAAATTTCATTGGTCTTTTCATTATGAAATAGAAGGGGCGCAATAATGATTACACTTCCTTTAAATAAATATAGAAAATCGTAAACTAAACTTTTTGTGTTTTGTTCTACGCAACTATCCTCTTTGCCAAAATGATATGAAGCAACCATTAAAAAAATTATTAAAACAATTTTTGGAACTATCATCCAAGTAAAAATTACTATCAACGAGACAGCTATATAAGCTAAGTAAAAGTATGACCTATTTTCCACTTTATAGATTTTCATTAATTTATAACCCTTTAGGTGATCAAGAGCTCCATGAGAAACACCTATGATAGATATTAAAAAGAAACAGATGATAGGTTGATATTGAAATTCTATTTGCTTATTTTCAAAATATTTTGAAATTGAAATTAAAAAAATAATATTGAATAGAAGTAAAAAAAACGAATATTTTTTATTTATTTTATATAAATCCATTAATTGAATAAAGCTTTTATAAAAGGCCACTTTGGCATTTTTGATATTATTGATAAGTCTTGAAAAATATTACTTTTATTTGAGAGAAATTTTATACTTGTTTCCGAGTTAGAATTAAAGATTTCAAAAAAAATATTTGGCATTCTTTGAGCATTCTTTTTCAACACTCTTAAAAATATTTTATCAAGAATTTCATATTTTTTTCCAATATTGTAAGTTTTTAAACTATCTAAATTTTTAACAATATATTTACAATGTTCTTGAATATTCAAAAAAGTATATCCAGTACTTAACCTTGTCATTTTACCTGCTGTTCCGATATTAATTTTTTTTTCACCGTTTAAATTTGTAGGATAAAATAATGGAATCTGTCCTTTTTCTTTATAAATAATTTTGTAATTTTTAATCTTAAGAATATTTTCAATATATTCCTTAATCTGAAAATCATAGTCTTTTTCTGAAGGATCTTTCATATTTGATAGCCAAGTTGTTTCAATTAAAGCTTTATTTTTTGAAAACGGAAGAGTGTAAAAAAAATGAACGCTACTTTTTTGGTCACAATCAAAATCCATTAAATTAATTATAGAATCATCAAATATATTCTTATCCGTTTCAATTTCATAACCTCCAAAATGTTGCCAAAGGTCATTTTCATTTGAATTTATTTTAGGAACACTATTAAATACGTATGAATTTTCTGTATTTACATCCTCCTTATTTTTGAAGAAATGAATATTTTTATTTGCTTTAAGTTTGTTCAAAGTTTTTATGTAAAATAGACCACTGTCAATAGATTGATATGGTAGACTTTCACATTCAATCTGCTTTGATTTATTGGGAATATTAATTGAAAAAGAATCCCAACTTTTAATCACACAATCTTCAAAATTATGTGGAAATGTTTTCCAAAAAGACCATGTTTTATCTCTTTGGTATTCAGTTCTAGGCTCAATAATAGCTAAGGTTTTATCACTTAACTTGTTATTAATTTCAAGCTCGTAAGCTAAGGAGAGACCAGCGCAACCGCCACCAATTATTGTATAATCAAATTCTTTCATCTATGTTAATTTCTAAGCCAATTTCATTATGTTCTTCATTTCTGTAATAATTATCTGATTGAATAAATAATAATCTAAAAAAATCAAAAATACTTAAAATAGTTTGAACGATTTTGCCAGTTTTAGTAACATAAATTTTTCCAGATCGATTATACTCCTCAATGTCTCCTTTTTTTATGATTTTATAACCAATCTCTCTATAAACTCTGCGAGCGACTAATATAGCGAAACGGCACTTAATTGGAATTTCTCTAATTGAATTAAAACAACTATTATAAAACAAATCTGCAGTAGTGATTGTATTTTTAATATTTGAAAGATCATGCTTAATATATTCTCTGTTTTTTTTTCTATCTTCTATTACATCTCTAGAAATATTAGTAAGCTGCATCGCTATCCCTAGATCAATTGCAGATTTCAAAGCTGTTTTAGATTTTACTTTAAGAATTTTTGCCATCATCAAGCCTACTGTTCCAGCCACTCTATAAGAATATACTAGCAGCTCTCTTTTAGATTTTAATTCTATTTTTTCTTTTAAATCAGACTCAATACCATCAAAAAGATCGAGAACAATTTTTTCTGATACATCGAAGTTTTTAATTATGCGATGTATCTTTTTGATACTATCGTTTTCGAAGTTGTGGTTAATAAAGTCATTTTTATAGTTAAGGAACTTCTTCTTTTTAATCTCTAAAGATATTTCTTCATCAGCAATATCGTCTAATATTCTACAAAAATCATATAGGTCAGATCCATTTTTATAAACATCGCTAGGCAAGAAAAATCCAGCCCAGCTAAAAGACTTTGCATGAATTGATAAAAGATTATTCACCATTAAAGAATTTTATCTAAAACTTTTGCTGATGATAAAACTCCAGGCACACCAGCACCAGGATGTGTTCCAGCACCCACAAAATATAGTCCATCATAAATTTCTGATTTATTATGAAATCTAAAATAAGCAGACTGTGTAAATTTTGGTTGAATTGAAAAGCCTGATCCAAATTTTGTGTTAAGATCTTTTTCAAAGTAATCGGGTGTTAAGTAGAAATCCTCTATTATGTTTTCTCTTAAATTTGGAAGCAAATCCTTTTCCATTTTATCAATTACTAAATTTTTAATTTTTTCACCACTTACCGACCAATTTATATCTGACTGATTATTAGGGACTGGAACTAGAACATAAAAACAATCACATCCATCTGGTGCCATCGAATTATCTGTTGCTGTAGGTCGATGCAGATAATAGCTAATATCATCGTTAAGTTTCTTTTTATCAAAAATATCATCCAAATGTTCTTTGTATTTGTTACCAAACTTAATTGTGTGGTGAGCGACATCCTTATAAATTTTTTTAGTTCCAAAGTAATAAACAAATAAGCCCATTGAATAATCCATTCTTTTTCTCTTAAAGTTGAAAAAAAAATTCAGGTTTTTTTTATTCAGTAATCTCTCATAGACGTCGGGCGGATCAGCATTACAAACCACATTATTTGCAGAAATTTCATCATTGTTTTCCAATCGAATACCTTTAATTGTTTTTCCATTTGAAATAATTTTGTTCACCTCAAAGCCTTTTTTTATTTTTATATTTTCCTCATTCATTAACGTTTCAAGACCCTTAATTATATTTCCGGTTCCCCCCATCGAGTAATGAATTCCCCATTTCTTTTCTAAATAAAGTATTAAGCCATAAATCGAAGTTGTAGTGAAAGGATTACCACCCACAAGAAGAGGATGCATGCTAAGAATTCTTCTTAGTTTTTCGTGTTTAACATATGATGACACAAGAGAATAAACAGATTTATAACTTTTTAATTTTAATAATGATGGAATTTGTTTCATCATGAAAAAAGGTTTCGTAAAGGGAACGTCTGAAAGTTCTAAATACCCCTTTTCAAAAATTTTTTTAGTGAAATTTACTAATTTGATATAACCTTTTAAATCATCTGGAGAAATTGCAGATATTTGCTTTTCCATCTCTTCTTCATTTCCTGAGTAATTGAATTTTGTGCCATCTTCAAAAACGAATTGATACCAAATATCTAAAGGTTTTATGTTTAAATAGTCTTTTGGGTCTTTTCCAAATAGTTCGAACAACTCATATATCAGATAAGGTGCTGTAATTACTGTCGGTCCAGCATCAAATGAAAACCCATTCTTTCTAAAAATTCTTGCTCTACCACCCAAATCATTTTGTTTTTCAATTAAGGTCACCTCGTGGCCTTTTGCTCTCAGCCTAAGAGCTGCAGATATACCACCAAAACCTGAACCTATGACTATGGATTTCATAACAATAATTTATATTTTTTTTCTAAAAATGTAAGAATTTATTTTAATTTGAGCCGGCTTTTTTCAAAGCATCTTTAGCATCTTTTAAATTTTTTTGAAATAAATTGTCGAGCTTTGATTTTTCAATTGAATTTTTAATTAAATTTTCTGAAGCAGAGAATGCAACATCAACGGAAGTATTTTTAATTTCTCTAACTGCTTCATCCTTCATTTGTTTAATTTTGCTTAAAGATAGGTCTTTTTTGATTTTAGCCGAGTTTTCAAACTTAAGCTCTAAATCACTCACCATTTTTTCAGAGTCACTTTTTGCCTGATCTATAATTTTTTTACTTTCCTTTACGGCTGAGCTTAATTTTGATTGAGAGTCTTCTAATAATTTTTTTGTTTCTATTCTTAACTTTTCACTTTCATCTAATTCATTTTTTATCTCAGAGATCTTTGTATCTAAAGCCTCATTTATTTTGGGATCTTAAAATAAATAAGAACTCCAAAAAAAATAACAAAAGATATAGCTACCCAAAAAGTTGAATCAAATTCCATTTGTGCTCCTGCTCAATTTTTTAAGTTCTTCTTCAACTAAAGCAGAAACACTACTTTCATTTACATCAGTTCCAATTAATCTTTTAATGACTTCGTTGGTTATATTAGAAGCAATTGAGTTTATCTTTTTTGGTGAAGATAATTTTAACTCGATAATTTCTTTTTCAACATTTTGAATTTCTGAATTTAAGTCTTCATCAAGTTTCATTTTTTTTTTGGTTATTTCAGAGACAACCTTTTCTCTTGCAGCCAACATTACCTCTTTAGCTTTGTTTTTACTTTTCGAAATTATCTCATCAAATTCTTTGAGATTTTTTTCACTTTGTTCTCTTTGTTTTTCAGCTGTCTCAATATTTTCCAAAATTTGCAATCTTCTCTGTTCTAAGTTTTTACTTATTCTAGGTAAGATAAATTTAGAAAGTACTAAAAAAAGGGTACCGAAAGTTATGGTTAACCAAAAAATTTGCGATACCCAAAATTCAGGATCTAATTGAGGCATTCCTCCTTTTTCTGCACTTTTAACTGCTACAGTACAGAATGAGAAACAAAAAATATTAAGTAAAATAATTTTTTTCACAATTATTTAAAAAGCAAATAAAATTATCAAAGCTACAACAAGTCCAAACAACCCAGTGGCTTCAGCTAATGCGAAACCTAAAAGTAAATTTGGAAATTGTTTTTGAGCTGCAGATGGATTTCTCATAGCGCCAGATAGATAGTTACCAAAAATAATACCTATTCCTACTCCTGCTCCTGCTAGAGCAATTGCCGCTAATCCTGCTCCAATCATTTTTGCTGCTTCTAACTCCATATTATCCTCCTTATGATTAATGGTGTAAATTTAACGCATCATTTAAATAAATGCATGTTAAAATTGCAAAAACATAAGCTTGAAGAAAAGCAACTAATATCTCCAAACCTGTTAATGCAACTGAAAAACTCAGTGGAAGCCATCCACCGACAATTCCAAGACTTACTACAAAGCCTCCGAATACTTTCATCATTGTATGTCCCGCCATCATATTTGCAAACAATCTTACTGATAAACTGATGGGTCTACTTAAATAAGAAATAATTTCTATAACTACTATTAGTGGTAACAAGACAGCTGGTACTCCGCTGGGTACAAAAAGTTTTAAATAGCCAAATCCATGTTTAATAAATCCGATAATTGTCACCCCAATGAAAATAAATGCTGCTAAAACAAATGTCACAATTATGTGGCTCGTTACTGTAAAAGAGTAGGGGATCATACCGAACATATTACAAAAAAGAACAAACATAAAAAGTGAAAATATAAATGAA
>CACPLG010000009.1 GCA_902634775.1 uncultured Pelagibacteraceae bacterium
AAGAGGCAGCAGAAAAAGCTAAAATAGAATTGTCTTCTGCAGCACAAACTGAAATAAATCTTCCTTTTATTACAGCTGACAAAACTGGTCCAAAACACATAAACTTAAAAATGACAAGAGCTAAGCTTGAAGCTTTAGTTGAAGATTTAATTAAAAGAACTATGCCACCATGCCAAACTGCTCTTAAAGATGCTGGTTTATCAGCAGGCGAAATAGACGAAATAGTTCTTGTTGGAGGTATGACAAGAATGCCGAAAATAATTGAAGAAGTTAAAAACTTCTTTGGCAAAGAACCTAATAAATCTGTTAACCCTGACGAAGTAGTTGCTATGGGTGCTGCAATTCAAGCAGGTGTACTTCAAGGTGATGTAAAAGATGTATTGTTATTAGATGTAACGCCTCTATCTTTAGGTATCGAAACTTTAGGTGGTGTATCCACTAAACTGATTGATAAGAATACAACTATTCCTACTAAGAAAAGCCAAGTATTTTCTACTGCGGAAGATAATCAACCGGCTGTATCGATTAGAGTTCTTCAAGGTAAAAGAGAAATGGCCTCTGATAATAAAATTTTAGGTAATTTTGAATTGGTTGGAATTGCTCCAGCACCAAGAGGTGTTCCTCAAATTGAGGTAACTTTTGATATTGATGCTAATGGAATAGTAAACGTTTCAGCAAAAGATAAAGGAACTGGCAAAGAACAAAAGATTCAAATTCAAGCTTCCGGAGGATTGAGTGACGAAGAGATTAGCAAAATGGTTAAAGATGCTGAAGCTAACAAAGAAGAGGATAAGAAAAAAAGAGAGGCTGTTGATGCAAGAAATCAAGCAGATACTCTTGTTCATTCAACTGAAAAAAATTTAAAGGAACATGGTTCTAAAGTTTCTGAAGCTGATAAAAAAGCAATTGAAACAGCATCGGCAGACTTAAGAAACGCATTAAAAGGAACTGATGTTGAAGCAATTAAAAAGAAAACTCAGGATTTAGTACAAGCTTCTATGAAACTTGGTGAAGCTATTTACAAATCTCAACAAAGTGCAAAACCAGCTGAAAATGCTAAAGACCAAAAACAAGAAGGAAAAAAAGACGACAACGTTGTTGATGCAGACTTTGAAGAAGTAAAAGACGAGAATAAAGAGAAAAGCGCCTAAGATAGCAACTATTTGTCTTATTTATTATGGCAAAAAGAGATTATTACGACGTCTTAGGTATAAATAAATCAGCCTCACCGGAACAGATAAAATCTGCTTATAGAAAACTTGCAGTAAAGTACCATCCAGACAAAAACAAAGGTGATAAAGCTTCTGAGGAAAAATTTAAAGAAGCATCAGAGGCCTACCACATTTTATCTAATACTGAGAGAAAACAAAACTACGATAATTTTGGACATGCTGCTTTTGAAAATGGTGGTGGAGGAAGAGGAGGATTCGGAAATTTTGATTTTTCTAACCATTTCTCAGATATTTTTGAAGATTTTTTTGGAGAAGGCTTTGGAGGTGGAAGAAGATCTAGAAAATCAAACAATCGTGGTTCAGACTTGAGATATGATTTATCTATTTCATTAAATGAGGCATATTCCGGTAAGAAACAAGATATTAAATTCTCTACATCTGAAAAATGTGACACTTGTAAAGGAAGTGGATCTAAGCCTGGTCATAATGTAAGTTCTTGTGCAATGTGTAATGGTCATGGTCAAGTTAGATCAAGCCAGGGTTTTTTTACAGTCCAACAAACTTGTCCTCAGTGTTCTGGTTCAGGAGAACAAATAACTAATCCATGCACAAGTTGTGGCGGTCAAGGTAAAAAACAGGCTTCAAAAAGATTATCTGTTACAATTCCAAAAGGTGTTGATGATGGCACAAGAATAAGATTAGCAGGAAAAGGTGAGGCTGGTTCAAGAGGTGCAGGAAGCGGAGATCTTTATCTATTTATAAATGTTTATTCTCATGATTTATTTAAAAGATCTGACGAAAATCTGTACTTTGAATGTCCTATATCGATTTCAGACGCGGCTTTAGGCTCGACTATAGAAATTCCTACTATAGATGGAGGAAAAGCTAAAATAAAAATTCCAGCTGGAACTCAAAGCGGAAAACAACTTAGACTTAAAGGTAAAGGAATGCCTTATATAAGAGGTAGTGGATATGGTGACTTGTATGTTCAACTAAATACAGAAGTGCCAATCTCATTAAATAAAGAACAAAAAGAGTTACTAGAAAAATTCAGACAAATTGAGAATGAAAAGTCAAACCCTAGTATTAAAAAATTCTTTGAAAAAGCTAAAAACTTTTGGAAAAACTAAATAATGGGTTTTGAACAAATAGTACCAGCTATAGCACTAATTGCGGTTTTAGTTTTAGTATTGCCAAATTTTTTAAGAAGCAACTCTGAAAAAAAACAACTTTTTAAAAACTTATCTATTTGGGGTATTATTGTTTTAGTTGTTGTGGTACTTTCTTACTTAATTTTCACATGAATAAAATTAAACTAGCTGTAACTGGTTGTTTAGGCCGAATGGGTCAGCAAATAATTAAGTCTTCAAAATTAGATAGAAAATTTAAGCTTGTTACACTCACAGAGAGCAGAAAAATTTATAAAAAAATATCAGGTATTAAACCTGAATTAAATAATGAAAGCGCTTTTAGAAAAGCAAATATCATTATTGATTTCACGATACCAAAATGTACTTTTCAGGTTTTAAAAATAGCATCAAAGCTAAAAAAAAAGGTTGTGATTGGCACAACTGGGTTTTCAAAAAAAGAAGAAGAATTGATTAAAAAGTATGCAAGAAAAATACCAATTTTAAAAGCGGGTAATATGAGCTTAGGAATAAACCTTTTAATGTATCTTACCGAAATTGCGTCGAGCTCTTTAGGAAGCAATTTCTTAAGTAAAGTTTACGAAGTGCATCATAAACACAAAAAAGATCATCCATCAGGTACTGCTTTAATGCTTGGCAAAGGTATAGCGGTAGGTAAAAAGAAAGATTTTTATAAAATGATTGGTAATAAATATTTCAATAAGAAAACATTTCCTTATGGGAAAAAAATTAACTTTAATTCAATAAGAAAAGGTGAGACTATTGGTGAACACGAGGTAAAATTTTCAAGTGGTAAAGAAATTATAACTTTAAATCACGAGGCATTTGACAGAGCTTTATATTCTGAGGGAGCTTTAACAGCAGCTAAATGGCTCATGTCTAAAAGACCTGGTCTTTACTCAATGAGAAATGTTTTAAATTTTAAATGAGACTCAATGAGGCTGAAAAGAAAAAAAGAGCTAAAATAGTTCTTAAAATTTTAAATAGAATATATCCAAAAATTTCTGTTCCATTACATAGTAGAAATGTATTTACCCTTTTAATTTCAGTTTTGCTTTCTGCCCAGTGTACGGATGTTAATGTGAACAATGTCACAAAAGATATCTACCCAAAATACCATAAACCAAAACACTTTTTAAAACTTGGTAGAAAAAAAATAGAAAAGCTAATTAAAAGAATAGGTATTTTTAGGATCAAAGCTAAAAGCATTTTTAATCTTTCAAAAATATTGATGGAAAAATATAACGGTAAGGTCCCAAAAACTTTTCAGGAACTAGAAGAACTTCCTGGTGTTGGGCATAAAACTGCAAGTGTAGTTATGTCCCAAGGTTTTGGTCATCCTGCCTTCCCAATAGATACGCATATACATAGATTGGCACAAAGGTGGGGACTAACTAATGGTAAAAATGTCGTGCAAACAGAGGAAGATCTTAAAAGATTATTTCCGAAAAAATATTGGAATAAACTTCACTTACAAATAATCTATTATGGAAGAGAGTTTTGCAAAGCTCGAGATTGCTACGGAATAACTTGTAAAATCTGCACATCTTGTTATCCTAATAGAAAAAAACCAGTCAAAACAAAGAAAGCATAAAATGAAAATCTTGGGAATTGGAAACGCAATAGTTGACGTTATTTGTAAAGTTGATGATGAATTTATAAAAAAAAATAACCTTACAAAAAGTACGATGAAATTAATTTTTGATGAAAAAGAGTTTAAACAATTGCTTTCAAACTTAAAAATTGAAAAAACTGTTTCTGGTGGATCAGTAGCCAATTCAATTGTTGGATTATCACAGTTAGGAAATGATGTTGGATTTATTGGTAAAGTAAATGATGATGATCTTGGCGGAAAATATGAGGATGGTCTAAAGATAGAGAATGTTAAATATTTTTATTCTAAAAAGAGAGAAGAGTTGCCAACTGGCACATGTTTAATATTGGTCACCCCAGACTCTGAAAGAACTATGTGTACGTTTCTTGGTACAGCTGGAAAGATTAACGAGAACGATGTTGATATAAATGCAATCAAAAAAAGTGAGACTATTTTTCTAGAGGGATATCTTTGGGATGAGGGTGACCCAAAAAAAGCATTTGATAAAGCAATAAATAATGCAAATAAAGTTGCTATGTCATTATCAGATCAATTTTGCGTAGATAGACACAAACCTCATTTTTTAGAATTAGTTAAAAATAAACTAGATATAACTTTTGCTAACGAACAAGAAATTATGTCTTTAATTGATGCGAAAAGTTTTGAGGATGTAATCAATTTTGCTAAAGAATTAAAAAAGTTATTAGTGATAACAAGAGGGGAAAAAGGTGCCATATCTATTAATGGAAGTGAGATAACAGAATGTGGGATTAAAAAAAATCTTAGAATAGTTGATCTCACAGGTGCTGGTGATTTATTTGCGGCAGGTTTCTTACATGGTCATGTTAACAACATGTCTCAGAAAGAATGCTTAGAAAAGGGTACTGAGATGTCATCAAAAGTAATTCAACAAATAGGTGCTCGGATTTAATTACTTTTTCTTTCTCTTAAAACTTCCCTTTCCTTTTTTTGGCTTAATTACTCTTGGTTTATATTTTTTTGAAAATAAATCTTTTGCAATAAAATTTTTCTTTTTCATTAAATAATATATCCATTTTTATTACTTTTAATTAAATTGTCATTTCCAAACTCGGCCTTTATTTTTTTTCTAAGTCTATAAATATGGGTTTCAACTGTATGTGTCTCAAGTTCCGAAGAATGTTGCCAAATTTCTTTTTCCAAAGTTTCAACATTTACTGGTTTCTTTGAATTATTTAGAAATAATATCATATCGGTTTCTCGCTCTGTTAATTTTAAACTTGATTTACCCTTTTTGAGTTCTCTTGAGTTAATATCTAAAAAAAAATCTTTAACATTTACATTTGATTGATCTTGATATTTTTTCTGAATAAATCTTACATTTAAATTTTCAATAAATGTAAAAATATTTACTGGAGTTTTTAATTTAATAATTTGATCTTCGTTTAAATTTTTAACAAAGAAATCATATTCTTTTTCATGCACAACTAAGATTGAATTTTCTGTAGAAATACTTTTACTCTCGTATTTATCAAAAAAGATTTCTTTATTATCAAATTTTAATATTTCGTAACCGATATGTTCTTGGAGTTCTCTGATGATATTGTAAAAATTTGATAAATTAATTATATATAATTTTTGATTTACCATATACTTTAGAACTTATGATAATTAAGCTTAAAAATAAAGACACCTTAATTTGTGATGATTTCCAATTTAAATGCTCTATTGGTAAAAAAGGTTTAAAAAAAAATAAACTAGAAGGAGATAATTGTACTCCAATAGGAACATTTTCATTAGGACCAGTTTACTATAGAAATGATAGAGTAGATAAACCTAATACAAAATTAAAAACTCTTAGAATAAATAAACAAATGGGCTGGTGTGATGATCCTCGCAATATTAGTTATAATAAAGAAATAAAATTAAATAAAAAAATTAAAGCCGAAAAGTTGTATAGAAAAGATAAGATTTACGACATTATTATTGTAATAAATTATAACACTAAAAGAATAATCAGAAATAAAGGTAGCGCTATTTTTATTCACGTTACAAATAATTATAGACCCACTAGAGGGTGCATAGCATTAAGTTTGAATGATATTGAAATATTATTGAAGATAATAAAAAAAAATTCAAAAATTAGGATATCCTAACTTCTGTTTCCAAATATTTTAGAACCTACTCTTATATATGTTGCATTAAACCTTAGCGCATCCATATAATCGTTGGACATTCCCATACTAATTTCTTTTAATTTCATTCTTTCTGACAAATTTTGCATTTTTTTAAAAAAAGGAGTCGGGTCTTCATCAAAAGGAGGTAAACACATAATTCCTATAATGTTAAGATTGAATTCAGTTACACATCTTTTATAAAAACTTTCTAAGTCATCTTGATCAATGCCAGATTTTTGACTTTCTTTTCCTAAGTTTATTTGAATAAATATTTTCGGTCTAAAATTTTTTTTTTCCTGTTCTAATGAAATTTTTTCTGCAAGTTTAATGCTATCTAGAGAGTGAATATAATCAAACAAAGGTAAGGCAAACTTTACTTTGTTTGTTTGTAATTTACCTATTAAATGTAATTTTAAATTAGGAAAATCGTTTTTAATTGATGTCCATTTTTCTTGAGCCTCTTGAACTTTATTTTCTCCAAAATGCTGATGGCCACGATTTATCAAAGGTAATATATGACTTATTGGGAATGTTTTTGATACCGCAACAATATTAGCATTTTTAAAATTGCTTATTTCCTCTTTTACTAAGTCAAAATTTTTTACTACATTCTCCATATGAATATTAAGTATTATTATTTTATAGATGAATTTAACAAAAATGAAATTGAAAAATTACCTACTCAAATTTCATTAATATATAGAAATTATAATAACAAAAATAAACCTAATGAGCTAAAAAAATTGGTTATCCATTGTAAAATTAATAGAAGGAAAGTTTATATTTCTAATAATTTAAAAGATGCAATTAAGTATAATTTCGATGGTTTATATATCCCCTCATTTCACAAACAACTAAGGTTTCGGAACATAGCAAAAAAGAATCTTGAAATAATAGGTTCTGCTCACAACGCAGTTGAACTTAAAATTAAAGAAAAACAGGGTTGTTCGAGTATTTTTTTAAGTCCTATTTTTAAAAATAACAAAAATAAAAAATATCTCGATGTTATAAAAACAAATTTATTAAAAAAAATGACAAAAAATAAAATTGTTTTACTTGGTGGAATTAACCAAAAAACTCTCAAAAGATCTAAACTATGCTCTCCTAATGGTCTTGCAGCAATATCTTGGATAAAAAAAAACGGCCCAAGTATAGATACTGGGCCGTTTTAAATTTAAAACTTAAATTAAATTAGAATGCAAATCCTAAAGCAATTTCAGTTACACTTTGATCAGCAGCGTTATCGTCTTGATCTGGATTTGTTATTTCCATGTTGTATGCTTTAATTGACATACCACCCATAGAGTAAGCAATTTGGATCGCGTCGGTAGACTGTGTTACGTCATCGTCAGTCGTTACAGCTGTTGCAACGTCATCTTGAGTGTCGTAAGTCTCGTCTGCTGAAGTATACGAGATTGACATATTGTCATTTACGTTGAACGCAATTGACATTTGCTCACCTGTAAATATACCAGCGTGTGTTCTTTCTGTTTTCTTAGTGTTCGTAGTAATTGTTGTACCACTTTTACCAGCGTCCATGTATGTCTCTGAGTAACCAATTGAAACTGGTCCAAATGAGTATTTAGCATACCAAGCACCGTTGAACTCATCATGCTCATAGTTTCCAGAAGATGCAGCTGTTTGTGGAACAGTTCTTTCTCTCTCTGAACCGTAGAAACCAACTTTTAGACCTTCGTAAGCTATAGTAATACCAGCTTCAGTACCTTTTCCAACTGCAGCTGAATAAGTATGAGCTCCACCATCACCTGTTGATGTTGCACTATCAGTTGCTTGTGGAGAGAATCCTAACTGAGCATTGATTGATGCACCCATTAACTCAAGTGTTGGAGCAGAGTATACTACATGGTTGTTATCCATATAGTTACCTATAGCGTTCGCCATATTTGACTTACCATCTGATGCTTGCTCGTAAGCTTGTGGTACTTCTTCATCATACATGTATGATACAGAACCATTACTTGCACCAAAACTAAATGAACCAAATGAAGGTGTTGTGATTGTTGTTGTAGATGCTGATAATCCCAAATTGTCGTTAGTAGTTGTGCTAACTGAAAACGTTGTTCCGTTATCTAGTTCACCACCACCTGAGAAAGTTACGTCTCTGTCAGCACCAATTGTTCTGCTAGTATTTCCACCACCTTTACCGAATTTCAATGTAGTGTTGATACTACCAGAAACAGACAATTCGCCTGCTTGTACTGAACCTAAAGTCACTAGCGAACCTGCTAATGCTGTAAGTCCTATTTTTTTATAGTTATTCATAAAGTACTCCTTTTTTGTTATATTCATATGAACAATGGTTTTTTAACAGAAAACCTTTAAAACAGTTGTTTTTTATTAAAAACTCGATATTTTTTCCTAAACTGTGATATTTTTATCACTTAATTAACCCCATTTTTAAATAATTCTGAGATAATTGCTATTTTCTGATATTTATATTTTTCATGAAAACAAATCTAATCAAATTTTTTACTCTAGTAATTTTTACAGCGGTTTTGCTTAATTCTTGTGGATTGTATAAAAGATCTGACGTTAAAGATAATCCTGTAAATGTTGATGAAAGAGTTAAAAAAAATATCCAGGAAGGTAAAGGGTTTAGATTTGGCACGGGAGCAACACGGGGTGGAGATTTCGATTTCGCGTCCTCAAATCCACTGTGGAGAGGTGCAATAGATGTTATGGATTTTGTTCCATTAACAAATGCAAGTTATTCAGGTGGAATTATAATAACAGAGTGGTTTTCCTCAGAAAATACAAATAGAGAATTAAAAATTACAATTCAGTTTATGACAAATGAAATTAGAGCTGACGCAATTAAAGTTTTAGTATTTGAAAAAATATGTGCTGAAAATAATAACTGTAAAACAAAAAAGGTTAGGTCAAAACTTGAAGGTGAACTAAAATTAGCTATTTTAAAAAGAGCAGCCTTATTCGAAAGAGATGACTTCAAAAAGTACCGAGAAACTAAAGGAAAAAATAAGGGTACAGGAATAATAAAAAAAAAATAATTTTTTCGTAAGTGGATAGATACAACTTCAAATCGGTCGAAGAAAAATGGCAAAAGTTTTGGGAGAAGAACAAAACTTTTAAATCAAAAACTGATTTATCTAAGAAGAAATTCTATTGTTTAGAGATGTTTCCATATCCATCAGGAAAAATCCACATGGGGCATGTTAGGAATTATACGATAGGAGATGTCTTGGCTAGATTTAAAAAGTTACAGGGCTTTAATGTTCTTCATCCAATGGGTTGGGACTCTTTTGGAATGCCTGCTGAAAATGCAGCAAGAGAAAACAATTTAGACCCAAAAGAGTGGACAGAACAAAATATCTCTACCATGAAAACACAGCTTAAAAAATTGGGTCTTTCAATTGATTGGGATAGAGAAATATCAACCTGTTCACCTGATTACTACAAACATCAACAACTTTTTTTTCTTGAGTTGTACGATAAAGGATTAGTTTATAGAAAAGAAAATTATGTAAATTGGGACCCGGTAGATCAGACTGTGCTTGCGAATGAACAAGTTATAGACGGTAAAGGTTGGAGATCTGGTGTGCAAGTAGAAAGGAAAAAACTAAATCAATGGTTCTTTAATATTTCTAAATTTTCCGAGCAACTACTTAATGGTTTAAACAATTTATCAGAATGGCCTAATAAAGTAAAAACCATGCAAAAAAATTGGATAGGTAAATCATTTGGTTGTGAAATTGATTTTAAAATTGAAGGAGATCTACCTGTCAAAAATATAAAATGCTTTACAACAAGACCTGATACATTATTCGGTTTTTCTTTCCTTGCTTTATCTGTAGACCATCCTTTATCTAAATACTTTGAAACAAATCCAGAATATCAAAAATTTAAAAATGAATGTTCGAAAACTGGGACAACAGAAGAGTCTATTGCTCAAGCCGAAAAAATTGGTTTTAAGACAGACCTTCTAGCTTTAAATCCAATGGATCCTAAGGAAAAGGTCCCTGTCTATTTTGCAAATTTTGTATTAATGGATTATGGCTTTGGTGCAGTTTTTGGATGTCCAGCACATGATCAAAGAGATTTTGAATTTGCAAAAAAATACAAGTTAAATATTAAAACTGTAGTTAGACCAAAAGATCAGAAAGAAAGTTTTGAAGTAAAAAATGAAGCTTATGTAGAAGACGGTATAATGATTAATTCCTCATTTTTAGATGGACTTAAAACTCCTGGCGAAGCTATTGAGAAAAGTATTGATTATTTGACTAAAAATAAATTAGGTAAAAAAAAAATAAATTTTAGACTGAAAGATTGGGGTATATCACGTCAAAGATATTGGGGTTGTCCTATACCTATTGCATATGATGAGAACAGAAATATTGTAAAGGTGCCTAAAGAAAAATTACCAATTAAACTCCCAGAAAAAATTAATCTTAACACGAAGGGAAACCCTTTAGATCATCAAAAAGAATGGAAACAAATTACAATCAACGGAAAAAATTGCATTTTAGATACTGATACACTGGATACGTTTGTAGACTCCTCTTGGTACTTTCTGCGTTTTTGTTCTCCAGAAAATAATGAATATGGTTATGATAAAGAAGATATCAAATATTGGATGCCTGTCGATCAGTACATAGGTGGTGTTGAACATGCGATTTTACATTTATTATATTCGAGATTTTTTATGCGAGCTTTAGGTTTTAATAACCAAAATTTTATTTCTCTGGAACCATTTCAGGGTTTATTTACCCAAGGAATGGTGTGTCACGAAACTTATAAAGATGAAAACAATAAATGGCTAAGTCCAGACGAAGTTTTTACTGAAAATGGCAAAGATTTTTTTAAAGTAGAGGATAAAAAGAAAGTTTCAGTTGGTCCATCAGAGTCAATGTCAAAATCAAAAAAAAATACTATTGACCCAGAAAAAATTATAAATCATTTTGGTGCTGACGCTGTTAGATTTTTTATTTTGTCAGATAGTCCACCCGAAAGAGATGTGCAGTGGTCTGAGCAAGGTATGATTGCTGCTTATAAATTTGTTCAAAAGTTTTGGCTATTGCATAAAAAAATTACTGGTGAAATTAAGAATAACCAAAGAAAGAATAAAAACATAGATTTAACTGTTTATACTAATAAATTAATTGAAAAGTACACATTCAGCTTAGAGAAATTTAATATGAATGTTTTGGTAGCTTTCTTACACGAAACCTACAATTTTTTAAGCAAAGAAATAAACAATTTAGATATTAAAGATCTTGAAAAAAATTACTCAAAAATCTTAATTCTAATGTTTCCAGTACTTCCACATTTGGTAGCAGAATGTCTCAATGATCTTAAAATTAAAAAAGAAATTTCATGGCCTTTGGTTGAAAAGGAATATCTTGAGGAGAAATATATCAATATAGTCATTCAGATAAATGGTAAAAAAAAATCTTTAATAAAAAGTGAAAAAAATTTAGATGATGAGATACTTTTAGAAAATGTCAAAAAAGATAAAAAAATTTCAGTTTTTCTCGAAAATAAAAGTATATTAAAACATATAATTGTTAAAAATAAGCTGGTAAATTTAATTACAAAATGAAATCAATAGTATTAGTAATAATTTTTTCAGTACTTTTAGTAAGTTGCGGATTTAAATCTATATACAGTTCAAAAAACAGTAATTTTGAGATCGTCGACATTTTAAATAAAAACGAGAATAAAAATTCATTTTTAATTGAGAAAACAATTATGGCTATTTCAAACAATGAAGCGCAAAAGAAACTTAGGCTTGAGATAGATTATCAACAATTAACAACAACAATTTTAAAAGACTCGAAAGGTGATCCATCAAAAAATAAACTGTTAATAAAAGTAAATTTAAACGTGAAAGACAAAGAAAACAAAGTTTTAATAAATAAAGAATTTACAGAAGAATTTAGTTATAATGTACAAGCTAATAAATTTGAAATGAGTCAGTATGTTGAAAATATTTCAGAAAATTTAAATAAAAAAATTTCAAACGATATTATCTTTCTACTCGCAACTTTATAATGATAATTAAAAGCTTCGAAATAGATAAAAAAAAATTCAATGATCAAAATTTTTTTTTAATATATGGAGAAAATGAAGGTCATAAAAGAGAAATAATTCAAGTTATAAAAAACAAATTAGAAAGAGATGTTGAAAGTTATGACGAAACACAAATCTTAAATAATAACGAATTATTTTATGAAAAAGTATTTAATCAATCCCTTTTTGAAAAAGAAAAAATATTTGTCATAAATAGATGCACAGAAAAAATTCATGAATTAATTGAAAACATATTAGAAAAAAATATATCTGATGTTAAAATTATATTGAATGCAAATATTCTTGAAAAAAAATCTAAGCTTAGAATTCTTTTTGAGAAAGATAAAGAATTAATAATCATCCCAACATATAAAGATAACTCAATTACTTTAGTTGAAATTGCAAAAAAGTTTTTTTACAATTACAAAATAAGCATTTCCCAAGAAACAATTAATCTTTTAGTTTCTCGATGTAACGGAGATAGAGGGCATCTAAAATCTGAATTAGATAAAATTTTAATTTATATAAATGATAAAAAAAGTATTAATTTAGAAGAAATTTACAAACTAACAAATCTTGCTGAAAATATTAGCATAAATGAACTAGTAGATACATCTCTATCCAAAAATTCTCAAAAAACATCAGAAATACTTAACGAGAGTAATTACAAATCCGAAGATGGAATATTAATCTTGAGAATATTCTTACAAAAAGCAAAAAGATTACTTAGTCTTTATGAAAAACAAAATAGTAATTTGAATTACGATAGTCTGATAAATGATTATAAACCACCAATTTTTTGGAAAGATAAGCCGATAGTAAAAAGACAACTCGAAAACTGGTCAAAATCAAAAATCAAAGATTTGATAGCGAATATAAATAAAACAGAAATTTTCTTAAAAAAGAACAGTTCAATTAGTTTAATGCTTGTTTTTAATTTTATTTACGAAACTTCGAACAAAAGTTAATAATATTTTTTAATAATTTCAATCAGACGATTAAGTTGATCCAGATCTCTATAATCGAAAGTTACAGAGCCTTTGTTATTTTTCCTATTTGATATTTGTGTTTTAAGTCCAATTTTCTCCATTATATCATTCTCAATTTTTTTTATATTTGGATCCTTAGAAGATTTGATAGATTTGCTTGGTAATTTATAAAGTCTAACAAGATTTTCTGATTGTCTTACAGATAAGTTTTTTTTAACAATTTTTTTTGCAATTTGATCTGCATTATTAAGACCTACCAAAACTTTAGCATGACCTGGCGATATTTTATTTGTTTTGATCAAATCAGTTATATAATTTGAAAGAGTTAATAATCTTAGACTATTAGTAATGTGACTTCTGCTTTTTCCAATAAATTTAGCAACTTGCTCTTGATCATAACTAAACTCATCTATTAATCTTTTATAACCTTCTGCTTCTTCTATTGAATTTAAGTCATGTCTTTGAACATTTTCAACAATACCAAACTCAAGAGCCTTTTTATCGTCAGCATCAACAACAACTACTGGCACCTCATGCAAACCTGCTCTTTGAGCTGCTAACCACCTTCTCTCCCCTGCTATTATCTCATATTTGTTTCCGGTTGAAGGCCTTGCAATAATTGGCTGAATGATACCTCTAGACTTAATTGAACTAGTTAACTCCTCCAAACTTTCTTCGTCAAACGTTTTTCTTGGTTGGTATCTATTTCTAATTAAATCACTCACAGAAATTTTGTTGCTTTTAGAGACTGTTTTTGTATCTCCTATCAAGGAGGATAATCCTCTTCCTAAACCTTTTTTATTTTTAAAAATACTGCTCATGCTGCTGTTACGTAACTCGATTCTTGAGCTAAGAATTCCTCTGTGAATTTGATATAAGATTTGCTTCCTGGACATTTTTTATCATACATTAAAACTGGAACCCCATGAGAAGGTGCTTCTGATAAACGAACATTTCTAGGAACTACAGTTTGATAAACTTTTTCTTTAAAATAGTCTCTTGCATCTGTTTCAACTTGCGCCGAAAGCCTGTTTCTTTTGTCATACATCGTTAACAGAATTCCTCTTACAGATAAATTTGGATTAAGACCAACCTTAATACGATCAATAGTTTTAATAAGCTGCGTTATTCCTTCAAGGGCAAAAAATTCTGTCTGCAAAGGCACAACTAATGAGTCTGATGCTACTAAAGCCATTACGGTTAATAAACTCAATGAAGGTGGGCAATCAATCAGGACGTAGTCGTATGAGTGACTAGAATTGTTTAAATATGCGGTTAATTTAGTCTTTAAAAGATATGCTCTATTTTCGTCATCTGCGGTTTCAACCTCCAAACCAGATAAATCAACATTTGATGTTACGATATCTAAATTTTGGAAGTTAGTCTTCTTAATTGAACTTTGAATCTCCTCTTTTCCATTCAAGACTCCATAAATTGATTTGCTAGTATCTGCTACATTAGACAAACCTAATCCTGTTGTTGCATTTCCTTGTGGGTCCAAATCTATAACTAGTGTTTTTTTTCCATTTAAACTAAGTCCTGCAGCTAAATTAATTACGGTCGTCGTTTTTCCTACACCGCCCTTTTGATTAATTACTGAAATAATTTTCTCTTTCATTTTTTTTTACTCACTTTATTTATTTTTATTATGATTGAATCTTTTTCTGTTACACTTTTTTTCTCTATAAATTCTAAATTCCATTTGTTTAAACTTTGCTCAATAGAACTCTTTCCGCTTTTTCCTAAAAACAAAATGATGTCTTTAAAATCATCAAAATTTTTCGTTACTAAATCTAAGATAACTGGCAAAGGTTTAAATGCCCTTGCTACAATCAAATCAGAGTTTAATTTTTTTTGATCAAAGATATTCTGATTTATTACTTCAGCGTTTAGTTGGAATTTATTAATAACTTTTTTTAAAAAGTTGCTTTTTTTAAAACTTTTTTCGTAAAGAAAAAATTTCATCTTCGATTTTTGTTTTTTTTTAATTATAGCTATAACTAAACCAGGTAAACCTGAGCCAGAACCTAGATCAGTGCAAGATAAATGATTTTCATCAATTAAATCAATAATTTGTGCACAATCAATTATATGTCTATCTCTGGCTAATTCCTCAGTATGTTGGCTAATTAAATTAATTTTTTTGTTCTCATCCAAAATCATTTCTCTAAATTCATCTAATTCATGAAATGTTTCACGTGAAACATTCAAGGTGTCTAATTTTGAGTAATCAATTTTATGCGAATCTATCAAGCTATCTTCTTAATAGACTTTCTTTTAAGATGTGACAATAGAATAAATACTGCTGCTGGGGTTATACCGTCAATTCTGAGTGCTTGACCCATTGTTTTTGGCTTAATTTGCTTAAATTTTAACTTTACCTCGTTCGAAAATCCAGAAAAACTATCATAATTGATATTATCTGGAATTTTAAGATTTTCATCTCTTTTAAAAGCTAAAATATCAGCACTTTGCTTTTTAAGATAACCCTTATAATGGGCATTGGTTTCCAACTGTTCATCTATTTCCTTTGATATAAAGCTTAATTCAGGCCAAATCTCTCTAATTTTATCCATAGTCACCCCTTTTTGAGACAATATGTTACTTGCGTTCCTTAAAATTCCATCTTTTGCAATTTTTACACCGAATTTAGATACCTTTGAGGGTGAAATTTTTAATTTATCCATTTTGCTTGAAATATTCATTAAATTTTTACTTTTTGAAATAAAAACTTCAGCTCTTTCTTTTGAAACTAAGCCAATGTTTATTCCTATTTCAGTTAATCTTAAGTCAGCATTGTCAGATCTAAGAGTTAATCTGTACTCTGCTCTTGAAGTGAACATCCTATAAGGCTCAGCAACCCCTTTGGTTACTAGGTCATCTATCATGACACCAATATAAGCTTGAGATCTATCTAGAATTAATGGTTCTTTATTTTGAATTGATAAAGCTGCATTGGCCCCAGCAATTAATCCTTGTGCTGCTGCTTCTTCATAACCTGTAGTTCCATTTATTTGTCCTGCTAGATAGAAATTTTTAATCTTCTTAGTCTCTAGGGTTAAGAAAAGCTCTCTAGGGTCAACATAATCGTACTCTATTGCATATCCAGGCCTTATAATTTTAACATCCTCTAAACCATTGATATTATGACATATTTTGTACTGAATCTCTTCTGGAAGAGATGTAGAAATACCATTTGGATAAACTGTATTGTCGTTGAGGCCTTCAGGTTCTAAAAAGATCTGATGTCTAGCCTTATCTTTAAATTTATAAATTTTATCTTCAATAGATGGACAATATCTAGGACCAACACCCTGAATACTTCCAGAATACATTGCACTCTTTTTTAGATTTTTAGAAATAATCTCGTGAACTTTTTTATTTGTGTAAGTCATACTACATGAGATTTGATCGTTATAAACTTTCTTAGTTAAGAAAGAAAAAAAAGAGATATCTTTATCTGCATCTTGTCGTTCAAGATTATTATAGTTGATTGTAGTACCGTCTAACCTTGGAGGAGTTCCGGTCTTTAGTCTACCTAATTTAAAATCATATTTTCTTAATTGATCCGATAAACCTAAAGTCGGTTTTTCATCATACCTACCAGCTGGCGTTCTTTTATCACCTATATGTATTAAACCATTTAAAAAAGTGCCAGTTGTCAGAATTACCTTAGAACATTTGATTTCTGTACCATCTATAGTCCTAACGCCTTTTATCTCATTATTTTCAATTATAAATTGATATATTGATATCGAAAATATGCTTAAATTACAGTAGTTTAGCAGTTTTGACTGCATTTCTTTTTTATAAATAGACCTATCACTTTGTGTTCGCAGTCCTTGTACGGCTGGTCCTCTGCTCCTATTTAGAAGTCTAAATTGAATGCCGGATTTATCAGCTATGTCTCCCATCACACCATCTAAAGCATCTATTTCTCTTACTAAATGCCCTTTACCTAGCCCACCGATTGCAGGGTTACAAGACATCTCGCCTATAGTATTAGTGTCGTTCGTAAACAATGCAGTTGTAACACCCATTCGAGCAGATGCAGCAGCTGCTTCACAACCAGCGTGACCTCCACCAATTACAACAACATCAAATGAAAAATTATTTTTCATACGTAGAATTTATAATTGATGAAGAATTTTACAAGTTTTAACAAAAAAACATTAAAAAACTGGCTAATACCAACGATTTAGTTAAAAAAGATACTAAAAATTCAGCAAAATTGTGGTTATTTGCCAATACAGAAATCATTGAAAATACTACCTAATATGGCCTCTACATCAACTTTTCCAACAATTTTACCTAAACTGACTTGTGCTAGTCTAAGATCTTCTGCACCTTTATCAAAATCTAAAGACTCAGTTTTGTCTTTAAAGTTTTGTAAGTTTACTAAGCACTCTTTTAAATTATTTTTATGTCTCTCTCTAGTTACAAAAACATCATCACTAAATTTCATATCAGTGATTAAATTTTTTTTAATACGATTTAATAATTCATTTATGTTTGTTTCTTTGAGGAAAGACACTGAGATAGGATCGTACTTATTGAGTCTATCTTTTGCATCAAGTTTATTAAGGTCAGATTTATTAATAACTAAAATTGTGTTTTTATTAAATAAATCATTCAAAAAACCATAAAAATCAACATTTTTTGGCTCTATTACAACTATTCTAAGGTCTGCTTCCTCCGCTTTTTCAAAAGCAAGTTTAATACCTTCTTTCTCAATTACATCTTTTGAGTCTCTTATACCTGCAGTGTCTGAAATTATAACTGGATAACCATGAAAGTTTAAATTTGTTTGTAATACATCTCTAGTAGTTCCTGCAATATCAGATACTATTGCTACATTTCTTTTACTTAAATAGTTCATCAAAGTTGATTTACCTGAGTTTGGAGGTCCAACAATTGCAATTTTATATCCTGTTCTTATTCTTTCTCCAACTTCATAACTAGTTAATATTTTTTTTATTTCATTCTCAATTATTGAAACATCTTTTTTAACATTATCGAGAACATCAGATGGTAGATCCTCATCAGGGAAATCAATTTTTGCCTCAATCTTTGACAAAACTTTAATTAATTTCTCTCTAAGTTCGTTAAATTTTAAAAAAGACTTGCCTTTAATTATATTTTGAGCTTGTTCCATTTGAATCTCTGTTTCTGCTGCTATTAAATCGCCTATTGCCTCTGCTTGTAGCAAATTTATCTTTCCATTTAGGAATGCTAACTTAGTAAATTCCCCAGGCTCCGCTAATCTACATTTTTTTGTACTTAAGAGGGTTTCTTGAAGCTCTTTGACTACTGCTTTACTACCATGGACATGTAGTTCTGCCATATCTTCGCCGGTATAGCTTTTAGGAGCTGGAAACCATAAAACTATGCCTTGATCTATTGGTCTAGAGTTGTTGATATTGTTTAATTCTAGAAGGGTAGCCTCTCTAGGCTTTGGCATTGCCTTATTTGTCAAGGCGTTAATCAAATAACTAGTGTCAGGACCTGAAATTCTGATAATTGCAACACCTGAGGCTCCTATACCTGTAGATAAAGCACAAATTGTCATCACTATATTATATATTGAATTTAACATAAGGATATCATTAAAATATATTATGATAATTTGGCTAGCTTCATATCCAAAAAGTGGAAACACTTGGTTACGTATGTTTCTTAAAAGCTATTTTCTGAAACCTGGTGAAAAATTTGGATTAGAAAACTCAAGACTTGATAATTTCAAGTCCCAAGGTTTTCCTGACCAAGAAATTTTAGACCATCTCAAAGTAGACTATAATAAATTCGAGGAAATAGCGAAAAATTGGGAAGCCATGCAAGACTATATCAATCTAAATAACAAAACTAATTATGTAAAGACACACAATGCTATGTGTACGGTAGGTTCATTTAAATTCACCACACCTAGAAATACCAAAGGTGCAATTTACCTTGTAAGAGACCCTAGAGATGTCTTAGTGTCTCTAGCACATCATGATGGATATGACTTTGAACAAACTTTTGAATATTTATCTTCCTCCTACAATTTTGAATACCCACTCTCTGGTGGCAAAAGATATAAAAAAACACTTATGGGAAATTGGGCAGATCATTACAAATCTTGGAAAAATTTCAAGTCCTGTAAAACTTTAATTGTTAAATATGAAGACATGGTATTAGATGAAAGCAATACATTTAAAGAAATTATAAATTATCTGACGGAAATTGATGGCACTGTGTTCAGTGAAGAAAAACTTCATAAGGCATTGAAACAAACCCAATTTAAAGAGCTTCAAAAAATGGAAAGGGCTGATGGTTTTTCGGAAAAAGGGAAGGGCGAGTTTTTTTTTAGGAAAGGAAAAATTGGTGGGTGGAAAAATGATCTATCTGGTGATTTGGTAAAAAAAATAGAAAAAGTATTCTATAAAGAAATGGTCGAGTTGGGTTACTTATAATTCTCGTTTGTTTGCACTAACATTTTATCAAGTGCTTCACAAAAATCTTTGGAAAAACTTTTGGTATCAAATAATGGACTTTCTTCTATTTTTTCGTAAAGCTCTTTTCTTGCTTCATTTAATTTATCGGTATTATTTGCATAAAAAATAGCCTTATTAATATAATCCTCATTATTACTTGCGATAAAATTTTCAAGATTTGCATTTTTTAAAATACTTTCACCACATCTAGAATTGAAATTATAACCTTTTTTTGTTATTACGGGCACGTTTTTCCATAAGGCCTCAAAAGTTGTTGTGACTCCATTAAACGGAAATGTATCTAGACACAAATCTATATTATCATAAACATTTATATGAGATAAATAATCATTCCTTAGTGTTTTTTTTAGGATTTCAATAGAATTTATCAATCCTTCTTTTTCAAATCTTTTTGTAATTACGTCTTCACAAACGTAGAGAGATGATTTTATGATTAATTTTGAATTTTGAATTTTTTTTAGAATATTTACCCAAACATCTAGAACTTCATCGCTAATTTTCAGAAAATTATTTAAAGAACCAAAGGTAAAATGGCCATTTTTTTTTAGAGGTAATTCATTAAAATATCTCTTATTTTTAATACCGCAATGTGAATTCCAAATTTTTGGGAATTTATAAATTTTTGTTCCATAATATTTTTCTTCTTCTTTCACAGTATTTACGTCAGCTAAAATAAAATCAATTTCTTTTAAGCCTGTTGAATTGTTAAAACCTAACCAACTTATCTGAAGTGGACACATTCTTGTATTAAATATATTTATTCTACTAGCCGACCACAATCCTCCTAGATCAATTAAAATGTCTATATTTAATTTTTGAATAATATCGACTATTTCTTGATCTGTTTTATCTCCTACAACAACCCAATTATCAAATAATATTTTAAGTTTTTCAGTTGTATCATCATGTTCTTTATCTTTAAGAAGAGATATTCCGTGGGTTTCAAATTTTGTTTTTTTTAAATCTTTTAGAAGATTTTTAATAAAATAAGTTATTGAATGATCTTTGAAAAAATCAGGAGATAAGAAGGCAACTTTTATTTCTTTTTTGTCAATGTTAACTTTTGATATTCTCTTTGCGTTGTAAACATTAAATAGTTTTGAAAATTCTTTTTGAAATTCTATGAAATCTTTCTGAGACCATTCGTTTAGATACATTTGTGTAGAGATAAGTATAGTTCCGAACATCTTATCTAAACCTTTAATACTTATAATTTCTTTTACCTTAGAAATTCTCTCTTTATGCTTTAAAAGATACTTATATAAATCTAGCCCATAACCAATATATCTTTCATTCTTAGAATATTTTTTTTCTGCTTCAAGATACATTTTTTCTGATATTAAAAAATTATTTACTAAATCAGATTCTCTACGCCCCAATTCTGCACAAAGAGTTATATGACTGCATAAAGCGTCTAGAGATATTTGTCCAAAATTATCCTTATAAAAGGCGGTCTCAAAATCATTTAAAGCATACTGGGCGTCTCTGTCAGTTCTGCCTCTCTGAGAGGCTCGACAAACTCCTAATAGATTATGCAAAGCAGCTGGTCTATTTTTTTCTGAAGTGTGTGCTTCTATTTCTAGGATAATATTAGAATATTTTTTTGCTTGTAGAAGTTTTTGAATTTTTTGTAAATCTACACCTGACATAAGCAAATATTATCAAATAAAAGACTAATTTAAATCAATTATTAAATTCTCTTGATTAGGAGGGTTTGTTCATTGAGTTAAAAAACTCTGTATTACTTTTGGTGTTTTTAAGCTTTGAATTTATAAACTCAATAGCATCCATTGATCCCATTGGCGCTATTATACGTCTTAGAACATTCATTTTTTGTAGGTCATTTTTATCAAAAAGAAGTTCCTCTCTTCTCGTTCCTGATTTAGTAATATCAATTGCGGGAAATATTCTTTTCTCAGATATTTTTCTATCTAATATAGTTTCACTATTACCAGTTCCTTTAAATTCTTCAAAGATAACCTCATCCATTCTACTTCCAGTATCTATTAGCGCAGTCGCAATAATTGTTAAGGATCCTCCTTCTTCAATATTTCTAGCTGCTCCAAAAAATCTCTTTGGTCTTTGCAGCGCATTAGCATCTACACCTCCTGTTAAAACTTTACCAGAGCTGGGGACTACAGCATTATACGCTCTTCCAAGTCTTGTGATTGAGTCCAATAGAATAACTACGTCTTTTTTATGCTCTGTCATTCTTTTAGCTTTTTCTATGACCATCTCTGCCACTGCGACATGTCTTTGTGCTGGTTCATCAAACGTTGAACTTATTACTTCTCCTTTTACAGTACGCTGCATATCAGTTACTTCTTCAGGTCTTTCATCAATAAGTAAAACCATCAGATAACATTCTGGATGATTAGCAGTAATCGAATTAGCTATACTTTGCAAAATCATAGTTTTGCCGGCTTTAGGAGGAGATATAATTAAAGATCGTTGACCTTTGCCAATAGGGCTAACTAAATCGATTAATCTTGGAGTTAAATTTGGTTTTTTTTCAACTGTTATAGACTCAACTTCCATTACAATTTGTTTATTAGGGTATAAAGGTGTTAAGTTATCAAAAGCGATTTTGTGTCTTGATTTTTCGGGATCTTCTAGATTTATTTTACTTACTTGTAGTAATGCAAAATATCTTTCACCTTCTTTTGGGGCTCTTACGGGACCTTCAACAGTGTCGCCAGTTCTTAAACCAAATTTTCTAATTTGGCTTGGGCTAACATAAATATCGTCTGCTCCTGGTAAATAATTAGATTCTAAAGCTCTCAAAAAACCAAATCCATCTTGAAGAAGTTGAAGAACACCCATTCCAGTAATTTCTTCACCTTTTTCAGCAAGTTTTTTCAGTATTGCAAATAATATTTCTTGCTTCCTAAGTGTGCTTGCGTTTTCGATGCCTAGTTTTTCTGCTTGTTCAATTAATTGTGCTGGGCTATTTTTTTTAAGTTCTTGGATTTTCATGAGGGAGATTAAGTATTTTGGTAAATTTAATATAATCTATATTTATAATATTTCAACCTCCCAATGGCTTTAAAATAGCAAAAAATATGATTAAAATTAACAATATAGTTGGAATTTCATTAATAATTCTAAAATACTTTGAGCTTGATGTATTTCTATCATCTGAAAATGCTCTTAAACATGATCCAAGATAAAAATGATAAGCTGTTAAAATAACTACAAGAAAAAACTTTACTTGCATCCAAAGGGCGGAAAGTAATTCAACTCCAACTGAGTGTATCAAAGCCAGACCAAATATCCATGAGAGCAACATCGCTGGATACATAATATAAAAATATAATTTTCTCTCCATCACTTTAAAAACTTTACAAACTTCAATATTGGATGAATATTCAGTATGATAAACAAATATTCTAGGTAGATATAGTAGTCCTGCCATCCAAGAAATTACTGCAATTAAATGTAGAGATTTAAATACTAAATAAAAATTCATTTTCTTATGCTTTTATTGATTAAATGCACTAATAATTTAATATGATCATCGCTATCATTTAAGCAAGGAATTGTATCAAATTTTTCCCCTCCAGCCTCTAAAAAGCTTTCTTTGCCCTGAATAGAAATTTCCTCAAGAGTTTCAACACAATCAGAAGAAAATCCGGGAGAAATTACCAAAACATTTCTTTTTCCTTCTTTAGGTAAATTTTCTAAAGTTTTGTCTGTATAAGGCTGAAGCCATTCTTGTGGCCCAAATCTTGATTGAAAAGTCGTCAAAATAGGTATTTCTTTGCTAAACTTTTCTTTAATTAATCTGGAAGTTTTATGACAATAACAGTGGTATGGGTCACCTTTTTCAAAATATTTTTTTGGTATTCCATGGTAAGAAGCTAATATCAAATCAGGTTTCCAGTTGATGTTAGCAAGTTTATGATTAATTGAATTTACAATCGCCTGAATATAAAGAGGTTCAGACTCGTAGTGAGGTATAATTTGAAGACTGGGCTGCCATCTCATCTTCATTAAAGCTCTATAAACTTCATCACAAACTGTGGCGGTTGTTGCTGCCGCATATTGTGGATACAAAGGAAGTATTATTATGTTTTCACATCCACTTTCTTGTAAATCAAGCATTTTACTTTTAATGCTTGGATTTCCATACCTCATTGCATAATCAACAATTAAATTTTGATTAGATAAAATGGATTTTACCTTTTCTGCTTGTTTAATTGTGTAATAGCGTAAGGGAGAAATATTTTCATCATTCATCCATATTTCTTTATAAGCTTTTGCTGTTTTTGATGGTCTAAAAGTAAGAATAAATAAATTTAAAATTATTTTCCAAAAAAAAGGATTTACTTCAATAACTCGTCTATCAGATAAAAACTCTTTCAAATATTTTCTTATATCCCACCATCCTGTAGAGTCGGGTGTGCCAAGGTTAATTAACAAAACACCAGTTTTTCCAAAGTTTACCTGGGGGTGATTACTATCCATTAAAACTCCTAACTATATCAACTAAGTATTTAACCATATCTGGGTTTGTATCCGGTAAAACTCCATGTCCTAAATTGAATATATATCTTTTTTGATCAAAAGTTTTTAAATATTTTGTCACTTCATCTCTTACAATATCTTTGTTTTGAAGTAAAATTTTTGGATCGAAACCACCTTGAACTGGGATATCAATTGTATCTCTTATTGTTGAAGGGTCCACATTATAATCGATGTTAATTATATCTGGGTTAACATTCTCTACAAATTTTTTGTAATTATCAATATTTCTTGGAAAACAAATTGAGATACTTCTTTTTTTTTTAATAAAATCAACCAAGCTTTTGATGGGTTTATAAACGAAATAATCAAGATCTTTTTCTGGGACAAGACCGGCCCAACTGTCAAAGATTTGAATTATAGACGCACCATTTTCGATTTGTGCTTCAATGTGTATTTTCAAAAAATTGTCTAATTTAATTAAAATATTATCTATATCTCTGTTTTTTGGGAATACATTAAAGTTTCCTTCTTTTGGTGACTTTCTATTTAACATATATAATAATAAGGTCCATGGAGCCCCAACAAAACCTATAGTGTCCTTATTTTTTTCACTTATTTTTTTTTTTGTTTCTCTAATTATTTCATAAACAGGATTTAATTTTTTAAGAAAATCTTCTTTTTTGGTATTGTTTAATTTTTCTATGTCAATTTTTTGTAAATCAGGACCAAAGTCTTTTTTAAAATTTACTTGTTGACCAAGGGCAAATGGGACTAAAAGAATATCAGAAAAAATTATAGCTGCATCAAAGTCAAATCTTGTAATTGGTTGAATAGTTATTTCCGAAGCTAGTTTAGTATTTAAGCACAATTTAATAAAATCCTGATTTTCTTTTCTTATAGATCTAAATTCTGGCAAGTATCTACCAGCCTGCCTCATTAACCATATAGGTGTTTTAGAAGATTTATTATTAATGCAGTCTTGTATAAGAGTTCTCATATAATAGAATATTATCTATATTATTTGTAGTATGTATTGTTAATAACGGTAGTTAATGTTTTTTAACAAGTTTATAACAGTTTTTTCACATAAAATTTATTAAATTTACCCTAGAAATATTTGGGTTTTAATTAATTATCATTTTTCGATCTAAAAAGTATAATATTTATTAACATGGTTTAAAATGTATATAAATTAGCACTTATACATTAAAATCTCTGAATATAGTTTTTGTTAATTTTATGAACCAACTTATTTACATAGATATACTTTTTATACATGATTAATACATATGATATATATTTAATCTCCGACTCAACTGGGGAAACGTTGGAAAGAATATTTCTTGCAATCAAAGCTCAATTTAAAAATTTTAAATATAAAACTCATTTTTATTCTTTTACACGTACAGAAAATCAAATCTCCAAAATCCTTGAAGTATCGGAAAATAATAACAATGCTATAGTATTATATACAATAGTTGATAATAAATTAGCTAAACATTTATCAAACGAGTGTAGTTTAAAAAATATACCTTGCTTCGGTATTCTGGGAGATTTAATTATTAGCTTTTCAAAACTCTTAGATCAAAAAGCCCTAAATGTTCCAAGCAGACAACATATTATGGATGATGAATACTATAAAAAAATCGAAGCTATACAATTTACAATGAATCATGATGATGGAAACTCTGTAGATGATGTAGAAAAATCTGATATAGTTCTTTTGGGAGTAAGTAGGACTAGCAAAACTCCAACTTCAATTTATCTTGCGAATAAAGGAATGAAAATATCAAACATTCCATTAGTTAACGAAAACTCCGTTCCCGATATATTAAAAAAAAATCCCCAAAAAAAATGTGTAGTGGGGTTAACAGCAGAACCAAAGAGACTCGTAGACTTACGTAAAAACAGAATACAATCAATTAAAGATAATGAAAATACTGAGTATACAAATTTAGATATTGTACAAAAAGAAATGGATGAAGCTCGAAAACTTTTTACGAAATATAAATGGCCGAGCATTGATGTAACAAGAAAATCAGTTGAAGAAACAGCAGCTTCAGTCTTAAAGATACACGATATTTTTAACCAAAAATGAAATCAATAATTCTTGCATCTAAAAGCGAAGTGAGAAAAAAAATTTTAGATGATAATAAAATAAAATGTTCTGTTGAACCATCTAATTTAGATGAAGAAGAGGTAAAAAAATCTCTATTAATTCAGGGAGCAAACCCAGAGCTTATATCGAAAAACTTAGCTGAACTTAAAGCAAATAAAGTAAGTCAAAAAAATCTGGGGGAGATAGTTTTGGGTGCAGATAGTGTAATTGATTTGGAAGATAAGTTAGTCTCAAAGCCAACCAACAGAATAGAAGCAATGAATATTTTAAATTTATTAAATGGGAAATCTCATTTTCTTATAAGTTCTGTTTGCATATCGCTAGACGGAAAAATGATTTGGAATTACACAGAAAAAGCCGAGATGATAATGAAAAATTTTACTCAAAAAGAACTTGAAAATTATTTAAGTAAAATCTCAGATAAAAACTTATATGCTTATAATGTTTATCAAATAGAAGGAGAAGGTAAAAAATTATTCAGTGAAATTAAGGGAAACGTTGATACAATAATGGGTCTTCCAATAAAAAGAATTAAACAATATTTGGAAAATATTAAATGAAAAAATTTTGTGTTATAGGAAATCCAATTCAACATTCCTTATCTCCAAAACTCCATAATTTTTGGTTAAAAAAAAATAAAATTAATGGTATCTATGAAAAAAAACTTCTTAAGGAAAACGAAATTCCCAAACTAATAGAAAGCATAAGAAATTCAGAAATAAATGGTGTAAACGTTACAGTTCCATTTAAAAATTCTGTAATACAATTCTTGGACAACTTAAGTTCTGATGCTAAAAAAACCAATTCTGTTAATACTATTTGTAAAGAAAATGATAAAATAATTGGTCATAATACAGATATTGCTGGGTTCGAGTTAGCTTTGAGATATATCAACTATGATGTCAAAAGAAAAAAAGCATTTATCATAGGAGCTGGGGGTGTTAGTCCTTCGATTATTTTTGCACTGAAAAATATGGGATGTGAAAACATTTATTTAACTAACAGAACACTTGAAAAAGCAGAAAAAATTAAAAAAACTTTCAATGACATTGTTATTCAAAAATGGGGCGATATTCCTGATTTTGATATAGTTATTAACGCAACTAGCGTAGGTCTAAATAACGATAATTTTGATTTAGAGCTCAATAAAGTTGGAAACAATAAATTTTTTTATGATGTAATTTATAATCCAAGCGAGACTAATTTTTTAAAAAATGCAAAACTTAATGGTAACAAAACAGAAAATGGAAAGATGATGTTTGTGTATCAAGCGCATCAATCATTTGCAATGTGGAATAAAGTCTTACCGAAAATTGATAAGGATACAATAGAAATTTTAGAATGAGAAGAATTGCATTAGTTGGTGATATAGGTTCAGGAAAAACCTTCTTTTCTAAATTATTTGGATACCCAGTTTTTAATGCAGATTTAGTAGTTTCAAATCTTTATAAAAAAGACAAATTTTTATTTAAAAAAATAAAAAAAAAATTTCCAAATAAAGTGAGCAGTTTTCCTTTAAAGAAGGAAGAACTTTTAAAAATAATTTTGAAAAAAAACAATAACTTAAAAGTTCTTGGCAAAATAATTCATCCAATAGTAAGAAAAAAAATGAAAAATTTCATGAAAACTAATAAAAATAAAAAATTTGTCATTCTCGATATACCTTTATTTTTAGAAAATAAATTAGATACAAAAAATGACATTATTATTTTTATTGACGCTGACAGAAAAAAAATTTGGAGAAAAATTTATAATAGGAAAAATATCAATCTTAAGTTGATTAAAATTCTTAGGAAAAATCAGATTCCAACAAGATTAAAAAAAAAAAAATCAAAATTTATTATAAAAAATAAATTTATTAGAAACATCGCAAAGAAAGATGTAAAATTAATTCAAAAAAAAATAAATAAATGAAAGAAATTGTGCTAGATACTGAGACCACCGGCCTCTCAGTTGAAAATGGACATCGAATAGTTGAGATAGGTTGTATAGAGCTTGATAATCAAATTGTAACATCAAATCATTTTCATTGTTACTTAAATCCTCAAAGAAAAGTATCCGAAGAAGCTTTTAAGGTGCATGGTTATTCAGATGAATTTTTATCTGATAAAAAAAAGTTTGAAGAAATTGTTGATGAATTCATAGATTTTATAAAAGATAAGAAACTAATAATACATAATGCTAAATTTGATTTATCCCACTTAAATAACGAATTAAAATTAGTAGGAAAAAAACCAATTACCAAAGATCAAGTTATTGATACTTTGGATATAGCTAGAGAAAAATTTCCTGGTTCACAAATAAGCTTGGACGCTTTATGTAAAAAATTTAGAATTGATAATTCTAAAAGGAAATTGCATACAGCACTTATTGACTGTGAACTATTATCAAAAGTTTATGTAAATTTAATTGATCAAAAAGAACCAAAATTAAATTTTTCTGAAAAAATTAACAAAGTCTCCAATAATATAAATTCTCAGATCAATTTTTGTAAAAACGTAATTCAACCTAGCCCTAAGGAACTTAAAGAACATCAGGATTTTCTTAAAAAATCTCTAAAAAAGAATTACTTTTGATTCTTTTCAAACAATTCTTTAAAATTTATTTTCTTATCTAAGCCAATGGGTGGATAACCTATTGATTTTGTTACTTCTAGAAATTTTCTTTCCATTTCAGGGTACATTTCAGTTGGAACGTCACACAAAAAAATTTTTTTTAGATCATCTTTATTAACTGCTGACTCTTCGACTCTAATTACAGTGGTATGTATTATTTCTAATAATGTTTTTTTATCGTTTTTATTTTTATCATCAAAAGTTAATTTAACATTTACCTCAGCCATATTATTTTTAAGTGGTATTGAATTAATATCTATTCCCAATGAATGTTTTGGAATATTTTCTTTTAAATATATGAATTCCTCCGTGCTTGGTATTTTTGATGTAATATTTTTTATATAAGATAAAAGAATTTTATAATTTTTGGTCATTTTCATTATCCTTATCTTCATATTCTCCTTCAATCAAATCTTCTTTATTGTGAACTTCTTTTTTTCTTGTATTAGCAAAAGATTTGAAAATGATTTTTCTAGTTAGGGGAAATATAAGTAAAAAACCTAAAATGTCAGTGGCAAATCCTGGCGTTATAAGTAGCAGTGCTGCAATTGCCAATGCAGCCCCAGACATTAATTCAAATAACGGCATTTGATTTTTATAAAGTTGAGACATGCCAGATTTTAATGTGTTTAAACCTTCATACCTTGCATAAAAAACACCAATTATAGCTGTAATAAATATTAACGAGATTGTTGTAAAAGCTCCAATTTGGCTTCCAATTTTGATAAATAAATAAATTTCTATAATTGGGACCAAAATTATCAACAAAAGTACTGTGTTCATTTGTCTATAATCTAAATTGCTTGTTGAAATTAAGCAATAGAGTAAATATTATTCAATTATGAATTATAGTTTTGAATATTTAGATATTATTTTGTTGGCTATGATAGCTGGCTTTATTTTTCTGAGATTGAGAGGAATTTTAGGTAAGAGATCAGGTTATGAGGAAGACATTTCAAACAGCTTTCCTCATGAAATGCCTGAAATGAAGACTGTAAAAAAAACGAATTACAGAAATTTTGATGAAAATGCAAAGAAAGACTTTATTGAAGGAGCAAAAGTAGCCTATGAAACAATTATCACAAATTTTTCAAAAGGATCAATTAAAGATATTAAAAATCTATTAGACAAAAAAGTTTTAAACCAATTTCAGGAAGCCATTTCTAATAGAGAAAAAAATGGCATAAAATCAGAGACAACTTTTATTGGAATAAACTCAGCAGAAATAAAAAATCATGAGCAAAAAGACAATGTTCTTGAAGTAACAGTAGATTTTATAAGCGAAATTATATCATGCAATAGGGATAAAAATTCTAAGATTTTAACAGGTGACCCAGAAAAAGTTAAAAAAGTATATGATACTTGGAGATTTTCAAGAAACTTAAACTCTAATGATCCAAATTGGATTTTGGTTGAGACTAATACCTAATATTTGAGCAAAAAATTATCAGACAAAGATCTTAAAGATTGGAAAAATTTCGTTAAGAGTAAAGATAAGATTATTCCAAAAGATATTAATAGCCCTGCAACCAGTAAAAATTCATCGATATTTGCTATAGATTTGCACGGTTTAAGTCTTGATCAAGCCAACAAATTTGTTGAAAAAACAATTAATGAGTGTTTTGAGAAACAAATTTCAAAAGTAAATATAATTACTGGCAAAGGTATGAGATCTAAATCAGTCGAAGATCCTTACAAATCGTCTGAATTAAGCATATTAAAACATTCTGTACCTGAGTTTATTAGTTCTAATGATGAACTTATGAAAAAAATTAAAAATATAGAAAATACTGATGAAAAAAATTCGGGATCTTTTAATGTTTATTTAAAATCAAAGAATAAATTTAGATAAATCGTTATCTTTTACTAGTTGTCCAAGATTTTCTTTTACATATTTTGAATCAATCACAATTTTTTCACCTGATCTGTCTGTTGCTGTGAAACTAATTTCATCCAAAACTCTTTCAATAATAGTATGAAGTCTTCTTGCACCAATATTTTCAACAGATGAATTTACTTCGCTTGCTAGATTTGCAATAGTATCAATTCCATCTTCTGAGAATTCTAAATCAACATTTTCAGTTTTCAATAATGCTTTATACTGTTTTATTAAACTGTTATCTGGTTCTTTTAAAATTCTTTTAAAGTCAGAACTGTTTAATGCATCAAGTTCAACTCTTATTGGTAATCTTCCTTGTAATTCGGGAAGTAAATCTGAAGGTTTAGCAAGTTGGAAAGCTCCTGATGCTATAAATAATATATGATCTGTTTTTACTGGTCCATACTTTGTGCTTACAGTAGTACCTTCTATTAATGGTAATAAATCTCTTTGAACTCCTTCTCTTGATACATCTCCACCAACCCTGTCAGTTCTTGCAGAAATTTTATCAATTTCATCCAAGAAAACAATTCCGTTATTTTCAGTTACATTTTTTGCAGATTTAATAATTTTATCTTGTTCAATAAGTTTATCAGCCTCTTCATTTAACAAGATCTCATGAGACTCTTTTACAGTCATCTTTTTCTTTTTTGCTTTGTTGCCCATTGATTTACCGAGCATGTCACCAATATTAATCATTCCAATGTTTGCTCCGGGCATTCCGGGTATTTCAAAGCTTGGCATGTTTCCACTTTCATTAACTGGAACTTCAATTTCGTTATCGTCTAAATCACCATTTCTAAGTCTCTTTCTAAAACTTTCTCTTGTTGCTACACTTGCTTTGTTTCCTACTAAAGCATCTAAAACTCTTTCCTCAGCGAGCTTTTGAGCTTTAGCATGAACTTCTTTTCTTTTCTTAACTTTTTCCATTGCAATAGCAATTTCAAGCAAGTCTCTTATGATTTGTTCTACGTCTCTTCCAACATAACCAACCTCTGTAAATCTTGTGGCTTCAACTTTTACAAATGGTGCCTCTGCTAATTTAGATAGCCTTCTTGATATCTCAGTTTTACCAACACCTGTTGGTCCAATCATTAATATATTTTTAGGTAGAACCTCATCTCTCATTTCACCTTTTAATGCCTGTCTTCTCCATCTATTTCTAAGAGCAATAGCAACAGCTCTCTTGGCTTTGTTTTGCCCTACAACGTATCTATCTAATTCAGATACAATTTCTCTTGGCGAAAGAGAATCTATGTGATTCTTCTTTTCCTCAGAATTTTTTTTCGGAAATGATTTAATATTTGATTTTTCCATTATATTTTCTCAATTCTAATATTATCATTTGTAAATACGCAAATATCAGCTGCAACTTTAATTGCTTTTTTTGCCACTTCTTCAGCATTCAATTCTGTATCCATCAAAACCTTTGCAGCTGCAAGAGCGTAGTTTCCACCTGATCCAATTCCAATAACATCTCCTTCAGGTTCTAAAACGTCTCCGGTTCCTGAAATAATAAAACTTTTTTCTTTATCTCCAATTGCCATTAATGCTTCAAGTCTCCTTAAATATTTATCGGTTCTCCAATCTTTAGCAAGTTCGACTGCGGCACGGGTTAAATTTCCAGCATGTTTTTCAAGTTTAGCTTCTAGTCTCTCAAAAAGAGTTAACGCGTCTGCTGTTGAACCAGCAAAACCTGCAATCACATTTCGTTTCTCAATTTTACGAACTTTGTTAGCATTGCTTTTAATTACTGTATTTCCCATACTGACCTGGCCATCACTTGCCACAACTACGTCATTTTTTTTTCTTACTAATACAATCGTTGTCATGAAGTATAGATGGATATGAATTTCTATTCTTCAAGTGGCAAATTAGTTTTGTTGATATGACTAAATAATATAGATATACGTAGGTATATATGAAGCGAAAAGCATCAATAATAAGAAAAACAAAAGAAACAAAAATTGACGTTGAATTAAATATTGACGGTAAAGGTCAATACAAAATCGATACTGGAATAGGTTTTCTTGATCATATGCTTGAACAACTTTCTAAACATTCATCAATTGATTTAAAGGTTAAAGCAAAAGGAGATACACACATAGATCTCCATCACACAACAGAAGATACTGGTATTGCTATTGGTGAATGTCTTAAGAAAGCATCAAAAAAATTCATTGGAATTAAAAGATATGCTCACGCAATGATACCAATGGATGAAACTTTAACTAGAGTTGCATTAGACGTTTCAAACAGACCGTACTTAATTTGGAAAGTGGATTTGAAAGTAGAAAAACTTGGAGAAATGGACACAGAACTTTTTAAAGAATGGTTTCAAGCTTTTTCACAATCTGCAGGAATTACATTACATATTGAGAATTTATATGGAGACAATAGTCACCACAAAGTAGAGTCCTGTTTTAAAGGTTTAGCAAAATCACTTAGAGCTGCATTAGAAATAGATCCAAAAAATAAAAAAGTCGTGCCATCTACTAAGGGCTCTTTATAAAAATTAATGAACGTAACAATTGTTGATTACAAATCAGGGAACATAAGTTCTGTTATTAACTCATTTAAAGAAGTAGCTGAAAATAAAGTTAAAATTGAAGTAACTTCTGATGTAAGCAAAATTAAATCCACGGACAAAGTTGTGTTACCAGGCCAGGGATCATTTAAAAGTTGTGTGGATGCATTACAATCTATTAAAGGACTTGTTGACTGCCTAAATGAATTTGTAATGAATAAGAAAAAACCTCTTCTTGGAATATGTGTTGGATTACAAATGTTCGCTGATGTTGGATATGAAGAGTCAGAGACAAAGGGATTAGGCTGGATCTCGGGCAAAGTTACAAAAATAGATAATCAAAATGGTAAATATAAGCTTCCCCACATTGGATGGAACCAAATAAACATAGTTAAAGGTAGTAAAATTTTTAAAGATATAAAAGATAAATCACACATGTATTTTGTTCACAGTTATGAGTTTGTCCCAACTGACAAAAATTCAATATCAGCAACAACTGACTATTCGTCAAAACATGTTTGCGCAGTTGAAAAAGAAAATATTTTTGGCACACAATTTCATCCAGAAAAAAGCGATAAAACTGGATTAAAAATAATCAACAACTTTATAAATTTATAAATGAAGATATTTCCAGCAATTGATATTAAAGATAAAAAGTGTGTAAGATTAATTAAAGGTGATTTTAGTCAAAAGACAGAATATCAAATGTCTCCAGTCGAACAGGCAACACAATTTATTGATAAAGGGTTTAAAAATTTGCACATTGTTGATCTTGATGGAGCTTTAGCGGGTGAAACGGTTAATCTTGATATTATTAAGGAGATAGTAAGTAAATTTGATTTTAAAGTAGAGGTAGGTGGAGGCGTGAGAGATTTTGATAGTATTCAAGAATATGCTGATATAGGTGTAGATAAAATAATCTTAGGAAGTGTGGCTATTAAAGATAAAAGTTTTTTGAAAAAGGCATGTAAGAAATTTCCAAAAAAAATTGCATTAGGTTTGGATGCAAAAGATGGAAAACTCTCGTTATCAGGTTGGAAAGAAAGTTCAGGCATTTCAACCTTAGATTTTTTAACCGAAGTAAATGACTACGGTATTAGTAGATTAATTTTTACTGATATTAATAAAGATGGTACAAAAGAAAGCCCAAATTTTGAGGAAACATTAAAGGTTGCTGAAGTTTCTAATTGTCCTGTGATAATTTCTGGCGGGGTATCATCAATAGAGGATATCAAAAAAGCTAAGACATTAAAAAATATTGAAGGTGTTATAGTTGGTAAAGCAATATACGATGGTGATATTAAACTAGAGGAGCTGGCAAAAGAGGATGCTTAAAAATAGAATTATACCCTGCTTAGACGTAAAAAATGGTCGTGTAGTTAAGGGTATAAACTTTGTTGATCTGAAAGATGCTGGCGATCCTGTTGAGCAAGCAAAAATCTATAGTGATGGTGGAGCAGATGAAATTTGTTTTTTAGATATTACTGCTTCAAATGAGAATAGGGATACTATTTATGAGGTTGTCGAGAAGACTTCAAAGAAATGTTTTGTGCCTCTAACAGTAGGCGGTGGAGTAAGAAGTGTTGATGATATTAATAAATTATTGAACTGTGGAGCTGACAAAGTTTCAATTAATACTGCTGCAGTAGAAAATTCCAAAGTCGTGGTTGATAGTTCTAAAAAATTTGGTTCCCAATGTGTTGTTGTTGCAATAGATGCAAAAAAAAACGGAGATAAGTGGGAAGTTTTCACTCATGGAGGAAGAAACAATAGCGGCATTGATGCATTGGAATATGCTAAAAAAATGGAAGATAGCGGAGCTGGTGAGTTGTTAGTTACTTCAATGGATAGAGATGGAACACAGGTTGGTTACGATATTGAGTTAATGTCTAAAATATCTTCTAAGGTAAATATTCCTTTAATTGCATCTGGTGGTGTTGGAAATCTTGATCACTTAGTAGAGGGTATTAAATCAGGTAAAGCTAGTGCAGTTCTTGCAGCATCAATTTTTCATTATGGTAAATACTCAGTGAAAGAAGCAAAGCAATATTTGGAGTCTAAAGGAATTCCTGTTAGAACATAATATGCTTAAAACTCTGGAAGATATAATTTTAATGGTAAGAGAGAGGAAGACTAAACCTCAAAGCGAATCTTATACAAATAAATTATTAGCTAACAAAGAATTGTCAGTAGAAAAGGTAAAAGAGGAAGTTAAAGAATTAATTGAAGCTGTGGAAAATAATACAAATAAAGTTCATGAGACAGCCGATGTATTGTATCATCTGATTGTGTATCTCGAAGCAAATAACGTAAAAATGGAAGATGTTATGAAAGAACTAGATAAAAGAAGAAAATGAGCTACGACGACAATAACATTTTTGCAAAAATCCTGAGAGGCGAGATACCATGCAAAAAAATCTATGAGGATGAATTTATTTTATCTTTTCATGATATAAATCCACAGAAAAAAGTTCATGCTTTGGTAATTCCAAAAGGTAAATATGTAAATTTAGAGGATTTTACTTCTAAAGCCAGTTCAGACGAAATAGTTGGACTTATGAAAGGAATTTCAACTGTTGCAAAAAAAATTGGAATTTCAAGTATTGATAATGATGGATTTAGGACTTTATCAAATGTTGGAGAAAATGGTGGACAAGAAGTTCCTCATTTGCACTTTCATTTGTTTGGTGGTCAAAAAGTAGGGAGAATGGTTCAATGATAATTAGTGTAAAAAGAAATTTTTTAGAATTAAAAAATATCAATGATCTTATTAAAAAAGATAAGCCAGAAGACAATTATTCCGTGAAAAAAACAAAACCAGATTTCCAACTGAACAAGTTTTTCTATAAACAAATTGGTAAGAAATATCGATGGACTGATAGATTGATTTGGACAGATCTTCAGTGGTCAAATTATGTCTCAAATAAAAATCTAGAAACCTACGTAATAAAGAATGGCGAAGATTTAGTTGGATATTTTGAACTTATACATCATCCAGAAAAAAATGAGACAGAACTTGCATACTTAGGTTTGTTTGAAGATTATTTTGGTAAAGGAGTTGGTGGTTATGCTTTAACAACTGCAATTTTAAAATCCTTTGAAAAAAAAATTAAAAGAATTTGGGTTCATACTTGTACACTAGATCATCCTAATGCGATAAAAAATTATTTAGCAAGAGGAATGAAAATTTTTAAAGAAGAAAACCTTAATATCAGAGCTAGCTAGTTATAAAGATTAAGATTAAAAATATTATCAGACAACTCTTGATTAATATTTTTAACGATAATATTGGACCTTACTCTGTTGCCATATAAATCAATAGTTTCCCAGCCTTTAATTAAGTAATTTTTTTTATCAAAAAAAATACTTAATTGATTACTTTGATCATTAATTAATAGGAGAAAATTTTGTTCTTTTTCGACTACATTTCCCACAATTTTAGAGATTAAAAATTCTTTATTAAGAAAATATTTAAAGTAAGTATTTTCAGTTTTGTAAGTATTCGCAAAATTTGAGCTTTTGTTTTTGATTAAAAGTGTCTTTCCATTAGATACGATTAACTTCCCAGTCTCATCGTATTTGCACATCATTTTATTATTGAATGAAATAATACAGTTACCAGTTTCTTTTTTATCGTTAATTAGTTGTTCAAAATCAAATGTAAAATTTTCAATCTCAGAAATTTTTTTAATAATTTTAGGTTCTGTGTAACCATGTTTTTGAGCGAATATAAAAAAAATGATTAAAATCAGAAAAATTGTTCTCATTACAGCAATTCTCTTTTGCCAACATGATTAGCTTTACTGACAATGCCTCTACTTTCCATAATATCTATTATTCTCGCGGCCCTATTGTAACCTATTTGAAGTTTTCTTTGCAAAAAGGAGGTTGATGCTTTTCCCTCAGATTTGACTATTTCAAGGGCTTTATTGTAAAGCTCATCATCTTGATCTGAGTCGTCAGATCCATCATCAGATGGACTTTCACAAGATAAATTTAAAATTTCATCAACATATTCCGGATCTCCTTGTGATTTAAGAAAAGAATTTATTTTTTCAATTTCATTATCCGAAACAAATGGCGCATGGATTCTTGTAATTCGATTAGCTGAAGACATGAAAAGCATATCCCCTTTCCCTAATAATTGTTCAGCACCTTGTTCTCCGAGAATTGTTCTACTATCAATTTTTGAAGACACTTGAAAAGATATACGAGTTGGGAAATTTGCTTTGATAGTACCCGTTATTACATCAACACTTGGTCTTTGCGTTGCCATTATTATATGAATACCTGCGGCCCTTGCCATTTGAGAGAGTTTCTGAATACAATTTTCAATGTCCTTACTAGCAACCAACATGAGATCTGACATTTCGTCTACTATAACTACAATGTAAGGCATAGAAATTTTGTGTTTAGCGTTGTAACTGTCAATATTTCTAACGCCAACCTTTGTCATTAATTTGTATCTATTTTCCATTTCTTTTACTACCCAACCTAAAACTGAGGCAGCTTTTTTTGCCTCAGTTATCACAGGACATAATAGATGGGGAATTCCTTCATATGTCGAAAGCTCTAACATCTTAGGATCAATTAAAATGAATTTACAAATTTCTGGTTTGTGTCTGTATAGCAATGAAAGAATAATCGTATTTATACATACAGATTTACCAGAGCCGGTGGTACCAGCAATTAAAAGATGTGGCATTGAGGTTAAATCTCCAATTAATGGTTGACCAGAAATACTTTTACCAAGAGCTATCGGTAATTTTAAATCCTTATTGTTAAATTTTGGACTAGATATTATTTCTCTTAACATAACATTGTCTCGAGACGAATTTGGGAGCTCAATACCGATAGTACTAGATCCTGGAATTGTAGAAATCCTCGCAGACTCAGAGCTTGTATTTCTCGCTATATCTTCAGAGAGGTTTACGATTTTTGAGACTTTAACTCCCGCAGCAGGTTCAAACTCATTAAGAGTAACAACTGGACCCGTACTTATTTTTGTTATTTTTCCCTGTACACCAAAATCTAACAATACTTTTTCCAAAAAATCAGCATCAACTTTTTTTTCTTCTTTTGCATTTTTAACTTTTTTTTCTGGAACCTTAAGGAAATCAAGTGATGGAAGTTTAAAAGCACCTACTTTTTTAGGCTCAGAAATGGACTCACTGAGGTTAAAAGTTTCTTGAACGGTTTCTTTTTCTTTAAATTGTTGATCCTGACTTAAGATTTGATCTTTAACTCGATCAACTTTTTTCTTTCTTATAAATATTTTAATCCAATAAGAATTTGGATTTAAGCTTAATACAAATAAGAGAATAAAAGTTATTAGAGAAAAATAATAAGTAATTTTGTTATTCAAGAATTCAAGTCTTAAAAAAACTGACTCATTTAAAAAATTACCAACAAATCCACCATTTCCATTAATGTAAAGAAAGTAGGGTGATGTTAAAAAAACACTTAAAAAAAAAGTTCCGATTAAACTATAACAAACTACTAAAAAAATATTATTTACAATTATACTCGGTGTTTTTTTAAAAAAAATATTAATTGCTGAAAAGATAATTGTTATAGGAATGAAATAACTTATTAATCCAACTGATTGAAAAAAAAAGTCTGATATTATACTTCCATTAATTCCGAGCAAATTTTTAACTTTTTGTCCCTCAGAAAAAATAAAATTTGGATCATCCGGTGTGTAAGTTATCACTGCTAAAGACAGTAAAATTGCTAATAGAAACAGCCCAATTGCAAAAATTTCAATTAAGCGATTAAATATAAATGCTTTTAGATCGATATTCTTAATTTTTAAATTCATAAAGAATCAAATTTATCACTTTGTATCATTTAATATTTATTGTTAAAATTAAAAATATTTATGAAAATTTGCTTATTTGGAAAAAACTTAACGAACTTAATTTTATCTCAAGTTTTAATTAAAAAAGGGATATCAGTTCATCTATACCATCAAAAAAAAAATAAGTTAGCAAAAATTAACTATAACAGGACTATTGGATTATCTTTTGAAAATATTAAGTTTTTGAAAAAATACGATTTAGATGTTGAAAAAATTGGTCAAAAAATAAGTAAAATTTTTCTTTATAAAAATGATTCCAAAGAAACTTTTTTAAAGTTTGATAATAAAAATTCGCTTTTCTTTATAGTGAAAAATCATCTTTTATTTGACAGTGTTTATAAAAAATTAAAGAAAAGAAAAGATTTCAAAGAAAGCAATATCAAAAAGGATTCTGATTACTTAAAACTATTAAAGAAAAAAGATTTTCAATTTTTTGTTAATTCAGAAACAAATAACATTATTAATAAAAAATTCTTTTTTCAAAACATAAAAAAAGATTACAAAAGCACATCCTATATTTCCGTGATTGACCATCAAAAATTAAAGAATAATACTTCAGTTCAGATTTTTACAAAAAGGGGTCCCTTAGCTTTCTTACCAATTTCTAATTCAAAAACTTCCCTAGTTTATTCGGTAACCGATAAGTTAGATATAAATGAAAATGAATTTAAAGAACTTGTTAAAAAATATAACAAATTTTATAAGATTAAAAAATTTTTCAATGTAGATAAATTTAAGTTAAATTTCTTTTTATCAAAAAAATATACTTATAAAAATATTTTATCCTTTGGAGACACTCTTCATAAAGTCCATCCATTAGCAGGGCAGGGATTTAACATGACAGTAAGAGATATAAAATCTTTAACTGATCAAATCCAAAAAAATATAGATCTAGGTTTGGAGCTATCAACTGCCATCATAGCTTTTGAAAAAGACAGGAAACATAATAATTTCTTTTTTGCGTATGGAATTGATTTTCTCCACAATTTTTTTGAAAAAGAAAACAGATTTAAAATACTAGATAACAAAAAAATTTCAGATACTTTAGATAAAAGTTTTTTCTTAAAGAAAATTTCAGAGAAATTTGCAAATAAGGGATTTAATTTTTAATTACTGAATAGTTTTATTACTAAAGTTATCTTTAAGATAAGTGTTAATTATTTGTTCTAATTTTTCTTTTCTATAATTAAGATTCTTTGTTTCTAGAAGCATTTGTTTTTCTTCAAGCGTAAAAGGTGAAGCCATCGCTAAAGTATTAATTGTTTGACTTAAGTCTTGCTTTTCGAATTCTTTCCAATTAATCAAATAACCCTGCTTTTCAAATAATGATCTTAAATTATCAAAGATAAGTCTTAAATCTGAAAATCTAATAGGTTCCTTTTTCTCACTAAGGTCTTGTTCAAAATCTTTATGATCAACTTCACATATTCTATATGATTTATCACTTTTAATTTCATTGATAATTTTAAACCTTATTAAACCATTTAAGATAACTATATACCTACCATCATCAGTCTCATTAAAACTTGTAATTTTTCCCATACATCCAATTTTAAATAGGTCAGGTTTTTTTGTATCCCCAGATTTTTTTGGCTGTATCATTCCAATAATCCTGTCACTCTTCATACTATCGTCTATCATTTGGATATATCTTGGTTCAAAAATATTTAGAGGAGCACTCGTATTCGGAAAAAATATAAAATTTGACAATGGAAAGACAGGGATTTTTTTTGGTAATTTTGTTTGATTGTTCATAATAAATTGTAGCAAAGAGTTTAGAAAATTTCTATACCAAAGCTCAAAGAATTCTTAATTTAGACTAATCAATTTGTCGCTTGCTTAATTTTTAAAAAGCCTTTAACTTCAAAGTAATTAAATAGGCGGGCATAGCTCAGTGGTAGAGCGTCTCGTTGCCAACGAGAAGGCCGTGGGTTCAAGTCCCATTGCCCGCTCCATTTTAAGAAATTATGAGCGATTTAGCAGAAAAAAAATGTATTCCATGTGAAGGTGGGATTCCGAGTTTCAAAATTGACGAGATACACAAATACCTAAAAAAAGTTGATGGTTGGGATGTTAAACCCGATGAAAGTAAAAACTACTATCTAATTAAAGAATTTAAATTTAAAAATTTCCTTGAAAGCCAAGAGTTTGTCAACAAAGTTGGAAGTATTGCTGAAACCGAAGGTCATCATCCTGATATTTGGTTTGGTTGGGGATATGCAAAAATTAAAATTTTTACTCACGCCATAAACGGTCTTGCCGAAAGTGATTTCATTCTTGCAGCTAAAATAGATAAAATTTCTTAATGTTTAAAATGTCTTGTCTTTGAAAAGACAAGAATAGTATTTGTTTTATTTGCAAAATTTATAATTTCTTTATCTCTAATTGATCCACTTGGTTGAATTATAGCCTCAACACCAGCTTGAACTAAAGTTTCAATTCCATCAACGAAAGGGAAAAAAGCGTCAGATGCAGCCACAATTTTTTCTTTAGTATCAAATCTTTTTAACTTTTTCATTTTACTCACAGCAATCTTGCAGCTATCCAGCCTACTTGGTTGTCCTGATCCTATTCCAATAGTTGCATTATTTTGAGAGATTACTATTGCATTTGATTTTACAAATCTACATACATTAAATGTAAACAAAAGATTGTTCAGGATTTCATTTGAAGGTCTAACTTTAGAGACAACTTTAAAGTCACTTCTTTTGAAGATCTTAGTATCAGAAGATTGCGAAAGAAAATTATTCATAATTGATGTATTTTGTTCAAAATTAAGTTCTTTCAATGAACTAGAGTCAATCAACCTTAAATTTTTTTTCCTTTTTAATATTTTTAAAGCACCACTTTCAAAACCGTTTGCAACAACTACTTCATAAAACTTGCTTGAAATTTCTTTTGCAACAGTTTCATCAACTTTATAATTACATGAAACAATACCTCCAAAAGCACTTGTAGGGTCACACTCATATGCTTTAAGATAGCTATTGATTTTTCTTTTATCTAATGCAACTCCACAAGGGTTTGCATGTTTGATAATTACTGTCGAATAATCTTTAATAAATGATTTTGATAAGGATATACCTGTAAATATATCGTTATAATTATTGTAACTTAATTTTTTTCCACTTAGTTGTTTTATGTTTATTTCTTTGTTTAAAGAATAAACACTTGCGCCTTGGTGAGGATTTTCCCCATACCTTAAATTTTCAACTAAATTTCCACCAATTAATTTCTTTTTTGGTGGTGGAGCGCCATTGTTAGCTTTATTCAAATATTCAGTAATTTTTGTATCGTAATATCCAGTTTCAAGGAAAGCGTCTCTTGATAATATTTTTCTAAAATTAAGACTTGTTGATCCTTTATATTTGTTCATTTCATTTTGAAGTGCAATATACTGATTTGTGCCTGTAATAACTGTTACATCCTCATAATTTTTTGCTGCTGCTCTAACCAAAGTTGGTCCCCCAATATCGATATTTTCGATTATTTTTTTATCATTTCCTGTTTTTACTGCATCTTCAAAAGGATAAAAATTTACAATTACTAAATCTATCTTTTTGATATCAATTTTTTTAATTTGTTTTTGATGTTTTTTATTGTTCCTTTTGAATAAGATTCCTCCATAAAGCTTTGGATGTAAGGTTTTTACTCTTCCATCTAATATTTCTGGAGAATTAGTAAAATCATTTATTTCAATACTTTTATAACCTAGTCTATTAATTTTTTTATAAGTACCTCCAGAACTTAATATTTCAACTTTAAATCTTCTAAGAACTTTTAAAATTTTTGAAAGTTCAGATTTGTCAGAAACTGAAATTAGGGCTCGATTAATCTTTTTTAAATTCATATTTTTTCAATCGACCAATTTATTTCTTCTTCTTCATTCGAGATAAATCCATTTATAAATATATTTAAATTTTCAGAAAAAGAGTTTTTTCTTCCAAAATAAAGACCTTTTTCAATATCAAAAATTTCTTTATCACAGGTAAATTTCCAACCAGATTTTTTCAGTTGTATTAATATAGATTTTTGATCTTGTGTTTTAATTGCATTTGTGCCGGGCATAAGATGAAATCGAATTTCATATTCTAAATTTTGAAAGCCTTTTTTGGATATAATTTTATCAGTTCCAACAAATTTGTTTTCATTTTTGAAAAAAATAAGATCTCTTTGAATATTTAGGCCATATTTTTTTTGGTAACCATCATGTTTTGCTGAGATATACCATTTATTTTGATCGTCCTCTATTTTTTTATCGAATATTTTTAGGTTACTTTTGAGGAAATTTTGGCCATTAGGATCTTTCGAAAAAGAACATGAAGAACTGTCATCAATTGAAATAGTTGAATGTGATGCCGTTGATTTTGAAATAATATTTAATTTATGCTTAAAATCTTGATAGTACCCGCAATTAGTAATGAGTTTTTCATTGTCATAAAAAAATTCGAAAGACAATGCCCCAGATTGATATTCTGATGAATTTTTCTTTTCTGGGGAAGAGCCAACATCCATTGCTAAACAATTTTTTTTATGTGAGAGAATTGCGTAACCACCTAAATTATTTAAGTTATTTTTAAATTTATAATCATGGATTTTAAGAAAATTTTGAAGATCATGGTTATTTATTTCTTGATTGCCATTAAATAAAAATTTCTTTTCATTTCCTTTAAAGAAAAATGCATAACATTTTCCTAAGTAATATATAATTTCATTTAGATGTTCAGGAATTTCATTCTGTGAGTCTCTAAGAAGTTCCCTTATAAATATCAAATACTTTATGTAAAAAAGTAATTGTCTTGGACTTCTAGATTTTGGAAATCCATCTAATTCAAAAGATGAATTAATAATTTTTTTTAATAAATTTAATCCAAAGTCTAGATATTTAGTTTGATTATTAAAAGATAAACTGGCAAGAATTATCGCAGCACATCCCAACATTTTGTCGTTTAAAGTTGAAGAGTTATCGATCTCATTAATTAAATGATTTACTTGTTTTTTAATATTTCTAGAAAATAAAATTTTATAATTTTCTGTCGCATTTTCATAAGTAATCTGACTATTAGCAATCCATGAAATAATTCTTTTTGCCAATGTATCATTTTCCCAACTTTTTGGTGAATAGCCTTCATAATTTCCAATCCAGTTTGATATTATATTTTGAGTAATTTTTTTTGATGATTTTAAGTTAATTGTAAATAACCAATAAAAACTATGAATCTTTTTATAATCTTTTTCATTAAGATCAATTTTATTCCAAACATCTTCAAGACTAAAATCTTCAATTCTAAAATTTCTCTCCTTCGATTTAATAATACAATTTAGTAAACTCAAATTTGGAACATAATTCAAGCCTCCGTCAAATACTCTAGATATCTTCCGGTTATAAATATTTGAGTTGAGATATATTTTTCTAATTTGTTTATAAAGATAAGAAAGAGAATTATTTAAAAATTTTTCTTTAGCTATCATGATAAATCAAATCGATTTTAGAAAATCTATATTCTTTTTTATATCTCCATTGTTCTCTTTAAAAATTGTAGTCCCTGATACCAAGACATTTGCACCAGCATCAATTACTGATTTGAAATTTGAAAAATTAATTCCACCATCAACTTCAATATCAAAATTTAATTTTTTTTTATCTTTTAAATTTTTTAAGCTTTTAATTTTTTCTAAGACATCAGATATAAATTTTTGACCACCAAAACCTGGATAAACACTCATGATAAGTATTAGATCTACTTTATCTAGATAATCTTCAACAACGTCAATTTTAGTATCTGGATTTAAAGATATGCCCACTTTTTTTTTAAAACTTTTAATTTCATCAATGGACTCTTGCAAATTAGGAGTAGCCTCTGGATGGATTGTAATAATATCTGCTCCTGCATTTGCAAAATCCTTTATATATTTATGAACTGGACTAATCATTAAATGAACATCAAATGGAAGTGATGTTTTACTTCTCAGTGCTTTAATAACAGGTGGACCAATAGTAATATTGGGTACAAAGTGACCATCCATCACATCTACATGAATCATGTCAGCTCCAGCTGTTTCGAGCTTTTTAATATCTTTTTCCAAATTGCTGAAATCAGCTGAAAGAATTGATGGAGATATTTGAATTTTTTTCATTGATACTTAGAATACTAGTATCAATTTTTGTTTTTTTTTTGAATCAATTTTTACCAAAAATTTGGTATATTTGAATAGCAATTTCACTTTCTAATGGAAATGACAACATTCCCATTACAGAATAGCCTAATAGATAAGGCATTAAGTAAAATCTAAACATATAGAAGAACCAAGCAACATAAAGAGGCACCAAAGGCTTTATGATGAAGGATGGAGTAATAAATGCAAATATTCTTATAAATGGATCAGTCATCTTCACAAATATCTTCATAAAGAAGAAATTTGAATCTTCCCTTTGAAATATATTCATCGCAACTCTTCCAATGAGTGTCCACATAATTACGCCCATGACGTAATCGATTAAATAAACCATTGGATGAAAGTTTGCGTACATGATTTTAAAAAGATTGAAGGGGCGAAAATTCGCCCCTTCGAAAGTAATTATTTAGTGTTGTTTACCAAGTATCGCTTTACCGCTAGGTATTCGTACTTCGTCAACCATTCTTTGAGTAGCAGCATCAGGTGCTTTAGTCATTAAGCTGACTACCACCATTAATACTAAGCTTACTAAAGATCCAACAATACCAAATGTTAATTGAGTAACTCCCCAGAATCCAGGGTAACCACTTCTTACAGCAATTAGATATGCTGTACCAGCAATTAAACCACCCAACATTCCAGCGACTGCTCCTTGAGCATTAGCTCTCTTCCACCATACTCCTAATACAAGTGGGAAGAACAATCCTGACATTGCAAAGTCAAAAGCCCAGATGACTGAACCTAAGATACCTTGAATCTCAAGAGCTGCAATTGTTGCTCCTGCAAAACCAATTAATACAAGCAATACCCTTGCAACGATAAGTCTTTTCGCTGTCTCTGCTTTAGGGTTAATCATCTTGTAGTAAACGTCATGAGATAGAGCATTTGATATCGCTAACACTAATCCGTCAGCTGTTGACATGGCAGCAGCCATACCTCCAGCAGCAACTAGACCAGAAATTACGTATGGTAATCCTGCTATCTCTGGAGTAGCCAATACAACGGCTTTACCACCCATGAAAAACTCGTTTAATTCAAGTGTTCCATTTCCGTTAAAGTCGCTTACAAACATTAAGTTTGCTTGGTTCCAGTTTTGATACCAGTCAATCGCTTGAACTTCAGTAATTGATTTACCAATAATTCCAGTAGCTAAATTTGGATCCATTAGTGATAGTTTAGACAAAGTCGCTAACATTGGTGCTGAAGAGTATAGTAGGAATATAAAGAATAGTGACCAACCTACCGATCTTCTTGCAGCTTTCACACTTGGAGTTGTGAAATATCTCATCATAACGTGTGGTAATGAAGCTGTTCCAGCCATCATACAAACCGCTAATGAAATAAATTTCCAAGGTGTTGTGTTAACTTCTGCGTGCGCTTTAGTTATACCTGCTAAGCCTTTTGGCACCTGTTTTAGGTCAGCTGCAGAGTTTTTAATTTCGCCAAGACCAAATTGAGCTTCTAACTCAGCGATCCTTGCTACTTCATCTGCTAACATAAAGTGTGGAAATACTCCCGCACCCATTTTGTTACTGATCCAGAAAACTGGTAACAAGTATGCTATAATCAGCACGATGTACTGAGCAACTTGCGTCCAAGTAACTGCTCTCATTCCTCCAAGCATTGAACACATCAATATACTTGCAAGACCAACGTACACAGCAATCTCGAAAGGAATATCAAGTGCAACTGATGCAATTGTTCCTGTCGCGTTTATCTGTGCAGTCACGTATGTGAATGATGCAACTGTTAAGACTATTACCGCAGATAGTCTAGCCATGTTTCCGCCGTATCTAGTTCCAATAAAATCTGGAACTGTATAGCAACCAAACTTTCTTAAGTATGGTGCTAACAGCGAAGCAACTAGTACGTATCCACCCGTCCAACCAACAAGCAATGCCATATAGCCGTAACCCTTGAAGTAAATTCCTCCAGCCATCGCAACGAATGAAGCACCAGACATCCAGTCTGCTGCAGTAGCCATTCCGTTGAATACCGTTGGAACCTGTCTTCCAGCTACGTAATATGCATCTGTTTGCATTGTACGTGATAGGTAACCAATCAACGCATAAATTAAAACTGTAAACGCAACAAAGAAAATACCAATTAACTTTGCTGACATTCCAGCTTGTTCAGCAATCGCCATTAAGATTATGAAAACGATAAACCCGCCGGTATATGTTCCATAAATCTTAGGAAGATTGTCTATAAATTTACCTTTAAACATTAGTCATCCTCTCTTTCAGTGTAGCCGAACTCTTCGTCAATTTTTTCTTGTCTATTCGCAAACCAGAAAATCAGTACTACGAAAATTCCAAGAGAACCTTGACATGTCATGTAATAAGACAACGGATATCCAAGTGGTCTTATTGATGACGCTTCCATCTCGGCGCCGAAGAAAAAGATGCCAATAGAGAAAACGAACCAGATTGCTAATGTAATAAATAGCAACATCCTAGTTTTTTCCCAGTGTTGTTGTTGTTTTGACATTTTTTTTCCCTCCCTATAGGTTAAAAGACGAAACATTACCCAAAATGACATAGATTGGAACCCCTAAAAATGTTAAAATTAAGTGTGTTTTTACACAATTAGACAACTTGAAGTAGAAAATAATGCTAAAATATAAATTCAATCTTAAAGATATAAGTCTTGCAGATTTTAAAGTCTATTTAGCAGCAATGTTTAAAGCAGTGCTTCCAAAGAGTAAGTTGAGGAATTTAGACGACCTAAAAAAATTTATTCAAGAGAAATCAGCTTGGGTAACACAGGTTACCCTTTATAATTATTTAAAAACCAGGATGGGAACAAGATATGTTTTGCATTTTGATAATGAAGAATTTTTATCTTCAATAAACAAAGCAAAATGGAATATTTATTATGTGGCCCTTCAAGATCTTACTTTCTACAGCTTCTCTTATCTAAATTATTTCTTTAAATACGAAGATACAGCCAAATCGAAAATGATTTATGAAGAAATCTTGCACGATGAACTTAAGAATGGAATGCCAGATGATATAATTGCAAAAGGAAAAGCAACTTTTGACAAAAGATTAGAAGAAATTGATTGGAAAAAATATTTTAGTTATTTGCCATTTAATAAGAGCGCTTTAGCTTTGTACGAATGGGCGCCAATTGCTGAAGAACTTAAAACTCTAGATAGAAAAATTGTTTTAAACTCTATGATATTGAAGTGGGATAATATTAAAGAAGAATTTGAAAAGAGAATTAATTTTTAAATATTTTTCCTTTCATCAACAAGACTTTTTACAACACTAGGATCTGCTAAAGTTGTAGTGTCTCCAAGTTGATCATGTTCATTTGCTGCAATCTTTCGTAAAATTCTTCTCATGATTTTTCCTGATCTAGTTTTTGGAAGCCCAGGTGAAAAATGAATTATATCAGGTGTAGCTATCGGTCCAATTTGTTTTCTTACCCAAAGTTTTAAGTCTCTTTCTAAATCACCGTCTGGATTTTCTCCTACGTTAAGAGTTACGTAACAATACAAACCATTTCCTTTTATGTCGTGAGGATAACCAACAACAGCAGCCTCTGCTACTTTAGGATGAGCTACAAAAGCACTTTCTATTTCAGCAGTCCCTAAGTTGTGACCTGATACGATTATAACATCATCAACTCTTCCTGTGATCCAATAGTAACCATCTTTATCTCTTCGACATCCATCTCCAGTAAAATATTTTCCATCAAATTGAGAAAAATATGTTTCAATAAATCTATTGTGGTCTCCATAAACAGTTCTCATTTGTCCAGGCCATGATTGAGCAATACACAGTCTTCCTTGGGCTTCGCCTTTTAAAACGTTTCCATCCTTATCAACTATTACAGGTTTTATTCCATAGAAAGGTTTTGTCGCTGAACCTGGTTTAAGGTCTATCGCCCCAGTCTGTGGACTTATTAATATTCCACCTGTTTCTGTTTGCCACCATGTATCTACAATTGGACACTTACCATCACCCACTGTTTTATAATACCATTCCCACGCCTCAGGATTTATTGGTTCCCCAACAGTACCTAAAAGTTTTAAGCTTTTTCTTGAAGTTTTTTTAACAGGCCCTTCTCCCTCTCTCATTAAAGCTCTGATCGCGGTAGGAGCTGTATAAAAAATGTTTACTTTATATTTATCAACAATTTGCCACCATCTTGAGCTGTCGGGATAAGTTGGAATTCCTTCAAACATAATTGTTGTTGCTCCGTTAGCTAAAGGTCCATAAATGATATAACTATGTCCTGTGATCCAACCAATGTCTGCGGTACACCAATAAATATCTTTCTGTTTATAATTGAATATATACTGATGAGTCATCGAGGCATACACCATATAACCACCTGTTGTATGAAGCACACCTTTAGGCTTACCTGTTGAACCAGATGTGTACAGAATGAAAAGAGGATCTTCTGCATTCATTTCTTCAGGCTCGCACACAGAAGGAACATTTTTTGTTATGTCATGATACCAAACATCTTTATCATCATTCCAATTAATTCTATTTCCTGTTCTTTTAACAACAACACATTTTTTAACATTGGTGCAACTCAACAACGCTTCATCTGTTATTTCTTTTAATGGAATTATTTTTCCACCTCTGACACCCTCGTCAGCAGTCACAACATAATCTGAATTACAGTCATTAATTCTACCTGCAATACTGTCGGGCGAAAATCCGCCAAAAATTATTGAGTGTATAGCACCAATTCTTGCACATGCTAGCATCGTGTATGCAAGCTCCGGTATCATAGTTAAATAAATCGTTACTCTATCGCCTTTTTTTACACCAATATTTTTTAATCCGTTTGCAATTTTAGATACTTCCATATGGAGTTGCTTGTAGCTTATTTTCTTTTGAACTTTTGGATCATCTCCAACCCAAATTATTGCAGTCTTATCTTTGTCGTTTTTTAAGTGTCTATCAATGCAGTTTGCGGAAGCATTTAAGGTTCCATCATAAAACCATTTAATATGCACATCAGATTTACTATACTTAACGTCTTTAATCTTAGAATATGGCTTAATCCAACTTATTCTCTTTCCTTCTTTTCTCCAAAATGAGTCATTTTCTTTTAAAGATTGATTGTATTTTTTTTCATACAAGGTCTTTGTAACCAAAGCTTTTTTAATCCATTCGGATTTAGTTTTATAAATTTTTTCACTATTATCTATTGTTTTACTAATCGATAATTTCGTTTTTCTTTTTTTTGACTTTCGTAAAACCTTTTTCCTCTTTTTAGTAGATTTTCTTTTTTTAATTTTTTTTCCTTTTTTCCTTTTTTTTGGCATATTAAATATTACCCATTTTATTTAAAATTTTCCAGCTTTTAGAGTCAATTGGCATTACTGATAATCTGCTTTGTTTAATAAGGGGAATTTCACTCAATGAGCTATTTTTTTTAATATCCTCTAATTTTATTGGATTTTTAAATTTTTTCTTAAATCTAACCATGACTGCAACGAACATCTTTTTTTTGTCTGTTGGATCTAAGAAAGCTTCTTTTATTACATCTACTATACCAACAATTTCTTTTCCAATATTTGAATGGTAAAAAAAACAAAGATCACCATTTTTCATTTTTTTTAAATTATTTCTTGCCTGATAATTTCTAACACCATCCCACATGGCCCCTTTATTGCCAGCTTTTTCTTGTTGTCCAAGAGACCATACATCTGGTTCAGACTTTAGTAGCCAATACTTCATTTTATTCGTCTATTCATTTTACGTTACATTATAATTAATATATATCTTTTTATAAATGAAATTTTTAAAATATTATCAAAAAATAGATGATGCAATTTCATATCTTCTTTCTTCGGTAAGTAATGAGAAAAAATTACTTAAAGATATTTTAGGAAAAAAGGAAATCACATACGTTGATATTGGTACTAATGTTGGAAATTATTTAGATTTTGTAAAAAAAAACTTCAAAATCAAGCAGGTATATTGTTTTGAGCCAATCGAGAGCCTTGCAAAAGAGCTTGAGGAAAAAATTTTAGGTATTAAAAAAAGTAAAATATTTAATTACGCATTGTCAAACAAGAACAGTAATAAGAAATTTTATCTTTATGATATTCCTTCTCAATCAAGTTTTTATAAACAAAATGATACATACACCACAGTCCAAAAAATTAAAAAAAAAATTAATGTTAAAATTAACGTATTCGATAAAATATTTACGAAAAATTTAAAAATTGATTTTTGCAAAATTGATGCTGAAGGTGAAGATTATAACATTTTGAGAGGAATGGAAAAAAACCTAAAAAAAAGGAATATTAAGTTGTTGAAGGTTGAATTATGTTTTCCTCTTATGCATAAAAATGTTAATTGTACCTATTTAGATATACTAAATTATCTTAAAAGATTCGACTATGATTTATTTTCAATTACAAAAATTAAATATAAGAATAATGAAATTTTATTTATGGATGCTATCTTTATAAACAGAAGATAGCTCAAATTTTTACTCCAGCACCTTTCATAAATTTTGCTTTACTATCTAGTTGCCATCTTGGATTTACCTCAAAATTCTGATTATTAAATTTTTTCTTCTTGAACCTTTCTAAACCTGCAAGCGCTATCATTGCTGCGTTATCTGTGCAAAAATTTAAATCAGGAAAATAAATTTTGAAATTTTCTTCTTGGCATAATTTTTTTAAAGTAAAACGAATTTGTTTGTTAGCAGCAACTCCACCTGCAACTATCAAAGTTCTATTTTTTGGATAAAGTTTTAAATATTGCTCAAAAGCATTTTTTGTTTTTTTATACAAAATATCAAGAATTGTTTTTTGAAAACTCGCTGCAAGATCCCTTCTATCCTCATCCGTTTTAATATATTCTTTAGTTCTAAGTATTGCAGTTTTTAAACCAGCAAAAGATAAATTTGACCCTCCTCTATTAAAAATAGGTTTCGGAAGTACAAATCTATTTTTGTTTCCCCTTTTTGCCAACTCTTCAATTTTAGGTCCACCCGGATAACCAAGATTTAAAAGTTTTGCAGTTTTATCGAATACTTCTCCAAGAGCATCATCTATTGTAGTTCCAAGTCTTTTGTAATCATCTAATTTATTAACAGTCAAATATTGTGTATGTCCACCCGATATTAAAAAAAGAAGATAAGGATATTTTATGTTAAAGTTTAATTTTGGACTCAATGCATGTCCCTCTAAATGATTAATTGCTATAAAAGGTTTTTTTAGAGATAAAGACAATGCTTTAGCAAAATTTAAACCAATCGATAGGCAAACAATTAAACCGGGTCCAGCTGTTGCCGCTACAGCGTCTATATTCTTTAAACTTACCTTACTAATCTTTAAAGCTTTTTTTGTCATGATATCAATTTTGTCAAGATGCGCTCTTGCAGCTAAATCTGGTACTACTCCACCAAATTTTTTATGAACTTCAAATTGACTCGAAACAACACTTGATAAAATTTTAGGTCTATTTTTTCCATTATCTCTCAATATTGATACAGCTGTCTCATCACAACTAGTTTCTATACCAATAATGATTATTTTTTTTTTCATAAAAGGTTTCTATTAATATAATTTACTCTAAAAATAAAAAAATTAAATAAATGGAAAAAATTATAATTGGTTCTCGAGGAAGTAAATTGGCATTGAAATATGCTGAAATCGCAAAAAAAGCTTTTTTTAAAGAACTTGATATAGAAATAGAAATAAAAAAGATCACAACAGAGGGTGATTTAGTTTTAGATAGAAGGACTAGTGAGATTGGTGGCAAAGGGGAATTCATAAAAAATATTGAAAAGGAGCTTTTAAGTAAAAATATTGATGTAGCTGTCCATTCCTTAAAAGATGTTCCATCCGTAAAAACTAAAGGTCTAAATATTGAGTGTTTTCTAAAAAGAAATGATCCTCAAGAGGTTTTAATTAATAAAGAAAACTTAACACTTGATAAAATTAAAAAAAATTCTGTTATTGGCACCTCTTCATTAAGAAGAGAATTTCAGTTAAAATATTTAAGACCAGACTTAAAATTTAAATTAATCAGAGGAAATATTGATACAAGAATTAAAAAATTAGATGAAGATCAATACGACTCGATTATTTTAGCAAAGGCTGGTCTATCATCTTTATCTATGGAAAATAGAATATCAGAAGTTTTTGAATGTAAGAAATTAGTTCCCCCAGCTGGCCAAGGAATAATCGTTATACAGTCTAGAGAAAACGATGATAAATTAAATAGCATTCTTTCAAAAATTAACCATTTTGAAACTTCAATTGAAGCAAAAGTTGAAAGAAAAATTTTAAGTGTTTTAGAGGGTGACTGCAACACTGCAGCAGGCATATATGCTAATGTAAAAGGTAAAAATATAAACATTATAGCTGAATTATTTTCTGATGATGGTAATAAAAAATTTACTTATAAAGATGAATGTAAAATAGAAGAAGCTATGAAAATTGCTAAAAAAGCTGGTGATGATTTAAAAAAACAGTTCGAGATGGATAAATAAATGCATGTCTTGTTAACTAGACCTTTAGAGGACTCATTGGAACTTATAAAAAGATTAAAGGATAAGGGTTTTACCGTATCTCACCTCCCATTGATTAAAATAAATAAACTAAATTATCCTAAACTTAAAAGTTCAGAATATAAGGTCATCGTTTTTACAAGCTCAAATGCAATTAGAAATTTAGATACCAAGGATTTTGATAAAAATATTTTATGTTTTTGTGTTGGAGACGCCACAGAAAAAACTGCAAAACAAAAAGGTTTTCATAATACATTTTCGGCTGGTGGCAATGTAAGAAATTTGCGGGAATTAATTTTGCAAAATTTAGAAAAAAAAACTGAGAAAATTTTATATATTAGTGGTGAATTAGTTTCATACGATCTAGATAAAGACCTTATTAAAGAAGGATTGAATGTTCAAAAATTAATTAGTTATAGCGTTTCTCACATAGAGAGTTTAAGTTCTGATTTTTTAAGTGAACTTAAAAAAAAAATTCCTGATATTGTCTATATTTATTCTCAAAATAGTGCAGTAAGTTTTTTAAATTTGATTAAAAAATACGAGCTGGACGATTATTGGATGAAAACCAATTTAATGTGTATAGGTGAAAAATCTTCATCTGTATTAAATGAGCTAAAATGGAAGAAAATCTTCTTATTTAATCCTGGTGAAGAAGAATTTTTATTATATAAAATTTAGTTATGGAAGTTTTTATAAATTTTAAAGATCTATTTCTTTCGGTTTGGGACCAGGGAATTCTTGGAATTGATATAGGTCAAATTCTTATTGGTTTAGGAATATTTTTAGTATTCTTAATTTTCAGAGGCCTTATTAGCAAACTAATTCTCAAAAAATTGGAAATTATATCAAAAAAAACAACTAATAAATTAGATGATACATTAGTGAAATCTTTAGTTGGCCCAGCAAGATTTTTACCAATAGTGTTAGGTTTCTTTTTTGCAAGTTACTATATGACATTTAGTGATGAAACTAGTTCATTCGTTGATACTGTTAATAGAACATTGATTACTATATTATTGTTTTGGATTATTCATCAAATAATAGAACCAATTTCTTATATATTAAGTGGACTAGATAGAATTTTAACACGTGAATTAATCGGCTGGATAATTAAATCTTTAAAAATACTTATTTTTATACTCGGAGCTGCCGCTGTATTAGAATTATGGGGAATTAAGATCGGTCCAATTATAGCAGGACTAGGTTTATTTGGTGTTGCAGTAGCACTAGGTGCACAAGACTTATTTAAAAACTTAATTTCAGGAATTTTAGTTCTTGTAGAAAAAAGATTTAAAATGGGTGACTGGATTTTAGTTGAAGGCACAATAGAAGGTATTGTTGAAAAAATTGGATTTAGATCAACTACTATAAGAAAGTTTGATAAATCATTAGCTATAATACCTAATTTTCAATTTGCTGAAAACGCTGTAATAAATATAAGCCAAACCACAAACTGGCTTATAAGCTGGACAATAACACTTCAGTACGACACTACCATCGAGCAATTAAAAAATGTACGGGACCAAATTGAAAATTTTATCAAAGAAAGCAAAGATTTTGACACAAAAGTTGGCTTAGCTGTAAGAGTAGATAAATTTTCGGATAGCTCAATAGACATGTATGTGAGATGTTTTACACAAACAAATAGTTGGATTGAGTGGCTTAAAGTTAAGGAAAGATTAGCAATTGGTATAAAGGAAATTGTAGAAACAAATAAAGCATCGTTTGCATTTCCTAGTCAATCAATATACGTAGAAAAAAAATGATCATAATTTACATAGTCGTTATGACAATTCTCAAATATTACTCATATGTAGTAATTGCAAATGTCATTTTAAGTTGGTTAGTTGCTTTTAATATAATTAATACTGGAAATAGATTTGTTTATTCACTTTTAGACTTTACTTATCGGATGACTGAACCTTTTCTTAATAGAATAAGAACCTTTTTACCAAATCTTGGTGCATTTGATATTTCACCTGTAATATTACTTATGTTGATATGGATTATGCAAATGTGTATGGAATACTATATAAGACCAATTTTATAAAATGATTTTAATTGATGGAAAAAAAGAGGCAGCCTCACTCAGACTAAAACTTAAAGATGAAGTTATTGAGTTAAAAAAAAAGTTTAATAATGTACCTGGTTTAACCGTAATATTAGTAGGTGAGCTTGCACCGAGCCAAATCTACGTTCGAAATAAAGAAAAATCTGCTAATGAAGTTGGTTTAAATTCTCATGTTATAAGGTATCCAAATGATGTTGATGAAAAAACTATTTTACAAAAAATAAATGATTTAAATAAGGATAACTCAGTATCTGGGATCCTTGTTCAGTTGCCCCTTCCAAAGCATATTAACAAAAAAAAAGTGATCGAAACAATCATACCTAGTAAAGATGTTGACGGTTTTCATCCTATGAACGTAGGAAATCTATCATCTGGTTACGAAAGCTCAATACCCTGCACACCGCTCGGGTGTTATTTTTTATTAAAAAAAATTGAACCAAATTTAAGTGGTAAAAAAGCTGTAATTATTGGCAGATCTAACTTAAATGGAAAACCAATGGCACAATTACTTCTTAAAGAAAATTGCACTGTTACAATCACTCATTCTAAAACAAAAAATCTTAAATCCGAATGCCTTATGGCAGATATAATTATTGCCGCTGTAGGTATTCCAAAATTGGTAAAAGGTGATTGGATAAAAAAAGACGCCATAATTATTGATGTTGGTATAAATAAAACTGACGAAGGTATAGTTGGAGATGTGGATTTTGAACAAGTTTCAAAAAAGGCTAAAGCGTTAACGCCAGTTCCCGGTGGAGTTGGTCCAATGACAATTGCATGCTTGATAAAAAATACAATAGATTGTTTTAAGAGAATTAAAACTATTTAAATAAATTTAACAAAATCCTATTGAACTCCTCACCTGCTTCTTTTGTATTAAACAATTTTTTTTCTGCAGCTTCTCGATAAATTTTTTTTAATTTACCGATGTCATCTCTGTTCGCATAATGAACAGCTAAATCAACATAATTCTTAATATCTTTTGCAATTGGAGGATCTGCGATTTCCATTTGTTTATAGGCACCCAACACTAATCTTGATTTAATATGATCGGTTGGAAATGTGATAGTCGGAGTACCAAAAAGCATTGACTCAAAAAAAGAATTTCCTGCTCCATAATAAATTGGATCGAGTAGAACAGAGGCCTTTCCAATGTGTAGAAGATAATCCTCGTAATTTAGAGGATCTAGAAATATTATTTTTGTTGGGTCATATTTGTTGTTGTTACTTAATCGGTTTATTAATTTTTTATACCATAATTTGTTTCTATCTTTAATCAAATATATAATAGCTTTTTTATCCATTTTAATTATATCAAAAATTATTTGATCAAAATCTGGATGAATTTTAAATAAAGTTTGTGGACAAGAATAAATGTTTTTCCTTTGAAGATCATTTTTAGAAAGTTTTTTTTTAACTATTGGCTTAGGGTAAACCATTGGCAGATAATTCATCAAAAGTAATTTTTCAGAGTAGTGTTTTTGAGTATTTTTGTTGACACAGTTTTTAGAGATCAAATAATAATCAATAGATTTACTACCAGTTGTTTCTGGGTGTCCAAAAGTAGTAATTTGATATCTTGCCAATCTCATTAGAGCAAGATAATAAAACTCTATAGAAAGACCTATGTCTGGATAAAAAATTATATCAAACTCAAAATTTTTTATAACATTTATTTTTTCAAAAAGCTTTATTGGAAGTAACTCATTTTTTAAAATGCCCTCTTCTTCTTTTTTTTTGAATTCATTAAATATTTCACCAGGATAAGTTTTTTGAGAATGAAAAATAAAAGTTTCAAACTTATTTTTATCAAGACTGAAAATAATATCTTTATAGAGTTTACCAATTGTGTGATCAGTAAAAAATTCTGATATCACTCCAATTCTTATTTTTCCTTGAATTTTTCTTTTAGATAAATACTCATCATTTAGTACTCTAAACAATTTCTTAAAGGCTAGTACGTTTTTTTTATTCAATTCTAGATTATCATGATCACTATAGGATAGATCAACATGAGGTGGGACAATTATCTGATCTTTGTCGTAATCTAGTTTTGTCTGGAAATTTATATTTAATATTTTTTCAATTTCCTCTTTTATTTTTTGTCTATATTTTTTAATTTCATTCCTATTGAATGGAATTTTAGGAAAAAAAAAATTTTTTTGAATTTCCCATTTTTCATTAATTAATTTATTTTTTAAACCCTGATTAATAACTAATTCTGCTTCTTCTAATTTATCTTGATCTTTTAAGACAGATGCAAGAGTTTGATATACATAAGGTTCATCCGGTTTAATAATAATCAGCTTTTTTATGTAAGTTTCTGCTTTTTCAAATTGCCCCAATTGCATATAACAATTAATTAAATTTCTAAGTATAGATAAATTTTCTGGATAAACACTTATGAGTTTCTCAAAAAGACCTGCGGATTTTCCAAAATTTTTTTTTTGGAGATGGTCAAAAGCTATTTTAAAAATTTTATCTGCTGAATATTTGTTCACAATACCAAAAAGAATATATTATTTTTATAAAAATGGTATTTTAATAATTTAGATCAAGTTAATTTTGATCTTCCACCGTCCACACCTATTATTTGACCTGTTATCCAGGAACTTTCATCAGTTAGTAAAAACTTTGCCATTGCTGCAGCATCTTTACCTTCACCTATTCTTTTCATGGGGTGTGCTTTTGCTATACCTTCAGCAATTAATTTATTCTTAAGCATTGGTTCAGCAATTTTGGATTTAGTTAAACTAGGCGCAATACAATTTACTCTTATATTTGGAGCAAACTCTGCGGCTAAAGATACAGTCAATCCCTCCAAAGCCCCTTTTACAGATGCAATGATACTGTGATTTGCGAACCCTCTTCTGACAGCAACTGTTGAAAAAATTACTACAGAGCCTTTATTCTTTTTTAAACTTTCTTGAAAATTTTTGATTGTTTCTACGATTGGGTAAAAGTTTAAATCAAAACACTTTTGAAAGTCCTCTTTTTTTACCATTCTAATTGGCTTAAGGTCTATTGAACCTACACAATATGCAATTCCTTTAATTTCTTCATTAGCAAATTCATTTTTTAAACTTTCAATTTTTGTAGTGTCAAGAACGTCCACAACGTTATATTTGCAACCTGTTTCAGAAGAAATATTTTTTAAGCTTTCTTCATCTCTTCCAATTAGCTGAACATCTTCATTATTTTCAGCCATCATTTTTGATAAATTTGAGCCGATAGAACCTGTCGCACCAAATATTAAATATTTTCCTGACATATCTTATAATAGTATTTATAAATAAATTATGAAATTGTTTATTACACTTGGAAACCAATTATTTCCATTAAAATACTTAAGCCGCTTCAAAAATGACCATCTTTTTTTTATGGCAGAAGATTATGGCTTATGCACTTATGAAAAACATCATAAATTAAAAATATTACTATTTTTATCTTCAATGCGAT
>CACPLG010000010.1 GCA_902634775.1 uncultured Pelagibacteraceae bacterium
ACCTCAAGATTTTTCATTAATGTATCTGTTTTGTCTTTAAATTCTACTTGTCTTCTCTCTGATTCTTCTTTATCAGTCATAATATTAATCTCGTAATTTAAAAGTTTTGTCGCAAGTCTTACATTTTGCCCTCTTCTACCAATAGCTTTACTCAAATTTTCTTCAGTTAAAATTACATCCATTTTTTTCTGTTCTGAGTCCACAATTACTTTCTGTACCTCAGCAGGAGATAAAGCGTTTGACACGACCAAAGCAGGATCCTCTGACCAGTTTACAATATCAATTTTTTCTCCTTGTAATTCATTAACTACTGCTTGAACTCTACTTCCTCTCATGCCAACACAAGCACCAACAGGATCAAGGGATGTATCTACAGCCTGAACACAAATCTTTGCTCTACTTCCTGGATCTCTAGCAGATGATTTGATTTCTATAAGACCATCATATATCTCTGGAACTTCCTGAATAAACAATTTTTCCATAAACTTTGGATGTGCCCTAGATAAGAAAATTTGTTGACCTCTTTGTTCTCTTCTAACATCATAACAGTAAGCTTTCACTCTATCACCAGCTTTAATATTTTCTCTTGGTATCATTTCATTTTTTTGAATTATTGCTTCTGTTCTACCTAGATCAACAATTACATTTCCAAATTCTAATCTTTTTACAATTCCACTTAATATAGTGTCTTTTTTATCTATAAAATCATTAAATTGCCTTTCTCTTTCTGCCTCTCTTACGTTAAAACTTATTACTTGTTTTGCAGTTTGAGCTGCTATTCTTCCAAAATCAAAAGATGGTAGAGGTTGTAAAACCTCATCACCAATTTTTTTTTCTCCATATTTTTCAGCATCTTTAAGGCTTATTTCTGTATTGGTATTTTCTGGTATATCTACGACAACTAATTTTCTAAATAGCTCAATATCTCCGCTGTCTCTATTAATTGAGACTTTAATTTCATTTTCATTGCCAAACTTAGATTTTGCTGCCTTGGCAATTCCTGTTTCCATCGAATTGATAATTAATTCTTTATCAATAGATTTTTCTAATGCCACAGCTTCGGCTATTCTAAGTAACTCTAGTTTATCTGCTCTTTTGTTTAACATTCTTTTCCAAAAAAAAAAATGGGCCGAAGCCCATTTTTAAATTCAACGATTTAACAAATATATAGTTATTTTTTAACTATTTTTTCAACTTTTTACTTAGAAAATACTGATTTTTTATCTGTTTTTTCCCAAGAAAAAGAGCCATCTCCTTCTGGTTCTCTTCCAAAATGACCATAAGCTGCTGATTTTTCATAAATTGGTTTATTTAAACCTAACATTTCTCTTATACCTCTGGGACTTAAATCAAAATTTTCACTTATCAATTTTTCCACGTGTTTGTTTTTCTCCTCATCATTATCGAATAAATCAACATAGATAGATAATGGTTTTGATACTCCAATGGCATAAGCAAGTTGTATTAAACACTTGTCAGCAATTTTTGAAGCAACAACATTTTTTGCTAAATATCTTGATGCATAAGCAGCTGATCGATCAACTTTAGTTGGATCTTTACCAGAAAAAGCTCCACCTCCATGTGGTGCAGCACCTCCATATGTATCAACAATAATTTTTCTACCAGTAAGACCACTATCTCCGTCAGGTCCACCAATAACAAAATTTCCTGTTGGATTAATATAGATTTCTTTTTCATCCAAATTATTTAGAAGATTTTTTGGTATAGATTTTTCAATATATGGCATCACTAATTTTCGTACCTGAGATTGATCAACATCTGCAGAGTGCTGAGTAGAGATAACTACAGATTTAACATTTGCTGGTTTACCATCTTTATATTCAATTGTAATCTGACTTTTAGAATCTGGCTCAATGTTTTTTAATTTTCCTGATTTTCTATCCGCAGCCATCAATCTTAAAATCTTATGTGAGTAGTGTATAGGTGCAGGCATTAAAACATCGGTCTCATTACATGCATAACCAAACATAATTCCCTGGTCGCCAGCTCCTTCATCTTTATTGCCAGATGAGTCAACTCCCATTGCTATGTCGGCTGATTGAGCATGTAGATGACTTTCAATTTTGGTTGCTTCTTTCCATGTAAAACCATCTTGATCATAACCAATGTCTTTAATGCAGTGTCTTACCTTTTCTATCAAATCATTTTTTTTAATTTCTGGACCTCTAACCTCTCCTGCAAGCACTACTTTATTAGTTGTTGTTAAAGTCTCACAAGCTACTCTTGATTGTGGCTCAGCACCTAAATAAGTATCTACAACCATATCAGAAATTCTATCGCAAACTTTGTCTGGATGACCTTCGGAGACGGACTCGCTGGTAAATAAATAATTTTTTTTCATTGTCTCTCCCTTATTTTTAATAAAAAAATAACCGTAATATAAAAAATAAGGAAATAAAAGAAAATCTTATTTCCAAATGAACTAAAGATTGTTTTTGATCCTTTTTTATAAGAGTCGATTTCAATTACTCCCTTTTGAGTTGATTCAATTTTTTTTATTATTTGTCCCTTACTATCAATATATGCTGAAATTCCATTGTTCGCAGATCTAATTATATTTTTACCCTCTTCGATAGATCTAAAAATAGAATGATAAAAAATGTTGATCTATGCCGATCGACTTTCCAAACCATCCATCTTCTGAAATGTTTACGATAAAATCATAATTATCAGAATATTTGTAAAGACTTCCTGAATAAATTATTTCATAACATATTAGAGGAAGAAATTTTGTATCGTTCATTTTTATTAAATCTCTTTCACTAGCAGAACTGAAAGATTGGTATCCTTGAGTAATTTTTTTAAACCCATAATTTTTTAAAAATTTTTCAAATGGCAAATACTCACCAAAAGGAACAAGGTTATTTTTATCATAAACACTTATCAATTTTAAATCATTATCGAGTAAAGCCATTGAATTGAATATTTTTGTTTCTTTAAATCTTGTAATACCAACTATTATTTTATGGTTATTCTGAAAATAATTTTTAAATACTGAAGAGTAATCTTGAATTTCATTAAGATTTATTGATGGTAATATTCCCTCTGGAAAAATATAAACCGCATCTCTATTATCAATTTTTCCTATTTCTGCCAAATCTTTTATTACTAAAGAAGGATCTGTCCCATCAAAAAATCTTTTTAAATCGATTTTAGGTGAAATAATTTTTACGACAGTATTCATAGGAGTATTTGGTGTGTTATTATATTTATCTAAAACTAAGTTACCAAAAATTAAATTTGATATAATTAAAGTTACTGTCAATAAAACTGTTATCAATTTCGCTCTTAATGATACATCAAATAAAATAACCGCTGGAACTAAAAAAATTGTTATAACTAATAAATTTAAAGAATATGTTCCTACATATGACAAGATTTGTATAAATTCGTCAATTTCAACTAAACTAAAAGAGATCAAGTTCCAAGGAAAACCTCCAAACACGTGGCCTCTTAAATATTCAATGAAAGAAAATATTAAAGCAAATAAAAAAATACTGAAAATTTTTTTTCTTGGCTTAAAATAAAAAAAAATTAAAAAAGATATTCCATAAAAGATACCTAAAATGAGAGGAATTATTGTAATTGCAAAAGGAATTAAAGGCTTGAATATTTCTTCGACAGTTAATGAGTTTGCTATCCAATAAATATTTGAAAAAAAGTATGAAAAACCAAAAATCCATCCATAAAGAAAAGATGAGAAGCTCTTTTTTATTTCAAAATTCATATAGATTAAAAGTAGAAATGGAAAAGAAATAAAATTAAGATAAAAAAAATTATACGGTGGCAGACTAAATGTTGAAATTAATCCACAAATAACTGGTGATAAATAAAAAATAAAATTCTTAGAATAATTTCTTGTCAAATTTAATTTACTCGTTTTAAAATATCTTGTTCTTCTCTTAACATTTGTTTGTAATCTTTTTGTCTGACATGGTTATAACCAAGCAAGTGTAGAAGGCCGTGTATCCACATTTTATCAAATTCAATATTAAAATTTGTTTTTTTTGACCTTAAATTTATAATTTCATAACAAATAGCTATATCCCCTTTATAATTTTTATTAAAATTACTTTTAATAGGAAAAGACAAAACATCAGTTTCTTTGTTTTTCTTTCGAAATCTTTTATTAAGTTTTTTTATAATAGTTTTGTTAGTTAATAATAAAGTGAACTGAAAATTCTTTTTTTTTAATGATTTTACATAGGAAAGTTTCTTTATTTTTTTTTTAAAATAAAGACTCGGATTTTTAATTTTTGTTTTCCATTTTGGGAAATCAACAACTATTTCAGCTTTAATCATTAATCTTTATTTTGATCAGAATAAGCTTTTACTATTTTTGAAACCAGTGGGTGTCTAACAACGTCAGTGTGGTCAAAATCTACAACTGAAATCTCGTTAAGATGTCCAAGAAGCTTTTTTGATCTACTTAATCCTGACAGAGATTTATTTGGTAGGTCAATTTGTGACGGATCTCCATTAATAACAATTTTAGAATTTTCACCAATCCTAGTTAAAAACATTTTGATTTGCGTATCAGTTGCATTTTGAGCCTCATCTAAAATTGCAAAAGAATTTTTTAATGTTCTTCCCCTCATAAATGCTAAAGGAGCAATTTCGATATCACCAATCTCAATTCTTTTTTGGATTTTTTCGAAATCTAACAGATCATAAAGTGAGTCATATAAAGGTCTTAAATAAGGATCTACTTTTTCTCTCATATCTCCAGGTAGAAAACCTAACCTTTCACCCGCCTCCACCGCTGGTCTTGATAAAATTATTCTCTCAATCTTTTTATCCAATAACATTGTTAGAGCTACAGCAACAGCCAAAAAGGTTTTCCCTGTTCCTGCGGGACCACAAGAAATTATAATATCGCTTTCTCTTAAAGCTCTTACATAATTTTTTTGTTTCTCTGATCTTGGAATAACAGATTTTTTGGGTGTTTTTATTATGTATTCAATTTTTTTATCTGTTTTCTCATTTATCATAAATTTATTAATTGAGGAAACTATATCTTTTTTTTCAATCGATCCATTTAAAATTAGCAGATCTGTTAGAAAAATTATAGCATTTTTAACTAATTCATTTTTTGTACTAGAGCTTTTGACCAATATAGAGTTTCCCCTTGAATAAATTTTTGTCTCTGTAATTTTTTCTAGCTCTTTTAAGTTATTGTTAAATTCACCCACTACACCCATTAAAATTTCATTATTATTAAATATAATGCTCAAAGTGTCATTATCAGAATAAACAAATTTGAGATCTTTATTTAATTTATTTAATAAAGGATTATTCAAGATTAAGCAGCCTTCATATCTGAATTAGAATCTATTTTTCCAAATAAATTGTTTTGGTTTACTTTATCAATCTTTATTTTTAGAGTTTGTCCTATAAGCTTATCATTTCCTTCAAATATCACTCCATTAAGATACTTATTTCTTCCAAAATACATCTGATTTTTTTTCATCTTATTTTCGACGAGTACATCAATTTTTTTTGCTAAAAAAGACTCATTGTGCTCTAATTGATATTGGAAGAGAATTTTTTGAACTTTTATAAGTCTATCTTTCGCAACTTCATAGTCAATTAGATCTAAATTAGACGCAGGAGTTCCCGGTCTTGGACTAAATATAAACGAGTAAGAATTGATAAATTTAATTTCATTTAAAAAATTTAATGTGTCGTGAAAATCTTCCTCAGTTTCTCCTGGATGCCCAATAATAAAATCACTTGAAAATTTAATTGTTGAATTTATTTTTTTCAGTTTTTCGTAGATCTCAAAATATTTTTCAACTTTGTGACCTCTGTTCATTAATTTTAAAACTTTGTCTGAACCACTTTGAATTGGTAAATGAACAAATGGTTGTAATTTTTTAGAGTTTGAATAACACTCAATTAAATCATCAGTCATGTCTCTTGGATGTGACGTTGTATACCTAATTCTCTTAATTTCTGTAAATTTTTCTAGTTCATTTATTAAATCTGATAATCTATATACTTTTGATTTACTCTCGAATGAATATGCATTTACATTTTGTCCAAGTAAAATTATTTCCTTTGCGCCGCTTTTAACCAAATCTTGAGCCTCTAAAATAATTTTTTCAAAAGGCCTTGAGTATTCAGGGCCACGCGTATATGGAACTACACAAAAACTGCAAAACTTATCACATCCTTCTTGGATTGTGAGAAATGATGATACTTTACTAGATGTATTCTTAATCTTATCTAAATAATCAAATTTATCTTTAGTTTCAAATTCTGTAAGTTCTTTACGATCCTTTTTATAATTTGAAATTAAAGAATTTATTTGGTGATAAGATTGCGGACCTAAAACTATATCAATATAAGGTTCTCTTTTTAGCATTTCTTCATTTTCAGCTTGAGCGACACATCCTGCAACAACGAGTATTGGTTTTTTCTTATTCCTAAAAATTTTTTTGACCCTGCCCACTTCATGATAAACTTTTTCTTTTGCTTTATCTCTTATATGACATGTGTTAATTAGATAGCAATCTGCATCGGATTGATCAGATGTTTTAGAAAATCCAATTTTTTTTACAGTATCAAAAATTCTATTGGAGTCATATTCATTCATCTGACATCCAAAAGTTTTAATGAATATTTTATTTGCCATTAATGTATTTATTTTTTAACACAATAAAGTTCAAGCTTGGAGTCTACTAGTTTATAACCATGTTTCTCAGCTATTCTTTTTTGAATTTTTTCGATTTCTTCATCTGTGAATTCTATTATGTTTCCAGACTTAATATCTATTAAATGATTGTGGTCATCGTTTAATTCATATCTGGCTTTTCCATCTTTAAAATCGTGTTTCATTAAAATTCCAGATTCCTCAAATAGTTTAACAGTTCTATAAACAGTTGCGATACTAATTTTGGGATCTATATTTGAAACTCTTTTATAAAGTTCATCCACATCAGGGTGATCAGCCTCTCCATATGTCTTTTTTGATTCAGATATTACTCTTGCAATTGTCTTTCTTTGATCAGTGAGTTTAACCCCATTTGCAATACATTTTTTTTCAATTGAATCCGACATGCTTTATTTTAACTCAAATAAATAGGTTTAATCAAATTTTTTATCAATTTTTTTTGCTTAAATAATTGAAGAATTTTCTTATAATCTCCATCAACTTTATCTTTATCGTTAAAACCATAATAATTAAAACCATAAACAAGCTGTAAAGCCTTAATAATTGCCATTGAAGTTCTTATACTTGTGTATTTGCCCGGGCCTTGATTGATGAATACATTTCTTATCTTTTTGAAGGAGAATTGTTTTTTTGTTAAAAAATTCATTAATAAAATAGAAAATTTATCAAAATTTTTTCTACAGTTTTCGTACTCATTAGTATAAATCTTGTCTTTAGAAATGAGTTTAAATAAAATTTTATCACTTGCAGCATCCACAATTAAATCTACGATTTTAATTTTGCTCATTTTTTTTCACCCAAATATATCATCAGAAGAGGTGACAAAATACAATCCAGATGATCAAGGAGTTCTATCAATAATGTATCATAGATTTGAAGAAAATAAATACCCATCAACAAATATCAGAATGAATATTTTTTTAGAGCACATTGCCACCATTAAAAGTAATGGGTTTGAGTTTTATAATCCAAAATTATTTAGTGAGGAATTTGATAAACCTAAAGATAACAAAAAGATACTATTAACCATCGATGACGCATTTTTATCTTTCTATGAAAATGCATGGCCAATTTTAAAAAAAAATGAAATACCTTTTATTCTTTTTGTTTCTACAGAACCAATTGGAAAAAGGGGTTATATGACTTGGGAACAAATAAAAGAAATTGAGAAAGAAAAATTTGCTTTTATAGGTAATCATTCTCATACTCACGAATATCTAATAAATTTTTCATTTTCTGACTTTAAAGATGACATAAATAAATCAATTGAAATTTTTAATACAAATTTAGGATATAGCCCAATCTTTTTTTCATATCCTTTTGGTGAATATTCTTTACAACAAAAAAATTTTATTAAAAAAAATTTTAAATATGCTTTTGGACAACATTCAGGAGTAATAGACAGCACAAAAGATAAATATGAATTACCAAGATTTCCTATTAATGAGAATTATGGAAGAATGGAAAGGTTCAGCTCTATTATCAAATACTTGCCATTGCAGTATAAAAATTTTAAACCCGAAGATAAGTACGTGCTTGTAAATAATAATCCTCCATCGGTTGAAATTGAATTTTTTGATAATCAAAAAAATATAAAGAATATAAATTGTTTTTCTAATGAAGGTGATAATTGGGGTAATCCTAATATTTCAGTTAACGAAAATAATGTTATGAAAATTTCTTTTAGAGAAAAATTTACTTTTAGAAGGGGAAGATTGAATTGTTCTTTAAATGAAAATGGTAAATGGAAGTGGTTTGGTCACCAATTTACGGTTCAAATTCCTAAATAATATTTTTATATTTTACACTTAAGGGAAGTAGTTTAACTTCATCAAAATCTTTTAATTGATTTTGTTGGATGATTTGTTTTAATACTTTTGTATATTCGGTTCCTGTTTGAGCATAATTATCTAAATATTCCGCAAGTTTCAAACTATCTAATTTTTTGTTATCATCTCTTAACTGCGCCCTTATAAATCTAAATTTCTTATAACTTGAATGTGTATTTAAATTTCTTTGGTAAGCTCTGACTGATGCTTTAAGCACATTAAATTTCATCACTTTGTAAGTTGCATTTGTATCAGCTCCAGCTGGTTTTATACCTTCTCCTGACCAAGTCCATTGACCAAACAGTGCATTACCTTCAATAGCAAATCTTGATGTTCCCCAACCAGTCTCTTTAGCGGCTTGAGCAATTGCAAGAGATACAGGGATTATATCCATTCTAACTTTTAAAGTTGCAAGATCTTTGTTTACAACTCCATATTGCTTAAATTTTTGATTTAACCAGTTGATTTCATCTTTTGAATTTTTATTTTTATTTAAGATTGTAAACAGCTTTTTTCTATCAATAATAATCCTATTATTTTCCTCAAGAACTAGTGGCAAAATAATTTTTATAAACAAGTTTTTTCTTTTTCCTGAACTCTCGATTGATTTCATTTCATTGGGTAGCAAAGATAGTCTTATAGGTTTAACTTTTTTAGTACGTCTAACTTCCGATAAAGAATAGTTGGTATCTTTAAACAATTGTTCAATTGTAGAAGCGCTTAATCGTACTGTATCTTCTGGCAATTCATCAAACTTGAATACATCCTCTAAAATGTTTGATAAATCAAGACCTTCATCAACCTTTTCTTTATCATCAACACTTTCTCCACTTAAAACTTTTTCAAAATTTTTTTTTGAATTATTTATTTTAGAGTTGTTATTACTTGCTATTTGATTATCAATATCGACTGACAATGGTATTATAAAAGAAAACATTACTATTAGGGAAGAGGCTATTCCAGTAAGATATAATGACTTAAACTCGTTAAATCTAAAATTAATACTCGAAAAAGGTTTTCTTTTAATTACAATACCTTGTTTTGATAAAATTTTTTTTAATTCTTTGAATTTTTTTAAATCAAAATTTTTCTTTGATAAACCTGAAAATAAATCTTTTTTCATATTGCCTCAACTTCCTTCACCTCAGGAACATAATGACATAAGAGATTTTGAACACCTTTTTTAAGCGTAAGTGTAGAGCTTGGACAACCAGAACAACTTCCTTGTAACTCCACTATAACTTTCCCATCTTTAAAATCTTTAAATTTTATATCACCTCCATCTCTAGCAACTGCAGGTCTGACCTTGGTTTCAAGTATTTTGATAATTGTATTTTTTACACTTGATAATTCCTCTGAATTTTCAGATTTTTTTTCTGAAACTATACATTCGTTACCCTGGTCATAAAAATCATTGATGTACGAAATTATTATATGTTTAAGATCTTCCCATTCAGAATTTGCGTCTTTGTTAACTGATAAATAATCATCAGATAAGAAAATTCCAGTTACTCCATTTATTGATAAAATATTTTTAATAAGACTGACAGATGTTTCGCTTTTATCTTTGAATTCAATAGGGCCAACTAAAGAAACCCTTTTTTCAGTGAGAAATTTTAAAGAATTTGGATTTGGAGTTTGTTGTGTCTGTATAAACATTTGATTAATATAGTAATTGAAGTCGTTTTTTAAAGTAAAATATTTTTAAAAGCCAATAATTTCTTTAATTTTTTTTACTTTTTCTGAAGCAATTGCTTCAGCTTTTTCACTTCCATCTTTTAAAACTTGAAGAATATGACCCTTATCTGATTTTAATTTTGATATCTCTTTTGAAATTGGTGAAATATTTTCTATCACAACCTCTGATAGTTTTTCTTTAAAATTTGAAAAATTTTTTTCCTTAAATTCATTTATTGTGTCTGTAATTTTTTGGGATTTTAAACTTGAGTATATACCTATCAAATTTTGAATTTCTGGTCTTTTATTCAAATCTTTTTCATTTTCAGGAAATGATTTCGTATCAGTTTTTGCTTTTTTAATTTTATTTTGAATTTGTTCTTCTGTGTCAGTGAGATTTATACGACTAGCATCAGATGGGTCTGATTTGCTCATTTTATTTTTTGCATCTTTAAGACTCATAATACGAGAGAATTTTTCCTGTATCAGGGGATCTGGTATTTTAAAAAAATCTTGTGCTTTAAAATCTGTATTAAATTTTTGAGCAATATCTCTTGTGAGTTCTAAATGTTGTTTTTGATCTTCTCCAACAGGAACATGAGTTGCATCGTACAAAAGAATATCAGCTGCCATTAAAATTGGGTAAATATACAATCCCACACTTGCTTTCTCTTTATCTTTGCCTGCTTTTTCCTTGAACTGGGTCATCCTGTTTAACCAACCCATTCTTGCAATACAGCTCAGTATCCATGTCCCCTCTGAATGAGCAGGTACCATAGATTGATTAAAAATTATACTTTTACTTGGATCAATACCGCTTGCTAAAAAGACTGCGGTCGTCTCAAGGATATTGTCTTTTAATTTTTGGGGGTCTTGTTTTGTAGTAATTGCATGTAAATCGACAACACAATAAATACATTTAGAGTCATTTTCAGATTGTAGTTTTACAAAATTTTTAATTGCACCAATATAATTTCCTAAATGAAGATTGCCCGTAGGTTGAACTCCCGAAAATATATTTTTTTGTGGCATCTTAATATCTTATTTTAATATCACTTAATTTGAAAGCTTTAGTAAGTAAGGATATTGCAAAATAAATAATCGCTGATGAAATTACTAATAAAAGAAGATAAATAACTTTAAAATTACTATCATATTCTAATTGGACACTGAAAAAATTAATTGAGCTGAAAAGGAACAAAGCCATTAATAAAACTGAAAAACTTATTTTGAAAAATTGAAATATCAAACTTAAACTTACATTAAAAAATTTCTTATGATTTAAATAATAATATAATAATAAAGCGTTGATCCAGGATGAAATAGAAGTTGCAATTGGAATTATTATAAAGCCAAGATCTTTAAAATAATAAATACTTATTGAAGCGTTAATGATAACTGATATTAACGAGAAATAAAACGGTATCTTTGTATTGTCTCTAGCAAAAACAAAATTTGAGAGAATTTTAATGAGTGAAAATGCAGGTAAACCTAAAGCAAAATAAAACAATGCTTTTGCAGAATTTTCAACACCCTCTTTGTTAAAAGATCCATATCCAAATAACGATGAAACAATTTCTTCAGAAGCAATCAATAGACCTGCCATCGCGGGAAGACTTAAAAAAAGTGAGAGTTCCAATGACTTGTTTTGTATCAAATCAACATCTTTTAATTTTTTTTGAGCAATATAAGAGGATAGTTTTGGAAGTATGACAGTTCCTATTGCTATACCTGCAATAGCAAGATTAATTTGATAAATACGATCAGCATAATAAAGATATGATACAGCGCCAGCTTGAAAAGAAGCTATTATAGTTCCAATCAAAATATTTATCTGAGTTACACCTGAAGAAAAAATACTTGGTAAAAGTTTTTTAAAAAAACTTTTAGTTTTATTATCAATATTTAAATTTATTTTAAACTGAGGCTTATAAGTTTTTTTTAATGTTAAAATTAGAAAAGTCATTTGTATCAATCCAGCTACAGAGACACCATAAGACATGTAAATTACAAGATAATCATCGAGATACTTGGCATACAACAATATAATTATTAAAACCAAATTTAAAATTATTGGTGCAGCTGAAGCAGCTGCGAATTTATTATGAGAATTTAGAATTGCTGAAAAAAAAGACGCTAAACTTATAAATAATATAAAAGGAAACGTAATCCTTGTTAAGTCAGTTGCTAAAATAAACTTTTCAGGATCTGACTTAAAACCTGGCGCTATAAGAGAAACGAATAAAGGCATAAATAATTCAACAATAATTACAAGTCCTAGCAATGAAAAAGTAAGTAAACTAAAAACTTTATTTGCAAACTTTTCAGAATTTTTTTTGGATTTTGTTAACTCTTTTGCATAACTTGGTACAAAAGCAGCGTTAAAAGAGCCCTCTCCAAAAATTCTTCTAAACGTGTTTGGTATCCGAAATGCAACAAAAAAAGCATCCGCAATAGGTCCAGAGCCTAAGAATATTGCGATGAGAATATCTCTAAAGTATCCAGATACTCTACTTATTAAAGTATAAAAACTAAAAGTGCCAGTTGACTTAATTATATTCATAAATCATATTAGTCTTATTATTGGCTCATTTGTATACATAAATAATTAAAATGAAAAAAAATAAAATTGAACATTACTCGGATAAAGAAGCATTAGATTTTCATAATACTAATAAATCTGGCAAGATTGAGATCATTTCTTCTAAACCAATGACTTCAAAAAGAGATTTGGCCTTAGCATATTCGCCTGGAGTTGCTGCACCGGTAAAAGCAATTTCAAAAAATCCTGACCTTGCATATGACTATACTACGAAAGGTAACCTGGTAGCTGTAATAAGTAATGGTTCAGCAATTTTAGGTCTTGGAAATTTGGGTGCAATTGCTTCAAAACCAGTCATGGAAGGAAAGGCTGTTTTATTTAAAAGGTTTGCAGACATAGACTCCATTGATATTGAAATAGATTCTTCAGATACAAAAGAAATTATTAATTCGGTGAAAAATATTTCAAAAAGCTTTGGCGGAATTAATTTAGAAGACATAAAAGCACCTGAATGTTTTATAATAGAGAACGAATTAAAAAAATTATTAGATATTCCTGTATTCCATGACGATCAGCATGGTACAGCTATAATAACAAGTGCGGCCCTTATTAATGCTTGTGATATTGCAAAAAAAAATATTAAGGATGTAAAAGTGGTCATTAATGGTGCAGGTGCGTCTGCAATGGCTTGTGCAAATCTTTTTATAAATACAGGTGTAAAAGATAAAAATATCACAATGCTCGATTCGAAGGGGGTTATTCATTCTGAAAGAGATGGTTTAAATGAATGGAAAAAGAAATTTGCTATCAAAACAAAAAATAGAACTTTAAATGATGCAATTAATGGGGCAGATGTGTTCTTAGGTCTTTCTCAAGCTGGGGTCTTAAAAAAAGAGATGGTCAAAAAAATGTCTAAGAATCCAATTGTATTCGCATGTGCAAACCCAGATCCTGAAATCATTCCTGAGGATGTTGAAGATGTGAGAGATGATGCCATTATAGCTACTGGAAGATCAGACTATCCAAATCAAGTAAATAATTTAATTGGTTTCCCATATATTTTTAGAGGCGCTCTAGATGTAAGAGCTAAAACAATAAATGAAGAAATGAAAGTCGCTGCAGTAAAAGCTATTGCAACATTAGCAAGAGAAAGAGTTCCGGACGAAGTGGTAGCTGCAATGGGTGGGGACAGGCCTCATTACGGGAGGGATTATATAATTCCATCAACTTTTGATCCTAGATTGATAAGTGTAATTCCGGTAGCAGTTGCAAAAGCGGCAATCAAATCAGGCGTTGCAAGAAAAAATATTGAAGATTTCGATATTTATGCTGAACAACTCAAAAACCGATTAGATCCATCGGTAGCGGTAATTCAGGGAATAAACTCCCAAATTAGAAAAAATCAAAAAAGAGTAGTGTTTGCAGATGGAGAAGATGAAAATAATTTGAAAGCAGCAATAGCATTTAAAAATAATGGACTTGGTGAGCCCATCTTAATTGCTAAAGAGGATATAGTAAAAAAAAAATTATATGAAATTGGTTATGAAGAAAAACTCGATATTAAAATAATTAACTCAACTGATAAAGAATTAAGAGAGAGATATGTGAAATTTTTATTTGAAAAACTCCAAAGAAAAGAGGGTTTATTAGAGAGAGATTGTGACAAATTGATAAGAAATGACAGAGTTATATGGGGGGCTTGTATGGTTTCTTGTGGAGACGCAGATGCAATGGTAACTGGAAATACCAGACGTTATTCTTCATCATTAGAGAAAATTACAAAAGTTGTAGATCCAAGGCCAGGCGAAATAATGTTTGGTCTAAACATGATAATTAACAGAGGTAAAACAATATTTGTCTGTGATACCTCCGTAATAGAGTATCCAGATGCAAATCAATTGGCAGAAATGGCAATTTCAACGGCAAGAGTAGTGAGATTATTTGGTTTTGATCCAAAGGTTGCCTTTTTATCCCATTCAACTTTTGGTCAGCCTGCAACAGATAGAACAAAACGAATAAGTGATGCAGTGCAAATTTTAAAAGAGAGAAAAGTCGATTTTAAATTTGATGGAGAAATGCAACCCGATGTTGCCTTAGAGGAAACTTATAAAGAATTATATCCATTTTCGGAAATAGTGGGTAATGCAAATGTTTTGATAATGCCGAGCCAGCACAGTGCAGCGATATCATTTAAAACAATGAAATCAATGAGTAGAGCGAAAGTAATTGGTCCACTTCTTATAGGATTAGGACAAGCAATTGAGATAGCTCCACTTAGAAGTTCAACTTCAGAAATTTTAAACTTAGCATCTGTTGCCGCATATTCTGCTGGTGTAATTGACTATAATAAAAAAAATTAATTCTTTTGAATTCTTAAGTCTTCCATTAAAAGAATACTTGCTATCACTTTTTCAACGTCTAAAATCGAGTTAGCTTCATCTACTACCAATTTAAGCTCATCTTTTGTTTCAGCAATACCATAAATATATATTCGTTTTTTATATGTATCTATTTGATAGTTTCTTGATTTGATTTCATTATTAAACATCAAGGCTGTCCTTAATTGAGAGGTAATTAAAAGATCCTTAGCTGACTGTTTAAAATTAAATTCTTCTTTAATCTTAATATCATTTCTTACTGATCTTACTCCCTCTGTTTCCCAAGCTATTTTGGTAATTTTGAGTTTATCCTCTGGATCATCGACTTTACCAGTTATGAATATTCTTCCATCAAGAACTTTTGATTTTACTGCTAAAAAATAACTTTTGTCTTCTAAAGTGAGTCTGGTTAATAAATTTTTTTGCATTATAGTATCATCTATCTGTGTTCCAATTGACCTTGGATCGACTGCGACCGATACACCAGTTCCAAATAATCCGCTTGTTCCTGTTCCAACACAAGAGTTTAGAAATATTAGTAACAAAAATAAATACCTAATCTTCATTTTTTTTTTCAAGACAATAATTATAAATTGTGCGTTTTGGAATATTTCTATCTTTAAAATAATCTACAATATCTTTAATTGTTTTTTTTGATAACATCTTGTTAATCAATTTCATATCAGATTCGGTTAGATAGTTAAAATCGTTAATTGAATTTTTCTTTTCAGAAAAAATAGCTGTTAATTCACCTTTAATATTTAAATCAATTTTTTTCAAATCGCTGACTTTTAATCTAATGAACTCTTCATGCAATTTTGTGATTTCTCTACAAATTACTATCTCTCTATCACTAAAATATTCTTGAAATTTTTCTAAATTTTTAAGGAATTTTCTTGGAGATGAAAATAAAATTATCGAACAGTCAATTTTACTTAACATCTCAAGCTCTTTTTTTAATGCTGATAGTTTTTCAGACAAAAAACCAAAAAAAATAAATTTTTCTGAAAAACCACTTATGGACGCTGTTGCTGTAACTGAGGAAACTCCAGGGATCGGAACAATTGGTATATTTTTTGAAACACATTCTTTAATAAGTATTTTGCCCGGATCTGAAATAACTGGTGTACCAGCATCTGAAATGAGAGATATGATGTTATATTTTTGAATTTCAGAAACAATTTCTTTAGAAATTTTTCTCTCATTAAATTTATGATACGATAACAATTTTGATCTAATCTCATAATAAGTAAGTAGTTTTTTTGAATTTCTTGTATCTTCACACAAAATTATATCTGATTTCTTTAGTATATCTATTGCTCTAAAAGTAATATCTTTTAAATTTCCTATAGGGGTAGAAACTATGTAAAGTCCCTTTTTAAGATTTTGAGTTTTAGACTTCATTGTTCTAAAAGAATATAATATTTAGTAATGAAATGAAAAATAAAATTACCTTTTTAATATCTATTTTAACTTTTCTAATAATAAGCTCTATTTCGACATCAGCTTCAGAAAAAATAAAGATAGGATTATTATTACCTTTAAGTGGCGAGAATAAGCATATTGGGATTTCTGTTTTAAGATCTGTGAGTATGGCAGTGAATAAAATTGACAGCTCTAAACTAGAGATTCTACCGAAAAACAATTTCGATAATCCTGAACAAAACTATATAGCTGCGAAGGAACTTTACGATAATGGTGTAAGAATCTTTATAGGTCCAATTTTTGAAAAAAATATTAAAAACTTATCAAAACTAAATGATGCAATTTTTTTATCCTTTACAAATAAACTTGAAAAAAAAGGTAACAATATTATTTCTGTTGGTGTAAATGCATTATCGCAACTTGAAGCGATTGAAAAATTTCAAAAAAAAGAAGGACTAGATAAAACAATTTGTTTAATACCTGAGGATCGTTTCAGAGATGAAATCGAAAAGGCTCTATCCTCAACTAATATAAAATTAAAAAAAAAATATTTTTACGAATCTGATCCAACTTTGTTAACAAAAAGAATAGAAAAAATTACCAAATACGATAGGAGAAAGCAAAATTTAGCTGACGAAATAAAAAGGGTGGAAGAGTCAGATGAGTTTAATAAAGAAAAAATAATAGAAAACTTGGAGAAAAAGGACACTCTTGGAAGAGTAAATTTCGACTCAGTGATAATTTCTGACTTCGATGAAACACTAAAAAGTATAACGACATCTTTAATTTATACAGATGTTACACCAAAAAAAACATATTTCATTACATTAAACCAATGGTTTGATGAGTCTTTACTTAACGAAGATAGTTCCCAGAATCTTTATTTTCCTTCAGTAAATAAAAAAAATTTTGATGAATTCAAACAGGAATATTTTAAGAAATATTCATCTGAGCCAAATCAAATCTCTTTGTTGGGTTTCGATATGGTTGGATTAATTTTTTATCTTTCTAAAGTAAATAATTTCCAATTAAATAATAAAATATTTGATCAGAAAAATACCTTCAAGGGTAAGATTGGTTTGTTTGAAATAGAGGATAAACGTATAAAACACGTTTTAAATTTTTATAAAGTGGAAAACAATAAATTTAAAAAAATCTTTTAATTTTTTTAAAGGCTTTTGCTCTATGGTCAATTTTATATTTGTAGCTTTTGCTCATCTCAGCAAAAGTTTTTTTATGACCATTTGGAATAAAAATTGGATCATATCCAAATCCATTTTTTCCTTTTTTGGTTTTAGATATTTTTCCACTTACTTTACCTAAAGAATAAATTTTTTTTCTATTTGGCCAATAGATAACTAGAGCACAAATAAATCTTGCTGAAACTTTTTTTGCTCTCCATTCTTTATCCTTTTTATTCAATTCTTTATAGACCCTTTGCATTGCTTTATTGAAGTCACTTTTTTTACCTCCCCATCGAGCTGAGTAAATTCCTGGTTTTTTTTTGAGAACATCAATCTCTAAACCTGAGTCGTCTGATAAACATATTAGATTTGTTTTTTTTGAAAAATATTTTGCTTTAATTAGCGCGTTAGATTTGAAGGTTTTGCCAGTTTCATTTGGACTTTTGAGATTAAAATCTTTAGTTGAGAAAACTTTTACCTTTTTAGGTAATAAATTAGCAATTTCTCTCAATTTTCCTCGATTATTAGTGCCTATCAATATTTCAGAAATTTTTTTATTTTTCATCTAGTAAATATCAAATTTCTTACCATATTACTTTTAATGCCTGAAGAAAAAAACACTATTGAGGAAAACAAAAAGGATTTAAATAAAGATAAGGCTGAAGATAATAAGGCTGAAGAAGAAAAAAAAATAAGCCCTGAAGAAAAAATTGTTGAATTAGAAGATAAGCTAACAAGATCATTTGCTGAATTAGAAAATCAACGTAGAAGATTTGAAAAAGAAAAAGATGAAGCATTTGATTATGGTGGCATGGTTTTTGCGAGAGATGCGTTAAACCTTTTAGATAATCTTGAAAGGTCAAAACAATCGATAAATAATGATCAAAACTTAGATGAAAATTCAAAGAAGAAAATTACGGACCACATAGAAATTATTTTAAATGACACACTAACAATTTTTAAGAAAAATAATATTATGCCCGTAGTTTCTATAAATGAGAAGCTTGACCCAAATAAACATCAAGCAATGATGGAGATTGAAGACGACAGTAAAGAGCCTGGAACAATTGTAAAGGAAATACAAAAAGGATTTATGTTAAAAGACAGACTTTTAAGACCATCATTAGTTGGCGTATCGAAAAAACCACAGAAAACGGAGGAAAAAAAGCCTAAAAAATAGGATTTAGGAACTTGTAGATTAAGAAAAAACACATATATGAGTTTCAAACATAAAAAATTATGAGCAAAGTAATAGGAATAGATTTAGGAACTACCAATTCATGTGTCTCTATAATGGAAGGTACACAGGCAAAAGTTTTAGAAAACGCAGAAGGAGCAAGAACCACTCCCTCAGTAGTAGCTTTCACTGATAATGATGAAAAGCTTATTGGACAGCCAGCAAAAAGACAGGCTGTTACAAACCCTGAAAACACAATTTTTGCGGTTAAAAGATTGATTGGAAGAAACTTTTCTGACCCATCAGTTAAAAAAGATATTGAAACATCTCCTTTTAAGATAATTAACTCAGAAAAAGGTGACGCTTGGATAGAAGCTAAAGGAAAAAAATATTCACCATCTCAAATATCAGCATTCGTTTTACAAAAAATGAAAGAAACTGCTGAAAAATATTTAGGTCAAGAAGTTACCAAAGCAGTAATTACTGTGCCAGCGTATTTTAATGATGCTCAAAGACAGGCTACTAAGGATGCCGGAAAGATTGCAGGTTTAGAAGTTTTAAGAATTATCAATGAACCAACTGCTGCATCGTTAGCATATGGTCTAGACAAAAAAGCAAACAAAAAGATTGCTGT
>CACPLG010000011.1 GCA_902634775.1 uncultured Pelagibacteraceae bacterium
CCATTAAAATTCTTCCAAAGTAAAATTCTCAAAGAGACAACACTAGGTTTAAAAAGTTTGAACAAAAATATATGATATCTACCAAATTTTACCCCCAAATTTCTAAGTATTTTTCTTTCATCTTGGCTTAAATTTTTAATTGTATCCAAAACTTCCTCTCTTTTTACTACGCCGTTGTTTTCATATAGTTGGTATGATAATGCTCTTATTTGAGCGTTTACTGAATTTATATTTTTAAGTTTCAATAAACTGTCTAATTCGTTAACAACTTTTGTGTCTAGCCATTTCTTTAAAAAAGAATGAAGTTTTAATTTTTCATCATTTTCAACAATGTCATCTATAATTAAACTTAGTTCTGGAGACAGATAATCCGCACCTTTTGCGAGTATCGCTATAGGAAAATTATTCCAATAAATTTTTCTATCTTCTTTCAATTCAATTTGTTTTCCTTCAATTATCTGATTAACTCTTTTTGAAATTTCTGGGCTTACGTTTTGTCTTGCAGCTTTTTTTAAAGATTTTATATCAGTTTCCAAATCTCCAACTTTAAAATCTAATTCAAGCTTAAGACCTTTTAAATTTCCGATGAATTGATTGTTGATCAAAACTTTTTCGCCATTTTCAATTTTTGTTTCAAAAGAAATATCTTGTTTTAAACCTCTTGCTAGTACACTTGCCCGTTTATCAATAAAACTTTTGGTAAGCTCCTCGTGCAACCTGTCAGATAATTTGTCTTCTAAAGATTTTGTCCTTTTAACCCAATAATCTTGATTTTCTACCCATCCATTCTTATTAGAAACGTACGACCATGTTCTAACATTGGCAATTCGATTAGATATAGAGTCTACATTTCCGTCAACTTTATCTAAAATTGAAAGTTGTTCCTTCATGTATTTATTTGAAATTTTTCCTGTTTTTTCTCTTAAAAAATTAAATACTTTTCCAATTACCTCTAAATGATTTCCATAAGTTTTTTTTACAAAATCAGGAATCTGGCAACATTCCCACAACAATTTTAATTCATTTTCATTATTATAAATTTGTAATTTTTCAGTATCTTTTAAAATATATTTTAAAACTTTTTCGTCCTCACACTCAGAAATTCTTTTAAGCCAAGGTTTGTTAGGTTTCTCTTCTAACGACTTAATTAGTGATTGTCCATTTTTAAAATCTAAATTTGGATTCCTCCAAAAAATTGTATTGATGTCGTCAATTTTATGGGTTTCAAGTAATTCAATTTCCTCTGGACTTATCTCGCCACACTCACCTGTAATACCAAATGAACCATCATTAAGATATCTACCTGCTCTTCCAGCAATCTGCGCTATTTCGGATAATTTAAGTCTCCTTATTTTTTTACCATCAAATTTTTTAATACTTGAAAAAAAAACATTATTTAAATCCATGTTTATTCCCATACCAATCGCATCGGTAGCCACAAGGTAATCAACATCCCCTGATTGATATAAATTTACTTGGGAATTTCTTGTCTTGGGACTTAAAGAACCCATCACAATTGCAGCTCCACCTTTTTGACGTCTAATCAATTCTGCAATTGCATAAACCTCTTCTGCAGAAAATGCAATTATTGCGCTTTTCCTTTCTATCCGTGAGATTTTTTTATGACCTGAATAACTTAGTTTAGATAGTCTTTTTCTGTCAATGTATTCTATATCACCATCTAATTTATCAATAATATTTTTCATTGAGTTTGATCCCATAAACATTGTTAATTTTTCACCTCTTAAGTTTAGCAATCTGTCAGTGAAAATATGACCTCTTTCATGGTCAGAGCACATTTGAATTTCGTCTATTCCAACAAATTCTAAATCTTTTTCTATAGGCATAGACTCTACAGTGCAAAAATAATATTTAGCATTTGAAGGTATTATCTTTTCTTCACCAGTGATTAACGCAACTTTATTTGGATCAGTTTTTTTAACAACTTTGTCATAAACTTCCCTAGCTAAAAGTCTTAGAGGAAAACCCATCATTCCGGAGCTAAATGATAACATTGTTTCAATAGCCAGAAAGGTTTTTCCAGTATTGGTAGGTCCGAGAACAGCAGTTATTTTATTTTTTGTCATTTCAACTTTTGGTGTGTTAAATTTTTTTACTACTATATGTTGTTATCGTTAAAGAACAAAAATAGTCTAAAACAAGTCCGAATCATTTAGGTAAAAGTTCTCATTTTTAATTTTTTTTCGATATTAACATATTTGATCTAATTATGCAGCTTTATATTTATTTACACAAGTGTTTGCCAGTATCAAATTTGGATCTATAAATATTTTTGATTTTTTTGCTTTTTTAAAAGATTTGAATGCAAAAATTGCTATAGGTAATTCTGTGCACCCCAAGATTATTTTTTTACAATTAACCTTAATTAAATAATCAATCGCAGGCTTAATTATTTTTTCTGCTTTTCTAACATTACCCATTTTTACAAATTTGATTGCTTTATTTACATTTTTTTTTTGAATTTTCATAGGTGGTGATAAAAGTTTAAACTTTTTGTTGAAATATTTATGATAAATTTTTGTGTTTAAGGTAGCTTCCGTAGCAAGTATTCCAATTTGAGAGTTTATCCTACAATTTTTTTTTGTATGCTTATAAACTTCCTCGGGCATACTTAAGATAGGTATCTTCACTTTTTTTTTTAGATCTTCGTACCAAAAATGCGCTGTATTACAAGGCATTACAATAAACTTACATTTATTTTTTTCTAATAATTTGCAACCTTTAACTAATTCTTTAAGGACATTATAATATTTTTTTAAATTTTCAGGCCTCTTCGGTGTGTCTGATTTGTTGTATAATAAAAATTTTGGGTATTGTTGATCTTGTTTTCCTCTGTGCAAAATAGCTATCTTATTACAAATATCTAAACCGGCTTGTGTTCCCATACCTCCTAAAATCCCAATCATATTTTTTTTATTACCTTCCAAACACCTGTTGCAGATGCAATAATATTTTTGTTTATATATAAATTACAATTCACAAATAACATTGACTTTGTTCTCTTTAATACATTTACTTTACCTAATATTTCATCCCCTAGTCTGGATGGCGAAATGAATTTTACATCCAATGAAACCGTTACACATGATTGATTATTGCTAGCTCTATACACAGCGGTACCAGCACCTGCATCAATCAAAGAACAAATAAATCCCCCATGAGTGATCTCTCTTTTGTTTAAATGTATATCTTGTATTGTGCTTTTAAACTCAAACTCAGTCTCCGATACATCTCTAAAAAGCAGTCCACCATTGTGTTTCATAAAACCAGAAACTTTACTGATTTGCTCAAATTCTTTTTTCATTTTTTATAAAAAAATTGTTAATAAAATTAAAACTATTAATACTATAGCAAAAAAATATACAACACTTGATTGCAAAGAGATTTTCATAATTTTGGTGCGCCTGCTAGGAGTCGAACCCAGAACCTCCTGGTCCGTAGCCAAGCGCTCTATCCAGTTGAGCTACAGGCGCTAAATTATAAAAAATAATCATATTTAATAATGTAATTTTTAAATAAATATTTATTCTATATTAATGTCAAAAAATTCTAAAGATATTGTTTTTGTTGCAGCTCAAAGATCAGCCATAGGAAGATATAAAGGTATTTATAAAGATCTACAGGCTCATGATCTAGGTTCGTTAGTAATCAAAAGTTTAATTCAAAAGACCAAGTTAAAAGAAGATATGATTGATGAGATAATATTAGGACAAGTTTTAACAGGATCATGTGGACAAAATCCAGCTAGGCAAGCAGCTATAAATTCTGGAATTCCAAAAGAAAAGACTGCAATAATTATTAATCAAGTGTGTGGGTCTGGACTAAGATCTATTGTTAATGGATATCAATCATTAATAACAAATTCTGCAAACTTTATAATTGCTGGAGGCCAAGAAAGTATGACCAATTCACTTCATGATCAAATGATGATAGATGGTTTAACGGATGCTTTTTATAATTATCATATGGGTGTTACAGCTGAAAATGTTGCTGCAAAATATAATATATTAAGACAAGAACAAGATGAATTTGCAATTGAGTCTCAACAGAAAACAAATATAGCAATAAACAAAAAAAAATTTGATAATGAAATTATTAATGATGATACCGATGAACATCCAAGATCTGGAATAACAATAAGTGATCTTTCAAAATTAAATTCTGCATTCAAAGAAAAGGGGACCGTCACTCCTGGAAATTCATCTGGTATTAATGATGGAGCCGCTGCAGTAGTTTTAACTACAAGAGAGTTAGCTGAAAAACATAATTTAGAAATATTAGGAAAGATTATATCTTGGGCAACCTGTGGTGTTGATCCATCAATGATGGGATTAGGGCCAATCCCTTCTTCTAACAAAGCACTTCAAATAGCAAAATGGGATATAAAAGACTTGGACTTAATTGAAATTAACGAAGCCTTCGCTGCTCAAAGTATTGCTGTAATTAAAGAGTTAAAAATTCCTAAAGAAAAAGTAAATGTGAATGGTGGTGCAATAGCACTCGGTCATCCCATAGGTGCCTCAGGTGCAAGAATTGTTGTTACACTTTTAAACGAATTAAAAAAAATAAGTGGAAAAAAAGGTTTGGCAACACTATGCATTGGAGGAGGGATGGGAATTTCAATGTGTATAGAAAAAGATTAATATTTGAGTGATTTATAATATTTATTCAGAATGATATTTTGTATCCAAATTTTTGCGTCTAAATTTTTATAATTAGGCTTTTTCTTAATAAAATTAATAAATATTTTTAACATATGCTAATTAACTCATTTTAGGATGACGAAAAAAAGATATAAATATGTTAAAATATTGACCTTTAAAAAATATAGATGAAAAAAGACATTCTAGTACCTGATATAGGAGATTTTGATAACGTAGAAATCATAGAAGTTCTTGTAAAAGAGGGTCAAAAAATTCAAAAAAACGATTCTATTGTTACACTTGAAAGTGATAAATCAAGCGTAGAAGTACCAAGCACAGAGGAGGGCGAAGTATTAAAAATTTTAGTAAAAGTTGGTGATAAAGTTTCAAAGGGAGATAAACTGGTAGAAATTCAATCTGCTTCTGAAAAAAAAGAAGTCAAAAATTTAGATATTCCTAAAGATACTGAAAAAATAATTGTAGACGCAGAAAAATCTCAAAGAGTAGAACAAGAAAAACCTTTTGAAAAACAAGTTATAAGCCAAGAGAAAAAGAAACCAACCAGAAATATTGAAATAATATCTGATGGCAATGATTTAGATCCAACTGAAACTAAAGAGTGGCTAGAATCTTTATCTGCAGTTCTTCAAAATGACGGTAAAGAAAGAGCTCAATATTTAATAAAACAATTAATTGAACATTCTTATAAAGAAGGCTCAGATTTAGTCTTATCTCGAAACACACCTTACATAAATACTATTCCTCCTGAAGAGGATAAAAAATCTCCAGGAGATCAAAACATTGAAAGAAAAATAAGATCTTTAATTAGATGGAATGCAGCTGCTATGGTTGTTCGAGCTAATAAAAAAAACCCTGATCTTGGCGGTCATATAGGAACCTTTGCTTCAGCTGCAACATTATATGACGTTGGTATGAATCATTTTTGGAGAGCAAAAAATAATAAGTTTGGTGGAGATTTAATATATTTCCAAGGTCATAGCGCTCCAGGAATTTATGCAAGATCTTTTTTAGAGGGAAGATTAACTGAGAAACAACTGGACTCGTTTAGACAGGAGGTCCTACCAGGTGGTTTATCTTCTTATCCTCACCCTTGGCTAATGCCAAACTACTGGCAGTTTCCAACTGTATCAATGGGTCTTGGCCCAATGTTAGCGATCTACCAAGCAAGATTTATGAAATATTTAATTAATAGAGGTTTGATTAAAGATGAGAGTAGAAAAGTTTGGGCCTTTTTAGGAGACGGGGAAATGGATGAACCAGAGTCTTTAGGTGCAATTGGATTAGCATCAAGAGAAAAATTAGACAACCTAATATTTGTGGTTAACTGCAATCTTCAAAGATTAGACGGACCCGTTAGAGGCAATGGAAAGATAATTCAGGAGCTTGAGGGAATTTTTAGAGGAGCCGGTTGGAACGTGTTAAAGGTGATATGGGGATCTTACTGGGACCAATTATTAGCAAAAGATAAAACAGGTTTATTGGTAAAAAGAATGAACGAAGCTGTTGATGGTGAGTATCAAGCATTTAAGGCGAAGGGCGGCGCATATGTAAGAGACAAATTTTTTGGAAAATACAAAGAATTAAAAGAAATGGTCTCAAGCTTAACCGATAGAGATATATGGAAGCTTAATCGAGGAGGCCATGATCCACATAAAGTGTATTCAGCTTACCATAGAGCACTAGAAAACAAAGGTAGTCCAACTGTAATTATTGCCAAAACTATCAAAGGTTATGGAATGGGTAAATCTGGGGAAAGTATTAATACCACCCATCAACAAAAAAAATTGGACGTAGACGATTTACTTTATTACAGAGACCGATTTGATGTTCCTTTAAATGACGAGCAGGTAAAAAATATTGAATACTACAGACCAAAAGAAGACTCACAAGAAATAAAATATTTAAAAGAGAGAAGACTTCAACTTGGAGGTTTCATTCCTGAAAGATCATCTTTTGCCAAACCAATTAAAGTTCCTCCAAAAGATATCTTCGATGTGATGAAACAATCAACAGGCACTAAAGAAATGTCGACGACTATGGCACTGGTTAGAATGTTAACAAACCTCTTAAGAGATAAAAATGTTTCACCTAAATTAGTTCCTATAATTCCTGATGAGGCTAGAACATTTGGTATGGAGGGTTTTTTTCAAAAAATTGGTATTTACGCGCATGAAGGTCAAAAGTATGAGCCTGTAGATTCGAAACTACTTTCATCTTACAGGGAAGATAAATCAGGACAGGTGTTAGAGGAGGGAATAACGGAGGCTGGTTCAATGTCATCTTGGATAGCAGCAGGAACATCATACACTAATCATGATATAGAAATGATTCCAATATATTTGTTCTATTCAATGTTTGGTTTTCAAAGAGTTGGTGATTTCGCCTGGGCTGCAGGAGATAGTCAGGCAAGAGGATTTCTTATTGGCGCTACATCTGGGAGAACAACTTTAGCTGGAGAAGGATTACAACATCAAGATGGACATAGCCATCTACTTGCTTCCACAATACCAAATTGTGTTTCCTATGATCCAACCTTTGCTTATGAGTTAGCTGTAATATTCAGAGATGGTTTAAGAAGAATGTATGAAAAAAAGGAGAATGTTTTTTATTATATTACAACAATGAATGAAAATTACCCGCATCCAGCAATACCAAAAGATAAAAATATTGAAGAAGCAATCTTAAAAGGAATGTATAAAATTAAACAAATTTCAAAAAACAAAAAAACAAAAATTCAACTATTAGGATCTGGAACTATTTTAAGAGAAATGATGCAGGCGGCAGACATATTAGACAAAGATTTTAAAATTGATTGTGATGTGTGGAGTGTGACAAGTTTTAATGAATTAAGAAAAGACGGTATGGAAGTAGAGAGATTTAATCTTTTAAATCCAAATGAAAAACCTAAAAAAACATATGTTGAAAATTGTTTAAAAGATGCCGAAGGCCCTATATTGGCTGCATCAGATTATATGAGAATTACATCAGATCAAATAAGACCGTTTACTAACAAAAGTTTTTATTCGCTAGGAACAGATGGCTATGGAAGAAGTGACAGTAGAGAAAAACTTAGAAATTTCTTTGAGGTGGATAAAAAATATATTGTTACTTATGCTTTAAGTGTTTTAGCAAAAGAACAATTAATCCCCTCAAAATATGCAGAACAAGCAATTAAGAAATTTAACATTGATAAAAATAAACCCATACCTACAAAATTATAATTATGATTAATAGAATACTCGCTACTCCAAAAGTAAGAAAATTCGCACGGGAATTAGGGGCTGATATATCTAACTTAAAAGGGTCTGAAAGAAACGGGAGAATAACAGAGGAAGATGTCAAAAATTTTATAAAAAATTCTAAAAAGAATATACTAGTAGAGGAAACCCAAAAACCAGAACCTAAAAAAAACTTAGTTGATCACTCTGAATTTGGCGAAATAGAAATTGTTGAAATGCCAAGAGTAAAAAGGCTTGCAGCACCGTTGTTATCTGAATCTTGGAGAACTATTCCACATGTTACACATCATGATGAAGCTGATGTTACTGAACTTGAAAATTTCCGTACAAATTTAAAGGATGGTTACACAGGTGAGCAAAAAAAAATTACCCCACTTGCTTTTATAATTAAGGCATTGGTGAAAAGTATGATGAAATATCCTATATTTAATTCATCAATAAAAGATGAAGAAAATTATCAAATTATATTAAAAAAATATTTTCATATTGGTATTGCGGTAGATACTCCACATGGTCTTATGGTTCCTAAAATAAGAGATGCCGACAAATTTAAAATATCTGACTTATCGCAAAAATTAAAAGAAGTAAGTGATAAATGTAGAAATTTAAAAATTGATAAAAAAGAATTTCAAGGTGGTTCAATAACTATAACTAGTCTTGGTGGGATAGGTGGAACATTTTTTACACCCATAATAAACCCTCCTGAGGTAGCTATATTAGGAATAGGAAAAATATTTCAAAAAGATAAAAGCGAGAAACTTATACTTCCACTGTCATTATCCTATGACCACAGAATTATTAACGGGGCAGATGCTGCTAGGTTTTGTAATGAAATTAAAGAAAACTTAGGTAAAAATTTCGCTTACAACCTCTCAATATAATTAATTAAATGTCAAAGAGACTATCACTTATAAGCGCGTTTGTTTGTTGTTTGATCTGGGGTACTACGTTTATTGCACAAGACACAGGGATGGATGAAATAGGGCCTTTCACATTTAATGGTGTGAGATTTTTTGTTGGTTTCCTTGCTCTTATTCCATTTTTTTTTGTAATTGAAAAAAATAAATTTTTTAATGAATTTAATAAAGATAGAAAAAATTTTCTATATCTCTCAATCTCTATAGGTATATTTTTATTCTTAGCCTCTGCATTACAACAAGTTGCGCTTCTTTATACTGATGTGGCTAATGCAGCTTTCTTTACAATTTTTTATGTACCTTTAGTACCATTTGTTCTTTATATCCTTTATCGAAAAAAAGTTCATTGGAGTGTTTGGCCGTCTGTTTTGTTGTGTGTAGTAGGAGGATATCTACTAACAAATTTTTACGACGCATCAGTAAGAAAAGGAGACATATTAGTATTGATATGCGCTTTGTTTTGGAGTTTACATATTATTTTTATCGGTCAACTGGTAGAAAAATTTGATTTACCAGTCACAGTTGGTCTTATTCAAACTTTAATAGTATCAATTTTATCAATTTTTATTGGATTAGTTTACGAGACTTTTACAATTTCAAATATTTTATCCGAAACATATGAAATTCTTTATGCAGGCGTATTATCTGGTGGATTTGCCTTTGTTTTACAAATTTATGCGCAAAAAAACATTAGTCCCGCACCAGCAGCAATAATTTATTCATTGGAGGGTGTTTTTGCAACAATAGCAGCTTGGATTATACTAAATCAAATTTTAAACATAGATAATATTTTAGGATGTTTATTTATTCTTGCTGGAGTTTTGCTTTCACAATTGATGCCAGAATTTAAACGATTAAGTATAGATAAACCAAAATAAAACTAATCCTAAGCAAACCCTATAAATTACAAAAAAATTCATACTAAATTTTTTAACAAAAATTAAAAAATATTTAATTGTGATATATGAGAAAATAAAAGAACAGATGACCGCAAGCAAAACAATAAAATTTACTTCAATATTTGAAAAAGTTAATTCTTTTAAGTTTAAAAAACTTGCACCGGCGATTGCTGGTACAGAGAGAAAAAATGAAATTTTAGCTGAATCGTATCGATCAAAGTTGAGTAATCTACCAGCAGTAATAACAATTCCAGCTCTACTTACCCCTGGAATTAATGCAAGTACTTGAAAAATGCCAATAGCAAGTATTGCCCTTAAATTTAAATCTGTATCAATTTTTTTTCTTACAGAAAATTTATCAGCAATATATAAAAAGATTGCAAAAATTACCGTAGTCCACGCTATTATTTCAATGCTTCTAAAATAATTAATTAAGCCGGTTTTGAATACAAAGAAACCAACTATAATTAGAGGTAGAGATCCAAAAATTAATAATTTAAGTAATTTTTGATCTTTGAATAATTTTAAAAAATCATCTCTAAAATAAAACAGTATTGCTAATAGTGATCCTAGATGAAGAGAAACATCAGTCAAAAGAGATTTTATCTCAAAATTTTGTACTTCAGACACTAAGTATAAGTGAGCAGATGAGCTGACAGGAATAAATTCAGATATCCCTTGTATTGCTGATAAAATTAAAATTTCGATGAATTCCGGCATTATTAATTATTTAACTAAACTAATTAGGGGTAAATTAAAGCAATAACATGAATGCATATGAGGTATGCAAAACAGGAAAAAACCAGCAAAAACAGTGAATTTTTTAAAATATAGGTAATAATAACTGTCCTATTTTTTGTTTAATTCAACAGTCTAATAATATATAAGCCACCAGACTATGTCTGAAAAAATGCTCAAATTTGTGGAAATAGGTCAACAGAACCCACCTAAAAGGAAAACCGATTCCAGAAAAGAAGATTTTAATGAGATATATAAAGAGTTCATTCATGAAGGTGCGAAAGAACAATCAAGCAGATGCTCTCAATGCGGTGTTCCTTTTTGCCAAGTTCACTGTCCTTTAAGTAACAATATTCCAGATTGGTTAAAACTTACAGCGGAGGGAAGATTAGAAGAGGCTTACAATTTATCTCAAAGTACAAATAATATGCCAGAAGTCTGCGGAAGAATTTGTCCGCAAGATAGATTGTGTGAAGGTAATTGTGTTATCGAACAGTCTGGTCATGGCACGGTAACGATAGGATCTGTTGAGAAATTTATAACCGAAAATGCTTGGGATAAGGGTTGGGTAAAGCCAATCAAAGTTGAGAGGGAATTAACTCAAAGTATAGGAATCATTGGATCTGGACCTGCGGGTATGGCTTGTGCCGAGCAGCTCAGAAAAAAGGGTTACCAAATAACTATTTACGATAGATATGATAGAGCTGGTGGATTATTAATATATGGAATACCGAATTTTAAATTGGAAAAACATGTTGTCGAAAGAAGAACAAAGCTTTTACAGGATGGTGGAATTAAATTCGTTTTAAATTTCGAAGTTGGAAAAGATGCTTCATTAAGTGAATTAAAAGAAAAACACGATGCTGTTTTGATTTCTACTGGAGTTTATAAACCAAGAGAAATTGAAATTGAAGGTAGTGATTTAAACAATATTTATCCTGCAATGGAATTCTTGACTGCATCAAATAAAAAAGGTTTAGGAGATAAAGTTGAAAACTTTGATAATGGATCTCTGGATGCAAAAGATAAAGACGTTATTGTAATCGGGGGTGGTGATACTGCAATGGACTGTGTAAGAACCGCCGTAAGACAGAAAGCTAAATCGGTAAAATGTTTATATAGAAGAGATAAAGAAAACATGCCAGGTTCATCAAGAGAAGTTGCAAACGCTGAGGAAGAGGGTGTTGAATTTGTTTGGTTATCGAGTCCGAAAAAGTTTTTAGGTAAAAACAAAATAGAAAAAGTTTCAGTAGATAAAATTAAACTTGGAGATCCCGATGAAAGTGGAAGAAGAAAACCTATCATTCAAGAAAACTCTGATTTCGAATTGAAAGCTGACATGGTTATCAAATCTTTAGGCTTCGACCCAGAGGATCTACCAGTATTATTTGGCGAAAGCAAATTACAAGTTTCAAGATGGGGAACAATTAAAATTGATTTTGATACTATGGAGACAAGTGTAAAGGGAGTATTTGCAGCTGGCGATATAGTCCGTGGAGCTTCATTGGTTGTTTGGGCTATAAAAGATGGAAGAGATGTTGCAGAAAGTATTCATAAATATTTGAAAGATTTAAAGGACTCAGAGAGAAAGGTAGCCTAACCGTGAGTAAAAAAAAGATAAATCTAAAGTTGGAAAAATTAAGAAGAAAAGAAAACTTAGAATTATTAAAATCAAATCATGTTTACAGCGAAAATATGGAACATGATGCTTGTGGAGTTGGTTTGGTATCATCTACAGATGGAAAAAAATCAAGACAAGTTGTTGAATATGGAATTGAAGCATTAAAAGCTGTTTGGCATCGAGGAGCAATTGATGCTGATGGAAAAACAGGTGATGGTGCTGGTATCCATATAGAAATTCCTTCAGATTTTTTTATCGAAAAAATTGAAGCTACAGGTCATAAACATGATAACTCAGAAGTTTGCGTGGGAATGTTGTTTCTTCCAAGAAATAATTATGGCGCCCAAGAGGCTTGCAGAACTATTGTTGAAAGTGAGTTAACAAAAAGTAATTTTAACATATATGGATGGAGACAGGTACCTGTAAACCCTTCTGTTCTAGGAGAAAAGGCAGATTTAAATAGACCAGAAATTACACAAGTCTTGTTTAAACATAATGATAAAAATGAAAAGGGTAAGTCACTAGAGATAAAACTTTATGAAGCTAGAAGAAAGATTGAAAAAAAAATACTTCAAGAAAACCTTAATGAATTTTACATATGTTCGTTTAGCTCTAAATCAATCATTTACAAAGGAATGTTCCTTGCTGAGTCTTTGTCTGATTTTTATTTAGATCTTAAAGATCCAAGATTTGTATCAAGATATGCAATTTTTCATCAGAGATTTTCGACCAATACCGCACCAAGCTGGGATCTGGCACAACCATTCAGAGCTCTAGCACATAATGGAGAAATAAATACCCTAAAAGGTAACGTAAATTGGATGAAGGTTCATGAGGAAGAAATGTTCAGCCCAGTTTTTGAGGATATGGAGAACTTAAAACCAGTGATCCCAAGCGGAAATTCAGATTCAGCATCATTAGATAATGTTTTTGAATTACTTAATATTTCTGGTCAACCTGCGCCTTTAGCAAAATTAATGTTAATACCTGACGCTTGGTCTAAGAAAAGTAAAGTGCTACCAGCTGAACATCAAAAATTATTTAACTTTCTAAACAGCACAATGGAACCATGGGATGGTCCTGCAGCTATTGCTGCCACAGATAATGAATGGGTGATAGTTGCTACAGACAGAAGTGGTCTTAGACCTATGAGATACACAATCACAAAAGATAATTTACTTTTTGCTGGATCAGAAACTGGAATGATTGAACTTAATGAAAAAAAGATAGTTTCAAAAGGAAGATTAGGTCCTGGTGAAATTTTAGGTGTAAGAATAGAAAAAGGTAAGATATTTAAAAATAAAGAGATAAAAAACTACTTAGCAAAAGAGTACAAACATTTTAATAACCAAATTATTGATTTAGACAAAAAATTCCCGATCAAAAATGAGACAAATTTATTTAAAGGTGATCAACTAAGAAAACTTCAACATTGTTTTGGATACAGTCTAGAGGACCTTGAATTAATACTGCACCCAATGGCAGAGGATGCAAAAGAAGCGACTGGATCAATGGGTGATGATACACCTCTAGCAGTTTTGTCTAATAAATATAGACCCTTGTATCATTTTTTTAGACAGAATTTTAGCCAGGTAACAAACCCGCCAATCGACTCATTAAGAGAAAATAAGGTTATGAGTTTAAAAACAAGGTTTGGAAATCTTGGCAATATTTTAGATTTTAATAACCTTACTGAAGAAAATATTTACGTACTAAACAGTCCAATTCTATCAAATAAACAGTTTGAAAAATTTGTTTCTTTTTTTGACAAAAATAATCAAGTTTTAGATTGTACTTTTACAAATGAAGAAAATATAGAATCTTCACTCGAAAGATTAAAAAAAGAGGCTGAAGTTTTAGTAAGACAAGGGGTAACGCAACTAATTTTAAGCGATAAAGAAGTTTCTAAGGACAAGTACCCAATTCCTATGCTTCTATGTATTGGTGCTGTTCATACTCATCTTATCAAATTAAAGTTAAGAGGTTACGTTTCAATTAATGCTCAAACGGGTGAAGCGCTAGATACCCACTCTTTTGCAACCCTTATAGGAGTTGGAGCTACTACAGTTAATCCTTATTTAGCATTAGACAGTCTTTACCAGAGATTTGAAAAAAAATTATTTGGAAAGTTTATTTATGATGATTGTGTAGAAAGATATGTGAAATCTGTAAATTTAGGTCTTTTAAAAATAATGTCAAAAATGGGTATTTCTGTAATTAGTTCTTACAGAGGAGGATGTAATTTTGAAACTGTAGGATTAAGCAGAACAATTGTTAATGATTTTTTTCCTGGTGTTACCTCTAAAATTTCAGGTATCGGACTTACAGGGATTGAAAAAAAAATAAGAGGTATTCATGAGGAGGCTTTTAGATCTGACACAAACGTATTGCCAATAGGAGGAATTTATCGATATAGAAAAAATGGTGAGACACACCAATACCAAGGTAAACTGATACATCTGCTTCAATCGGCAGTTACAAACAAATCTTATGAATTATATAAAAAATACTCTAAAGGAATATATGATTTACCTCCTATTAATTTAAGGGACTTAATTGATTTCAAGAAAAAAAATACAATCAGCATCGATGAAGTGGAACCAGTTGAGAATATTTTAAAACGTTTTGGAAGTGGAAGTATGTCTCATGGAGCTCTATCAAAAGAAGCTCACGAAACACTAGCTATTGGAATGAATAGAATTAAGGGAGCATCTTGTAGTGGAGAAGGTGGTGAAGATGAAAAAAGATTTCAAATTCAATCTAATGGAGATAGTGCTAATTCAAGAGTGAAACAAATAGCATCCGCGAGATTTGGAGTTACAATTAATTATTTAAATAACTGCAACGAGATAGAAATTAAAATTGCACAAGGCGCTAAACCAGGAGAAGGTGGACAGTTACCTGGATTTAAGGTCACAAAGGAAATTGCTAGATTAAGACATTCTACTCCTGGGGTGACTTTAATATCGCCCCCTCCTCATCATGATATTTACTCAATTGAGGATTTGGCCCAATTGATTTATGATTTAAAACAGATAAATCCTAAAGCACGTGTTGGTGTAAAACTTGTTGCATCTTCTGGCATTGGTACAATTGCAGCAGGAGTTGCAAAGGCAAAAGCTGATATAATTTTAATTTCCGGGCATAATGGTGGAACAGGAGCTACTCCTCAAACTAGCGTTAAATACGTTGGCATACCTTGGGAAATGGGATTGACCGAGGCAAACCAAGTTTTAACTCTAAACAATTTAAGACATACAGTTACATTGAGGACAGATGGTGGAATTAAAACTGGTAGAGATGTTGTCATTGCAGCCATGATGGGAGCGGAAGAATTTGGTGTAGCAAC
>CACPLG010000012.1 GCA_902634775.1 uncultured Pelagibacteraceae bacterium
AAATGTTAAATTTGCTGGGTTGTAACAAAGAAAGTTTTGTAAAGGTCATAAAACTTATGGGATATAAAGTTTTTGATGAAAAAAATGAAACGTTCTTTAAATATAAACCTTTTAAAAAGATTAAAAAAAGTTTAGATTTAAAGATCAAAAAAGATAATCCCTTTGAAGCACTAAAACAACTAGATCTAAAATGATATTTAAATTTTTAATTAACAATAAAGAAAAACCTAACGTGAATTCAGAAGCAATTAACATTGCTTGCCTTTTAATACATGCAGCTAAAATAGATGAAAATTATACATCGGAAGAGAAGGAAATAATTAAGAAAACAGTGAATAAATTGTACCCTGAGTTGGATAACTTGGATGAAATTGTTTTAAAAGCAGAACAAAAAGAAAATGATTCAAATCATATTCAAGAATTTACCAAGGACGTAAAGTCTTTAAGTGTTGAAAATAAAATTATAATTGTTGAAACATTGTGGAAAATAATATTGTCAGATGGAAAATCAGATATTTATGAAAATAACCTTATGAGACGTTTAGCTGGGTTGCTTTATTTAGATGATAAGATAATGGGTGAGACTAAGGTTAAAGTACTAAACAATAAGTAATGACTTACATAGTAAATGACAAGTGTATTAAATGTAAATTAATGGATTGCGTTGAAGTATGTCCAGTTGACTGTTTTTATGAAGGGAAAAATATGCTTGTAATTAAACCAGATGAGTGTATAGATTGTGGCGTTTGTGAACCTGAATGTCCGGTAGATGCAATTAAACCAGATACAGAAGAGGGAAGTGAGAAATGGCTAGAGTTAAACAAAAAATATTCTGAAATATGGCCAAACATTTCACAAAAAAAAGATCCACCAATAGATAGCGAAAAATATAAAAATGAAGAAAATAAATTTGAAAAGTATTTTAAAGAAAACCTTTAAGAAAAAAAAGAAAATCTTACTAAAAAAAAAAGCTAAACCTATTCCTAAGAAGTCTAAAATAATTAAAGCAAAAAAAAAAATAGGCAGACCAAAACTAAAACAAATAAATAAGAATCCTTTAAAGGAAAAGGCTAAAATTAATTTGACTAAATCAAAAAATGCTGAGAATTTACGCCTCACTAAAAGTCAAGATCAAAAACCTGAAATAGTTAAAATTAAAAAACAAGAGACTGAAAAAAAACAATTTAAACCAAAAGATTACATAGTTTATCCAAAACATGGTGTTGGACAAATTTTATCGGTAAATGCAAAAACGATTGGTGGCATAGACGTACAATGTTACGATATAAAGTTTGAAAAGGATAAAGCTATTGGATTATTGCCTATAAACAAACAATCACATTTAAGACCATTATCAACAATTAACCAAGTGAATAAATCTATCTCGATTCTAAAGGGTAAGCCAAAAATAAAAAGGTCTATGTGGAGTAGAAGAGCTCAAGAATACGAACAAAAAATTACATCTGGAAAGATCTATGAACTAGCAGAAGTAGTGAGAGATTTAAATAAAGGAGACGATATAATGATCGATCAATCATACAGTGAAAGACAATTATTTGAAAAAGCTTACGATAGAATATTAACAGAATTCAAAATAATACTTAATCTGTCACTAGAAGATACTCAGAAAAAACTTGATAAAGCCTTAAAAAGAAATTTAGATAAAAATCAACAAAACTTGGAAAAAAAAGCACCAACTAGTCAGAAACCAAGCGGAGATACGGAAGAACCAGAAAATTTAGAAAACGTTTCAGAAGAAGAGTAAAAAAAAACGCTTCTCACACAAACGTTATGAGAAGCGTTTTTAAAAAAGAAAACTTATCTTCTTCTTCTTCTTTTTTTTGCTTTTTTCTTAGCTTTTTTCTTAGCTTTTTTTCTTCGTTTAGCCATCTTTAGCTCCCTGTTGTTACGAATCTTTTTGATTCGTTATAAGTTAATTTTTAAATATTTTCTTTTGTTATGTCAAACATTTAATTAGTTATAAATTGATTCATCAACGAAGTAAAAAATTAAATTTAATTTTATAAATGTTAAATGTTAAAAAAGAATAGTGTTTATGCGCATTATAATCAACTTTATTTGTTTAATTTAATAAAGTTTTTCTAAATCTTCTTTATATTTTTCTAAAATTTTTTTTCTTTTTAATTTTAAAGTTGGTGTTAACATTCCATTTTCAATTGTAAATTCCTCTTTAATAAGTTTTATTTTTTTAATTTTTTCTATTGTTTGCAAGTTTTTATTTAAATTTTCGATGAATAAATTAATTTCTGATCTATTTTCTTCGTTATCAGTTACAATTAGTGCAACTAAATATGTTTTTTTATCTCCATAAACGAAACTTTGTTTAATTTTTTCATTTAAACAAAGTAAATTTTCAATTTTAGATGGAGAAATGTTATCACCACCTAAATTTACAATGATTTCTTTTTTTCTATCAGTTATTTTTAAATTTCCTTCTTTGGTAAACTCTCCTATATCACCTGTATGTAACCATCCTTCTTTAATAACTTCATTGGTTTCATCTTTTTTATTCCAATATCCAAGCATAACGTTTTCCCCTTTTACTAATATTTCACCATCGTTTGAAATTTTAACTTCATTGGTTTTAAATGGAGGCCCTACAGTCTCAATTTGAATATTTCCTGGAACGTTACAGCTAACGACTGGAGAAGCTTCAGTCAGTCCATATCCTTGTAATGTTGGTAATCCAATAGAATTGAGAAATTCTCCAATTTTTTGGTCAAGAGCACCACCACCTGAAACAAAAGCTTGTAACTCTCCACCAAACTGTTTTTTGATCTTTTTCCTGACTAAAATTTCACATAAAAAATTAGATATTTTTTCACCAAAATTTAGGTTTTCTTTTTTAAGTTTTTTTGTGCCAAGTTTAAGGGTGTTGGTTATCAACTTTTTTTTTAACCCCTCCAGTTTAGAAAAATTTAAAGAAATTTTGTTATATAAATTTTGATAGAATCTAGGAACAGCGGTCATGATGTTTGGTTTCGCCACTGACATGTTAGGAATAAGTTTATCTAGACCTTCAGCATAATAAACTTTTGCTCCCAAAGAAATTTGAACGAATTGAACAGTATGTTCATACGAATGTGAAAGAGGTAACCACGTCAAAAAAACCGGTTTTTTCTTTTTGACAATAGAAGCCAATATTTCTAAAGCTCCCTCGCAATTTGAGAGAATTCCACCATGACTTAACATTACTCCTTTTGGTTTACCTGTCGTACCAGAGGTATAGATTATACAAGCTAAGTCATTTCTTTTTATTTTATCGTTATAACTTTTATAAGTAAAATTTGTTTTTTTGAATATTTCTGAAAAATTTTCAATTTGATTTGTAAATTCATCAATAGAAATTATCTTAACCTTGTCATTTAAAAATTTTTCTATTTTTTCATATTGTAATTTATTTGAAACTATACAAACCTTTGGTCCACAATCATTAATTATATATTCATAGTCTGAGTCTGAGTAAGTGGTAAATAACGGCACTGTAACACCTCCAGAATTCATTATTGCAATATCAGCAATTAACCATTGCGGTCTATTCTCAGACAATAATACACATCTATCACCAGGGGAAATATAGTCTTGTAGAAAAGTTGTTAAACTTTTGATCTTTAATGTTACTTCATTCCAATTTAAGGAATAGTTTTTATCTTTTGAACTCAATCCAAATAAAAAAGGTGGACCCTTTTTATTTTTAATTTCATCATATTTTTTGAAATAAAGTTCTACTAAACTATTTATGTTTTCTATTTTCATAAAATGGTGGGCAAAGAGAGAATCGAACTCTCACAGTATTGCTACTATTGGATTTTGAGTCCAACGCGTCTACCAGTTCCGCCATTCGCCCAATATTAATAATTTCATTTTTATAATTATAGTATAAAAACAAATTTAGTATGTTTAAAGAAATATATAGAAAATCAATTGAATTAGCAGGTCATAAAAAATCAAAATTTTTTCTAGGTTTTATCTCATTCATAGAAAGTTTTATATTTCCAATACCACCAGACGTTTTTATTATACCAATGACTATTGCTAAGAGAGCTCAGTGGATTAGAATTGCACTAATTGCTACCATTGGATCTGTTTTGGGAGCATGCCTTGGATATTTTATTGGTTACGTTTTTTTTAACGAGATTGGTGTAAAAATATTTGAATTATACGGTGTTGATAATGCTAATTTTTTAAAAGAGAAAATGGCCTCAGAAGGCGGTGTAATAGCTTGGGTAACTTTGTTGGCTATTGCTGGTTTCACGCCTGTACCATTTAAATTACTCACTATTACAAGTGGATTTGTACACTTTAATTTTTTCTATTTTGTTATTGTATCTTTATTAACAAGAGGTTCTAGATTTTTTTTAATAGCATTTTTAATTGGAAATTTTGGACCTGCTATGAAGAAAATAATTGAAAAAGAACTAGTTACAGTTTCAATAATAATATCTTTTATTTTAGTAATAGTTGCTTACTTTGTATATAATTTCTTAATTAAATTTACATCCTAGATGATCTTAGAAAAAAAATTTAAGATATTTTATTTATTTATTATATTGCTGTGTGTGACTTCGATATTTTACGCATTTTTTGTAGAATTTTTTTTGGGATATAAACCATGTATTTTATGCAAGTATCAAAGAGTGCCTTATGCTCTTGGTTTGATAATTGGATTTTTTGGTTTTTTTAATCCTTCAAATACAAAAATATGCATCTATATATTTTTAACATTTTTAATAAGCATGATATTATCTGGATACCATGTTGGTATTGAACAAGAATTATACCAGTCAATTTTTAATTGTTCAGACGATAATTTAAGTATTTTGGAAGAGGGTAAATTGCTTGAAAGTTTAAGTGTTATAAATCCTGACTGTAGAAATGTAAATTTTGCTGTATTTGGAGTATCACTTGCGACTATAAATTTTGTATTATCATTTGTAATTTCCTCATTTTCTTATTATTTGTATTCATATGCAAAAAACTAATAAACAAAAATTAGAAGAATTCATTAGAGTTGATCACGCTGGGGAAAGAGGAGCGATCAAAATTTATGAAGGTCAGCTATTAGCATTGAATACGATAATTAAAGACGAGACCTTAAAAAAAAAAATTGAAGACATGAAAAAACACGAAGATGAACACTGTTCATTTTTTGAAAATGAGATTAAAAAAAGGAATATAAGTCCAACTAAATTTTTACCTTTATGGGACCTTTTAGGATTGGGTCTTGGGTTTGGAAGTACAATATTAGGAAAAAAGGCTGCCATGCTTTGCACTGCGTCTGTAGAGGAAGTAATTGATGAACATTACCTAAACCAAATTAACCAGATAAAAGATGATGAAAAGAAATTAAGAGAAAAAATTAGAAAATTCAGACAGGATGAAATTGATCATAAAGATATCGCATACGAAGAAGGAGCAACAAAAAAAGGTTTATACTCTGTTATGGACAAAGTAATAAAAACTGGATCAAGAATAGCGATCAATATTTCTGAAAAAATCTAATTTACGGCTCTAATTCAACATCCCAATATAGATAATCCATCCAACTTTTATGAAGGAAATTCGGAGGAAAATTTTTTCCATTTCTGTGTAGATCTTCAGTTGATGGTTGATAAGGCATTTTGTTCAAAGTCATGCCTGATTTTGAAAGTAACCTTCCACCTTTTTTTACATTGCATGATGAACAAGCAGTAACTACGTTATCCCAATTAGTCTTTCCACCTTTTGATCTAGGTAATAAATGGTCAAAAGTTAATTCTTTGCTGCTTCCACAATACTGACAAGAAAATTTATCTCTTAGAAAAACATTAAATCTTGTAAAATTTGGATTTGACATTGGTTTAATATAACTTTTCAATGCAATCACACTTGGAAGTTTCATGCTAAACGAAGGGCTTCTAATTACTCTATCGTAATAACTAACAATAGAAACCCTATTTAAAAAAACTGATTTAATAGAATCTTGCCAGCTCCATAATGACAATGGGTAATAACTCAATGGTCTATAGTCTGCATTTAAAACAAGTGCAGGACACTTTTCTAAAGACATATTATCACTATTTAACATCATAAATTTTTAATAAGTTAACCTAAAAAATATTTTAATTCAATGGGTCAATTGATTAAACTAAGAATTTATATTAAATATCTTTTTTAAAAAAGTCAGGCCCAAACTAGACGCTTCAACAGGTATGTTGTGACCACATCCCTTTAACATTTTCGTTGTTATATCAATTTTATTTCTCTCAAAAAAATCTTTCGCCTCTAATAAATTCACAGGTGGCACAATTTCATCTTGATCTCCGTGAATTAATAATGTAAATGGCTTCGATAAAATTCTGTTACCCAATTCGTTTCTGTTAATTATTTTTCCTGAAAATCCTATAATCCCTGCAAATTTTTCTTTCTCAGATAATCCAACGTTAATTGACATCATACATCCTTGGCTAAAACCCGATAAACAAATGTTTGAATTGTGCAAATTATATTTAGTCTTAATTTCTTCTATGAATTTTTTTAATATTTTCTCACTTTCTAAAGCTTTTTCGGTAATATATTTTTCATCTTCGGTGTTTAAATCAAACCATTCATAACCCATAGGGTTAATAGAACATTTTTCAGGTCCATTTGGACAAATAAAAAGAGTGTTTGGGAGAAATCTCTTCCAGTTAATTGTGAGTGCAGCTATGTCATTGCCATCACCACCATAACCATGTAATAAAATTACTACATTATTGATCTTTTCGCCCACTGGCTTAACCATTTTAGCATCTAGACAAAATGTCATTTTGTAAAAAATTTTAATTTTTTTTCTTTAAATATGTAATACATATAATTTATGATTTCAGAAATATTTGTCAAAGTAAGTGCAGTAATACTTTTGGTCTCTGTAGCGGTTGTATTAATATTAGGTATTGGTACCCTGTTTAAAGGTGGGGACACTAGCAAGAAATACTCCAATAAACTTATGCAGCTTAGGGTTCTGTTGCAGTTTGTAGCCATAATAGTCCTCGTTTGTTTAGCGTATTTTTTTAAAGATTAATCATAATTTAAAAGCCAGTTTACGAATTTAGGATCTTCAAAATCTATCGAACCTATAACTTTTGCAAATTCATAACCATCTTTATTGATCAAAATTGATGTTGGAATACCTCTTAAAGAAAATTTCTTGGCTAGTTTTACATCAGAGTCATAAAATATTTCAAAAGTATCAATATTTACATCTGAAAAAAACTTTCTGATAGAATTTTTGTCCTCCTGACCAATATTAATTGGTAAAATTTTAAGATTTTTAAATTTTGAATTGTTTTGAAGATTTTGCAGAGATGGCATTTCTTCTTTGCATGGTTCGCACCAAGTAGCCCAAAAATTCAGAATTAGCAATTTGTTTTCATATTCAGATAATGAAACATTCTTATCTTTTTCATTTTTAAATGATATTTCGCTAATTTTTTTTTTATCCTTATAAATAACTAAATTTTTTAAACTATTTAATTCTTTTGAATCAACTATATTTGGGATAAATAATACCACTAATAAGATAAAGAACTTTAAAGTTAATAATTTCATATAAAGTAGTATAGTTACATATCATGAGTCAAAATAAAAACAATAATACAGTTTGGAACACTAGAATTAAAAAAAAGACTTCAAACATTTTTAAAAAAGTTGGATCATCTATTGAGGTAGATAAAAGGTTGTACAAAGAAGATATATTAGCATCCGTTTCACATGCTGAAATGTTATACAAGCAAAAGATTATAACTATCAAGATTAAGGATAAAATTTTATGGGGATTGAAAAGAATCCAAAATGAAATTGAGAAAAAAAACTTCAAATTTGACGAAAATTTAGAAGACATTCATATGAACATAGAGAATAGACTTTTTGAACTTATTGGTAATGATGCTGGTTATTTACATTCAGCACGATCTAGAAACGATCAAGTAGTTACAGATTTAAAACTATGGTTAAAAAAATCCACATTAGAAATTGATAGTTTATTATTAAAGCTAATAAAATCTTTGATCAAAATTTCAGAGAAAAATATATTTTCTATAATGCCAGGTTTTACTCATCTTAAAAATGCTCAACCAATTTCTTTAGCACATTATTTTTTATCAAATGTTGAAATGTTCAAGAGAGATAGATTAAGATTTTCCTCTAATATGAAAAGTTTGAACCAAAATCCTTTGGGAGCTGGTGCTTTTTCTGGAACATCTTTTAATATTGATAGATGGTATACCACTAAGAAGCTAAAATTTGAGGAACCAACAAATAACTCTTTAGATACAGTTTCTGACAGAGATTTCGTTTTAGATTTTTTGTACAGTTCATCTATATGCTCAATGCATATATCAAGAATTGCAGAAGAGTTAATAATTTGGAATTCAGACCAATTTAAATTCATTAGCTTAAAAGATAATGTTGTAACAGGCTCATCGATAATGCCTCAAAAGAAGAATCCTGATACTTTGGAGTTTTTAAGAGGAAAAACTGGATCAATTTTTGGAAATCTTTTTTCAATGTTAACAATTGTTAAAGGTTTACCGATATCTTATTTCAAAGACTTACAAGATGATAAAGATCTGGTTTTCAGATCTTTTGATAATTTGAAAAATTGTTTAATAATTTTTGATGAAGTAATAAATGGAGTAATTGTTAACAAGAAAGTGATGTTAGATTCTGCTAAAATAGGATTTACAACGGCAACCGATTTTGCTGATGCATTGGTTAAAAGCATGAATTTTTCTTTTAGGGAAGCTTATTTGTTAACGGCAAAAGTTGTGAATTTTGCTGAAAAGAAAAATTTAGCTTTAAATGAAATTGGACATGAAGATTTAAAGAGGATTGTTCCAAAAATAAGTCCCGAAGTGATGAAAAATCTAGATTTAATAAACTCTGTAAATTCAAAAAAATCATATGGTGGAACTTCTTTTGAAAACATAAAGAAAATGATAAGAAAACATAAAAAGGAAATAAAATGAAAAATATTTTTATTATTGTCGTTTTAAGTTTTTTATTAATTTTCTGTGGAAAAAAAGCGGATCCTGAATACAAAGGTTCAATTGGAACAAATAGTTTAATTCAAACATCGTAATGAATTATAAAAATAGTAAATTTTATGTTGAGAATATTTCTATAGGGAAATTAACTCGATCATTTCAAACCCCTTTTTACTGTTATTCAAAATCAAGGCTTAATCAAAATATAAAAACTTTTAATAAAAACTTTGAAAAAACAAAACCTTTAATATGTTTTTCTGTAAAATCTAATTCGAATTCAAAATTATTAAAGATAATAAAAGACAACGGATTGGGCGCTGATGTTGTCTCAATAGGCGAGCTCCAAAAAGTTTTAAAAGTAGGTTTTAAACCAAATAAAATTGTGTTTTCAGGAGTTGGAAAAACTACAAGTGAACTAGATTTTGCGATTAAAAAGAAAATTTTATTGATAAACGTTGAATCTGAGAGTGAACTAAAAAATATTATCAATTTATCTAAAAATAAAAAAACTGTAGTCAATGTAGGAATAAGATTAAACCCAAATGTTAACGCTCAAACTATAGGAAAAATTTCAACTGGCAGAATGCAAGATAAATTTGGATTAAATTTTAAAGATGCAATCAAAATTGTCGGTAAATATAAAAATTCAAACTCAATTAGATTTAAATGTTTAAGTGTTCATATTGGTAGCCAAATTTTAAGTAATGTGCCTTATCAAAAAATGATACGCGTTGTAAATAATTTTATAGAAAAAGTTTCAGTAAATTTTGAATACGTAGATTTTGGTGGAGGGATGGGTATTGACTATAGTTCAAACAAAAAAACTTTTGATTTTAAAAAGCTTGCTTTGGAAATTTATAAATTTTCAAAAAGGAATGAATGTAAAATTATTCTTGAACCAGGAAGATCTATAGTAGGGGATACCGCTGTACTTATTTCTAAAGTTATCTATATAAAAGAAAATCCAAACAAAGACTTTATTATTTTAGATGCTGGTATGAACGATTTAATAAGGCCGGCTTTATACAATGCAAAACATATGATTATTCCTGCAAATAAATTGACTAGAAAAAGTAAAAAGGAATACGATTTTGTTGGTCCAATTTGTGAAACTTCAGATAGGTTTTTGAGAATGAAAAAATTTCAAAAATTAAACGAGGGAGATATTGTTATTCTAAAAGATGTGGGGGCTTATGGTTATGTGCTATCATCAAATTACAATGTAAGACCAATGCCAAAAGAAGTATTGGTTGATAAATCAAAAACTCAAATAATTAGTAAAAGCCAGTCCGTTAAAGATCTTATTTAAATGATAAGAAATATAATATTTTTCCTTTTTTTTTATTTAGGGATCATCTCAATTTCTATTTTATTTATTCCGACACTTTTATTTCCAAAAAAAGGGGTTCAGTTTGGAGGTCGTTTAATGGGTATTTGGACTGGCATTTGTCTTAAACTTTTTTTAGGTGTTAATATTACAGTCAAAGGTTTAGAAAACATCCCCAGAGAAAAAAAATACTTTGTTGTTTGCTCTCATCAATCTATGTTTGAAACATTTTATTTACAAACAATTTTTCAACCATCAGTTTTTATTCTTAAAAAAGAACTGATGAAAATTCCTTTGTTTGGTTCTTATCTTAAAAAGATGGGATGCGTATCTATTGATAGGGATAAAATCTCTAAGGAAAATTTAGGTTTCACAGGATTAGTTGAAAAAGTTTTGAATGACAAAAAAAACACGCTTATAATTTTTCCACAAGGCACAAGGAAAGATTATAAAGACAGGTCAAAGTTTAAAAAGGGATTTGCAAGAATTTATAATGATTTTCAAATAAATTGCCTTCCTATTGCAATTAATTCAGGTAAAACATGGCCTAAGTCGTCTTTTTTAAAGAGTAAACAAAATATAACGGTTTCTATATTAAAATCCTTTGAACCTGGTCTTGAACCAGAACAATTCTCTACAGATGTTGAAAATTCAATTTATAAAGAATTAGATTTAATAAATTAAATTTAAGCTTTCATGGGCATTATCACAAAAATACTATCAAAATCACTTGGATCTTTTATTAATGCTGGCGATGCAGTGTCATTAAAAAAAATTTCAATTTTTTCACCCTCTAATTCGCTAGCAACATCTATCAAATATTTAGAGTTAAAAGTTATATCTAAGTCGTGTTCAAATTTCACAGAAACACTTTCATTTCCATCACCACTATGTGTATTATTGACCGACAAATCAAGTTTGTCTTTTGATAGTTTAATTTTAACTCCATCCTTTTTGTCTGTAGAAACAGACGCAACTCTATCTACGCTACTTTTAAACAATTCAAGATCTGCTTCCATCTTTTTTTTATTATTTTTTGGAACAACTTGAGCGTAATTTGGAAATTTTCCATCTATAACTTTTGAAATTAGGACACTGTTGTCCATGGAAATTTTAATTTTTGTTTTTGAATTTGATACTTTGATTTTTCCTTGGTTGTTTTCTAATATTGAGCAAAGTTGAAAAATTGTTTTTTTAGGTAATATTATTGGTTCAAAGTTGATGGGTTTCTCAAGTCTCATTTTCGATATGGACATTCTGTGAGAATCTGTTGAAACAGCAGTCAAAAAGTTTTTATCATCCCCACTAGTAAAATGTAAAAAAATACCACTTAAATAATGTCGAGTTTCATCATTTGAAATTGAAAACTTGCATTTATTTAATAGCTTTAAAAAACTTTGCGAGTTTAAACTAATTTCTTCAGCCTCAAAACCTTCTTCCATTAATGGAAATTCCTGAGGATCAATGCAATTTAACTTGAATTTAGATTTTTCAGACTCTAGCTGCATCTTATTTTCTGATAGATTTTCTACATTAATTTTTTTTCCTGAACTGAATTTTCTTACTATATCGTACATTATAAGAGAATTTGTGGTTGTTTTGCCTTCTTTTTCAATTTCAACACTTTGAATTCGATGGACAAAAATCATATCTAAATCTGTTGCGGTTATAATTAGTTCTTTTCCACTCGCCTCTAAAAGAACATTAGATAAAATTGGCAATGTGCTTCTTCTTTCAATTACATTTTGACAAAAACTTAACGATTCTTGGAGATCTTTTTGATTTACGCTAAACTTCATTTTCTGATTTATACATTATCTGGTTTTTAAGATAGTTTATTCCATTATTTATTTCGCTATTTTCTACCTTTATTTTCTCTATAGTTTTTACGGAATGAATTATTGTTGTGTGATCTCTATTTGAAAATTCTCTGCCTATTTCTGGTAAAGATTTTGACGTAAGTATTTTTGAAAGGTAAATTGCTACCTGTCTAGGTCTTACTAAATATCTTGATCTTCTTGAAGAAAGCATTTCATTTTTACTTATTTTAAAATATTTACAAACTAATGTTTGAATATTATCTATGGAGACCTTAGCTTCGTTTATGTTTAAGAGATCTTTAAGTATTATTTTCGTTTCTGAAATATTTGGAACTCTTTCATATATCCTTGCAAATGAAGCAATTCTATTTAAAGCACCAACCAGTTCTCTTATGCTGCTTCTAATTTCATAACTAATAAATTTAAGTATTTCCTCTGATATATTTAACTTTTCATTATAATATAGGTTAAGTTCGTTGGTTTTTTCTTTGAGAATTTTGTATCTCAATTCATATTCGGGATTTTGAATATCTACCACCAATCCACCTGAAAATCTGGATTTAATCCTTTCTTGTATCCTTTTTAGCTTATTTGGAGGTCTGTCTGCTGAAACTACTATTTGTGAGCCTTTTTCAAGTAAGGCATTAAAGGTATGAAAAAACTCTTCCTGCATCGCTTCTTTTCCATCCATAAATTGAATATCATCAACAATTAAAACGTTCGTATTTCTAAAATTATCTTTAAATCTCACCATTTCATTGCTTTTTATTGATTTAACAAATTGATACATGAATCTCTCCGCTGAGATAAATGTTACCTTGTTTTCTGATTTAAGCTTTAAACCAATAGCATTTAATAGATGAGTTTTCCCCATTCCTACACCTCCGTACAAATACAAAGGATTATAATGAGATATGTTTTCAGAGACCTTTTTTGAAGCTTCAAAGGCTAATTTGTTACTATTGCCTATGATGAAATTATCAAATGATTTATTTTGATCAATTCTGTTGTACTGAAGAAAACTGTCTTTGAAGAACGAGATATTGTCATCTTTTTTTATGATATTATTTACCGCTTTATCTTTTTCATACTCTTTGTCCTCAATTCTGAATTCTATTCTAGAAATTTCTCTAATTTGTTTTTTAACAATTTTTAAAATTTCATCCAAATATCTTGATACAATCCAATCTCTAAGAAATCTTGTTGACACCGAAACAACTAAATAGTTGCTATGTTGTTCTTCAAAATATATTTTTTTTAGCCAGCTCTCATAAATTTCTTCAGCCTCAAAACCTTCTTCCATTAATGGAAATTCCTGAGGATCAATGCAATTTAACTTGAATTTAGATTTTTCAGACTCTAGCTGCATCTTATTTTCTGATAGATTTTCTACATTAATTTTTTTTCCTGAACTGAATTTTCTTACTATATCGTACATTATAAGAGAATTTGTGGTTGTTTTGCCTTCTTTTTCAATTTCAACACTTTGAATTCGATGGACAAAAATCATATCTAAATCTGTTGCGGTTATAATTAGTTCTTTTCCACTCGCCTCTAAAAGAACATTAGATAAAATTGGCAATGTGCTTCTTCTTTCAATTACATTTTGATCATCTTATCTTTTTAAGGTTACTTACTCTAAAGTCTAGATTTAAAAGGTTTATTATCAAAACTTTACCATTTAAACTTTTTCCAATTCCCACAATATTTTTAATTACTTCATTTGCCTGAATACTACCTACAACACTTGCTGTTGTACCAACAACACCATCTGCCTCACAATTTAAAACTTCATCGTTTGGTATCGTTTGATAAAAAGATTTTAAACACAATCTTTTATCTTTTGAAAAGTTAAAACTAAATACGTGACCAT
>CACPLG010000013.1 GCA_902634775.1 uncultured Pelagibacteraceae bacterium
TAATTATGCTTAAATAACTTTTTTCTAAAAATGAAGATTCTCACAGGAAATAGCAATAAAAATCTCAGTTCAAAAATTGCAAAATATCTAAAAGAAAAACTTGTAAATTCAAACATAAGAAAATTTAAAGACGGTGAAATTTATGTTGAGATAAATGAAAATATAAGAGGCAATAATATTTTTTTCATTCAGTCAGTATCTTCCCCAGCAAATGACAATTTGATGGAAATGTTGCTTTGCATAGATGCTCTTAAAAGATCTTCTGCAAAAAATATTACAGCCGTAATACCTTATTTTGGTTACGCTAGACAAGATAGAAAAGTGGTGCCTAGAACCTCTATTTCTGCAAAATTGGTTTCGAACTTAATCACACAAGCAGGGGCGGATAGAGTTGTTACTGTAGATTTGCACGCTGGACAAATTCAAGGTTTCTTTGATATTCCTGTAGACAACCTTTTTACAACCCCATTATTTGCAAGACATATTAAGAAAAAAATTAAAAGTAAAAATATAATTTGTGTTGCACCCGACGTAGGAGGAGTTGAAAGATCAAGAGCCTTAGGTAGAATTTTAAATGTAGGACTTGCAATTGTTGATAAAAGAAGACCTAAGCCTGGTCAATCACAAGTCATGAATGTCATTGGAGATGTGAAAGGAAAAACTTGCATAATCGTTGACGATATAATCGACTCTGGTGGAACAATCGTTAATGCAGCTAAGGCACTTAAACAAAGAGGTGCCAAAGATGTTTATGTTTACATTTCTCATGGTGTCTTAAGTGGAGATGCTGTGAAATCTATTAAAAATTCTCCAATCAAAAAACTTGTAATTACAGACACAATTAATAATGAGAATAAAGTAAGATCCGCAAAAAATATTGAAATTTTGTCAATTTCTAACTTAATGGGTGAAGCAATTAGAAGAATTTCAAATTCTACATCTGTTTCATTTTTGTTTAAATAATTTACTTGTTTTATTAACTAACTTGAGTTACAACGCTTTTTCTCTATGAATACGATTGATGCAAGTTTAAGAAATACTAAAACTTCTGGTGAGGTAAATAAACTAAGATCAGAAGGTAATGTTCCTGGCATAATCTATGGTGGAAAATCTGAAACTCAAAAAATATCTATTTCAAAAAAATTATTGAAAAATCTTATTGAGAAAGAGAACTTTTTATCAAGTATATTAAATTTGAAAATTAATGGAAAAGATGAAAATGTTTTACCTAAAGAAATTTCTTACGATATATTAACTGATGATCCAATCCATATTGACTTTTTAAGAATCGTAAAAGGTTCAAGCGTCATAATTGAAATACCGGTAAATTTTATTAATACAGAAAAATCTCCTGGTTTGAAAAGAGGTGGTGTATTAAATATAGTTCGTAGAAAAGTTGAACTTAAATGTCCATCTGAAAATATTCCAAGTGAACTGGTTGTTGATTTAGATGGAGTTGATATAGGACATTCTTTTAAAATTTCTTCAATTAAACTTCCTGAAAATGTTGAACCAACTATTCGTGGTAGAGACTTTGTGATCGCAACTGTAGCAGCACCAACAGTTATTAAAGAACCAGAAAAACCAGCAGAGACAGAGGAAGGTGCGGAAGCAGCTGCTGCAACTGGTGAAGGAGCCACAGAAACTGGTGATGCAAAAGATACTAAAGGGGCTGAGGGTGAGAAAAAAGAAGCTGATAAAAAAGAGGACCCAAAAAAAAGTCAGCCTGAAAAAAAATAATTTACAATTGAAGAATTTAATTAAATAATGTTACTTTTTGTTGGCCTAGGAAATCCTACACCGAATTCTGAAAATAATAGACACAACATCGGTTTTAAAATTATTGATGCAATTAATAATAAATTTAAATTATCAAAGCAAAAACCAAAATTTAAAGGTCTTCTTACTACAGGAAGCATTAGCAATAAAAAAGTTTACGCAATAAAACCTCTTACCTTTATGAATAATTCAGGAATATGTATCAGAGAATTAATGGAGTACTTTAAAATTGATGCAGAGGATGTAATTGTTTTCCATGATGATTTGGATATTGATTTTGGGAAAGTTAAAGCAAAGTTTGGGGGGTCAGATGCAGGTCATAATGGCATTGCCTCAATTGATAAGTTTATAGGAAAAGAATATTCAAGAGTTCGAATTGGTATTGGCAAACCAAAAAATAACATAGCAGTAAATGATCACGTTCTGAAAGATTTTGATGAAGATGAGAAAACAGAACTTGAATCAATAAAAGAAAATATCACAGATAATTTATCAATTCTCATTGAAAAAAAACTGGACTTATTTTCAAGTACCGTAAACAATAAATAATTAAATGGGTTTTAAATGCGGTATCGTAGGTTTGCCGAATGTTGGAAAATCAACTTTATTTAACGCATTAACAAATTCTACCAAAGCACTTTCTGGAAATTTTCCTTTTTGTACAATCGAACCTAATGTGGGCATGGTGCCTGTTGTAGACACAAGGCTCGATAAACTTGTTAAGATTTCAAAATCCAAAAAAAAAATTTATACAAGTATTACTTTTGTGGACATCGCAGGACTTGTAAAAGGAGCCTCGAAAGGTGAAGGTTTAGGAAATAAATTTTTATCCCATATAAGAGAAGTTGATGCGATTATACATCTTTTAAGATGTTTCGACTCCACTGATATTCAAAACGTTAATCCTAACGTTGATCCAATTAGAGATTTAGAAATTATAGAGACTGAAATGAAATTAGCAGATTTAGAGTCAATTCAAAAAAGAATTGATAAAAAAAATAAAAAAAATTTGAATGAAAAAGAATTTGAATTACTTAATCAAGCATTAGAATTAATTAATAATGATAAGCCAATTGATACCTTAAAGCAGAATTTCGATAAAAATGAAATATCCTCTTCTGGTCTTCTCTCATTAAAACCAAAGTTATACGTATGCAATGTTGATGAAGACAGTATACAAAATGGTAATAGATATACTGAACAAGTAAAAAAATCTGTAAATATGGAAAATGTTTTAATTATATCAGCTGATATCGAAAACCAAATTAATCAATTAAATAATGATGAAAAAGAAAATTTTATGAAGGTTATGGGAATTAAAACAACAGGTTTAAATAACTTGATTAATAAAGGTTATAAATTGTTAGAATTAAATACTTTTTTTACGTCAGGCCCTGAAGAAAGTAGAGCTTGGACAATTGAAAAAAATAGTTTAGCGCCCACTGCTGCAGGAAAAATTCATACAGATTTTGAAAAAGGTTTTATTAGAGCGGAAACTATTTCTTACGATGATTTTTTAGATAATAATGGTTGGGTCAATTCTAAAAATAATGGTAAAATGAGGTTAGAGGGAAAGGATTATATTGTAAAAGACGGTGATATTTTAAACATTCGTTTCAACTCTTGACCATATTTTTTTCATACTAAAATAGACTAGCACAGTAAGTATAATCAAATAGACAATTGCCCTAAATCCTGTTTTATGCCTTTGCTCTAAATGAGGTTCTGCAGTCCACATAAGAAAGCTTGTAACATCTTTTGCCATTTGTTCTTCAGTAGCATTTGTCCCGTCAGAATATTCTACAAGACCATCAGAAAGTTGTTTAGGCATCTTAATTTTGTTTCCATACATGTATTTGTTGTAATAAACCCCATCATCTAGTTTTATATTTTCTGGTGGGTCTACATAGCCTAGTAAAACTGAGTATATATAATCTGCTCCGCCTGCTCTTGCCTTCACTAAAACAGACATATCTGGTGGATAGGCACCTCCATTAGCAGATTTGGCCTCCTCTTCATTGCTGTATGGCATCACAAATTTATCAGAAAGTTTCGCTGGTCTTGTAAACATTTCACCGTCTTGATTTGGGCCATCAGTAATTTCAAAACTTGCAGCGATGGCTTTAGCTTCTTTTACAGAAAATTCTGGCCCACCTTTTTCAGACAAATTTCTATATGAAACATACTTTAAAGAGTGACAAGAAGCACAGACTTCATTGTAAACTTGATAACCTCTTTGAAGTGAAGCTCTATCGAATTTACCGAATGGACCTTTGAAAGACCAGTCAGTTGTCAATAATTTACCTGTGTTTTCTGCAGATATTGAATTTGCAAAATTTGTATTCAAAATTAAAAGGAAAAAAAGAATTTTAAATATTCTTTGCACTATAACTTCTCTTTTCTTATGTCGGTATTCTTTGCCATTGCAAGATCTGCCGATCCTCCTAAAACTGGACTAGTAATACTTAAAGGTAAAGGTGTTGTTTTTTCAATTTTACCCAAAATTGGAAGTATCAATAAAAAGTGTAAAAAGTAATATGCAGTAGCTACTCTTGCAATTAACAAGTATAATCCCTCTGCTGGCATTGCCCCTACATAACCTAATATTAAAACATCGATTACAAGTATCCAGTAAAATTGTTTGTATAACGGTCTAAATACTGCTGATCTTACTTTTGAAGTGTCTAACCATGGTAATGCCGCTAAAATAAATATCGCTGATAACATTGCAACAACTCCTAAAAGCTTATCAGGAATTGATCTTAGGATTGCATAAAATGGTAACAAATACCACTCTGGTACAATATGAGCTGGAGTTACTAACGGGTTCGCTTCTATATAATTGTCTGCGTGCCCAAGAATGTTTGGAGAATAAAATACAAAAAAGGCGAATACAATCATAAATAATAGTAATGCAAATAAATCTTTTATTACAATGTATGGATGGAAAGGCACAGTATCTTTAGAGGGCTTTTGAATATCTATACCAACTGGATTATTGTTACCTGGAACATGAAGTGCCCATATGTGTAGAACAACCAGACCCAAAATCAAAAAAGGTATAAGATAGTGTAGTGTAAAAAATCTTGTCAATGTTGGATTGTCCACTGAGTAACCACCCCATAACCATGTAGTTATACTTTCTCCCACTAAAGGAATAGCACTAAACAAATTAGTAATAACTGTAGCTCCCCAAAAACTCATTTGTCCCCAAGGTAATACATAACCCATAAAAGCTGCGGCCATCATTAATAAGTAAATCATAATTCCCAAAATCCATATAATCTCTCTTGGGGCTTTATAAGACCCGTAAAACAAAGATCTAAATATGTGAATGTAAACTGCTAGGAAAAACATTGAAGCTCCGTTTGCATGAATATATCTTATGAGCCATCCATAGTTTACGTCTCTCATAATGTGTTCAACGCTACTAAAAGCTAAGTCTGCATGAGCTATGTAATGCATAGCCAAAACAAGACCTGTTATAATTTGAGTAATTAAACAAAATGTTAAAATACCCCCAAACGTCCACCAATAATTTAAATTTTTAGGTGTCGGGTAATCTGTTAAATGATTTGCTAGAGTCAGCAAAGGTAACCTATCATTAAACCATTTTCCAAATTTTGATGATGGTGTGTAATTGTGATCGCTCATTTTAACCTATCTTAATCGTGTTACTGTTTACAAATTCGTACTTTGGAATTTCTAAATTGGTTGGGGCTGGACCTTTTCTTATTCTTCCAGATGTATCATAATGTGAACCATGACATGGGCAAAACCAGCCGCCATATTCACCTTTGTCACCAAGTGGCACACATCCTAAATGAGTACAAACACCTAACATAACTAACCACTCTGGATTTTTCGCTCTGTCCTCATCTTTCTCAGGATGTTTTAAATCAGAAATGTTTACGTTTCTTGCTTCGTTAATTTCATTTTCTGTTCTTCTTTTTATAAATACAGGTTTACCTCTCCACAAAACAGTAACTGACTGGCCTGGCTGCAAACTACTTACATCTACTTCTGTGCTAGCAAGAGCCTTAACTGAGGCATCTGGATTCATTTGATCAATTAAAGGCCATGCAGCAGCGCCCGCACCAACTGCTCCAACA
>CACPLG010000014.1 GCA_902634775.1 uncultured Pelagibacteraceae bacterium
ACCCTAATCCACCTAATCCAACAATAAGAACTTTTGAGTTTTTAATTTTTTTTTGTCCTGAGATACCAATATCTTTAATAATTATTTGTCGAGAATATCTTTCAAGTTCTTTTGTTTTTAAGTTCATTTTTTTCCAGTAGATCCAAATCCGCCAGAACCTCTTAAGGTGTCTGGTAACTCTTTCGTTTCTTCAAATTCAAATTTTAAAACAGGCATCAATACCATTTGAGCTATTCTGTCTCCATTATTTACTAAAAATTTTTCATTACCATGATTAAAAAGAATAATTTTTATCTCTCCACGATAATCACTATCAATTGTACCCGGTGAGTTAAGCACTCCAATACTAGACTTAGCTGCAAGTCCAGATCTTGGACGTATTTGAACTTCGGTGTCTTCAGGTATAGCAATAGCAAGTCCGGTTGGAATCAAAGCAGATTTATTTGGCTTTATTTCAATTGGATTTTCCAAAAATGCTTCAAGATCAACTCCAGAAGACCCTGTCGTTTTATAAGAGGGAATTTTTACTTTTTGGTTTAACTTTTTTATTAAAACCTTAATCATTAAAAAAATTAAATTTATTCGTAATTTTTTTAATTAATTCATCTGCAATGACAGATTTAAAATTTTTCGGGATTTTTTCATCATCAATGTTTTTGTCCTTATAAAACAAATGAACTTCATTAAAGTCTGATTCAAACCCAATTTTATTATTACTTACATCATTTGCAACAATCAAATCACAACCTTTTTTTTCCAGTTTTGATCTTGCATTATCGAATAAATTTTCTGACTCGGCTGCAAAACCAACAACAATTTTTGGTTTTTTATTACTTTTAGAAACCAATTGTAAAATATCTGGATTTAAGTCTAAATCAAAACTTTGATCTTTATTTTTTTTAATTTTCTCTTTGTTAAATTTTTTTACCTTAAAATCTGATACTGCAGCTGTAAAAATTGCAAGATCACATGGAAGTAACTCCATTGTTTTTTCGTACATTTCTTCACCAGTTTTTACCTTTATCAATTTTAAGTTATCATTCGGCTCTAAGTTAGTAGGTCCAGATATTAAGGTTGTATCAAATCCATTTTCTACTAAAGAATTTGCGATCTCATATCCCTGCTTACCACTAGATCTATTGGTGATAAATCTTACAGGATCAATTAATTCTTGAGTTGGTCCAGCGGTGACTATCGCTTTTAATTTTTTGTTTTTACTTGTTTGTTTAAAATAAAGTTCAAGTTGATTAATAACTTCATCAACTTCTAGCATCTTCCCTTCACCAAATTCACCACACGCCATCTCACCAATTTCTGGTCCTAAAAGTCTATAACCATAACTTTTTAAAATATTTACATTTCGTTTATTTGATGCATGTTCCCACATTCTAACGTTCATAGCAGGGCACAAGAAAACTTTTTTGTCTGATGCTTTAATTACAGTGCTAGCTAAATCATCCGAAAAACCATTTGAAATTTTGGTAAGAAAATTTGAAGAAGCAGGAGCAACAAGTATTAGATCAGACCACCTTGAAAGAGAGATATGATCCATTTCACTTTCATTTTCTACTGAAAATAAATCTGTATAAACTTTATTTTTTGATAATGAAGTAATTGATAAAGGAGTTACAAATTCTTTGCCACCTTTGGTTAAAATTGTTTTAATTTCACAATTAAGCTTTGACAATTTTCTTATAAGATCAAGCGATTTATAGGCGGCAATTCCACCAGTTATTATAATCAATATTTTTTTATTTTCTAAAAATTTCATACAGAATTAAAATACTATGACACCCAAAAAGACAAGTACTAATAATCCAATTATACTTTGATTTCTAATTGATTTCATCTCATTTTTTTTATCGTTAAAAGAAGAAAAAGAATTTGTATTTTGAGGTATCTGACCGCTTGCTAAAAATGCTAATGCTTGATTTGCGTTGTCCATTATTTTAGGTAACTCAGGAATTCTTTTTATCACTTCGGAAGAGTCTTTTAAGGTGTCCATCAAATTTTTGACAGGATCTTTAGTCTCTTTTAACCAGTTCTCCAAGACCGGTCTCGAGGTCTCCCATATGTTATTATTAGGATCTAAGTTCCTTGCAACACCCTCCACTACAACCATTGTTTTCTGTAAAAGAAGTAACTGTGGTTGAGTTTGCATATTAAATTTTTCTGTAATATCAAATAGTTGTTTTAGTAATTTTCCACCAGATATGTCTTTAACACTCTGACCAAATATTGGCTCGCCAATAGATCTTAAAGCTTGAGCTAATTCCTCTACAGATGTGCCTTTGGGCACTAATCCAGCTAACAAATGTACCTCAGCCACTTTTTTGTAATCTCTACGAACAAATCCGTACAAAATTTCTGCTAAGTATCTTCTACTCAATTTATCTATTCTTCCCATTATACCAAAATCTATTGGAACTATTTGGGAAGACTCATTTATAAAAATATTTCCTTGGTGCATGTCAGCATGAAAAAATCCATCACGGACCGCATGTCTTAAAAAATGTTGAATTAAATTTGTTGCTATTTTAGAGGTTTCAATATTTTTTTCTTTGAGTAAGTCCTTTTCTCTTATCGATACCCCATCTACCCAATCTAAGGTAAGAACACTTTCGCTTGTAAAATTCCAATATATTTTAGGGACAAAAAATCCTAAATCATTTTTGGTATTTTCAGCATATTCATTTGCAGCTGCGGCTTCAAATCTTAGGTCCATCTCGTGATTTGTTATTTCTTTGAAAAGAAAAACAACCTCAATGAGTTTAAGTCTTTTTGTTTTAGTGATTAAATTTTCAATTATATACGCCAATAACATAATGGCATCTATCTCATCATTAAAAATTTTCTTTATGTTTGGTCTTAAAACTTTTATCGCAACATTTTTGATTATATTATCCTCTTTAATTTTAGCTTTATGGACTTGGGCTATTGAAGCAGCTGCAATAGGTTCTGATAAGTCAATTATATCATCAAAATTAGACTGACCTAAATTTTCTATTATAATTTTTTCCGCCTCTTTTTTTGAAAAAGGAGGTAATTTATCTTGAAGAGACTCAAGTTCTTTAGACAATTTTTCACCGATTATATCTGGGCGTGTAGCTAAAAATTGACCAAGTTTTATAAATGTGGTTCCCATTTCTTGAATTGACTCACTCAAGTTTTCTTTACTCTTACTTTTCGTATCATTTGAACTAAAAAATGAAAAAGCTAGAAAATTAAAAAATATTTTAATGAATAGTGGTATTTTATGGGTTTCTGAAACTATATTTATTATATTAGATTTACCAATTTTTCGTCCAATCTTAAAAAGTATAAAGAGTTTATTAAAAATCATATTTTCCAACCTGTATGTAAAGATACAATACCACCAGACAAATTTTTATAACTGGCATTGTAGAAATTTTTACTTTTGACTATATCGAGCAACTCTTCTTGGTTAACGAATTCATCAATACTTTGAACTAAATATTCATAAGGTGCACTTTTTCCAACTACTAACTTTCCTATTAATGGTATTAGTTTCGAATACTGTTTATAAATGAAATCTAAATTTTGATTTTGAATTTTTGAAAACTCAAGGCAGAAAAATCTGCCTCCTTTTTTTAAAACTCTATAAGCTTCCGATATAGATGAATTTAAATTTTTTGTATTTCTTAGACCAAAGCTGATTGTGTAATAATCAAAGGTTTCATTTGGTGCATCAATTTTTTCAGCTCTTGAAACTTTCCATTTTATATTTTTGTAATTTGATAACCTTTTTTTTCCTTCGTCCAACATTTTTTTATTAAAATCGACACATAATATTTTTGATTTATTGGATGTATTTTCAGCAAATAATTTAGCAATATCTCCAGTACCACACGCAACATCAATTAGGCTGCTTTCTGGATAAGGATTCATTTGTCTGATGAGTTCTCTTTTCCACTGTCTGTGGACACCCAGGGACATAAAATCATTCATGAGGTCATACTTATTATAAACGTTATCAAAAACCTTTTTTACAAGACCTCTTTTTTTTTGTAGATTTTGTTGCATATTTAAATGTTATAAAAATATAATATAATATTTAATGCCAGAATTACCAGAAGTAGAAATAGTGAGACAATCCCTAAATAGACAAGTAAAGAACCGAAAAATAATAAGCATTCAAGTTAATAACCGAAACCTGAGACTTAAAGTACCAAAGAATTTTGAAAAAATATTCAAAAATACCGTCATAGAAAACATACAAAGAAAATCAAAATATCTTATTTTGGTATTTGATAACCATCTTTATTGTGTGATCCATTTAGGCATGTCAGGTACACTTCATTTCATAGGTTTAAAAAAAAAGACTACTAATTTAAGTTTTTATGGATCTCAAAGTTTGCCAAAAAAACATAATCATATAATTTTTAGATTTAAAAATTTTAAACTAATTTACAATGATCCTAGAAGATTTGGATTTTTTAAGATTTTGAAAAATAAGAAAGATTATTTAAAATTTTTTACTCGAATTGGCCCTGAGGCGATAAGTAAAGATTTTAACAAAAAATATCTTAGTCAAATTTTAAAGAATAGAACGAAGAATATTAAGAACTTATTGTTAGATCAAAAATTAGTTTCTGGACTAGGTAATATTTATGTAAACGAAATATTATTCCAGGCGAAGATTAATCCGTTTAAAAAATCTTACGTGATTAATTTAGACGAAAACAAAAGAATAGTTAAGTATTCGAAAATAATCCTTAAAAAAGCTATTCATTTTGGAGGTTCTTCAATAAGGGATTTTAAAGGTATCACAGGTAAAAGTGGTAATTTCCAGTCTGAGTTTAAAGTATATGATCGTGCGAAAAAGAGATGTAGTCGGAATAATTGCTCTGGGCAAATTAATAGAAAAATAATTTCAAACAGATCCACTTTTTTATGCTCCGTTTGTCAAAAGTAAAATTACCTATTGACCGTCCAACTTAGAGAGGATATACCATCGCCAAAATGGCAAATACAAAATCAGCAATCAAAAGAATTAGAAGAATAAAGAGGCAAACAGAGGTCAATAAAACCCGTAAGAGCCGTTATAAAATCGCCTTAAAAAAAATGAAAAAATTGATTGATAGTAAGAAAAAAAAGGAAGCTCTTTCCTACTTACCCAAATTGAACTCGGAATTAATGAAAATTGCTAAAACTGGCGTAATCAAAAAAGGAAATGCAACACGAAATGTTTCTAAGATTACGAGAAAAATAAATTCTCTTTAAACA
>CACPLG010000015.1 GCA_902634775.1 uncultured Pelagibacteraceae bacterium
CTTTTTCTGGCCATTCTATTATTGAAATCACATTATCATCTTCAAAAAGACCAATATTTAGACATTCTTTTTTATTTTTTAACCTGTACAAATCAAAATGCTGAATTCTAAATTTTTTAATTTTGTACTCGTAAACTAAATTGAATGTTGGGCTTGGTATTTCTGAAATCTTGGTTTTTTCCTTTTTTTGCAGGTTATTGATCAAATATTTAGCAAATGTAGTTTTCCCAACTCCAAGTTCACCATATAAAAAAATGGTATTAAATTTTTTTACAAATCTAGAAGTTTTCTCAGAAAATCTTTTTAATTCAATTTCTTTTGAAATTTGTATATTGCTACGATTAGTAGCGGTAAGCATCTGGCTTATATGGTCCTTCTTGTTTTACGCTTATGTAATCAGCCTGTTCTTTTGACAGTTTTGTTAACTTTGCGCCCACTTTATCTAAGTGTAACATTGCAACTTTTTCATCAAGATGTTTTGGTAAAACATAAACCTTTTTTTCATATTTAGAAGAATTATTCCAAAGTTCTATTTGAGCAGTTACTTGATTTGTAAAAGATGCACTCATTACAAAACTTGGGTGACCTGTTGCACATCCAAGATTAACAAGTCTGCCTTCAGCTAAAAGAATAATCCTTTTTTTGCTTGGTAATTCTATTTCGTGCACTTGTGGTTTAATTTCATCCCATTTATAATTTTTTAGTGCTTCAACCTGAATTTCATTATCAAAGTGTCCAATGTTACATAGTATCGCTCTATCCTTCATATCTCTCATGTGATCTGCTGTTATAATATCTTTATTGCCAGTCGCGGTTACCACTATGTCTGCCTCCTTAATCATTTCATCCATTAAGACTACTTCATAACCTTCCATCGCTGCTTGTAAGGCGCATATTGGATCAGTTTCAGTGATCATAACTCTTGCTCCAGATTGCCTCAATGATGCTGCACTACCTTTGCCCACATCACCAAATCCTGCAACAATTGCCACTTTACCTGACATCATCACATCTGTAGCTCTTTTAATTCCGTCGACTAAACTTTCCCTACACCCATATAAATTATCAAATTTTGATTTTGTCACTGAGTCATTAACATTTATGGCTGGCACTAATAATGTCCCTTCGCTCTCCATCTTTTTTAATGCTAAAACACCTGTTGTTGTCTCCTCTGACAGACCTTTAACATCTTTCATTAAATGTTTATAATCTTTATGCATTAGTGCTGTTAAATCACCACCATCATCTAAAATCATGTTTGGCTTCCAATCTTTTTTACCTTCGATTGTTTGTTTTACGCACCACCAATACTCTTCCTCTGTTTCACCTTTCCAAGCAAAAACAGGTATTCCAGCTTTTGCTATCGCTGCCGCCGCATGATCTTGTGTTGAAAAAATATTGCATGATGACCATCTACACTCTGCACCAAGAGCTACCAATGTCTCAATAAGCACAGCGGTTTGAATTGTCATGTGTAGACAACCTAAAATTCTAGCTCCTTTTAAAGGAGACTTTCCTTTGTATTCTTTTCTTAATGCCATAAGTCCAGGCATTTCAGTCTCCGCAAGAGAGATTTCTTTTCTACCGAACTCAGCTAGTTTTATATCTTTTACTTTATAATCACTCATTTTTGTAAATCTTTTACATTAAAGGATAATTTATTCAATATATCAATTTAATTTTGGAAAAATAATTTCTACTTTTGCTCCCTTTTTATTAACATTATTAGATGCGATTACTTGACCTCCATGAAGATCAACTAGATTTTTAACAATATTTAATCCTAATCCAGAGTGTTCACCAAATTTATCCGGTCTGTTGCTATAAAATCTTTTAAAAATCTTATCCGTATTTTTTTCTTTAAACCCAATTCCTTCATCAATTACACTAAGAGAAATTTTTCCATCTTTTTTCTGAGAGAGTTTGACTACAATATTCTGATTATCTTTGCTAAATGAAATAGAATTTTCGAGAAGGTTTGCTAAAACTTGTTCAATCCTATTTTCAATACCTTTAATATTAAATTTTTCACCAGAATTTTTAAACTGTAAATCTATATTAATGCCCCGTTTTGAATTGTATATGGCATTAAAGTCATCAACAACTGAGTCAGCAATTTTTTTTAAGTCTAAAATTTTCATGCTTTCCCTTGTGATCGCGACTTCATCTTTAAGCATCTGGGAATAATCAGTTATTAATCTTTCAATTCTCTCTACATCATGAGTCAAAATTTTTGTTAATTTTTCCTTTTCAGGGTTGCTATTAGTAACTTCTAATAATTCAGATGCACTTTTAAGTGAAGCTAAAGGATTTCTAATTTCATGAACTAAATCTGTGGAGAAGTTTTCAGCTGTATTTACTCGTTTTTGTAATTCATTTGTCATTTCATCTAGAGATAATGACAAAGTTCCCAGTTCATCATTTCGTTTTATTAAACTTTTAATGTCTATTCTCTTTTTACTCTTTTCTTTTATATTTTCAGTGTAATTAACAAGATTTTTAATTGGTTTTAAAAAATATCTATTTAACACTAATGAAAAAATAAAGATTACAACTGCGATTAATATTGCAGTACGAATTACAAATGTTTTTCTTTCATTGATTGCTGTTTTAACATCATTGGCGTTTTGAGATATCAGAATATATCCAACGTTTTCATCATCAATCAAAACATTTTTAATCGTTGATAATTTAAATTTATTATAAGTTTCTTTTGTAAAAGTAACAGGCTTACCATAATCATCAGATATTGAATATTCCTGAAGCGTTTCTTCAAATTCTTTCTTTTTTTCTGAATTAATTAATTCATCTGTAGAATTTTCTTTATCTTGGTTATTTTGTAAATCAAATTCAACTATTTCTATTCTTGATGAAAAGGATCTCGGGTCAAGATCGAGTGTATCTGTGTCTGCTAAAATCTCGAATGACTCATTAAAAAAAACAACCCTATCAAGATTTTGAAATAAAAATCTTGTCGACAATAAAAATTTTTTTACCTCATTTTTTTCAAATTCAATATTTAG
>CACPLG010000016.1 GCA_902634775.1 uncultured Pelagibacteraceae bacterium
CTGGTAAAGTATTTTCAAGAATTGATATTGGTAATTTAATTAAAATCGATAAAGAAAGATCAATTGATGTAATTATTACTAGGCTCAGAAAAAAAATTGAGACAAATCCAAAAAATCCAAAATACTTACAAACAATTAGAGGTTCGGGCTATGTTCTCTGGGTTGAGTAGTTATATCAAAAAGTTACTTCCGAAAAGACTTTTTTATAGAGCATTACTAATTGTAGCTACACCAATAATAATATTGCAAATTATTATATCGATTGTTTTTTTTGATAGCCTCTGGATAAAAACTAATAAAGGAATGACCAGGGCTTTAGTAGGTGAAATTAAATTTTTTATAGATGCGTACGAAAATGAGGAATATGAAAAAGATAATTTGATTAAACTATTTAAAGAACATCATAATTTTAATGTGAAGTTTCAGACATTTGGGGATATTCCAAAAACAGATATGGAAAGATGGTTTAGTCCCATGGATAGAACTCTGAGAAGAGAATTGAAAAATAAATTTAATAATTATTGGTTTGATACAACTACGTATAAAGAATTAATTGAGTTGAAGATTGAATATCTCAATGGTTACTTTGAATTTTTAATTCCAAAGAATAGAGTCACCAATACATCGGCTAGATTATTTGCGTTATGGATAACGTTCCCAGCATTTTTGTTAATTACAATCGCTCTAATCTTCTTAAAAAACCAAACTCGTCCAATAATTAATTTAGCAAAAGCATCAGAAAAGTTTGGCAGAGGTGAAGATGTTGAGGAGTTTAGACCTTCGGGTGCTCTGGAGATAAGACAAGCTGGTTTTGAGTTTGAAAGAATGAGAAAGAGAATATTGAGACACTTAAAGCAAAGATCTGAAATGCTTTCAGGTATAAGCCATGACTTGAGAACTCCACTCACTAGGATTAAACTTCAACTTGCTCTAATAAAAGACGAAAAGATTTCACGTAAATTATCTGAAGATGTGGAGGATATGGAAAAAATGTTAAATGAGTACCTTCAATTTACTAGCTCTACATCATCTGAAAAAACTGAACTTTTTGATATTTCAAAATTACTAAATCATTCAATTATGAAATATGAGAATAACAATATTACTTCTAATATAGAGCAAGAGATTTTTTTTAATGGAAGAAAAAGTTTAATAAATAGATGCATAGATAACTTAATTAATAACTCCCTTAAATACTCAAATAAAGTTTTGGTAAATTTAAAAAAGATTCATAAAAGCTTGATAATTACTGTTGATGACGACGGTCCTGGAATAGCTGAGAGTGAATATGAAAACGTTTTTAAACCATTTTACAAAATAAATAAAGGAAGAGGTGATTCTAAGTCTAGTGTTGGCTTGGGTTTATCAATCTCATCAGATGTAGTGAGATCCCACGGAGGTAGTATTACATTAGATAAATCTAGTCTTGGTGGTTTAAGGGTTAAGATCTCTTTGCCTTTTTAATTTTTTTAGACTTTAAGGTTTTGATTTCCTTTTCTAGTTTTTCTATTCGTTTCTTTAATACTTCAGTTTCCTCTTTTGTAGAAATCTTCATTCTTAAAACAATTTCATCCCTTTGAGATCTTACAATATTGACGATTTCTTCGCTTAAATCTTTATAAGATATAATTCCTTGTTCAAATAATTTTGCAAATTTTTCAATGATAAATTTAGACTTTGACATATTTTTTTTTTTTACGATAGTATATCTTATATTTCATTTTTATAATGTTTGTAAATAATCTAGATCCTGTCGCATTTGAATTTTTATCCTTTCAAATAAGGTGGTATTCATTAGCATATATTTTTGGTTTTTTAATAGGTTGGTTTTATATCAAAAATTTCTTAATTAAAGATTTGAGGGAAAAAACTTTAGTCGACGACTTTATCACCTATCTAATTTTAGGAGTAATTATTGGTGGAAGGCTAGGCTACGTAATTTTTTACAATTTTTTTTATTATTTAAGTCATCCATTTGAAATATTTTTTATTTGGCAGGGTGGTATGTCTTTCCATGGTGGCTTGTTGGGTGTTTGCTTAGCTACTTATATATTTACTCAAAAATATAATTTAAATTTTTTTAGGTATACAGATTTGGTGTCCCTTGTAGCACCGATAGGAATTTTTTTAGGGAGGGTTGCAAATTTTATAAATTCTGAACTTTACGGCAGAGAAACTGATTTTATTTTTTCAGTTAATTTTAATAAGGTAGACAATCTTTTTAGACATCCTTCACAATTATACGAAAGTTTTTTTGAAGGTATTGTTTTGTTCATAATTCTAAATTTACTTTGGAAAAAATTTTCAGAAATTCCTGGGGTAATATCGTCACTATTTTTAATTTTTTATTCTCTTTTTAGATTTATAATTGAGTTTACAAGGGAACCAGATGCTCATCTAGGTATCTTAATGAATATTTTTACATACGGGCAAATGTTATCAATTGCATTTTTTATTTCTGGAGTAATACTTTTTAAATTAGTAAAAAAATGATCACTAAGGCTCAATCACTAGATAATTTTATTGATAAATCTCTTTATGAAAAAAATAAAGGTTATTATCAAAGAAAAATGAAATTTGGTCGAAGAGGAGATTTTATTACATCTCCAGGAATTTCAAAACTTTTTTCTG
>CACPLG010000017.1 GCA_902634775.1 uncultured Pelagibacteraceae bacterium
ATATCCTTTTGAGGCTACTGATCTTTGAGCTAAATGAAAATGTTTCTGAAAGAAGTTAAGTGTTGGTTTAGTTCGCTTTTTCTCAGGTTCAATGGACTTAATTTTTTCAAATCCAATAATTCTAATAACTTCCTCTACTAGATCAATCTCACCAAAGATATCTGGTCTCCAACTTGGAACCTTAACATTGAGAAATTTACCTTTAGTTTTAACAGTGAAGCCTAAGTTTGATAAGATCTTTTTTATCTCATTAGTTTTTATGTTAGTTCCAATTGTTTTCGATACCATTTTTGGGTCAAATTTTATCTCAAGATCTTTAAATTTTTTTATCTGCTGTACGTCAAATTTAGAAACTTCTCCTCCACAAATTTCTAAAATTAGTTCAACGGCTGAATCCAGCCCAGCATTTACAGACTGAGGATCTACCCCTCTTTCAAAACGGAACTTTGCATCACTGTTCAAATCTAATTTTTTAGCAGTCTTCCTAATTATTGCAGGATCAAAATATGCTGACTCTAATAATATATTTTTTGTATGTTTTTCTGTTCCTGACCTTTCGCCTCCAATTATTCCACCCAAACCAAGCACACCTTCATCATCCGATATCACACACATATCTTTATCAAGTGTATAATTTTTATTATCTAGGGCTTTAAAGTTTTCTCCTTTTTTTGAATTTCTAACGGTAATTTTATTCTTTATCTTGTCTAAATCGTATGCATGGAGGGGTCGGTTTAAATCAAACATTACATAATTTGTTATATCAACAACAGCAGAAATAGGCCTTAAGCCAAGTGCTAAAATTCTATTTTTTAACCATCCTGGACTTTCAGTATTTTTAATATTTTTAATTATACAGCTTCCAAAAATTGAACATCCCTGATTTTTATTTTTTTCAATCTTTATCTTTAAATTATGTTTAATGTTCTTTTTAACTTTGCTTTTTCTTGGTTCTTTTAGTTTTCCAAAGTTAGAGGCTGACAAGTCTCTCGCTATACCTCTCACACCTAGGCAGTCTGGTCTATTTGGGGTAATTGATAATTCAATTACATTTTTTCCTTTTTTTTCATCAAAAAAAGATTTTCCAATTTTTGTTTTATATTTATCATTTAGATCTATTATTCCTTCGCTCTCATTAGAAAGTTTCAACTCTGATTCAGAACAAAGCATCCCGTAAGAGGTTTCTCCTCTGATCTTTGAAACTTCTAATTTCATCCCATTTTTTGGAATTACTGAACCCGGCGGTGCGTAAATTGTCAAAAGTCCATCTCTTGCATTAGGAGCGCCACACACAACTTTAAGAATTTCTTTTTTTCCAATATCCACATCACATAACTTAAGCCGGTCAGCATTAGGATGTTTGTTTGCTTTTACTATTTTCGCTACAATAAATTCACTAAGTTCATTTTTGACTGGTTCTACCTTTTCTACCTCTAGGCCAATATTATTTAATTTTTGGATAATTTGAGACTCACTTTTGTTTGTTTTTAAGTGAACATCAAGCCAATCTTTAGTGAATTTCATTTGCTCAAACCTCTATAGTTTGTTGGAACATCTAAAGGATCAAAACCATAATAATTTAACCATCTATAATCACATTCAAAAAAAGATCTTAAATCATTAATTCCGTATTTAAGCATTGCTAATCTATCGATACCAATACCAAAAGCAAAACCTTGATAAATTTTTGGGTCGACCTTACAGTTTTTTAAAACATTTGGATGCACCATTCCACATCCAAGAACCTCTAGCCATTTATCGCCTTCTCCAATAATAATTTTATTTTTTTCAATTCTATAACCAATATCTACCTCAGCCGAAGGCTCTGTAAATGGAAAGTGACTAGGTCTAAACCTCATCTTAATTTTATCCACTTCAAAAAATTCTTTTATAAAATAGTTTAAACACCCTTTAAGATGACCCATATTAATATTTTTATCTATGTGTAGACCTTCTAATTGATGAAACATTGGTGTGTGAGTTTGATCACTATCACTTCGATACGTTCTTCCAGGTGCAATTATTTTAAAAGGAGGTTTCCCTTTTAGCATCGTGCGAACTTGAACGGGAGAGGTGTGAGTTCTAAGTAAAGTCTTCATATTCTCATCTAAATAAAATGTATCATGCATATCTTTTGCTGGATGATCTTCGGGAGTATTTAAAGCAG
>CACPLG010000018.1 GCA_902634775.1 uncultured Pelagibacteraceae bacterium
CGACTTTTCCATCGCTTGTCTTGCAACTCTTATAGTATTCTTTCTCCTGCCCCACTGACCTTTTACAGCTTTAAGAACTTTTTTATGTTTAGCTCTACTTGTAACTCCTCTTTTTACTCTCGGCATTTTATCCTCTCAAACTATATGGCATGTATGATTTTACTATTTTGCCATCCTGTTTAGACATTACAGTTGTTCCTCGTTGTTTTCTAATTTGTGAATTTGTTCTCTTGATCATACCGTGTCTTTTTCCAGCTTGAGGCATAATTACTTTTCCTCTTGCAGAAATCTTAAATCTTTTTTTTGCTGAACTTTTTGTTTTTAACTTTGGCATAATGAAGGGGGTTATACAAATATAATGATAAATTTACAAGAATAATTAAATTGGTTGTATGACCATTATCATCTGTTTGCCTTCAAATTTAGGCTGTAACTCTACTTTTCCAAGTTTTTCTATATCGGTCTTAATCTTATCCATTAATTCATGTCCAAGATTAGTATGTTGTAATTCTCTCCCTTTAAATTTAATAGTAAATTTTACTTTGTCACCTTTGCTCAAAAATTTTTGAGCATTTTTAATTTTAAATGAGTAATCATGAATTTCAGTTACTGGTCTAAGTTTTATTTCTTTAAGTTCAACTTTTTTTTGTTTCTTCTTTGCTTTATTAGCTTTTTTTTGAGCATCATACTTGAACTTACCCATATCCATAATTTTACAGACAGGAGGTTTAGCATTTTGAGCGATCTCAATTAGATCAAGCCCTTCATTTTTAGCCATGTTAATTGCTTCTTGAGTATTTAGTATACCCAAATTTTTTCCATCACTTGAAATTACCTGGACCTCTTGAGACATAATTCTGTTATTTGAGCGAGGACCTCGATCCCTCGTTCGCCTTTGGAAATAGTTTTGTTTGAAGTCTGCCACTTATAATGATGGAGCTTTGTTTAAAGCTTGATAGTGATTAATAAATTTTTTTAGTTCCATGTTTTCTTGTTTTGTAGAGTCCAATTGTCTAATAGTTACACTATTGCTGTCAACTTCTTTTTTTCCACAAATTAATAGTATTGGAACCTTTGATAATGAATGTTCCCTTATTTTGTAATTTAAATTGTGATTTTTCAAATCAACTTCTGAATTTAAACCAGATGCTATAAGCTTTCTGTTAACTTCAACAGAATAATCATTAAAGTCTTCAGAAACTGGTATTACCATTATTTGTGATGGGCTTATCCAGAACGGAAGTTTTCCGGAGTAATTCTCAATTAATATTCCTATAAATCTTTCAAGAGAACCAAATAAAGCTCGATGCAACATTACTGGAACTTTTTTTGATCCATCTTTATCAACAAAAGATGCGCCAAGCCTTCCTGGTAAATTTAAGTCAACTTGAAGAGTTCCGCATTGCCAATCTCTTCCAATTGCATCTCTTAAAACAAACTCAATTTTTGGACCATAAAATGCACCTTCTCCTTTATTGATACTGTATTCTAGTTTTGTAGCTTTGACTGCTTCCAAAAGAGCTTTTTCAGCTTTGTCCCAAACTTCATCCTCTCCAACTCTGAGGTCTGGTCTATCAGAATATTTTAGGATCACATTTTCAAATCCAAGATCTTTATAAATATTTAAAATAAGATTTGTAACTGAAAGAGACTCTTCTGTAATTTGATCCTCTGTACAAAAGATATGCGCATCATCTTGAGTAAATGCTCTTACTCTTAACAAACCATGTAATGCTCCTGATGGTTCATATCTATGAACTTTTCCAAATTCAGACATTTTATAAGGTAGGTCTCTATAACTTTTTAAACCTTGATTGAATACTTGGACACATCCTGGACAATTCATGGGTTTTATTGCAAATATTTTTTCATCTGGAGTTTCAGAAGTATACATGTGTGCACCAAATTTTTCCCAGTGACCAGATTTTTCCCACAAAGATCTATCTAAAACTTCTGGAGTGTTAATTTCTTTATAACCTGCTTCATTTTGTTTTTTTCTCATGTAATCGATAAGTTTTTGAAACAATGTCCATCCTCTTTGATGCCAAAATACTGCACCTGGACTTTCTTCTCTAAAATGGAATAAGTCCATTTCTTTACCAAGTTTTCTATGATCTCTTTTTTCGGCTTCTTCTAATCTTTTAATG